>CAKZPE010000064.1 GCA_937138495.1 uncultured Oceanospirillaceae bacterium
GTGAACACCGCCGGCGTATGTGCCTTCGGCACGGTGTACTTCGAAGAACCCTTTCATTTCCTTGAGAATGCTCTCAACGCTACGGGTCTTGTAACCGCTGCTGGCTTTAATGGTATTGCCGTGCATCGGGTCTGAACTCCAGACCACATTGCGGCCTTCTTCTTTTACCTTACGTACCAGTGGCGGCAGTATTTCGGTAATGTTATCGGCACCCATACGGCTGATCAGAGTCAGGCGGCCCGGCAGGTTTTGCGGGTTAAGAGTATCGATGATTTCAATCAGTTCGTCCGGCTTCATTGTCGGGCCAACTTTCATTCCGATCGGGTTTTCAACGCCACGCAGGAATTCGATATGGGCACCGTCCAGCTGTCGGGTCCGGTCACCGATCCACAACATGTGTGCAGAGCAGTTGTACCAGTGTTCAGTGATGCTGTCGCGACGCGTCAGGGCCTGTTCGTAGTTCAGCAGCAGTGCTTCATGCGACGTAAACAGCTGGGTTTCTTTCAGTTGCGGCACGTTAGTGCTGCGGATACCGCAGGCTTCCATGAAGGCCAGCGCATCGTCGATCTGTTTTGCCAGATGCTGGTATTTTTCACCCTGCGGGCTCTTGGCAACGAAGCCACGGTTCCACTGATGCACTTTATGCAGATCAGCAAAGCCACCCTGAGCAAAAGCGCGCAGCAGGTTCAGGGTCGAGGTAGCCTGGTTATAGGCATGAATCAGACGCTCCGGATCCGGGGTGCGTGTTTCAGGGGTGAATTCAATATCATTAATGATATCGCCGCGGTAGCTTGGCAGCTCGATACCGTTGATGGTTTCGGTACCGGCGGAGCGGGGCTTGGCGTACTGCCCGGCAATGCGAGCAACCTTAACCACCGGGCAGCTGCCGGCAAAGGTCATGACCACCGCCATTTGCATCATCGCCTGGAAAGTATCGCGGATGTTGGTCGCGTTAAATTCAGCAAAACTCTCGGCACAGTCGCCGCCCTGCAGCAGAAAAGCACGCCCGGCAGATACTTCCGCCAGTTGCTGGTGTAAGGATCGAACTTCACCGGCAAATACCAGTGGTGGAAGTTCGGCCAGTTTCTGTTCTACACGTTTCAGTGCGGCAGTATCCTGGTATTCCGGCTGTTGCAGAATAGGCATGGATTGCCAGCTATCAGGGGTCCAGTTTTGCATTGTTTAACTCGATATGGCCATAAGTATAAGATGATCTCTAAGGAGCCATAGTGTAGCTGTCCTGAGGCTAACAAGTAAGGGGCTTACAGGGATTTATTTGCGTTAGCAACTGATATCCGGTCCGGTTTATCTGCCGTAAAGTTAACAACTGATTTGCAGCATGGTTAGACGGACACTTATCACGTAAAATCCCTGCTAAATTTGTTTAAGTAGTGGAGCCCCGCTGTGTTCGAATTACCGACAATCAGTTTGAAAGGAAAAGTCTCAGAGGAAGAATGGCAGCTACGGGTGGATCTGGCAGCCTGCTACCGTCTGGTAGCCGATCTGGGCTGGGACGACATTATCTATACTCATCTGTCTGCCCGTCTGGCGGGCACCGATCAGTATCTGGTAAATGCTTTTGGTCTGGCCTTTGATGAGGTAACCGCGTCGAATCTGGTGAAGGTGGATCTGGATGGAAATATCCTGGATGACACGCCCTATGAGATTAATCCGGCCGGTTTTACCATTCACAGTGCGGTACATGCCGTGCGGGAAGATGCCCATTGCGTGATGCACCTGCATACTCCGGCAACCATTGCAGTTGCAAGCCAGAAGGAAGGCTTGTTGCCGTATAGCCAGTATTCTATGTTCTCACTATCATCGTTGTCCTATCACGGTTATGAAGGTCTGGCGGTGAATGATGATGAAAAAGCCCGTCTGCAAAATGACCTGGGAGACACCAACCATATGCTGCTGGTGAACCACGGTGGTCTGACACTGGGCCCAACGGTGGGCGATGCTTTTATGCGCATGTTTGATTTGCAGCGTGCCTGTGAGATTCAGCTGATGCTGCAGGCCAGCGGTCAGGAAGCGGTTAAAGTGCCACAGCCGATTCTGGATAATATTTATAAGCAGGCCAAAATTGTGAATACCGGTACGACCGGTGGTCAGAAGATCTGGCCGGCGATGCTGCGTAAGGCTTATAAGCTTGATCCGGGTTTTATGGAATAAGCGGCTGGACCCTGAATATTCCGTGCTGTTGATATTATAAAAGTTGCGTGTTGGTTTAGCGCAGCATTAAGAAATACGGAGATACATATGAAAGTTACTTCGGTTGAAGTATTCGATATTCACTGCCCTGAACGTCCGCCCTGGAATCCGGTATTTGTCCGTATTCATACGGATGAAGGGATTAACGGTGTGGGTGAAGCAGGTCTGGCCTATGATCTTGGTCACAGTGCTGCAGCACATATGATTAAGGAAATGGCAGAAGCGTTTCTGATTGGTCACGATCCGTTCCAGACAGAAAAGCTCTGGGCGCGGATGCTGCGGGAATCCTTCTGGGGCCTGGGTGGCGGTCCGGTGGTGTATGCCGCCATGAGTGCGATCGATACTGCTCTGTGGGACATCAAGGGTAAAGCGCTGGGGCTGCCGGTATACCAACTGCTGGGCGGTAAGGTTAATGACAAACTGCGTACCTATGCATCTCAGCTGCAGTTTGACTGGGACGCTGAGTTCAAAGCTCTGTCTCAGCCTGAACAGTATGCGGAAGCGGCACTGAAGGCGATGGCTGAAGGCTATGACGCCGTGAAGGTCGATCCGATTATGTACGACAAGGACGGCAATACTTATTACGAGCGGACCAAGATTATCTCCAAAGCTGAGATGAAACTGTACCGCGCCCGTATGGCGGCTATCCGTGAAGCAGTAGGGGATGAAGTGGATATCATCTTTGAATGCCACTCACTGCCGGGGGCTACCACGGCGATCCAGCTGGGTGAAATTGCTGAAGAATTCGGCTGCATGTATTACGAAGAACCGGTTAATTACCTGAACCACTCTTTACACGCTAAGGTTGCGGATAAAGTTGCCGTGCCGATTGCCGGTGGGGAACGTCTGTATAACCGCTGGCAGGTACGTCCGTATCTGGAAGACCAGAGTGTGGATGTACTGCAGCCGGATATCGGTCTGTGCGGCGGTTTTACCGAAACCAAAAAAGTGTGTGACTATGCTGACATCTTCGATGTACGGATTCAGGCGCATGTGTGTGGTGGCCCTGTGGCAACGGCTGCATCCCTGCATCTTGAAACGGCCATTCCGAACTTCCTGATTCACGAACACCATACTTATGCGATTAAATCCTGGAACCGGGAGCTGTGTATTCAGGATCCGCAACCTGTGAACGGTTTCTTTGAAGTATCTGAAGCGCCGGGTATCGGTATTGAGCTGAACGATGAAGTGGTGATGCGTTCACCGCGGATTGAGATCAAATAAGTTGATCTGAAGCTATGAGACATAAAAAACCGGGGCAGGCCCCGGTTTTTTTATGACGGACAGCAATCGTGTCAGATGGTTGGTTCTGACGGTGCGCTGGCTGGCAGATCACCTGCTTTTTCCCGCAAGCGGTCACGGATCAGTGCTTTGATCAGTGAGATTGCCATCAGGGCCATGATCACTGAGAAGGGCACAGCCGCCACAATCATTGCAGATTTAATGGCGCCAAGCCCGCCGGCGACCATCAGTACAGCAATAACCGCGGTAAACATGACACCCCAGATGATGATGTGTGATTTGCTCTTGTTTGGCATTACACCCACAGAGTTAATGGTATTCACACACAGGATTGCTGAATCGGCCGAGGTCACCAGGAAGGTAGTCAGCAGTACCAGAATCAGCAGCGTCATGATCGGATAAACCGCCTCAGATACCATCAGTTTCAGGGTCATGAACAGCTGTGCTTCCTGACCGGCTCCACTGATTGCGCCGGCAGCGGCGCCGTTCAGTTCCAGATCAATCGCTGTGCCGCCCAGGAAAGCGAACCAGACGAAGGAAACCAGTGTCGGAACGATCATTGCACCCAGAATGAATTCCCGTACGGTACGGCCTTTAGAAATTCGCGCCAGAAACAGACCAACAAAAGGTGCAAAAGCAATCCACCATGCCCAGATAAACACTGTCCACCAGCCGGACTGCCAGGAGTAGAGGCTCTTGGCCGGATCGGTATCACCCGGTGCCCAGTAGTTAAACAATTGCTGTGGCACAAACGCCAGATATTCCAGCATGCCGCTGAACAGTGCATCCAGTGCGAACGCTGTAGCGCCGAATATCAGGAAGAACAGTAACAGTGCGCCGGACAAACCCATGTTCAGATTGGACAGCCACTTAATGCCTTTGCCGACACCTGAGAGGGCTGAAACAATCGACAGCACCATTACAATGGTCAGGGCAAACAGCATACCGGCAGTTGACGGAGACTTATCAGCATTGATGAGCCATTCGAAACCGAAAACCTCATAAATACCGGACGCATACTGGCTGACACCAAAACCGACGGTAACCGCAACACCCAGTACGGTCGCCAGCACCGCTGCAATATCCACAACGTGACCCAGCGGGCCTTCCAGCGCGCGGCCGAATAACGGCGTCAGAGCAGAACGGATGGTCAGTGGCAGGCCGCGGTTATAGCTGAAGAATGCCAGGCTGACACCGATGATGGCATAGCAACCCCAGGCGCTCAGACCCCAGTGGAAAAATGCCCACTTCATAGAAGGGACAACGTTGTCGGCACCGTTAGCAGTTGCCATGCCCAGAATCGTATCCGGGTTGTTGGCGAAGTGGTACAGAGGTTCAGCCGTGGCATAGGTCATCATACCGATACCGATACCTGCTCCGAACATCATCGAAACCCATGAGAAGTAAGAGAACTCCGGGGCGTCTCCAGGCTTGCCGAGTTTTGTTTTACCGATGCCCGGCATAATCGCCAGGAACAGACAAACGACGACGAAAAAGCCCATGACGTAGATATACCAGGCGCCCAGATTGGCGAAAGACCAGCTCTGCAATGCGCTTAAAAGGCTACCTGCACGTTCCGGATCCATGGCCGCCCAGATAACCAGCAGAATAACCAGTATCTTTGCGCCCAGGGTGACAAACTGGTTAAAACCAGCATAGAACCCGCCTTCTGAGGTGGGAATGTTGAGGTCTGTTATTGCGTTTTTTATTTTCATAAGTGCGAAAACCTACTGCCCCCGGCAAAATTGCAGGAGGAAGATTCGTGGGTTTGTGGATATGCCGCACCGGCTGGTGCGGCTTCGTTCAGCTTACCTAGCGCATCACAAAAGGATTACTCATGGGTTCGCTTGAGATGTTGATCCAGGTCGCTTTGGTACGGATGTAATCAAAAATTCCCTGGATACCTGCTTCACGGCCATAGCCCGACTGATTAATGCCGCCGAACGGGGCAATCGGGGAAATGGCGCGATAGGTATTCACCCAGCAGATGCCGGACTGAATCTTGCCGGATACCCGGTGCGCCCGCGCCAGGTTCTGGGTGAAAATGCCGGAGCCAAGGCCGTAAATGCTGTCATTGGCCATGGCAATTGCTTCTTCTTCAGTATCGAATACCACCACAGACATCACCGGACCGAACATTTCGGTGGTAAGGGTAGCAATGTCAGTATTCGGGCATTCAACCATGGTTGGCTTGAAGTAATGCGGGGAACCGCAGTCCGCGGCGCGCTCACCGCCGAAACGGATAGTTGCGCCCTGTTCTACCGATTTAGCCAGTGTGCGCTCGATGTTCTCGACCTGTGCCATCGTGCACAGTGGGCCAATGTGGGTAGCCTCTTCCAGTGGATTACCGATGACAATATGACCGGCTTTTTCAGCAACCTTAGCGACTACCTGGTCATATACTGTGCGCTGAATAAACGCCCGGGAACCGGCCACACAGGACTGGCCGGATGCGCCGAAGTTACCGGCGATCAGACCATTAGCAGCGCTTTCAAGGTCGGCATCTTCAAAGATGATGATCGGAGATTTACCGCCCAGTTCCAGTGAGGTCACTGCGAAGTTTTCGGCGGTATTGCGGATGACGTGCTTAGCCGTTTCCGGACCACCGGTAAAGGCCAGGCGGTCGATATCTGGATGAGACGTCAGCGGGATGGCACAGTTCTGTGCATCACCGGTAATCACGGAAACAACGCCGTCCGGGAAACCTGCTTCTTTAATCAGCTTTGCCAGTTCGAACATTGGCGCGGGGGCCAGTTCAGAGGCTTTCAGAATTACCGTACAGCCTGCCGCCAGTGCCGGACCAAGCTTAGTCGCGGTGAGGAACATCTGAGCATTCCAGGGGACGACTGCTGCCACCACTCCGATCGGTTCCGGGGTGGTGTATACGTGCATATCCGGCTTGTCGATTGGCAGGGTGTTGCCTTCAACTTTGTCCGCCAGACCTGCGTAATAACGGTAGTAGTTCGCCACATAACCGGTTTGCATGACGGTTTCTTTTGCCAGCTTACCGCTGTCAGTGGTTTCAACCGCGCCGATCTTTTCAGCATTGGCTTCAATTAAATCTGCCAGCTTATATAGCAGGGCACCCCGGGCAGTGGCATTCAGTTCAGACCAGGGGCCTTCATTCAGGTTGCGGCGGGCGGCCTTAACCGTTGTGTCGACATCGGCAGGGGACGCACAGGCAAAACTTGCCCAGTGCTCGCCCGTTGCCGGGTTGGTACTGTGCATCACCTGAGCGTCGGAGCCTTCGCGCCACTGGCCGTCAATGAACAGTTGGTAATGAGGTTGATTCGTCATGTAAGACTCCTTAATTAATTAAACGCCGGCATAACTTCATCGATGAAGCGGGCCAGGGAGGTTTCTTTTTCTTCCCGGGTCATACCGGAATCGGACCAGTAGGAAAACTCATCGTAGCCCAGATCTTCATAGTGCTTAAGCCGGTCGATAACCTGCTGAGGGGTGCCGATCATCAGGTCTTTGCGGATCTGTTCGGCAGAGTAGAACGGATGAGCAGCAATGTCTTCCGGTGTCAGTTGCTGAATCAGCCCCTGATTAATGGGCCGTTCGTTCTTGAACCAGGCACCGAAGTAGCAGTAAAACTCATTGAGCTTCGCGGCGGCACGGGCCAGTTCGTCTTCTGTTTTACCGATGTAAGCGTGTTGCAGAATCATGATCTTCGGGCGTTTGTCGTAAGTGGCGCAGGCAGAGTTGAATTTCTCCATCAGGCCTTCAACTTCTTCCAACCCCTGCCACAGAGGCGTGACCTGCACGTTGCAGTCATTCTCTACCGCAAATTCATGGCTGTTAATGTCCCGGGCGGCAACCCATACCGGCGGCCCCTGCTCGGTAGTCGGTTTAGGAGCAGAGGTAGTTTTCGGGAAGTTGTAGTGCTTGCCCTCATGGCTGTGATCGCCGGCCCACAAGCCGCGAATCGCCGGAATAATCTCCCGCAGCCGCTCGCCGGCACCCCAGGCGTCAATGCCGCCTTCGACCATACGCTCGTATTCGAATGAATAAGCGCCGCGGGCAATGCCCAGCTCCAGACGGCCATCCGTGAGAATATCCGTCATGGCGGCTTCGCCGGCCAGTTTAATCGGGTTCCAGAATGGCGCAACGACAGTGCCGGTGCCTAAACGGACGTTTTTGGTACGGTGAGCAAGGTCAACCAGATTCAGGAACGGGTTCGGCGCAATGGTGAAGTTCATACCGTGGTGTTCGCCGGTCCAGATGGTGGTCATGCCACCCTGATCAGCCATCTCACATAGAGACAGAAACTCATCATACAGCTGTTGTTGAGACTGGCTTTCGTTGGTGCGTTCCATGTGGGAAAACAGTGAAAATTTCATCCTGTGGCTCCTTGCTAGTGAATGTTGCCGTGTTGCTGATCACCGACGTAGAGCCGGAAAACGCCGTGTTTTTTCTCATCAGCATAGCGGGTCATGACACTGGCGATATCCGCAGATACGTAGTCCAGTTCAGCCAGTTTGCTGACATCAACATATTCTCCCAGACGGGGGCTGGCAGCCTGTTCACTGCTGGCCCGGTAGAAACAGGTATTCTGACTGGCTTCCAGATTTTCGTAGATGGAGTAAACGGCCCCTAATTCGCAGTTCAGGCCGTTGCTTTGCAGGTATTCGCGAACTGATTCCACCGAACCTTTTTGCACATCAGCGGCGACCTGCGGCAGGGTATAGCCCTGGCTGGTGCGGCTTAACAGAACAGTATCTTCGTGCTCTACGATGGCGCCGACTATGCTGCCCTGATGTTTACTCAGCTGTTCAGCGCGGTGTTCCATGCCGAGGCTGAAGTAACCGCCTTTTGCGTAGCCCAGCCCCAGTTTATCGTTGGATGTAAAGGCACTGATTTCGCCGATCAGGATAATGTGATCGCCGGCATCAATACGGTTAAAGGTGCTGCAGCTGAAGTGCGCAACGGCATTGTCGATCAGCGGGCTGCCGTGCTCATCAGCATGCCAGCCGATGTCGGCGAAGCGGTCGCCTTTTGAGCTGGCGAACGTGTTGGAAATCTGTTGCTGATCTTCCGCCAGAATGTTGATGGCAAAGTGCTTACAGCTGTTGAAGATCTCGAAGCTGGACAGGTTTTTGCCCGGACATACCAGTAGCAGCGAGGGTTCAACCGATACCGAGGTAAACGAGTTGGCGGTGAAACCGACTTTTTCTCCGGATTCGCTGACTGCAGTAACCACGGTTACACCGGTCATGAAGGATCCGAAAGCGTTGCGTAATTCGCGGGGATCAAAATTACTCATGATGGACTCCTGATGGCTGTTTACAGGAGGACATAAATTGCTCCAGCAGCGCATTAATTGCATCGGGATGGGTGAGTTGCAGCATATGCCGCGAGTTTTCAATGATTTCAGCGTGGCCAAAACGGCAGCGTGCTGCCATCTGACGGGACATTTCCGGCGATGAGTTCTGATCACCGTCGCCGGTAATGAACCAGGCCGGCACTGTCAGGCTGTCCAGCTCTGCATCGCTGGGGCCGTCTTCTTCACTGAAGATCGTATAGGCTGTGGCATAACCTTCCGCAGGGGCGGCTTCCAGCCAGCTTGCGCAGAGGTTTGCCATGGCAATTTCGTGGTCATTGCCACTTAAATCAAACCAGCGCTGGATCGGTGCGGAAACACGGTCCTGCTCAGGGTGCTCCCACATCTGCCGGGCACGGTTCTGTACAGCTTCGCGGGCAGCATCGGAACGCCGGTAAACCGCATTCAGCGCGACAACACCTTTGCACAGGGCCGGATAGCGGGCAGCCAGCTGCACCGCGATCATTGCGCCCATGGAATGGCCCAGAATCATCGCAGGGTCGGAAAGGTTTGCTTCCAGCCAGCTGGCGATGTGATCCACATAAGCGGTCAGGCTGGGAGCGGTACCGCTTAGCAGGGCACTGTCACCGTGGCCGGGCATATCTACCGCAAACACTTCGTGGTCACGGGAGAGTACCGGCAACTGCTGAAACCAGGCTTCGGCCCGCAGGCCGACGCCGTGAATCAGTACCACGGGGTCGCCGCTGCCGCTGCGGTGAAACGCCAGCCCGTTAGCGGATTCAGACCGCTGCAGGGTTTTCAATGTCATGGCCCAGCTCCTTCAGTTCCTGATAACGGTCACCGATGCGATGGTGTGGTCGGCCACCGGTAGATGCACCTAATACCACGACAACTTCGTCGGCACCCGGCGCATCAGGAATGTTGAACTGCAGTGTCAGATAGTGTGAACGGCGGCCACCGTCATTCTTGTCCATCATCGGTACCATAATAGGCGTATTGGCCGGGCCACGGGTGTTAGTAAAAGACAGGAAGGATTTGGCTTCAACCGCTTCACGGAAAATGTTGCCGAAGTGCAGGGTGTGGATCAGGGCGGATGCATGCTCGACTTCGCCGTTCATACCCACGACAGCAGCCTTACCAAAAGCTTCAATGTTTTCAGCACCGCCGGCCATAGCGCAGACTTTATCTGTCAGCAGCTGACCCAGTACCGGACCGAATGCCAGGATTTCCGGACGCAGGTTTTCCACAAAACGTCCCGCCCATGGGTTTTTGATAACAGCCGCCGCGGCGAACATCTTTACCGGGGTATCACAGGCTTTAAAACCTTCGATCAGGGTTTCTTCTTCGTAGCAAACCACTTTGCGAATTTCAGGTGTCATGGCAGATCTCATTATCAGTTTGATGTTTGTATTATGGTATACAATCATATAATATTTCGGCATGCAAACTAAAAATGTAGTGGGATTGCTGTTTTTTTAACCGGATTCCGGGGCGGATTTACCGCCGCAAGGGCTTTTAAAAGAGGCTGTGGGGAAAATAGATTGGGCTGAACTTCCTTTGGTAGTAACCTTGGTACCCTGAACTTAACAGGGCGGACAGTTATTTTGTTGCGCCGACAGAAGTACATGGAATCACTAATACATGCTTAAGGTAGACAGACCTAAGACCCTGAAAGAAAACGCGCTGGAATCGCTGCGTGATGCGATAACCGCAGATTTACTCAAGCCGGGTGAACGCCTGGTTGAAAGAGCCCTGTGTGAAAGTATGGGGGTCAGCCGGACAGTGGTACGGGAATGTATCCGGCATCTGGAGAGTGAGCGGTTGGTGGTAGGCATTCCCAATGCCGGTTATGTAGTCGCGACGATTGGTCGTGATGAAGTTGAAGAGATCTATCAGATCCGCAGCATGCTGGAGTGTGCCGCTGTTGCCAGCTGTGCATCGCAGGCAACAGCTGACACCGTCAGCCAGCTACGCCGTTTGTGTGAGGAGATTACTCACTTACTGGAACGGCAGGACGTGTTACAGGCGTTGAAAGTTACCTGCGAGTTTTACGAGGTGATTTTTACCACCGGTGGAAAAACCGTGTCCTGGGATCTGGTTGAACAGTTAAACGCCCGGATTTCCCGGTTGCGTGCACTGACCCTGAGTCAGGGGGAGCGTCGCAGCCAGGGCCCGGAGAATTTACGCAATATCGTTGATGCGATAGAGCAACAGGATGCCAGCCGTGCGGCCCAGCTTTGTGCCAGCCATCTGGAAGGAGCAGCACAGCTGGCATACCAATTAATCTGAGAGGTTAAGTGATGGATAAAGCACTGTTTGAGTTAGGTTTAGAGCGTCGGAAAGCCACCTTAGGCGACGCCTATGTAGAGAACAATCTGGCTAAAGCCGATGACTTTAACCGTCCGTTTCAGGAAGCTATGACTGAATGGTGCTGGGGCTTTGGGTGGGGGGACGATACCCTTGATGCTAAAACCCGTTCTCTGATGAATCTCACTATGATCGCGGCACTGGGCAAAATGCACGAGTGGGAACTGCATTTACGCGGTGCGATCAATAATGGCGTCAGCGTCGCTGAAATCCGCGCCAGTATTCATGCAATTTCAATTTATTGTGGTGTGCCTCAGGGGGTGGAATGTTTCCGCATTGCCCGCCAGGTGCTGGAGGAGCAGGAACTGCTCTGAGCAGTCCGCTTCTTCACAACGGCGCATACGCCTTTAATCAGTAATTAAACTGTTTTCCTATTCCGAATGCTGGCCTCTGGCCGGCAGGTATACTTCTGTCTGCGAGAAATGATATGACAACTTTACAACTGCAAGATGCGGGTCTGCTGAAGACTCAGGCCTATGTGAACGGTGAATGGCTGGATGCCGATAACGGTAACACCTTTGCTGTGACTAACCCTTCAACCGGCGAAGTGATTGCACAGGTTGCTGATCTGGGTGCCGCGGAAACCAACCGTGCCATTGAAGCGGCAGAAGCGGCAATGCAAAGCTGGCGTCAGAAAACCGCTAAGGAGCGTTCGGCCGTATTGCGTAAATGGCATGATCTGATGCTGGCGAATCAGGAAGATCTGGCCATCATTATGACCGCTGAACAGGGTAAAATTCTGGCTGAATCCCGCGGTGAAGTAGCCTATGGCGCCTCATACGCGGAGTGGTTCGCGGAAGAAGGCAAGCGGGTTTACGGCGATGTCATTCCGAATACCACTGCGGACCGTCGTTCTGTCGTGATCAGGCAGCCAATCGGTGTGGTTGCAGCGGTGACGCCATGGAACTTCCCGAACGCAATGATCACCCGTAAAGCGGCGCCGGCGCTGGCCGTAGGATGCTCCGTCGTGCTTAAGCCCGCGGCCGAGACGCCATTGTCGGCGCTGGCACTGGCGGAACTGGCTGAGCGGGCAGGCTTGCCGGCAGGTTTGTTTAACGTAGTCACTGGCATTAATGCGCCGGCTATCGGTGAACAACTGACCGGTAATCCTTTAGTGAAGAAGTTTAGCTTCACCGGTTCCACTCCAGTGGGTAAGCAACTGATGGCCCTGTGTGCTACAACGGTTAAGCGCACTTCCATGGAGCTGGGCGGTAACGCACCGGTGCTGGTATTTGCGGATGCTGACCTGGATAAAGCGGTTGCCGGTGCCATCGGTACCAAGTTCCGTAATGCCGGTCAGACCTGTATCTGTGCCAACCGGATTCTGGTTGAAGACAGCGTATATGACGCTTTTGTTGAGAAGTTTACGGCAAAGGTCAGTGAGTTTGTGCTGGGTGACGGTTTTGCTGAAGGTACGCATATAGGCCCGCTGATCACCGATAAAGCGTCTGCCAAGGTGCAAAGTCTGGTGGATGATGCGGTCGCTAAAGGTGCCGCGGTGACTGTGGGTGGCCAGATTGATGCGCTGGGTGAGAATTTTTATCAGCCAACGGTACTGGCAAATCTGAGTAACGATATGCGGGTTTCAAAGGAAGAGATCTTTGGCCCGGTTGCGCCAATCTTCCGTTTCAGTGATGAGGCTGAAGCGGTGAAAATGGCCAATGATACCGAGTTTGGTCTGGCGGCGTATATGTTCACCGAGAACATGTCCCGTACGTGGCGGGTATCTGAAGCGCTGGAATACGGCATGGTTGGTGTCAACGAAGTAGCCATCAGCTCTGAAATGATTCCGTTTGGCGGTGTGAAAGAGTCCGGTCAGGGGCGTGAAGGGTCCAAGTACGGTCTGGATGACTATCTGGAAACCAAATACATCTGCATGGGCGGTATCTGACCGGCTCAGTGATTAATCGCCAAGCCGGTACAGCCGGCGGGCATTATCATGACACAGCAGTTGCAGCACTTCTTCGGGGAGCTGTAACTGCTGATATTGTTTCCACAGGTCGGCGTAGCCGGTGCTGAACAGGCACAGAGGAAAGTTGCTTGCCAGCATGACCCGGCGTTCGCCGAATATTTCCAGTAACCGGTTTAGGGTGTCGCTGATCTGAGCGGGCTGATAGTGGCGGCTCTGCATTTCCCATCCTGAGGCTTTTACTGACACGCTGGGATAGTCTGACAGCCGCTGCAGATTTTCCTGCCATTGTCTGTGGGTATCCGGTGCTTTCGGGGGGAAACCCGCATGATTAATAATTATTTGCAGGGGGTGTACTTCCAGCAGCGCTTCTAATTCCCGGGTCGCCAGTGTATCTGTCAGTGGGTACTGGCATTCAAAAATCCATTCCCGCTCCGCCAGTTGTTGCAGGTTGTGTATAACCTGCGGCCGGGTCAGTAACTGCGCGGCATCTTCATCGAGAATATGACGAATGCCTGCCACGGATGTGTGCTGTTCCAGTTGATTCAGCTGGGTACTGAAAGCCGCCGTGCTCAGGGTCAGGTCGGCACAGGCAATACTGCGAAAACAGTGATCTTTCAGGTGACTTTCCAGCCAGGCGATTTCCAGCCAGGGGGCTGCGTTGTTAAAGCCTGCCTCTATATGTACCAGCCCGCTGAGCTGAAGCGGCTCCGGCAGTTGTAAATCATCCACGCCGAAGTTTTTACAGATTTGCTGTTTATCTGACCAGAAGGGCGGATGGTCAGGCTGTAACCAGCTGTACTCACCTTCATGCAGGTTAAACAGGTGAAGGTGAGGGTCGATAATATTCATAATTAACGGGCCGTATAACCGCCATCAATACTGTGCAGGCTACCGGTGATAAAGCTGGCTTTGTCGCTGGCAAGAAAATAAGCCAGTTCAGCCACTTCTTCAGCCTGTCCCAGGCGGCCTAACGGTTGTTGCGCGGCTTCTTCTGCATGGATACTGGCTTTGTCTGCCCCCGAGCGTTCGCAGTAATTATCGATAGCCTGATGATAAAGCGGTGTTTCAATGGTACCGGGGCAAATAGTATTACTGCGGATATTATAGACGGCGTAGTCCAGCGCGGTGGTTTTGGTCATGGAGGCCAGTGCGTGTTTGGTCAGATTGTAGGCAAAAGAGTTTTGCTTACCCACCAGAGACTGATCGGAACCGACAATCACAATCGCACCGCTGTTTTGTTGCTTCATGGTCGGCAGGCTGGCCTGAATGGCTGCGAATGCGCCCTTAACATTGATATCAAACACCCGTTGCAGGTCTTCTTCCCGGGTGTTCTCAATGTTGGCGGAAAAGTGAATACCGGCATTGCATACCAGCGCATCCAGACGGCCGGTGTTTTCAGCGGCTTGCTGAACCGCTTGCTGAACCTGATTAAAGTCACGCATATCACACGGAATATGCAGTCCGGCAGCTCCCGGTGCGATGTCGAGATTGAAGACCCGGTAATCAGCCTGAATAAACTTTTCGATGATCGCCAGACCAATACCTTTACTGCCGCCGGTGACAATTGCTGTTTTTTGCATCCGTTAATATTCCGTTTTAATGCTTTGTTCATACGGATTTTACTATAAGCATCCCTACAATCCTCAGAGTTGCGATTATTTTTTGCTGTGTATCGTAAAAAGCACTGAACAGCACAGGTTGATCTGATAACTTGCTGATTCTCCTTAAAGAGCAATAACAAGAATTATCAGGAAGCTGTATATGTCACAACAGGATTACGAAAAAGGTCTGCAGGTTCGCACCGAAGTGATGGGTGAGTTTTTTGTTCAGCGGGCCATTGATAACACCACTGAACTGACGCAACCGGTTCAGGACTGGATTAACGAACATGCCTGGGGATCAACCTGGCAGCGTGAAGGTCTGCCACGGTCAACCCGTTCACTGGTGACCATCGCTATGCTGGCGGCGCTGAAAGCCCCGCAGGAGCTTAAAGGGCATGTCCGGGGAGCACTGAATAACGGCTGCAGCGTTGCCGAGATTCAGGAAGTGCTGCTGCATTCAATTGTCTATTGCGGTGCGCCCGCTGCTCAGGAAGCTTTTCGTGCCGCACAGGAAGTAATTGATGCCTGGCAGCAGGAACACTTAACAGATCAGGTTTAGACTTTTTAGGGATAGCCGTGCATACACCGCAATGGTTAGCTAATGATTAGTCATTAGCGGTGTCTTTGTAGCACAATGAAATTTCAAACGGGGTGTTTTTAGTTTCAGGTCAGGAAGCTCTCTGGTACGGTCTTTATACTGTGCTTACCGGCTCGTATGCAGTTGGCAAGGAGACAGACATCACGGTAGCGATTGCTAACCGGCTTATGGTATTTGTCGTTCGGCACAGGGGGCTGAGTGTGTCTTTATTGAATGTGTTTGCGCAACTGGAACAGGCCTACATACTGTTGGGTGCTGATCCGTCAGAACCTTTACTGGTCAATGCCAGGGCGGCGATTCTCACCGGGGTGGACATCAGTACGCCTGAAGGCCGCGATACCTGGCAACAGGTTCTTTTACCGGCGATAGAAACCGCCCGTACCGTTAAAAATACCCAGGTGTTTCTGGGGGAAAAAGCTTTTCTGCTCTGTTGCTCCGATATTCAGGAAGATGGGCGCAGTGTGCTTGCTGTGCATTTAAGCCGGGCAGAGCTCAGCGATAATGAGCGGCAGAATTTCTATGCCATGCTGGATAACCTTGGCGCATACGTGTATTGCAAAGATGTGAATTACAACTACACCTATGTGAATAAACAAGTGTGTGAATTGTTTGAACGCACTCCGCAGGAGATTGTGGGGGCTAACGATTGTCACTTGTTTGATGTTGAAACCGGTCGGAAAATGATTGAACAGACCGACAGTAAGGTCATTGAACAGGGGATAACACTTGAACTGGAAGAGCGGAATTATGTCCGGAATCATGATGAATACCGGGATTATCTGACAGTTAAGAAGCCGCTCTACGATGATGAAGGAATGCCCCTGGGATTATTTGGCATATCGATGGATATCAGCGAGCTGAAGGAAACCCAGAAGCGCCTTTATATCAGTGAACAACGCCTTTCCACCATTCTGGATAACGTCGGCGCCTATATCTTTATTAAAGATAAAGAGCGGCGTTTCCAGTACGCCAACAAGCAGACAGAAGCTCTGTTTCAGCTGCCGCAGGATGAAATTATCGGTAAGAATAATTTTGATTTGCTGGGGGATGTTCAGGGGGAAGAGTTTGACCGTACCGACCGGGAGGTGTTTACAACCGGGGAGCGGGTCGATTGTCTGGAGTCGTTTGTGGCACCGGATGAGGTGTATTACTACTGGACGGTAAAAATTCCGTTACGCAATGAAGCCGGTGAGATTGACAGCTATATTGGCCTGTCGACAGATATCACCGAGCAGAAACGCCTGGAGCATCAGGTGCGAAGTTCCAATGATGCTCTGCAAACCAAGATAAAAGAAGTCACTGACCTGAAGGATACACTTGAGTATCAGGCGACCCATGATGTGTTAACCGGGCTGTTCAACCGGCGGATGCTGGAAACCCTGACCGAAAAGATATTTGTACCGGATAATGCCCGGCTGGTGGGCATGCTGATGCTCGATCTGGATCACTTTAAACGGGTTAACGATGAGTTCGGCCATAAGACCGGCGATGATGTTATTTGCCTGTTGGCCCAGCTAATGACTGATGAGTGTCGTAGCAGTGATGTGATTTGTCGCTATGGCGGAGAAGAATTTGTATTACTGATGCCAGGTACAGAGCCCGGCAAAGCAAGGGCTAAGGCTGAGTGGTTACGCCAGCGTTACAGTGAAGTGGCGAGCCAGGTGTTTCCTGATATGGGTACACTGACATTGTCGGTGGGCCTGGCTGAAGCGCCGGCGAATCACGTGAGTTTTGAACAGCTGTATCTTGCGGCAGATAAAGCGTTATATCAGGCCAAGGAGGGTGGCCGTAACTGTTGTGAAGAAGGGCAGGTTCAGCCCTTAACTGAGGCCGCTGAACAGCGTTGAGCGCAGATTGTCTATCTGTGCGTTAGGAAACTGGCGGTAATCCGGGTACGGAGTAAAGATCAGATTGTCTCTGTGCCATAGCATCGTGCTGTTATCCAGTGCACTAAACCCCATCTCTGAAGGGCACTGATCAGTGTTTATTAACCCGAGCCGTTCCCAGCTGGCTTTGCCGGCAATCAGATGGATTTTAGCCATCGGGTGTAATGCATTACTGAAGTCGATTGCTTCGGCTTCAAGCAATTTATTGTCCCGGTAGTGTCGCCAGTCATCGTTTGGCGATACAATTTTTGACAGAATGATCAGTATTTTGCGCCAGTGGTTACCGTTCTGGCGGACGGCATCATCATAGCCCTGCCAGCCGTTTTCCAGCACTGGCGGGGTGGGCAGATAGAGGCGTGTGGTTGCAGCCGGGTTACCCAGGCTGTCTGAGCACTGAATCATGCAGATTTGATGCCGCTGAGGTTTTTAAAAGTAATTTCCTTGGCGGTGTTCAAAAAGTCGAGCATGAAGTCCGCATCTTTCTGATCGTCCCGAATCGCTGCATAAAGGGTACACCAGACACCTTTTTCACCCAGTGGCCGGGCACTGATGTAGTTCTGTTCGATGTACTGATGAATCGCCCAGTTAGGCAGGGCAGATACCCCCCGGCCACTGGCGACCAGTTGCATGATCATAACCGTCAGTTCCGATGTCCGGATGCTGGCCGGTTCAGTATCGGCCGGTTCCAGAAAGTGTTTGAAAACGTCCAGCCGGTGGGATTCAACCGGGTAAGTAATCAGTACTTCACTGGCCAGATCCTGTGGCTGAATATGCCGTTTAGCAACCAGACGGTGCTGCTTGGCGATTGCCAGTACGGATTCATAAGTGAACAACGGAATATAGGTGATGCCGTTACGTTCTTCCGGGTCGGCGGTAATCACCAGATCCAGATCTCCCCGGGCCAGTGCTGGCAGCGGCAAAAAGCTAAAGCCGGTGGATAAGTCCATTTCCACTTCCGGCCAGTTCTGGCGGAAATGATCAATGGTGGGCATCAGCCAGTCAAAGCAGCTGTGACATTCAATGCAAATATTCAGCCGGCCGGCTTCACCGCCAGCCAGGCGGGCAATGTCCCGCTCAGCATTCCGTACCATGGGCAATACTTCATCGGCCAGTGCCAGTATTCGCTGGCCGGCGCTGGTAAAGCATATAGGCTTGGTCTTACGGATAAACAGGGAACAGTCGAGGCGGTCTTCCAGATCTTTGATCTGATGTGACAGGGCGGACTGAGTCAGGTGAATACGGTCTGCCGCATCAACCAGACTTCCGGTGTCACGCAGTGCAGAGAGTGTTTTTAAATGACGAAGCTCGATCATACGGGGGGAACCTCAACTTCAACTTAGATATGAGTATAGTATGAACTGTCGTACTGTGACGGCATAGCCGGAGAGTAACCACTTACCCCTACCGTAACAGGCAGGGGTAAATGGGGTAAACGGGCAGATTACTGGCTGCCAACCATCAGCAGTTCCAGCAGCGCTTTCTGGGCGTGCAGGCGATTTTCTGCTTCATCGAATACCACTGAGCGCGGATCGTCATCCATCAGTTCAGCGCTGACTTCTTCGCCACGGTGAGCAGGCAGGCAGTGCATGAACAGTGCATCTTTATCGGCAGTATCCATCAGGGCAGAGGTGACCTGATAGCCAGCGAAGGCTGTTTCACGTTCTTTCTGCTCTTCTTCCTGACCCATGGATGCCCATACGTCGGTCACAACCAGGTGAGAACCTTTAATGGCTTCTTCCGGGGTACGGTAGATGCTGATGCGATCCTTATTGGCGGCAACCAGTTCGGCATCCGGATCAAAGCCTTCAGGGCAGGCAATGTTCAGGTGGAAGTCGAACTGACGGGCAGCGTTAATGTAGGAGTGGCACATGTTGTTGCCATCGCCAACCCAGGTCACAGTTTTGCCCTGGATATCACCACGGTGCTCGTAGTAGGTTTGCATATCGGCCAGCAGCTGACACGGATGATAATCATCGGTCAGGGCATTGATAACCGGGACGCTGGAATTTGCCGCGAAGGTTTCCACAGACTCATGTGAGAATGTACGGATCATGACCGCATCACACATGCTGGAAATAACCTTGGCGCTGTCTTCAACGGGTTCGCCGCGGCCAAGCTGAGTATCGCGGGATGACAAGAAGAGTGCGTGGCCGCCAAACTGTGCCATGCCGGCCTCGAAAGATACCCGGGTACGCGTTGAGGATTTTTCAAAAATCATCGCCAGTACCTGATTTTTCAATGGCTCGTAAATCTCACCACTGTTGCGAATTCGCTTCAGTTCTACGGCGCGACGGATCAGCGCTTTCAGTTCATCGGGCGTTAAATCTAGCAGGGTTAAGAAATGTCTTGTTGTCATAATAAAAAGGGCCTGACGAATCAGGCCTCCTTAACTTCGTTAATGAATCAGAGCTGGCGATTATTCGTCAGCCATGTATACCTTGATGATGCGCGATACAGTGTTCACCAGCAGTTTCGCTTCGCTATCGGTCATTGTCAGAGGCGGTAACAGACGTACAACCTTACCGCCACCGGTAATGTTTAGCAGAACACCTTTTACCTTTGCAAGCACTGCCAGTTCGGAACCGGCTTCGCTCAGTTCGATGGCAATCATCATGCCTTTGTTACGGACTTCTTTGACGCTTTCTGAGTTGCCCAGCTGGTCGCGGAAACCCTCAGCTATCTGGTCGCCAAGCTCCGCAGCCCGCTTGTCCAGCTTATCATTCGTGATGGTATCCACCACTGCCAGTGCAGCTGCGCAGCACAGTGGGTTACCGCCGTAAGTCGAGCCATGAGTGCCAGGAATCAGAATCTCAGCCGCTTTGCCGCGGGCCAGACAGGCGCCGATCGGTACGCCGTTACCCAGGCCTTTAGCCGTGGTGACTACGTCCGGAAGAATATTGTTCTGCTGATAAGCAAAGTAGCTGCCGGTACGGCCGTTGCCGGTCTGAACTTCATCCAGCATCAGCAGCCAGTCATGTTCGTCACAGATATCGCGCAGTTGATTCAGGTAATCATCCGCCGGGATAACCACACCGCCTTCACCCTGAATTGGTTCAACCAGAATAGCCACGACATTTGGATTGTTAGCAGCAATTTTACGAATCGCTTCTACATCATTAAAAGGTGCGCGCACAAAACCGCTGACCAGGGGTTCAAAACCGGCCTGTACGGCACGGTTACCGGTGGCGCTGAGAGTCGCCATAGTACGGCCATGGAAAGAACCGTCCATGACGATTGTTACCGGCTGATCGACACCTTTACCGTGTCCGTAGCGGCGGGCCAGCTTAATGGCGGCTTCATTGGCTTCAGCACCGGAGTTACCGAAGAATACGCTGTCCATGCCGGAAATCTGAGTCAGTCGGCGGGCCAGGCGTTCCTGATTAGGAATGGTGTACAGGTTGGAGGTATGAATAAGCTGGCTGGCCTGCTCACTGATAGCAGTGGTAACCGCCGGATGGGCGTGACCCAGACCGCAAACGGCGATACCGCTCAGGGCATCCAGGTATTTGTGGCCATCTGTATCATACAGCCAGGAGCCTTCGCCGTGATCAAAGGCCACGGACAGGCGTGCATAAGTGTTCATTATGGGCTGTGTAGACATAAAGTCCCTCTTTGCAACATGGACCCATCGCCAATAAAGAAGAAGTCTCGGCGTGGAAAAAACGCAAAAGTCTATTCAATCAGGGCAAGTTTAGCAATCTTTGCTGTGATTTATCTGGCAGAGGGGCTGTTTCGGGCTTGAATTTATTGATCCGTGTCACAATGATTTATAAAGACAGGGATTAGCATATAAAACTGCCCGTTTGGGCAGACCGGCAGCTGAATTATTTCTTGAGTAAATCACTCGGGTTTATGCTAGGCTTGCGTTTTTTTAACGCCCCGCAGAACGGGCGGAAGTTTTGACAGGTTTAAAGGTGTACTTATGAGCGTCGTTGATACCATTAAAGAGCAGATCGAATCCAATGATATTCTGCTGTACATGAAGGGCACACCCCGTTTCCCACAGTGCGGTTTTTCTTCCCGTACCGTTGAAGCAGTGATGGAGTGCGGCGAACGTTTTGCGTTCGTGAATATTCTGGAAAACCCGGAAATTCGCTCTGAGTTGCCAAAATATGCAAACTGGCCAACCTTCCCGCAACTGTGGGTTAAAGGTGAGCTGATTGGCGGTTGCGACATCGTCGCTGAAATGGCTGCCAGCGGTGAACTGAAAGAACTGATTGCTGAAGCGGCTGCTGGTCAGGCTGACAGCGAGTAATACTTTGCGGGGTCAGCAGGCTGGTAATTAATATTCTTTATCGTTTTTATAGGCTGGTTTAATTAGTCAAATAAGAACTATTTGCTATTCTTGCTGTCACTTTCATTTGTGCGGGTTAACCGCTGTTTTTTTAATTATTTTAAGAGAGAACTAAACATGGCCGTATTAGTAGGTAAGAACGCCCCGGATTTTACAGCTCCAGCGGTACTGGGTAACGGTGAAATCGTTGACGCTTTTACGCTGTCTGAAACAATTAAGGGAAAAAAAGCTGTTGTTTTCTTCTACCCACTGGACTTCACTTTCGTATGTCCTTCTGAACTGCTGGCTTTCGATCACCGCATCGAAGAGTTCACTAAGCGTGGCGTTGAAGTAATCGGCGTTTCTATTGACTCTCACTTCTCTCACAACGCATGGCGTAACACCCCTGTTGAGCAGGGTGGTATCGGTCCGGTTAAATACACTCTGGTTGCCGACATGACTCACAGCATCTGTAAAGACTACGACGTTGAGTCTGAAGGTGGTGTTGCTTTCCGTGGTTCTTTCCTGATCGACGAAGACGGTCTGGTACGTCACCAGGTTGTTAACGATCTGCCACTGGGCCGTAACGTTGACGAAATGCTGCGTATGGTTGACGCGCTGGCGTTCCACCAGAAGAACGGTGAAGTTTGCCCGGCTGGCTGGAGCGAAGGCGACGAAGGTATGGTTGCATCTCCTGAAGGTGTTGCAAGCTACCTGTCTGACAACGCTGACAAGCTGTAAGATTTAAATATCTTAAAAAAAACCGCCTCTCCGGCGGTTTTTTTGTATCTGTCGTTTGGTGCTTGCAGTGTTAGCTGTATGTAAAAAACGCATGTGCTACATAGCTATTTGGAATGCCCAATTTTTCTGCTAATCCGGTATGATTACCGGTCTTTTCGAGCGTTCAGGCCGGGCTGTTCTGTACCGGTGGTGGTGTTCGCTTTTTCGGATTCAATCTTTTAACTAATAAATTGCGGAAACTTCTGTGCCGAATAAATCTTTTGCGGGGCAAATGCCGTTTGCTGAATTTGTCACTCTGATGGCAATGATGATGTCACTGGTCGCTCTGGCCATTGATGCGATGTTACCTGCACTGGCCCTGATGGGAGATGCACTGCAAGTATCAGACGTGAATGATGTCCAGCTGGTGGTGGCGGTGCTGTTTCTTGGCATGGCCGTGGGGCAGCTATGTTATGGGCCGGCGTCTGACAGCTTTGGCCGCCGTCCCGTGATGTATGTGGGGTATGCGTTATTCATTGCCGGTGGGGTGTTAAGCATTATCGCGCAGGATCTGGATGTGATGTTGCTGGGGCGGTTTTTACAGGGCTTTGGCCTGGCAGCACCGAAGATTCTCACGGTAGCAATCGTCCGTGATCAGTTTGCCGGGCGGGAAATGGCCCGGGTGATGTCCTTTATTATGGTGATCTTCATCGTTATTCCGATGGTTGCACCAGTGTTTGGGCAGTTAATTCTCTGGGTAGCGGACTGGCGCTATATTTTTGTGGCCATTCTGGGGATCGGACTGATCAGTCTGATCTGGTTTCATCTGCGTCAGCCGGAAACCCATCCGCCGGAGCGGCGTGTAGCATTCTCACTGAAAGCGATTAGTCAGGCGTTCATCAGTGTATCCACGGACCGGTTTGCTATGGGATACACGCTGATGGCGGGTATTGTCTCCGGTGCATTTGTGGCTTACCTGAGTTCATCTGCTCAGGTGTTTCAGCAGCTATACGGTTTAGGTGATTGGTTTCCGCTGTATTTTGCAATGCTGGCGTTTGCGATTGGCTTTTCATCATATCTGAATGGCCGTCTGGTGATGCGGCTTGGAATGCAGCATCTGACCTGGCGGGCCTTACTGATTCTGATGATCAGCTCCACAGTGTGTGTGGCGTTTAGCAGCTACTGGCAGGGGGTTCCGCCTTTGTGGCTGTTAACTCTGTATTTCATCATTGCTTTTGCGTGTATCGGAATGCTGTTCAGTAATCTTAATGCGCTGGCGATGGAAGGGTTAGGGCAGTATGCCGGTATGGGGGCTGCGGTGGTGGGGGCTGTATCAACCCTGTTGTCGGCGGTGATCGGCGTGTTTATCGGTGACTTATTTAACGAAACTGTGATTCCACTGGTGGCCGGGTTTGCGGTCTGTGCTGCTGCCGGACTGGTGATGATGCGCTGGATTGAGGCGGGCAGGCGGGATTCGGTTCCGTCCTGATGCAATAAAGCCCTGCAATGTCAGGGCTTTTTTATGCGGAGTGTACAGATCAGGCTATTCGTAGTGATCCTGAACCATGCTCCAGCCGCCCAGATCTTTCCAGCGGTTTACAATGGTGCAGAAAAGCTCGGCCGTTTTCATTGTGTCGTACAGGGCGGAGTGCGCTTCTTTGCCATCGAAATCGATATCGGCAATGTCACAGGCTTTGGCCAGTACGGTATGGCCAAACGCCAGGCCGGCCAGTGTTGCCGTATCAAAATTGGAAAACGGGTGGAAAGGGTTACGCTTCATGTCGCAGCGGTTGGCTGCTGCAGTCACGAAACCGTGATCGAAGTGAGCATTGTGACCCACCAGAATTGCCCGCTTGCAGTTGTGTGCTTTAACGGACTTGCGGATCGGCTTAAAGATCTTTTCCAGCGCTTCCTGCTCATCAATGGCCCCGCGTAACGGGTTGTAAGGGTCAATGCCGGTAAATTCCAGTGCGGATTTTTCCAGATTGGCGCCTTCAAACGGATTAACGTTAAACGAGTAGCTTTGGTCAATCAGCAGGTTTCCGTCGTCGTCCATTGTCAGGGTGACGGCAGCGATTTCCAGAAGTGCATCTGTCTCAGCATTGAACCCGGCAGTTTCAACATCAACCACGACAGGCAGGTAGCCACGGAAGCGGGTTGACATCGGATGCTGATAGGCACTGTTATGTTTAGTCAAATGAGATCCTTAAAGGCTGTCTCTTCAGCCTGCAGTTGAGTATGGGGCCAGTGTATAATCTTGGCTGGCAGTTGTCATTGCTCTGCAAGTATTTGCAGCACATTACTGCTAAGATGGATAGACACTGATCAGTGCTTAAATATCCCCGGGTTGCAGTAAAGTTTTCGCTGTTGCTGTCGATATCTGAGTTGTTGATTTGGTATCTGCAAGGATTTGATCTGTTTATGCGAATTGTTCTGGGATTATTGATTGCTTTATGGATGTTGCCCGCCGGTGCGGCCAGTTTTGTGGCGACCATCGATCAGTCCCGCTGGGATCTTGAATCCTCTAAGTTTAACTGCCGTTTATCTCAAAAAATTCCTTTATTCGGTGAAGCTGTTTTCGACCATCAGGCCGGTGAACAGATTCGCTTTGTGCTCAGGCCTTTACAGGGACATGGCATGAAGGGGAAGGCGATGTTGCTGGCTGAAGCGTCTCCGTGGCAGCCCGGTACTCCGCCTATGCGCATCGGTGAAGTGGAGTTTAACCAGTACAGTGGTGAAATTGAGGTGTTCAGCCCGCAGGCGCAAAATATGATAGCGGCCCTGTATAAGGGCATGATGCCGACGTTTAAAGCCCGTAACTGGCTGGGCACCGGTGAGAATGTCCGTGTCGGGTTGTCTGCTGCGAACTTTCAGCCAGCGTTCGAAAGCTATTCCGGTTGTGTGGCCGGTTTGTTACCGGTGAACTACCGCCAGATTGCCCGTACAGCAGTATTGTTTCCGTCGGCGACCTGGCGTTTGTCTGATGCCACCAAGGCACGTCTGGATCTGATTGCCATCTATGTGAACAACGATGAAGCGGTCAGCTCAGTATATGTGGACGGTCACTCTGATACTCAGGGCCGCCGTCTGGCTAACCGGGATTTATCTAAAAAACGGGCCGATGAAGTAACTGCGTATCTGGTCGCAAAAGGGGTAAATCCGGATGTGATTATTACCCGTTATCACGGTGAGCGTTATCCGGTCGGTCAGAAGAATGACAGATCGACCCGTGACCGCAGCCGCCGGGTAACCATTCGTCTGGACCGTGATCAGCCCTGAGCGCTTAAGTAACCGCTATACATAAATTCTATTGGCCACTGAGATAGTGGGGATTAATCCCTGCTGTCTCTGTTCCTGCTGTGTAATCATGCTATAATTTCGCCCTTTCCTTTTTCAGGTAATGCATCGGGTTGTCTGCCCGGTGATGGATTTTCGTGTGGAGTTCTTTTATGTCCGACATTAAAAAGGTTGTGCTGGCCTACTCCGGCGGCCTTGATACATCTGTAATCGTTCGTTGGTTGCAGGAAACTTACAACTGTGAAGTCGTGACATTCACGGCGGATCTGGGCCAGGGTGAAGAAGTTGAACCTGCCCGTGCGAAAGCTGAAGCTCTGGGTGTAAAAGAAATTTACATCGAAGATCTGCGCGAAGAGTTTGTTCGTGATTTCGTATTCCCAATGTTCCGTGCGAATACCATCTATGAAGGTGAGTACCTGCTGGGTACGTCTATTGCCCGTCCGCTGATCGCTAAGCGTCTGATTGAAATCGCTAACGAAACCGGCGCTGATGCAATCTCTCACGGTGCAACCGGTAAGGGTAACGATCAGGTACGTTTCGAAATGGGTGCTTACGCGCTTAAGCCGGGTGTTGAAGTAATCGCACCCTGGCGTGAGTGGGATCTGACATCCCGTGAAACCCTGATGAAGTACTGTGAAGAGCATGATATCCCTGTTGATTTCTCCAATAAAAAGAAGAAATCTCCATATTCTATGGATGCTAACCTGCTGCACATTTCTTACGAAGGTGACATCCTGGAAGATCCGTGGGCAGAAGCTGAAGCGGATATGTGGCGCTGGTCTGTATCTCCGGAAGAAGCACCGGATGAAGCACAGTACATGGAACTGACTTACGAGAAAGGTGATATCGTTGCGATCGACGGTAAGCCAATGTCTCCGGCCACTGTTCTGACTTACCTGAACAAGGTAGGTGGTGAACACGGTATCGGCCGTCTGGACATCGTTGAAAACCGTTTCGTGGGTATGAAGTCCCGCGGTTGCTATGAAACACCGGGCGGCACCATCATGCTGCGTGCTCACCGTGCCATTGAGTCTATTACTCTGGACCGTGAAGTTGCGCACCTGAAAGATGAGCTGATGCCACGTTACGCCAAGGTTATCTACAACGGTTTCTGGTGGTCTGAAGAACGTAAGATGATGCAGGAAATGATCGATTACTCACAGCGTAATGTGAACGGTGACGTTCGCCTGAAACTGTACAAGGGTAACGTGACCGTTGTTGGTCGTCGCTCTGATGACAGCCTGTTCGATGAGAACATCGCTACTTTTGAAGACGATGCCGGTTCTTACGATCAGAAAGATGCAGCAGGCTTCATTAAACTGAACGCTCTGCGTATGCGCATTGCTGCCGGTAAAGGCCGTGATCTGCTGGAAGACTGAGTAAAAATCAGGGTGAAATAAACCTGACTTTTCAGAAGAACCCGTTATGGTGACATAGCGGGTTTTTTGTTGGCTACAGGGTATGCCGGGAGTTCTAGTTGCTTGATATCTATGCTACTTTGAGCCTTGGTCTCTGATGTCGGTTTTATGGAAATAAATTATTCACAAAACAAAGTCCTGATTGTCGATAATCGTTTGGATGATTTGGCTGAGCTGAAAGGTGTGCTTAGCCAGTTAGGCATTAAAACGATTCATGTGGCGTCATCAGTGAATATGGCTTTGGCGTTGTTGCGTGAAGATACTTACGATATCTGTTTTGCTCTGTTTGATCTGGGTAAAACTGAAAAAAACGGTCTGCAGTTGATTCAGGAGGCCAGTGCTGAAGGCACCAGACTCTATACCACCACCTTTATCCTGATTGTTGATCAGGACCGCTCAAAACTTCTTTTCGGCTCTCTGGATACGGCGCCGGATACCTATATCTCCAAACCTTACGATGTCGCTAAGATCCGGGTCCGTCTGGAAAAAATTCTGCGTATCAAAACTGTCCTGCAGCCACTGGAGAAGTTGCTGAATCAGGGGCAGTTATCTGAAGCGCTGGAACAGTGTGGCCGCTACATTAAATCCTATCCCGGGCTGGTGCTGTATATACATCGTCTGGAAGGTGAAATTTTGTTGCGGCTTGGCCAGGAGAAACAAGCTGTCAGGCTGTTTAAAGGGCTGCTTAAACGGCGTGACTTACCCTGGGCGAGGGTCGGGCTGGGGGTGGCACTCTCACGGCTGGGCCGGGTACAGGAAGCGATCCGTGTATTTAAAGGTGTGATTCAGGAAGCACACTTATGTGTTGAAGCCTTTGTCGGCCTGGCAAATGCACACCGGGCGATCGGTGAGCGGCGTGTGGCGCTGGATCTGTTGCGTCAGGCAACCCTGATTCAGCCGACATCTCCTTTACTGCAGGCGGCGTTGGGTAAGATCGCCTTATACGAAGGGGAGTATTCCATTGCTGCCAAAGCGTACCGGGAAGCCATTGAATTTTCCCGGGGAGGCTGTTTTGAACAGCACAGTTATTACGTAGGGCTTGTTGCCAGCTTGCAGGTAAAAGTTAATGACTCAGATGATGCTGATTCGGTACAGGCTCAGGAAGCCGCGGTAAAAGTACTGGAAGAGCTGATTCTTGCGTTTGGTGACTTGCCGACACGGCTGATTGCCCGGTTATTCTGGACAGAGCTTTACCGGGCCAGAGGCGCTGATCCTGAGTTTATGTCTGCCTGTTATGCGGCATTTGATGTCTTTTGTCAGTGTAATCTTACTGAACAGGCACAGTGGCAGGAATTACTGCTGGACAGGATTCGTGGCAGCGATGTGGAAAGTGAAGCACAGCAACTTAAAGAGCAGCTGAACCGTCAGGTCATTGAACTGGACTGGGGGAAGCTGAATATACAGGGGATGCTCTGTTACCGTAAGCAGGATTATGAACGGGCAATGGCGTTGTTTCAGAAGGCAAACCTGTGTTTGCCGGACAATCCCGGTGTGGTACTGAATCTGGTACAGGTCTATCTGGAAAGTCTTGGTCAGCGGGAAACCGTTTTAACCCGGGAACTGGCGGAGTTGGATGGGCTGCTCTGGGAGCTGGATTATAACGTGCTTAGCCGGAAGCAGCAGGGGCGTCACAAGACTATGGGGCAGCGTTTGGCTGCATTGTTTGACGACGCCTTGCCGGGCTAAATATTTAAAGAGTGTCGTCGTCCAGCAGAATAGAGTTGTTGTTTGTCTTGTTCGGATCATCGCCCATCAGCAGGCTGCGCGCAGAACGTGCCAGCTTCCGGTTCATCAGTTTTTGCTGGGCTTCTTCCGGCAGATCAGTAAAGCGGATAGTGTTCTGGCTGATCAGCAGCTCGATAAGATCTTCCAGAATACGGCCGATGTTACCGTCTGAATTATTCAGATACTGTTCCGGGGAATGGATTTTATTCTGGTTGTTCAGAAACTCCATTACATCGGGATCACTGACATCAACCGGCACGGAGCCAGTCTGCTCGTATTGCGAGATGGCCAATATATTTCCCTGATTGTCCTTCACTGCGTACAGCATATCGATATCTTTTAATAACTCTAATTTGATCATAACCTGAAGTATGCGGCGCAGATGAATATTTAGTCAAGCGAGAGCTTGCCAATATGGTGGGTAAGCCTGACTTCCGCAAGGTGCTGATATGGCAATGATTTATGTCAGATCCTCCGGGGAGTTCTGTTCGGCTAATTGCATATTGAGCAGGGGGCCGATAAAATCCCGCCATCTTAAATTGGCTGACCTGGATGCGCCGGGTAGTGCCGACCGTTAATCCGGCCGGAATCCTTCAATTTAGCACCAATCTATTGATCAGTATAAAGCTTATGAAATCCCATAAAATTCAACAGGCGCCGATCCCTATGCGCTCGGTAGGTCCGCTGAAAATCTGCGGGCATATCCTGGAAGAAAAACTGATGGTCCCGCTGGCGACCTATGAAACACCACTGTGGCCTTCGGTTGGCCGTGGTGCGCGGATTTCTGCGCTGACTGACGGTATCCGCACCACCATTGTGGATGAGCGTATGTCCCGTTCGATCCTGCTGGAGGCGAAGGATGCGCTTGAAGCGGTGCAGGCGTTACAGTCGATTAAATCCCGTCAGGATGATCTGAATGCAGTGGTCGCGCAAACCAGCCGGTTTGCCAAGCTGATTGATATGCACAGCCAGGTGGTGGCGAACCTTATTTACCTGCGTCTGGAATTCACCACCGGTGATGCCTCCGGCCATAACATGGTGACGAATGCGGCAGATAAGCTGATTCCGTGGCTGCTGAAAGAATATCCACAGCTGGACTACTGTTCTATCTCCGGGAATTACTGTTCCGACAAAAAAGCGACAGCGGTGAACGGTATTCTGGGCCGCGGAAAATACGTGGTCAGTGAAATTCTGATTCCCCGTGAGCTGTGTGAGCGGCGTTTGAAAACCACGCCGGAAAAAGTGGTTAATCTGAACATCAAGAAAAATCTCATCGGCACTATGGTTGCCGGGGGATTGCGCAGTGCGAATGCGCACTATGCGAATATGTTATTGGCTTTTTATCTGGCCACCGGTCAGGATGCGGCAAATATCATTGAAGGGGCCCAGGGCATTGTGCACGCGGAAGTGCGCAACGGGGATTTATACTTCTCCTGCACCCTGCCTAATCTGATCATGGGCAGTGTTGGCAACGGTAAAGGCATTGAATTTGTGGAAGAAAACCTTAAAGCGCTTGGTTGCAAAGAAGACCGTGAGCCGGGTGAGAATGCCCGGCGTCTGGCGGCGATCTGTGCGGCAACGGTGCTCTGTGGTGAGCTTTCACTGATGGCTGCTCAGACGAATCCCGGTGAGCTGATGGAATCTCATCTGAAGATGGAAAGATAATGACCGATCAGACAAACGATCGAAAAATCGAACATATTCGCGCCATTGAAAAAGATGCTGCGACCGATCGTGATGGTCGCTACTTTGACCGTATTCATCTGATGCACCGGGCGCTGCCTGACGTGGCGCTGGATCAGATAGATACGTCGGTTGAATTTCTGGGTAAAAAATTAAGCTTCCCGTTACTGATTTCGTCCATGACCGGCGGGGATCACGAACTGATCCGTACCATTAACCGCAATCTGGCCATTGCTGCTGAACAAACCGGTGTGGCACTGGCGGTGGGGTCCCAGCGGGTGATGTTTACCCAGCCGGGAGCGCGGGTGAGTTTTGAACTGCGTGAATATGCCCCGACGACTGTTCTGTGTGGCAACGTCGGTGCAGTGCAGCTGAATTATGGCTTTGACCTGGCGAAATGCCAGGAAGCCGTGGATTGTCTGGGGGCAGATGCTTTATATCTGCACCTGAATCCGCTGCAGGAAGCGGTACAGCCGGAAGGTGATACTGATTTTTCCCGTCTGACGGACCGCATTGCTGAGGTGACTGATCACTTAAGTGTGCCGGTTATGTTTAAAGAAGTGGGTTGCGGGTTGTCTCCGCAGGACATTGAAGCCGGTCTGAAGATGGGCATTAAACACTTTGATCTGGCCGGTTGTGGCGGTACGTCGTGGAGCCGGATTGAGTATCACCGTGTCCGCGACAGCCGGGATGATCTGGGCCTGAAGTTTCAGGACTGGGGTATCCCGACACCCTTAGCGCTGCGTCTTGCTGAGCCATATCAGCAACAGGCTGATTTCATTGCCAGCGGCGGTCTCAGGGATGGGATTGATATGATTAAATCTGTTATACTCGGCGCCTCGATATGTGGCATGGCTACTCCATTCTTAAAACCTGCCATGGAGTCTGCCGACGCGGTCGTCCAGGTTATCGAACAAATCCGGCGTGAATTTACCACTGCGATGTTTCTGCTGGGAATGTCGGATATAAACAGCGTATATATGAACCGGGCTCTAATATTGAGTGAGGGTGAGGATCGAAATTAGGTATGTCCGTCGGTATTGATGAAATAAGCTTCTACACCTCGAATTATTTTCTTGATCTTCAGCAGCTGGCTGAAGTGCGTGATATAGATGTCGATAAGTACTACAAAGGCATCGGTCAGGAAAAAATGGGTATGCCTGCGCCAGACGAAGATATCGTTACTATGGCCGCCAATGCAGCGTATCCTCTGATTGAACGGGTTGGTGCTGAGTCCGTCAGCACAGTAATGTTTGCCACTGAAACCGGTATTGACCAGTCCAAATCTGCAGGTGTGTATGTTCACCGTCTGCTGGGGCTGACGGCTAACTGCCGGGTTGTTGAACTGAAGCAGGCCTGTTACAGCGCTACCGCTGCTATTCAGATGGCCTGTGCACTGGTTGCCCGTCAGCCGGAAAAACGTGTTTTGGTTATAGCCTCTGATGTCGCACGTTATGATCTGGACACGCCGGGTGAAGCCACTCAGGGCTGCGGCGCAGTCGCGATGCTCATCACGGCTAATCCCCGTCTGGTGGAAATTGACCCTGAAGTGGGTAACTACACAGAAGACGTGATGGATTTCTGGCGTCCGAACTACCGTTCAACCGCACTGGTAGACGGTAAGTATTCAACCAAAATTTATCTGAAATCACTGAAACAGGCGTGGGAGCACTTTTGCACTGCAAGTTCGCTGGCGTTCAATGATTTTCAGCATTTCTGCTATCACCTTCCGTTTACACGGATGGCGCAGAAAGCGCATAAGCATCTGGCTAAACTGAACCAGAGCGAACTGAGCCCTGAAATGCTGGACCTGCAGGTAGAAGATACCTTGCTGTACAACCGTATTATCGGTAACAGCTATACCGCGTCTATGTACATCGGTCTGGTCTCTCTGCTGGAAAACTGCAAGCAGAACCTTGAAGGCAAGCGGGTCGGTTTCTTCAGTTACGGCTCAGGCTGTGTGGCTGAGTTCTTCTCCGGCCGGGTTGTTGCCGGTTATGAGCAATACCTGCACAGTGCCCGTCATAAAGCCATGCTGGCGGCCCGAAATGCAGTTTCCTATGAAGAATACCTGCGTCTGTATAACGAAGTGGAACCTACCGACGGAGGCATTCATGAGCGCCGTCGTGAATCCACTGGCCGTTTCCGTTTAGCGAGCATCTCTCACCATAAGCGTGAGTATGTCGCTTGCTAATCAGACGTCAGCGGTAAGTCTTGCCCCGGGCAAGCTGATCCTCAGCGGCGAGCATGCCGTTGTTTATGGTGCGCCGGCACTGGCTATTGCCGTCGCGCGCCACATCCGCAGTCAATGCAGTGTCCGTCCGGATACTGCCGCGGGCCTTTCCTGGTCGTTACCTGATCTTAATCAGCAGGGTACTCTGAGCTGGTCTGATGTGCGTGCGCAGCGAACGCTGCTGAACAACCGGCATGCCGACTTTGAATCCGGTCAGCTGACCGCAGCAGAGATTCTGCAATCCCCGCAACAGCTGGTGCTGTATTGTCTGGCACTGTGTCTGCCAGACACGGATCCGGCCAGCCATCTGCAATTAACTGTGACTTCGCAGTTACCGGCCGGAGCCGGAATGGGCTCTTCAGCTGCCGCTGCTGCTTCAGTGTTATCACTGGTGTCGGCACATTTTGGTCAGCCGTTATCCGGGCAAACACTCTATGAAACCACCCGCTACTGTGAGCGGTTGTGCCATGGCCGCGGCGGCATCATTGACTCAGCCACCGTCAGTTTTGGCGGTCTGGTTGAAGTGCTTAACGGCGTACCATCCCGGGTAGAGAATGCCACCCTGAGCGGTGACTGGTTTTATGTGAATACCGGGCGGCCGGTTGCAGGTACCGGTGAATGTGTTGAGCAGGTCCGGCAGCAGTTTTCCGGTGCGGATATCTGGCAGGAATTTACGCAGGTAACCGGACAGATCAGGCAGGCAGTACTGCAACAGCAGGATGCCACCGCTGCGATACGGGACAATCAGCGTCTGCTGGAAACCATAGGCGTAGTGCCCGCTAAAGTGGCCCGTTTTGCCCGGGCGGTGGAAGCCGCCGGTGGCGCCGCTAAAATCAGTGGAGCGGGATCTGTACGGGGTGAGGGTGGCGGTGCCATGCTGGTATACGGCATTGGTGACCAGGCATTAGGGGCCCTGTGCTCCGACTTTGAGTATCAATTTTTTGCGATAGAAGAGGACAGCGACGGTGCTCGACTCAGTGATTAGAACGTCAGCCCCCGGCAGCATTATGCTGATGGGTGAACATTCGGTGTTATTTGGCGAGCGTGCGCTGGCCTGTGCAGTGGATAAACATATCCATGTGACGCTGACCCCCCGGGATGACCGGAACATCAATATCGATTCAGCACTGGCGCAGTACAGTGCCAGCCTGGACGATCTGCAACCTGAACCCCGGCTCAGCTTTGTACTGGCAGCGGTTGAACAACATCAGGATGAATTATATAAGGGCTTTGATCTGAAGATTGAAGCCGGTTTTGGCCATACCCTTGGGCTGGGGTCTTCGGCAGCGGTTACCGTGGCAACAACTGCCGCGCTGGATACTTATTGTCAGCACACGTCAGACAGCTATGAATTATTCCGTAAAGCGCTGGCGACAGTACACAAGGTACAGGGGCGTGGCTCCGGGACTGATCTGGCAGCCAGTGTATTTGGTGCATCGGTCGGCTATACCGTCAGTCCCTGCCAGATAGAACCGCTGGGGCAGGTACCGGAACTGAGCCTCTATTATGTGGGGTATAAAACCACCACGCCGCAAGTGTTGCGGCAGGTTGAACAGCACACCCAGGCATTGCCTGAGCTGTATCAGAAGCTGTACTGGCTGATGGGCCAGTGTACCTTTGATGCAGAAGCAGCCCTTGCCCGGCAGGACTGGCCGGTACTGGGGCAGTGCATGAATGTGTATCAGGGCCTGATGGATGCGCTGGGAGTCAATGATCTGGCGCTGTCTGATCTGGTTTACCGGTTACGGCAGTCACCGGCGATTCTTGGAGCGAAGATTTCCGGCTCCGGGGTGGGGGACTGTGTGTTGGCATTAGGGCGTGATCCTGAGCTGGCGCTGGACTATCAGGAAATCCCCGTTACTTTGTCACCGCAGGGGGTGAGTGTTGAAATTTACTAAGCAGCAGGTTGTCGCTGAATATCTGCCGGCATCCGTCGCACCGCAAAGCATGGACGACTTCAGCTTTGCACCCAGCAACATTGCCCTGTGTAAATACTGGGGTAAGCGGGATGCAGAATTAAACCTGCCGATCAATTCAAGTTTATCGGTGTCACTGGCGCATCTGGGCAGTAAAACCCGGATTCTGCTGGCGGATGGTGGGCAGGATGAAGTGCTACTGAACGGTGAGTTATTAGCACCGGATAACAGTTTTGCCACAAAAGTCATCGCCTTTATCGACATGTTCCGCCGCGGTGCAGATCACCCTGTACGGGTTGAAACCGAGAACAATATTCCGACCGCCGCAGGGCTGGCATCGTCTGCTTCAGGCTTTGCTGCACTGATGCAGGCGGTGGATCAGTTTTATGGCTTACAGCTGGACCTTTCTCTGCAGTCAGCCTTTGCGCGAATGGGCAGCGGCAGTGCCAGCCGTTCACTGTTTAACGGCTTTGTGGAATGGCAAATGGGGCAGCGGGAAGACGGCATGGACAGTATTGCCGCGCCGCTGGCTGCCGAATGGCCGGATCTGCGTATTGGCCTGATTAAAGTCAGTACCGCACAGAAGCCGGTGGACTCCCGCTCCGGGATGAACCGTACCGTTGCTACTGCGCATCTTTACCAGAGCTGGCCGATGCAGGCCGCCGCTGATCTGAGCCGGTTGCATACTGCGATTGAAAGCCGTGACTTTGAATTGCTGGGGCAAACCGCCGAGCAAAATGCCCTGTCGATGCATGCCACCATGATCGCCTCCTGGCCGCCATTACTGTACTGGCAGGCTGATTCGGTCACCGCCATGCATAAAATCTGGCAACTGAGGGCTGATGGGCTGGGCCTGTATTTCACGATGGATGCCGGGCCGAATCTCAAGGTACTGTTCAGTGCCGCCGATGAAGCCGCCGTGTGCGAACAGTTCCCTGATATGCAGGTAATAGCACCGTTTGGCCGTCAGTAATCATCCTGTGGACGCTGCAGCGATGCCGTTAGCAGGTGGCGGCCGGGAAGGATTTATCCTGACCCGGCAGCAGTATGACGGCAGAGACGGGGTGGATTTCAGCTATTGGCTGAAAGACACCGGCGCTGCATTCAATGTCACCATCAAAGGCCAGGAAGTGGTCTTTTTTGTCTTTGATGACGATGTTCCCGAAATACAAACCCTCCTGAAGGGGCTGCAGGGCTGGCGGCTGGCAGACCTGCCTTTAAAAGAACTTGAACAGCGGGGTGTTCACGGCCTCTACTGTCACTCACTGTCGGTACAGCGGCAAGTCATAGAACGCCTGACCCATGCCCATATCGGCATGATGGAAGAAGATATCCGCGGCGTTGACCGTTACCTGATGGAACGCTTCATTCAGGCCGGTGCCCGGGCGGTGATGACCGGGCAGGGGATGCGCCTGCAGCCGGTGGATGTGAAACCGCCGCTGAGAATGCTCTCGCTGGATATAGAAACCACCATGCGGGCCGACCATATATTCTCTATCGGCTTCTATGCGGACGATTTCCGTCAGGTGGTGATGATCGGTGACCCCCCTGAGGAGACATCGGAGCACCCGCCCGGGGATGACTGGCTGACATATGTACCGGATGAACGCCAGCTGCTCAAAGCCTTTGACCGTATTACCCGGGAATATGATCCGGACATATTCATTGGCTGGAATGTTGTCGGCTTTGACTTCCGGGTGATCTGTGAGCGGGCCCGGTTGTTAGGTGTACGTTTATCACTTGGGCGGGATAACAGCCCGCTGAATGTGATGCGCTCCGGCCAGGGAAAGTGGTTTTGCCGCATTGCCGGCCGGGTGGTGATTGATGGCATTGATACCCTGAAAGGTGCCACCTTCCAGTTTGAAAGTTTCTCCCTTGAATATGTGGCCAACCACCTGCTGGAACGGGGAAAACTGCTGGGCCATCAGGTCGATGACGGACTCAACCGTGGCGAAGAAATTCAGCAAACTTACAGAGACAACCCCCGCCTGCTGGCTGAATATAATCTGGAAGACTGTAAACTGGTCTGGGATATCTTTGAGAAGGCTCAGTTACTGCACTATCTGGTGGAACGGGGCCGGTTAACCGGGTTGCCGCTGGATAAAATTGGCGGTTCCGCTGCCGCCTTTGATAATCAGTACTTACCCCGCCTGCACCGCAAGGGCTATGTGGCCCGGGTATATGCCTCTGGTGCGGATATGGGGGCCCCCGGCGGTTTCGTAATGGACTCCGTTCCCGGATTGTTTGAGCATGTGCTGGTGCTGGATTTTAAGAGCCTGTACCCCAGTATTATTCTGACCTTTATGGTTGATCCTTATGGGCTGGCGCAGGGGACGGGCACCGAAGTGCCGCCTGAATATCTGATTCCCGGCTTTAATAATGGCGTTTTCGACCGGCGCGACAGTATCCTGCCCTCTATTATTGAAACCCTCTGGTCCGCCCGGGATCAGGCGAAAGCCGAACAAAACGCACCCTTGTCTCAGGCGATCAAAATCATCATGAACAGCTTCTATGGTGTATTGGGCTCCAATGTTTGCCGCTTCTTTGACTCCCGCTTATCCGGGTCTATTACCCTGCGGGGCCATGAAATCCTTAACCGTACTAAGGACCGCATAGAGCAGGCGTTTGGCCATAAAGTGATTTACGGTGATACCGATTCAGTATTCGTATGGCTGGGCAATGACTTTCCGGAAGACCAGGCCGAAACAGAAGGTAAACGGCTGGCGGTTGAGCTGAACCGCTGGTGGTGTCAGGAACTGCGGGAACGGTTTGATATAGACTGCCATCTTGAACTGGAATTTGAAACCCACTACCAGCGTTTTCTGATGCCCACCATGCGCCACTCAGACAAAGGCACCAAGAAGCGCTATGCCGGCATTCAGTACGCGCCGGATGGCAGCCACCGGATGGTATTTAAAGGGCTGGAAAATGTCCGCTCCGACTGGACACCGCTGGCCCGAAGGGTACAGCAGGAACTGTATGAGAAAGTGTTTACCGATCAGCCCTATCTGGCATATTTGCAGGCGGTGCTGAAGGATTTACGTGCCGGCCACCTGGATGACGAGCTGGTCTACCGTAAGCGTTTACGCCGGCCACTGGCGGACTACCAGAAGAACAAACCGCCGCAGATTCAGGCCGCTCATAAGCTCTGTGAGCAACTGGCGAAAGAAGGCAAACCGGATCATATTTCTGCCGGTACCTATATTGAATATGTGATCACCGTGAATGGTCCGGAACCGGCCCGCTACCGAACCTCTGCCATCGATTATCAGCATTACGCGGATAAACAGCTGATGCCGGTGATCGATACCATACTGGTCTTTCTGAATCAGGATTTTGAATCTCTGGCAACGCCCCAGATTCAGTTATTCTGACACCGGCCATTCTGACTTCAGTTATGTTGGCAGGTCTTTGCTGCTAGAATGGCAAGCAATTGTTAAATCATCACTTTTCGCTTTGCAGGACCGCCCCAATGCTCAGTAATTCACCGGTATATCTCCAGGTTCGTGATCAGCTCTGGGAATGGATCACGGCTAACAGCCTGGGCAGTCAGGCACGGCTGCCGGCGGAGCGGGAACTGGCTGAACGTTTCAAAACCACCCGGGTGACCCTGCGCCAGGCGCTGGGGCAACTGGAAGCGGAAGGGCGGATCTACCGGTCTAACCGCCGGGGCTGGTTTGTCACACCGGCCCGGCTCAGTTATGAACCCAGCCGTGATGTAGGCTTCACCCGCTACGTTGCCGAACAGGGCTTTGTGCCCCGCACCGAGACCCTTACCAAGATCATTACTGAAACCCCTCTCTGGCTGGCGGAGCAGTGTGACATGCCCGCGGGGTCGCCAATTTATCATTTCGTGCGCCGCCGTTTTGTGGATGACCGCTGTCTGCTGGTAGAGCACAACTATGTGAACCCGCTGAAATGTCCGGGGCTGCTTAATCAGGATACCGACAGCTCCCTGTGGCAAATGCTGCGGGAGACTTATCAGCTGGCACCTGCTGAGCGGAAAATCGAAGTCTGTTCACAGGCGCTGGTGGGGGACGAAGCGAGCATTCTCAATGTTAATCAGGGCAGCACCGGTCTCTATCTGGAACGGCTCTGCTACGACGAAAACGGCGACTTTCTGGAGTTTGACCGGGAATACTGGCTTCACGATGCCATCAAGCTGGTGGTGAACATAGACGGTTAGATCCGGTCGCTTTTTGGCACATAATTCTCCCGATTTATCCCCAAAATGGTTTTAACTTCTGTCTGACAGCTGCTTTGCTGCTTTTAACCTTGCTACTATGAACGAACAGCAGTAGGTCAGGTAAGCATATGGCATTTTCAGACATCGCCCTTGAAGTTAAAAGACTGTCAGATGCCACGTCTGAAAAAATAGGCCAGGCGTATTTTGAATCGCTGGTTGAATACCTGTGCGGTGTTCTGGATGTGGATATCGTTTTAATCGGAGAGCTGATTGAAAACAACTCTGCCGTTCAGACCAAAGCCGTGTTTGCGAATGGTGAAATCGCAGAAAACATTGTTTATCAGTTAGCCGGAACCCCCTGCGCAAAAGTGGTTTGCGATGATGCCTGTGTTATCAGCCAGGATGCTCAGCAGACATTTCCTGAAGACCTGTTACTCCGTGATCTGAGCGTTGAAGGCTATGTAGGGGTGCTTCTTACATCCCTGGATGGTTCACCGTTCGGCCTGATTATCGCCCTGAGCAGTCAGCCGATTCCGCATGAAGACTTTATTCTCACGTATTTTGGCTTGGTGACTGGCCGGATTGCAGCCGAATATGAACGCCTGCAGATAATGAAGTTACTGACCGATCAGGAAAAGAAGTTTCGGGATATTGCTTACTGTTCATCTGACATCATCTGGGAAGTCAATGAACACCTTGAATACAGTTTTTCATCCACCATTCCTGATGGCATTTTAGGGTATTTGCCGGAAGAATTAATCGGAAAAAAACCGTTCGATTTCATGCCGGAAAAAGAATCGGAAAGGGTACAGGCACTGTTTCAGCCGGTATGGGATAACCGCGAGAAATTTTCAGCCCTGGAAAATCTGAGTATCCATAAAGACGGTACCCTCGTTTGTCTGGAAACCAGTGGCGTCCCTGTCTTTGATGCTAAAGGTGAATTTCGGGGATACCGGGGGCTGGACCGTAATATAACTGAACGAAAAGAGAAAGAACGTGAACTGCAGTTAGCGGCCACCGTACTGGAGACCGCAACAGAAGCGGTCATGGTGACGGATGTCCGTAAAAGAATCATTAAGGTCAATAAAGCCTTTACTGAAATTACCGGATACGGGCGGGATGAAGCGTTGGGCCAAACCCCGGCGATGCTCACCTCCGGCCATCATGACGGCACCTTCTATACCGAGATGTTTAAGACACTTGAAATGACCGGTAAATGGGAAGGTGAAATCTGGAACCGAAAGAAAAACGGAGCGATTTATCCACAGTGGCTGTCCATCTCGGCGATGACTGATGAACAGGGCGATTTGACCGGCCATGTTGCTTTGTTCAGCGACATTACCAAGCGTAAAGAATACGAAGAGAAAATAGAATATCAGGCAAACTATGATGCCCTGACCGGCCTGGCGAACCGGCATTTACTTAAAGACCGTTTTGCCAGTGCGATTTACCGTTCAGACAGGAATAACAGCCTGGTATCGCTGTTATTCATTGATCTTGATCGCTTTAAACAGGTGAACGACAGCTTTGGACATACCTTCGGTGACCGCTTACTGAAACAGGTAGGCAAACGCATAAGCAACCACGTCAGGCAATCGGATACAGTCGCCAGACTCGGGGGCGATGAATTTGCGGTAATCTTTCCTGACTTACCTGATACCCATCATATGGAAGACACCATCGGAACCATTCTGAATACCCTTGCAGAGCCGTACCATATTGATGGCAGTGACGTGTACCTTTCCGCCAGCATAGGCGTAACGGTGTACCCTGAGGACGGCAATACCATTGAAGAGCTGCTAAGAAACGCCGACAGCGCAATGTATAAGGCTAAAAACAGTGGCCGGAATACCTTCCAGTATTACTCTGCGGAAATGCATCTGGAAGCTCAGCAACGTATTCAGCTTGAAAACGCATTGCGTAAAGCCATTGCCCGTCAGGAATTTGTCCTGCATTACCAGCCGGTTATTGATGCCCGCACCAACCGGATAGCCGGGGCTGAAGCCCTGATTCGCTGGCAGCGACCTGATGTGGGGCTGGTGTATCCGAATGACTTTATTGAACTGGCAGAAGAATGCGGACTCATTACGGCTATGGGGGAATGGGTGTTACAGGAAGCCTGCTCTCAGATAGCTGGCATGTTGGAAATATGCCCGGATGATTTCTTTATCTCAGTGAATGTCTCCTGTGATCAGTTTAAGAATGTAAACGTACCGGAGCAGGTAAACAGGACACTGCAGGCAACCGGATTGGAGCCGCACAGGCTGGTTCTCGAAATAACCGAGAGCATTATGCTCAATGATGACTGCCTGATTTTAGAACAGTTTGAAACCCTGAGACGCACAGGGGTTGGTATTTCGATCGATGATTTCGGCACTGGGTACTCGTCACTGAGTTATCTGCATAAATACCCGATCACGACGCTTAAAATTGACCGTTCTTTTGTCAGTGAACTCACCTCAGAAAACCGTGGCCATGCACTGGTCACGGCAATTCTTGCGATGTCTGAAAGCCTTGGCCTGAAGGTTATCGCGGAAGGCATCGAACAGGAAAGACAGGCCGATATTCTGTCTAAGGAAGGCTGCATGTTTTTTCAGGGCTACCTGTACAGCAAGCCACTGGCCTTTGATGCATTCAGAAGGCTGGTGAAAGAGCCTATGGCCTAGTTCTGATGTATAGCGGGCTGATATGCCTCAGGGCACAAAGCAAGGGAGTCGTTAATGTATTTTGATGCTTGCTTTGGACTCTGAAAAAGGCGCTACAGAAGTCTGCTTTGTGCCATGAGCAGACATAAACGGCGGCTTTGCTTCGTGGGTAGACAGCGGCCAAATTATGAATATTCGTACAGTATATTTGGTGACTTTCAAAATGATGGCTCGTTTTGACAGATAGTTAGGCTCGAAAACCTGTTGGAAATATATACAAAATATTGCATTCTCAATGAATTAGCAGATTAGTTGCTTGGGATACTGTGCCAAGCATCCCAGAAATACGCTGGCACGTTTTCATGGAAGAGAATGAATGACACTTTCTAATTTATCCTTACTCTTCATATCCTTATTTATCTTTAATAGATATATCTAAAACGACAAACCGAGCCTGCTCAGTATTAAAATGTTAGGTGCAATCGGAGTTCATCATGAAGCGTTTAGAAATTCGTAAACTTTTGGTCTGTGATGACGTTGAAGCCCGAGAACTGTTCGAGAACGATTTTACTGATGAAATAGATGAACTTTCTACATTATTCGCTGATTCATTACAGTATCTTGAAGAATCTGATTGTGCCAAAGATGAGTCAAAGAGAGCTGGAATTGTATCTGGGTATCTTCATTTGGCTATAGAGTCTGCGGTCACAGCAACACAATTGCTTTCTTTGGGGCATATCGCACCGGCAGGAAATTCTATGCGTATTTCCTATGAATCGTTATGCATAGCGGCTTTAATGCGAAAGAACATTAAAATTACCGTTTCTAATGGAAAGCATGAATTCGATTTCTACAATGACTTTATGGAAAAACGTTCTCACGCTAGGGCAGATAAGGTGGTTGCGCTTGTTCTTAAAAATAGCAAGTTGCTTTCTATTTCAGACAAAGGCTGCGAATTTCTGAAAGCCGCAAAGGATTTCTACAATGGTTATAGTCACGCAAGCCATCTGTTTGTTCACTCAAAAATTAAACCTTCAACAAAGCAAATGTACATTGGTGGCGGCTACGATTCAGAGAAAAAATCTGACTTTAAAAACCAGATCAAATACATAATCACGTATTGTAAAAACATTAAGACGTGGGTTACATTCGTAGGCTACAACGCACCTAACAAGAAAATCCAGGTGACGCCTACGGCGCACCTGAACTAGGCGTTATGCACCAAACCAACCCAACCCTCAGAAGATTTATGACAAAAGAGCATCTTGAAACAGCATGTAGTCATGTCTTATATCATTTAATTGAATCTATAAATGATGCAGACTACGTTCCACCTGATCTCTATAGTTTTCCAGGCGGATCATGCGAATTAACAAGTTATTGGCTATGCATTCTATTAAACAGAATAGGGTTTAAGAACGTAATGTTTTGCAATGGAAGCCGCCAGCTTGCTCACGAAGATCTGCCAAAGAATCATGTATGGCTACACGTAGAAAATTGTTATTACGTAGATATTACAGGTTATCAGTTCGATAACTGTAATACTTCCATTGTTATTGAGGAGTCTCTTCCAAGTTATCTTAGAGACTTCAAGCCATTTAGAAAATATCCTCTTGAGGAAGCTAATGCGGCTTGTATGCAGGACTCTAATTATAATGCAATCTGGCAAGATTTGAATAAGCGGCTAAGTGCATAACAAGGCCATTAACCAACGCCACTTCGTGGCTGGACAGCCTAAAGTGCTTCGCGCGCGGCTGCTGGTTATGGCGGCGTTATATTATTCGGAGTCATTCAACGAATGATGTCAAAACTACATAAATGGGCATTGATAAAAGCATGTTCAAAAATGGCGCCAAATCGAATCTCCATGTCTGGCCCTAAATGTGAAAAAAATGACTTCTATACGGTAAGAGTTCCAACCAAAGGTAATCCCAAAAGTCTTGTCCTTGGAATGAATGGTTCATTAATTACAATTTTCGAAGGTGAAGGTAAAAAACCTTCTACGCTATCCATAGATGATGTAGATTTGACGAGCATCGAGATTACTCATTATCTTCATAACTTTTATACAATTTACGATGGTATTGATAATTTTATTTTACATTGCCTCTCTAAAAAAGATGCTGTAAAAGTAAAGTTCTTACGAATAATACAAAATCTATCCCAAAAAATATTCAATACAAAAGTCTTGCATAGCAAGCCTAGACACGAATTACTCGAGTATATTGTTGAAAATTACGGTGTAAAAAATAAAGAGTTCGGGCTTATTTCACTTATGTCAGATATATATTCAATAAGAAGCTTTGGGCACCCAGATAAAGATAAATGCCTTAATATGCTTAGGTTATACTTAAGCTCATTAAGTGAGTCAGGTGAAATAACTAAAGGCAGGCAAAGTGATTATAGAGTAACAGGCAAAGCAATAGTTACTTTAGAGGCATTTCAAAATGGTGAGCGTCGCCACAAAGATAGTGTAAGGCTTCAATACATAATGGTTGTAATAACTATATTTTTAGCTATTTTAGCTTCAATACAAGCGGGGCTAGTAAAATTAAAACCTTTAATAGACTTCACGCAATAAAAATATAACAAAAAATCAACAAGGACACGTAACAGTTGGCTTCGCTACACAATTTTAGCCAACCGTTATCTGGGTGTTAGCGGTACAAGTATGCACTGCCACTTATGTAAAAGAGAGAACGATCTTAAGAAGTCCCACATTATCCCTGAGTTTTTGTTTTCTGCCCTTTATGACGAAAAGCACCGCTTTCACGAGCTACATCTGGATAAAGGCAGAAAGTATAAGCAGAAGGGCTTTCGCGAACCTCTTTTGTGTGGGAATTGTGAACAGCTATTGTCCAAGTATGAGCGGTACGCAAGTAAGGTTCTCAACGGCGGAACGCAACTGACGTACCGTAGAGATAAAGGGATCATACGGATCAGTGGAATCGATTACACACGGTTTAAGCTCTTTGCGTTATCCATCTTATGGCGGGCGGGAGTCTCGAGGATGGATATATTTTCAGGTGTAACGCTAGGTCCGTACGAAGAAAAGCTAAGGCTGATGATATTGACAGAGGATGCAGGAGACGAGAGTAAGTACCCTTTCATAGTTTCGCCTATCATGCACGAAGGGGATGTTGTAAAAGCTCTCGTGGTGCCACCAACTCAGACCCGCTTAGGAAACCAGTTGGCGTACAGGTTCGTTTTTGGCGGTCTAGCCTGGACGTACGTTGTGTGTAGTCAACGGTCTTCAAAGGAGATAGCGGACGTAGCTTTGAGCAAGAAGGGAGCTATGGCTATGATCCCATGGGCACTTAACGATATGAGGTTTATAACATCTATGGCTCAGGAACTAGTCAAAAATGGGATTTTATGACGAATGCGCTAACAAGGCTATGTAATCTGACTCCGCAACCTGTCACGCTCTATGCGTACCGATGCGCAGTTGATGGCGGCGTTAGCACCCAAACTCAACATCGGAGTAAAAATTGAAGAAGGAACTCCAAATAGCTGGTTATAGAAGAGTTAGCATATTCTCACGAATTAAATATAAATTCTTCCCAAACCAAGTGCTAGCATTAATGTGCGTTATTTCTCTTGCGTGGATAATAACATTTGACGTCGTATTCAAAGATGCTTCTGAATGGTTTTCTGGAGCTAATGATATTGTGAAATTGCTTAGTGCTATATCACTTTCTGTTATCTCAGGCTATTTTTTTTATTTGATTACCGTAATATTTCCAAACTATGATAAAAAGAAAAAACAAGCTCTATTTTTTTACTATCAAGTAGTGAAAATCCAATGGGTCGTAGAGTGCATATTTCAAAATAAAAACACGGTCAATCCCTTAATGGCGTCAAAAGGGAAATATTATTTTGAAGACTATGCACGTTTTGAAGATAAAGATGAATTTAAAGAGATAAATATATTTGAACCTCATTATGATATTTATGAGCATGAAGAAAGCACATTCGAATTTATAGAAAGAAAACGAATTGAAATAAGAAATTACATCATTGAAGTAGAAAGATTTTCATTTGAGATAAATTATGATTTCCACAGTGCTCTGAGAAGGTTAGAAGACTCAATACTATTCTTTAGATTCAATGAAGTCTTACAAGAAAAAAGAAAAGATAATTTGTTAGATGAATATCAATACTAACACATGTACTCTGATGTATATAAAGTCATGGAGGGTGAATTAAAATCTGTATACCTAGAGCTGCATAATACGTATGGACATTTCATAGAGCACGAGAATTATAAAGCGTTTACATCCAATGGAAGCTAATAAACGCATCATATTCGTCGCTGTGTTCCTGAGACACCTACTGCTCCCCATATGCGGAGGTTAATGTCTGCTCGGGACGGAAAAAGTATTAAATAACTTTGTCTGCTATTGGCACAAAGCCATCATTCCACTCACTACGCTTTTTTTGATTTTATAGCTTCCTGTCTGCATTTCGCTTCGTCACTCTCTTAAACACTTTCCCCAGCTTTTCTGCATCGACAGGATTGTCATTACCCTGTAATATTCTGTACTTATTATCTGGTCTATACCAGATTGAGTTGTCGTTTTTTGCTTTCAATCTAGATGAGAATTTAAGCCATGGCCTTACGCATTTTTGACCTGGACGAAACCCTGACCTGTTGCGATACATCGTCGCTGTTCTGTGAGTATATGAAGGATACCGGTCTGGTGACCGATCCCGGATTTATCGTGGAAGAAGAACGGCTGATGGCGTTGTATGCGGAACGGAAAATGTCGGTGCATGAGTACATTGCATTTCAGGTGAAACCCCTGGCAGATATGGATGTGGCGGATATTGATCATCTGACGGAAAGCTTTGTTGCTGAAGTGATCGTGCCAAAGGTTTATCCCCAGGCAAAGGCGTTGCTGAGCGAGTTACGCAGTGCTGGCCATCGCCTGGTGATTGTCTCGGCCACGGCGGCCTTCATTGTGCGGGCGGTTGCTAAACAGCTGGGGGTTGAAGATGTACTGGCGATTGATCTGGTGACGGAAAATAACCGTTATACCGGTGAAGTCGACGGGGTGCCTACTTATCAGGAAGGCAAGGTGACCCGGCTGAACGCCTGGCTGAAAAGCGAAGGGGAAACGCTGAACGGTGCCGCGTTTTACAGTGATTCGATGAATGATCTGCCATTGCTGGAGATTGTTGAACAGCCGGTGGCGACGAATCCTGATCCCCGGCTGGCGGTGATTGCCGAGGCGCGGAACTGGCCACAACTCAACTGGACGATTTAAGCGGCGGTCAGTATTTCCCTGCCCGCCAATTGAAATAGCAGGCTGTGCTTTTCCGGCCAGCCTGATCAACTGACGGGTAGACCTATGCATCCAATTGTTAAGCAGATCACTGATCTGTTCGACGCTGAAGGCAGCCAGACCTACGGCGAAGATATTACACAAACCGAGCACGCTGTTCAGTGTGCAGAACTGGCCGTACGTGCCGGCGAGTCTGATGAGCTGGTAACAGCCGCACTGCTGCACGATATTGGCCATCTGCTGGCCGCCACCGATCTTGCCTTTGGTAATTACAAACATGACGCCGTGGGGGCTGAGTTTCTGGCGGATTACTTTTCGCCGGCAGTAACCGAGCCGATCCGCCTGCATGCCCAGGCAAAGCGTTACCTGTGTTCGGTTGAAAAAGGTTATCTGGATGGCCTTTCAGCGGCATCACTGGATTCATTCCATCATCAGGGTGGCCTGATGAATGCTGAGGAGTGCGACCGTTTTCTGGCGGAAACCTATGCCGGTTCAGCCATTAAACTGCGCCGCTGGGATGACGAAGGTAAAATTCAGGAACTGAGCCTTCAGCCCTTCAGCCATTATTTACCGCAACTTCAGGCCTGTGCCTGTCCGGCAGAGCAGGGGGCGGTATGATGTCCGGGAATAAAGAACGTTTTATGCGCCAGGGATATATCGTGCTGGAACAGGGGCTGAGTGCTGCGGATATGCAGATGCTGGAAGCGGCCAGTGCCGATTTATACAGCCACGCCGGTCAGCTGCTGGAACAGTTGCAGCAAAGCGGCGCTACCCTGAATGATTTTTATCAACAGAATCTTGATGAGCTGATCGTTGTCCCCGAGATTGATGATCCGCTGAAGGTATGCCGGTACGAATACATTAAGGGTTATAACCCCGTCATCCGGGAACAGCTGGTGCCTAAGTTTCAGGGGTTCATTAAAGCGCTGACCGGTGATGATTTTGTATTGTTTAAAGATAAGTGCAATGCCAAGAATCCGGGTGGCGGAGCCTTTGAACCCCATCAGGATGTGATTGCCTATAACCATCTGAAACCCAATTTTCATGTGACGGTGGCGATTTTTCTGGATGACGCAACGCTGGAAAATGGCTGTCTGTATTTCCCGGAAAATTACCGCCGTGATCTGGAAGGGTATGGCTATGAACTTCAGACCACACCGAACGGTCAGTTGCCGATCCTGCCCAGCTATGACGGTGGCAGCAGCCACGGTGCGATTCAGCAGGACGTAGCCGGGCGGATTAAGTGGCAGCCAATTGAAGCCAAACCCGGTGATGTGGTGATTTTTGATTCGTACGTGCCGCATTATTCCGAGAAAAATGCGTCTGATAAATCCCGCCGGGCGATGTTCTATACCTTTAATGCGCAGCACTTCGGGGATTTTTACGATGCGTACTACGGGATGAAACACCGGGAGTTTGATAACCCGAGCTTTCATGTGGCGACGCCAACGGCTCACCGTAAATCTGCACTGTAATACTGAACGAACCAACTGGAACGGGATGCATGGCATCCCGTTTTTTTGTCTGGGATTTATCCCGTGACAGGGGGGAATTGTCAAAAATCCGTTATCTGTTTGTCACTTTTCTGTCATCAGGCGGCCGGATAATTATTTGGTATAGACCAGCGGGTGCAGCACGTTCTGCCCAGGCTGAACAATAACAGCGGCTTAGCCGTTACTTCTGTGCTGAATGAGGATGAAGAAATGAAACTGATGGCAAAGGCCCGTGTATTAGCGGCGGCACTGGGAATGGGCGCTGCTCTGCAGGCTCAGGCACAAACGGATCTGACGGTTTATACCGCACTGGAAGCGGATCAGCTGAAAAGCTACGCCACTGCATTTGAGAAGAATAATCCGGATGTAAAGATCCGCTGGGTCCGTGATTCCACCGGTATCATTACTGCGCGTTTGCTGGCTGAAAAAGAAAACCCGCAGGCCGATGTGGTTCTGGGGCTGGCGGCGACCAGCCTGCTGGTGCTGAAGGATCAGGGCATGCTGCAGGGCTATAAGCCGGCGGGTGTTGAAAAGCTGAGTAAGAAGTTTGTTGATGCCGATGCCACCCCTTCATGGGTTGGGATGGATGCCTGGGTGGCGTCTATCTGCTACAACACCGTTGAAGCGGAAAAGCTGAACCTGCCCAAGCCTGCCAGTTGGCAGGATCTGACCCGCCCGGAATATAAGGGCCATGTGATCATGCCGAACCCGAATTCTTCCGGTACCGGTTTTCTGGATGTATCCAGCTGGCTGCAGAGCTTTGGTGAAGAGCAGGGCTGGGCCTTCATGGACAAGCTGCACACTAACGTAGACCGTTACACCCACTCCGGTTCCAAGCCCTGCAAACTGGCGGCTGCCGGCGAAACGGCTATCGGTATTTCCTTTGCTTACCGGGGTGCCAAACTGGTCACTAAAGGGGCGCCGATTGAGGTGATCTTCCCGTCTGAAGGCCTGGGCTGGGACATGGAAGCCGCGGCCATTGTTAAAGGTACCGACAAGCTGCAGGCCGCTAAAACACTGATGGACTGGACCGTCACCCGTCCGGCGAACGAGCTGTATAACGAAAGCTATGCAGTGGTTGCTATGCCGGGTGTTGCCAAGCCTATAAAAAACTACCCGACTGACATTGCCGAGCGGATGATCGATAACGATTTCCAGTGGTCCGCCGTGAACCGTTCACGCATCCTCAAAGAGTGGCAACAGCGTTACGACAGCAAGAGTGAACCGAAGAAGTAACCTCGCATTCGCACTGAAAAGCGGCAGCTCTTTCTGACTGCTGCTTTTTTGTATTCAGACGTCGTAATCAGTAATAGCCAGGCCGCCGGAGACCGGGTGTCAGCAGGTGGCAATGAATGGAGTGTGACCAATGTCCGCTGCCCCGTATTTACATATTCATCAGTTGGAAAAACGTTTTGGCGATTTTGTCGCCCTGCAGAATATTTCCCTGCAAGTGGAAGAGGGTGAGTTTGTGTGTTTTCTCGGCCCCTCCGGTTGCGGTAAAACAACTCTGTTGCGGATCATTGCCGGTCTGGAACAGGTGCAGCAGGGACGTATTTCGCAAGCCGGTAAGGACATTACCCGGCTGCCGCCACAACAGCGTGATTTTGGCATCGTGTTTCAGTCCTATGCATTATTTCCGAACCTGACTGTCAGTGAAAACATCGCCTACGGTCTGGTGAATAATAAACTCAGCCGTCAGGACCGTACTGTGCGGGTGAACGATTTACTGGAACAGATTGATCTGCCCGGCATTGGCGATAAGTTTCCGGGACAGTTATCCGGCGGCCAGCAGCAACGGGTTGCACTGGCGCGGGCGCTGGCGATTCAGCCGGGCCTGTTATTGCTGGATGAGCCACTGTCGGCGCTGGATGCCCGGGTACGGTTACACCTGCGTAAAGAAATCTGTGAATTACAACGTTCGCTGGGCATTACCACAATTATGGTGACACACGACCAGGATGAAGCCCTGACCATGGCAGACAGGATCGTGGTGATGGATCATGGCACCATTGCTCAGGTCGGTACGCCGGAAGAGATTTACCGGCATCCGGCTACCGCCTTCGTGGCCCGCTTTATTGGCAGTATGAATCTGTTGCCTGGCCGGGTGCTGGAAGGGCATAACCTGCTAATCGGTGATACTGAGCTGGCGTTACCGCTGATGCTTAGTCAGAACGTCGAAGAGGGCTTACTGGGCTTCCGTCCGGAAATGGTCCGCGTGCTGCAGGGGCCGGAAGAGGTAAAGGCCGACACCCTCTTACTGCAGGGCGAGGTGGCCCAGGTGAACTTTATGGGCGCTTTTGTGCGGCTGGTTGTGACGATTGCCCGGAATACGGATATCGAAGTGGATCTGCCGGTGCAGCAGTATTCACAGCGTCAGCTGAAAGCCGGTGATCACTTACAGTTGGCGATTGATACTGAGAGCCTGCATTTTTATCCCCAGCCGCCGGTTGATGAACCTACCCGGGTCAGTATTCGGCAATCAGATCCTCAGCCACAACACGTATTTGCGGAAGTGATGGACAGCGTAATGGAGGCTCAGGCATGAGCGCAATTGCTGCCTGCAGGTTAATGCCTGTCTGGAATACCGAGGCCTTCGTACAACGGGCTTTGTTGTTGCTGGGGGTCCTGTTTCTGATTCTCGGATTGCTGGCGCCACTGAGTACCATGCTGCTGAAAAGTGTGCAGGATCATGCCGGTAACTTTATTGGTCTGGCCAACTATGCGGAGTATTTTACCAATCCGGCATTATTTGGCTCGATTATAAATTCCCTGGTCATCGCCTGCTGGACGACGGTGATTGTGGTGACCTGCGCGTTTATAACCGCCTATGCACTGACCCGCAGCGGCATGGCCGGTAAAAAAGGCTTTCGGCTGATCAGCAGCCTGCCGTTGTTCGCACCGTCATTACTGCCGGCCCTGAGCATGATCTACCTGTTTGGTAACCAGGGGATACTGAAGGGCTGGCTACCGGTGGATTCCATCTATGGCCCGGTGGGCATCGTCATGGGGCTGTGTTTCTGGATTTTTCCCCATGCGCTGATGATTCTGATCACGGCGATGTCGAACAGCGACGCCCGCCTGTATGAAGCGGCTAAAGCGCTGAAAACACCTGGCTGGCGGGTATTTCTGACCATCACTTTACCCGGGGTCCGTTATGGGTTGGTGAACACCATCTTTGTCTGTTTTACGCTGGCGATCACGGATTTTGGTGTCGCCAAGGTGATTGGCGGCCAGTACAACGTGCTGGCGACGGATATCTACAAGCAGGTTGTCGGCCAGCAGAATTTTCAGATGGGCGCGGTGGTCAGCGTCATTCTGCTGTTGCCGGCTATTCTGTCATTCTGGATAGAACGCCGGGTGCAGAAGCGCCAGACCGCACAGGTAAGTGCACGTGCCGTGGCGATTCAGCCGGAATCCCAGCCGTTACAGGATAACCTGCTGATGCTGTTCTGTGGTGGCATTGCTGCCTTTCTGCTGCTGGTGATCGGCATGGCGATGTACGCATCGCTGATTAGCTTCTGGCCCTATAATCTGACCCTGTCACTGGATAACTACCAGTTCGATATGATGGATGGCGGGGGCTGGGATTCGTACTTCAATTCCCTGCGGATGGCGTTCTGGGTGGCAATCACCGGTACGGCTGTTATCTTTCTGCTGGCGTATCTGAACGAGAAAGTTAAAGCCTTACCATTGTTGCGCAAAACCATGCAGTTTCTGGCAATGTTGCCCATGGCTGTACCGGGCATGGTGCTGGGATTGTCTTATATTTTCTTCTTCAACTCGCCGGATAATCCTCTGAACTTTATGTATGGCACCCTGGCGATTCTGGTGCTTAATACGCTGGTGCACTTTTATACGGTGTGTCATCTGACAGCCAGTACCAGCCTGAAGCAGATTGACGGTGAGTTCGAATCGGTATCGGCATCCCTGAAAGTGCCTTTTTATACAACCTTTCGCCGGGTAACGCTGCCATTGTGTTTACCCGCTGTGCTGGATATTTCGGTGTATCTGTTTGTAAATGCCATGACGACCGTCTCGGCGGTGGTGTTTCTGTATTCGGCGGATACCACGCTGGCGTCAGTAGCGGTGATTAATATGGATGAAGCGGGGGATACCGCACCGGCTGCGGCAATGGCCGTATTGCTGATGTTCACTGCACTGGGGGTGAAGAGTTTCCACTGGTTGATCAGCCGGGAGTTGCTCGCCCGCAGTCAGCGCTGGCGCCATGCCTGACATTGCTGGCGATGATTTTGTCCGGTACTCAGGTGGCTTTAATTGACTTAAGTACCGGGTCTTGTCAGTTTTATTTATCTCATCTGGTCTATACCAGATTGTGGTGTTATTTCCTTCCTGTATAATTCCTGCATTCGTAATCACAGAGTTTGACGGCCTTTTCCGGCCGGATGAGGTGCGTATGTATCGTTATTCCCGCCGTTATACCGGACCGCTGCAGGCCATTATTATGGACTGGGCCGGTACCACTGTAGATTTTGGCTCGCGGGCGCCGATTGAAGGTTTCCGGCAGCTGTTTGCCAGCCGGGGAATTGAGCTGAGCGAGGCCGAAGCCCGTGGCCCGATGGGCGCTGAAAAACGCGAACACATCCGTCAGCTCTGTGCGTTGCCGCGAATCGCACAGTGCTGGCAACAGCAATTCGGTCAGAGACCGGACAGCAGCGATATCGACGCAATGTTTGAAGATTTTATTCCCATGCAGATTAAAGCGATTGCTGCGACTGCTGAGCTGATTCCCGGAGTGACGGACTTGCTTGCCTGGGCGCAGCCACGGGGAATCTGTATCGGTGCCAATACCGGGTATGCCCGGTCAATGGTGGCCGGTTTGCTGGCCCGGGCGGCTGAACAGGGATATAGCCCGCAAAGCATGGTGTGTGCAGATGAGGTCAGTAAAGGCAGGCCGTATCCGTATATGAGCCTGGCCAACGTGATGGAACTGGGGGTCGAAAACCTCGCGGCCTGCGTCAAAATTGATGATACCCAGCCAGGAATCGACGAAGGCCTGAATGCCGGTATGTGGACTGTCGCACTGGCCTGCAGCGGTAATGAAGTAGGGCTGAGCCTTGAAGAGTGGCAGGGGCTGACAGCTGATGAGCGGGAAGCTTACCGCCAGCCTGCCCGCGAAAAATTTTACAGAGGAGGCGCGCATTACGTGGTGGATACCATTGCAGATGTTGTGCCTTGTCTTGAAGATATCGGCCGCCGTCTGGCGTCGGGAGAAAAGCCTTGAGCGCGACGGCCATTGGTCTGATTCTGATCTCTACCTTATTGCATGCCAGCTGGAATTCCATCGGTAAAAAATCCGGCACCAGCATTTCTTTTTATATGTGGGCAACCGCCTTTGGCATGCTTATTTTCAGCCCGCTTTTACTGGATGTCTGGCAGGATGTGCTGAATATGCCAGAGCCGTTCTGGTGGCTGATACTGGCGTCAGGTATCTGCCAGACGGTGTATCTGGTGGGGTTGGCGAAAGCCTATCAGGGGGGCGATCTGGGAATTGTTTATCCGCTGGCCCGGGCATTACCGGTGTTGATTGTGCCTTTACTGGTGCTGGGGGCATACGGGCACAGTCTGTTATCCATAGAGGATATTGCCGCCATGTTGCTGATCTTTACAGGGGCGATGATATTGCCGATACGGCGCTGGCGGGAATGGCACTGGCGGGCCTATATGACCCCGGCGGTTGGCTGGGCCATTGTTGCGGCATTAGGCACAGCGGGTTATTCATTCACTGACAGTGCTGCCGTGCACCTGATGCGGGAGCAGGGCTTTACCGCGTTTCAGGCGGGCAGTGCCTTTGCGGTGGTGCAGGCCGGCGGGATTGTTTTGTGTATGCTGCCGGTGTCTTTACTGTTATTTAAAGAATCTCTGTTTGGCTCGGTATTTAACCGCCCGGGGGCGATCCGTTCGGTGGCGATGACGGGGCTGTTCATTGTCGGTACGTATTTGCTGGTGCTGATCAGTATGTCGATGGTGACAGAAGTCAGCTACGTGGTTGCCCTGCGCCAGCTGAGTATCCCTATTGGTGTGGCCATCGGTGTTTTCTGGCTGAAGGAAACGCTCAGTATCAACCGCATGCAGGGGATGACTCTGATGCTGATCGGGCTGGTGTTTGTCTCCCTGTAATCCGCCGTTGCTGAATACGCTGAGGGTATTCAGCTGCATTTCATCCTGCCGGGTATTCTGTTGTTAAATATTTCTTTCCACTACTGTCGGGTGTAGGGTAATGCGGTTGTTGTGGAATCCAGGCGTTAAACGGAATAAGGAAGAATACAGATGGCAGCAGGGAGTTTATTAACCCTTCTCGATGATATCGCCGCAGTGCTTGACGATGTGGCAATCCTGACCAAGGTCGCGGCGAAGAAGACCGCCGGGGTGCTGGGGGATGATCTGGCGGTGAATGCTGAACAGGTTGCGGGGGTGAAAGCCGACCGGGAGATCCCTGTGGTACTGGCGGTGGCCAAAGGTTCGATGCTGAATAAGCTGATTCTGGTGCCGGCGGCACTGGCGATCAGCGCCTTTATTCCCTGGCTGATTACGCCGTTGCTGATGCTGGGCGGTGCGTTTTTGTGTTTTGAAGGGGCGGAAAAAGTCCTGCATATGTTTAGCAAGTCGGCAAAGCAAACTGACGATGAAAAGGTGGAAGCTCTGTTAGCCGGGCAGGATACGGACCTTGAACAGCTGGAAAAAGACAAGATAAAAGGGGCGGTGCGAACCGACTTTATACTCTCGGCTGAAATTATCGCCATTGCGCTGGGAACCGTTCAGGATGCCAGTTTTGCGATGCAGGCACTGGTAATTTCTGTACTGGCGGTGCTGATCACGGTGTTTGTGTATGGGCTGGTGGCGATTATCGTTAAGCTGGACGATGCCGGCCTGTACCTGCTGAAAGATAAAACTGCCGGGGCATTTGCTGCGGTTAAGCGCAGTGTTGGCCGGGGCCTGCTGGCATTTGCGCCAAGGCTGATGCGTACTCTGACCATCGTTGGCACCGTTGCCATGTTCCTGGTGGGCGGTGGCATCATCGTTCATGGTATTCCGCTGTTAGCGGAGTGGGTACATCATGTGCAGCGTCTGGGCGCTGATATCAGTATTTATGTGGCGTTGTTTGCACCGTCGGTAACGGCCGGCCTGATCGGTCTGTTATTAGGTTTGGTACTGGCAGGCGTAATGAAGGTATTTACGTCCTCTTCCTGATGATCTCCCCCGATTTTGAAAATGCCGCTTTTGCGGCATTTTTTGTGGCTGTCGCTTTCGGAAGAGCAGGCATAAGGCCTTATTTTATTAAGAGTATGTGACAGGCTATAACCGATTCTTATGCAGAAAAGTCTGCTCATAAAGATGTCACGAAAAGTACTCAATCCTGTCGTATAAGTTACACATTCCGACATTAACCTGATTGCAGTTGCAGCAGAGCCCGCTCACAGCACCGTTGGTGTGGATACAGGTTCTGCCCGGTTAATGTCTGGGTATGTGTATATGTCACAAAAAGTAATTCTGATCGTGCTGGATGGCCTGGAGTATGAAACGGGCCGGCAGTGTATGGGTTTTCTGCAGGCGTTGCGCGAACAGGGGCAGGCGACGCTGTATAAACTGCAGTGCGAATTACCCTCGATGTCGCGGCCGCTGTACGAAGCCATTCTCACCGGCGTTTCCCCGGTGAACAGCGGCATTGTGCATAACAATGTATGCCGCCTTTCTACTCAGCAAAGTGTGTTCAGCCTGGCCCGGGCTAACGGGTTAACTACTGCTGCCGCTGCGTATCACTGGTTCAGTGAGCTGTATAACCGTGCGCCTTTTAATGCCAAACGGGATCGCCATACGGCAGATTCCGAAGGGGCAATTCAGTACGGCACTTTCTACTACCGGGATCATTACCCCGATGACCATCTGTTTGCCGACGCTGAAGCCCTGCGTCGCCAGCATGATCCTGATTTCCTGCTGGTGCATCCCATGAACATTGACGATGCGGGACATAAAGCTGGCTGGGACAGCACCCGGTACCGCAATACCGCCCGCCACACGGATGTGGCTCTGTCTGAATATTTGCCGGACTGGCTGGCCGCCGGTTATCAGGTACTGGTGACCTCTGATCACGGTATGAATAACGACTTCAGCCACGGTGGAATTTTGCCGGAAGAACGTAGGGTGCCGTTGTACGTGATGGGGCAGGGCTTTTCCCATAACGCTGAATCCCGGCCGCAGCAGCTGGAACTGTGTGGTGCGGTGTGTCAGCTACTGGGTTTGCAGGGCCACGGTAAGGCCTTTCCAAAGGAGTTTTTACATGCTGATTTTTCAGGAGCGAACTGAGCATGGCGTTAGCGATTTTTGATCTGGATGAAACCCTGGTGGCAGGTGACAGTGCCTCATTATTTTGCCGCTTTCTGGTTGATCATGGCTTTGCCGGCGATGAGTTTGTCGCCGGTGATCAGGCATTTTCCGAACAGTACAGTGCCGGCACGCTGGATATGCGTGACTACGTACGTTTCCAGTTAGCGCCGTTAGCGCATCTGGATACGCAACAAATAGACGCGCTGATGCCGGTATTTATTAAAGAGTATCTCTCACCAAGAGTGTATACGGATGCCCGAGAGTTACTGGTGGCCTGCCGGGCGCAGGGCAAGCGTCTGGTGATTATTTCGGCAACGGTGGCGTTCATCGTCAGAGCCATTGCACAGGAATTAGGGGTTGAAGATGTACTGGCCATTGAGCTGGAAGAAACCCCGGATGCAGCAGCATCCAATGCCGGTTACAGCGGTGAAGTTGCCGGTGTTCCGAGTTTCAGGGAAGGCAAGATTATCCGGCTGAAGGCCTGGCTGGAAGAACAGGGAGAGTCCATGGACGGTGCGTATTTTTACAGCGACTCAATGAATGATCTGCCGCTTCTGGAGTGGGTGGAACATCCGGTTGCGACCAATCCCGATCAATCACTCAGTGAGCTGGCGCTTTCCCGTGGCTGGCAACTGATTCGCTGGCCGGCACCTGTATCTGCAGCACTGGCCTGATTTGAATTCACACTAATTTTTTAGCAGGAACTGAATGATGAATAAGTTGTTAATCGCAGGCGCAACCGCGCTGATGGCAAGCAATGTGCTGGCAAATTGCCCGGCTGTTACCGGTCCGGATGCGGGCGGTAAATACCCGCACATTTTCGAGCGCGCTGAATATGAAGCACAACAGGGGTGTAAGCTGAGTTTTGCAGAAAACCCGGCTATTAAAGCATTAAACGCCCGCATTGCCGGCAACCCGGAACTGATGCCGTTGGCTAAGCGTATCCCAACTGAGCCTTTAGTCGTCGCGCCTTACCAGCAAGTCGGTATTTACGGCGGCGTGCTGGACGGTATTTCCAAGGCGACTGAATCCGGCACCTCTGATTTACTGTCTGTGCGTCACGTTAACCTGGTGCGCTTCAGCGATGATCTGGCCACTGTGGTGCCAAACGTGGCTAAGTCCTGGCAGTGGAATGCTGACTTTACGGTATTGAAAGTAAACCTGCGTGAAGGCCATAAGTGGTCTGACGGAGCGCCGTTCACCGCCGGGGATATCGCCTTCTGGTACAACGGTCTGCTGATGAACAGCAATGTGATCGAAAAACCTAAGGACCGTTTCCTGTCTGCCGGTAAGCCGGTAAAGGTTGAGGTACTGAATGACACCACGATTCAGTTCACTATGAACGAATCCACACCGGGCTTTCTGGATAACTTTGCGCAGGATTATGCACAGCCATTCCAGCCGAAGCACCTACTGGCGCAGTTTCACCCGGAACTGAATAAGGATGCTGACAAGAAAGCTCAGGAGCTGGGATTCGAAAACGGCTATGCGGTGATCAATTTCTACTACGGTCAGTCTGACTGGAAAGATGTTCCTACGCCGCTGTTGAAAGACAAAGCCGCTTCTGACCGCCTGGTGGCGGCCGGTCTGACGGCAATTGCCCCGAGTCTGGAGTCTTATCTGGTGGTTGAGGATTCGCTCGAAGGTCGCCGTCTGGTGGCTAACCCGTATTTCTTCCAGGTCGATACTGCCGGTAACCAGCTACCGTACATCAGTGAAATCAATGAAGTGTTCATCGGTGATGAAGACATCCAGACCGCTAAGCTGATTGCCGGCGAAGTGGACTACAAAGCACAGGCGGTAAACCTGCCTCAGGCACCGGTACTGCTGGAAAACAAAGATCAGGGTAAGTATGAAATTGCCCTGCGTCCGACCATTGCACAAACCACCATCGCCTTTAACCTGACGGACAAAGATGAAGAGAAGCGTGCGGTGTTCAACGATGTGAACTTCCGCCGTGCCATGTCTGTGGCGATGAACCGTGATCAGATCAACGAAATTGCTTACTTCGGCCTGGGTCAACCGACTCAGTACACCGGTTTTGATGCTGATACCACGCCGTTCATTACTGACGATCTGAAAACTGGCTGGACGCAGTACGATCCGAAGATGGCGGCTGAACTTCTGGACAAGGCCGGCGTTGTGGACAAGAACAATGACGGCCTGCGTGATCTGCCATCCGGTAAAAAATTCGAACTGAACATTCAGTATGCGACCCAGGGCACGCCGACTGAACTGGTGGAAATTATTGCCAATAACTGGACCGAAGTTGGTGTGAAAACCACCATCAAGGAAGTCACTTCTGATGAGTACCGCAACTCTCAGACGGCTAATGATCTGAGCGTGCTGAGCTGGGTAATGGGCCGTCCGCTGGCAACATTGGCCAGCAACACTGAAACCCTGCTACCGCCGTACGGCAGCTTCTTCGACCTGCGTACCGGTATGTTGTGGGCGCAGCACCGCGATACCAATGGTGCCGAAGGTGTTCAGCCGCCAGCAACCGTGGCTGAAATGAAGCAGCTGACGGACCGTTTTGTCACCCTGCAGGCCGGTACAGAAGCATCTGATGAACTGGGTGTTGAGATTGCCAGGCGTGTCGTTGATGACCTCTACATTATCGGTACTGTGAAGGCGGTTTCGCCGGTATACCGCAGCCGTGCGCTGGGTAATTTCGAAGTGCCTAAAACCTCTTCTTACGAGTTCTACCGTATGTATCCGTATCTTGCTACTCAGTGGTATCTGGGGGCGGACGGTATGGCTCAGAACTGATAACCCGGGCGCACTTGAGTATATAGAAAGGGTGCGCAGAAAGGGGGGCAGCGTTGAGTTGTCTCCTTTTTTCTTTTCCGAATTTTTCTTTTTTAAACACTAAAAAGAAGGCCTGTTATCAATGCTTTTTCAGCACCGTGAGCCGCTGAAAACGTACCGATAACAGGTTTTGAGGATGAACGTGTGACTGCAGATTTTATCGTCAGCTTTTTGACTGGCAGCTGGCTGCTGTGGATCCTGCTGAGCGTCGGTGGGTTTCTCTACTGGCGGGGCATAAACAGCCAGTATTTCAACTATGTATTCGGCCGCTATGTGCTGGCGCTGATTACCTTGCTGATTGTCAGCGGCATTGTGTTTTCCCTGATGGAAGTGCTGCCGGGTGATTGTGCAGAAAAGTACATTGCCTATAAGAACACTCAGGGCGAAACCATCACCCAGGCGGACATTGATGCCGAACGGGCGCGGATGGGGCTGGATCAGCCTCT
>CAKZPE010000065.1 GCA_937138495.1 uncultured Oceanospirillaceae bacterium
TGGCGCTCAACCACCTCTGGCAACTGGGCTTGAGCGTTGACGCGCTGCTCGCTATTGGCGCCTCACTGGGCGCCGATGTCCCGGTTTTTGTCGCCGGACACAGTGCCTGGGCCGAGGGGATTGGCGAAAAACTAAGCCCCGTCACGCTCCCGTCAGCCTGGTTTTTAATCGTCAAGCCGCCTGTTCATGTGAGTACTGCCAAAATATTTTGCCATGAGCAATTGACACGAGACACCTCTCCCATCACACTAGCGGCCTTTTTTGAGGGGAGCTCCCGAAACGATTGCCAGCCCATCGTTGAATACTTGCACGCCGACGTGACTAAAGTATTGAATTGGCTGGATAAATTTGGGGAAGCCAAATTGACCGGAACTGGCGCATGCGCATTCACCAGCTTCGGAACTCAGGCGGAAGCAGAAGCGGCGAAGCGGCAACTGCCAACGGAGTGGGCAGGATACGTCGCCAAAGGGCTGAACGAGTCTCCTGTCATTGCCGCACTGAGTTGAAAAACAGTTTATTGGGGTGTCGCCAAGCGGCAAGGCACTGGGTTTTGATCCCAGCATTCGCAGGTTCGAATCCTGCCACCCCAGCCATATTCCCACCACAAAGGTAGAGCAACTGTGTCATCTAAAATGATGGTATTTACGGGTAATGCAAACCCGAACCTGGCCCAAAAAGTGGCCAGCAGGCTGTATTTATCACTGGGAAAGGCCGATGTCGGCAAGTTCAGCGATGGTGAAGTGGCGGTTGAGTTGAACGAGAACGTGCGTGGTAAAGACGTTTTTATTCTGCAATCGACCTGCGCACCCACCAATGACAACCTGATGGAACTGATCGTCATGGCTGATGCCCTGCGCCGCGGTTCAGCTACCCGTATTACTGCAGTTATCCCGTACTACGGATATGCCCGTCAGGATCGCCGTCCACGTTCTGCCCGTGTAGCAATCAGCGCTAAAGTGGTTGCTGACATGCTGGCAGGTGTGGGTATCGACCGCGTACTGACCGTTGACCTGCACGCTGACCAGATCCAGGGTTTCTTTGATATCCCTGTTGATAACGTATATGGCTCACCGGTACTGCTGGACGAAATCGCCCGTCAGAACTACGAGAACCCACTGGTTGTATCTCCGGATGTAGGCGGTGTGGTACGTGCCCGTGCTGTGGCAAAACAACTGGACTGCGATCTGGCGATCATCGACAAGCGTCGTGAAAAAGCCAACGAAGCCCAGGTAATGAACATTATCGGTGACGTACAGGGTCGTACCTGCATTCTGGTAGACGACATGTGTGACACCGCCGGCACCCTGTGTAAAGCCGCCAGCGCACTGAAGCAAAACGGTGCTGCCAAGGTTGTTGCCTATGCAACTCACCCGGTACTTTCAGGCCCTGCTATCGACAACATCAACAACTCTGAACTGGATGAGTTGGTTGTTACAGATACTATTCCACTGTCACCGGCTGGTGAAAAGTGTGAACGCATTCGTCAGCTGACCCTGGCGCCAATGCTGGCAGAAGCGGTACGCCGCGTCTGCAATGAAGAATCTATCAGTGCTATGTTCCGGTAGGAACATCTTAAGAGTTCCGATAAGAACATCTTAAGAGTTCCGGTAGGAACATCTCAGGAGTTCCGATAAGAACTCTTAAAAGTGTTCGATAAGAACACGGCACCGATAACACCCCTTCCATCAGGGAAGGAACTTAGCCAACTGGCTTAACTGACTGCAAGACCTGGTCGCAAGGATTTTGCAGTTTTACTTTTTAAAGGTATTAAAATGACTGATTTCGTAATCAAAGCTGAAGCCCGTACAGACGAAGGGAAAGGTGCGAGCCGCCGCCTGCGTCACGCTGGCATGATCCCTGCCGTTGTATACGGCGGTGCTAAAAACAAGAAGCCTGTTTCCGTTACTCTGGAAAACCGCGCTCTGGTTAAGCAGATCGAAGATCCTACTTTCTTCTCTTCAATCCTGACTCTGGATCTGAACGGTAAAGAAGAAAAAGTTATCGTACGTGACTTCCAGCGTCACCCGGCGCGTAACACTGTTATGCACGTTGACTTCCAGCGCATCACTAAGTCCAACAAGATCCAGATTCTGGTTCCTCTGAACTTCACTGGTTTCGCTCAGTCTCCGGCTGGTAAAGCGTCTGGTAAATTCGCTGTTCAGCAAAACACTGTTCAGGTTCTGTGTCTGCCAGAAAAACTGCCAGAGTCTCTGGAAGTTGATATGTCTGCAGTTGAAATGGGCCAGATCCTGCACCTGTCTGACATCACTATGCCTGCTGGCGTTGAGATTGTTCAGCTGCGTCGCGGCGCTGACCACGATCAGGGCATCGCTCAGACTTACGCACCACGTGGTGCTAAAGCAGCTAAGTAATTTAGCCTGCTAAAGGTACCGGCATGAAAGATCGGATTCAGTTAATTGTTGGCCTGGGTAACCCGGGACAGCAGTACGACCAGACCCGTCATAATGCCGGTGCTGATTTTGTCGCTCAGCTCGCTGAGCGACAAATGACCCCTCTTAAGACTGAGAATAAATTTCACGGTCTGTACGGGAAAGCCACCCTGAACCAGCAACCGGTTCACCTGCTAATCCCGAACACCTTTATGAACCTCAGCGGGCAAGCCGTTAGCGCACTGGCTAACTTCTACAAAATTCCCCCTGAAGGCATATTAGTTGCCCACGATGAACTCGACCTTCCACCCGGTGTAGCCAAGCTCAAACAGGGCGGCGGACACGGTGGCCATAATGGTCTGCGGGACATCATCAGCAAGCTGGGTAACAACAAGAATTTCTACCGTTTACGCTTAGGTATCGGCCATCCGGGCAGTGCCAGCCAGGTCAGTGGATTCGTGCTGAAAAAAGCACCGTCCAGCGAACGTGATCTGACTCAGGCCGCCAGTGATGAAGCCCTGCGGGTCCTGGAACAGGCCTGCGGCGGTGACTGGCTGAAAGCGATGAACACCTTGCACTCTTTCAAAGCATAAATCTTTAACTACAGGATACTGTCATGGGTTTCAAATGCGGCATTGTTGGCCTGCCTAACGTCGGCAAATCGACACTATTTAATGCTCTAACGAAAGCCAGTACTGGCGCTGAGAACTTCCCGTTCTGCACCATCGAGCCC
>CAKZPE010000066.1 GCA_937138495.1 uncultured Oceanospirillaceae bacterium
AGCCAGCATTTTTCATCACCGCTTCATGCTCAATCGCGGAAACCAGAAACGTGCACTTTCCCTCGAGCTTCGCAGAGACACCGTTAAGCGCCAAAGCACTGGCTTCCGTTCCGCCGCTGGTGAAAATCACGTCCTGCGCCCGCGCGCCGATCGCGACGCTGACTTGCTGGCGCGCATTTTCCAACAGTTTTCGCGCCCCACGCCCCGGGCGGTGAACGCTGGATGGGTTTGCGCCAACGTCCAGAGCCGCAAGCATGGCGTCTCGCGCTTCTGGCCGCAGAGGAGCAGTGGCATTGTAATCGGCATAAATCATCGCGTCCCTATATCACCCGTATCGCCGCCCTGCAGAAAAATTTGCATTTCAATGCAGAGATTCGCTATAGCCCCGTTTCGACTTAGATTTACCGCCAGAAAGCGAGACCTACCGCATGGCTGAAATGCTCATTCAAGGCCCACAGGGCCGGATCGAAGCCCGTTACACTCCGCCGCCATATGAAGGCGCTTCAATCGCGCTGATCCTGCACCCGCATCCGCGTGCAGGTGGCAGTATGCAGGACCCGATCACCATTCGTCTTTATCAGATGTTTGAGGAAAAGGGCTTTGGCGTCCTGCGCTTTAACACGCGCGGCGTCGGCCGGTCTCAAGGCGTCTATGATCAAGGAGTTGGCGAGCTCGAAGATGCCGCCTTTGTCCTCGACTATGTGGAAAACCTGACAGAGAGCCCGCGCTATGTCTGGTGTGCTGGCTATTCTTTTGGTGCCTGGATCACGCTTCAGCTGCTGATGCGCCGCCCAGAGATCGACGGCTTTCTGGCAATAGCACCGCCGGCAAATCACTATGATCTCAGCTTCCTCGCCCCGTGCCCGGCGTCAGGCCTGATAATTTCCGGCGAGAATGACGCCATTTCGAAACCGTCCGATGTCGAGCGTGCGCTGACCAAAGTGCGGATTCAGAAAGGTGAGAGCATTGAGCGCGAAAGCATCGACGGCGCCAACCATTTCTTCCAGGACAAGCATGACGAGTTGATCGACATCTGCTCAGCTTATGTCGACCGCCGCCTGGTCGATGACGAAGAGAAACTGCGCCGGGAAGCAGAAGCCGCTGCTGCAGAAGCCGCCGCAGCTGCTGAGACCGCCGCTGAAGAGGCAACAGCAGCCGCCGCTGAAGCCGCAGAAGAACTGCAGCGTAAACTTGCGGATGTGAAGATTGGCTTGCTAGGACTTAGTTATATGACGATGATTCCCGGAAAAGATGCCCCTTTAGAGGAGTCGATTGAAACAATGTCTGCTCAGTTAGAGGCTCTGGGCTTCGATATTGAACAGGCGCAATGGCTGAATCCTGTTCCGAATGTCTGGTCTGTGCTGATCCGTGACCGTCACTGTCCACTCTTATTTACAAACGGCAAAGGGGCCAGTAAAGAAGCTGCCCTGGCCAGCGCGCTGGGCGAATACTTTGAGCGCCTGAGCTGTAACTCTTTCTTTACCGACTTTTATCTGGGACAGGAAGTTGCTGAAGGCGACTTTGTTCATTATCCGAATGAGCGCTGGTTTGATGTCAGCGGTGAAGAGATTCCTGACGGATTGTTCGATGAACCGACTTTGCAGCACTACAACCTGCATGATGACCTGACCGCTCCTGGCCTGATCGATACCAACTCGGGTAATTCTGCACGGGGTATCTGTGCCATTCCGTTTACCCGTCAGCGTACCGGGGATGAGGTATGGATTCCGGTGAATATCGTTGGCAATCTGTACATCAGTAATGGTGCAGCAGCAGGTAACAGCGTGGCTGAGGCCCGGGTGCAGGCATTATCTGAAATCTTTGAACGCCATATTAAAAATACCATTATTACCTCCGGCATCAGCTTGCCGGAAATTCCCGAGTATATTATTAACCGCTATCCGCAGGTTGTGGATTCGCTGGCGGCACTGCGTGACTACGGCTATGTGGTACTGGTGCGGGATGCATCCCTTGGCGGTAAGTATCCGATGGTCAACGTAACCCTGATTAATCCGGATGATGGTGGCTGTTGTGCGTCGTTTGGTGCGCATCCGAAATTTGAAGTGGCTTTCGAGCGCACGGTGACAGAATTGCTCCGTGGCCGGGCGCTGAATTCGCTGGCGAATTTTCCGTCGCCGAGTTTTAACCTGGCAGATGTTGCGGATTCCCAGAATCTGGAAGCTCACTTTATTGATTCCAGCGGTGTGGTGGCCTGGGACCTGTTCTCCCGGGATACGGATTATGAGTTCGTAGAGTGGAACGTTGAAGGGGACAGTCAGGCAGAGTTTGAGCATCTGTGTAACCTGATCCATAAGGTGGATATGGACATCTATATTGCTGATTACCAGCATCTGAATGTTTACACCTGCCGCATTATTGTCCCTGGGATGTCAGAGATTTATCCGGTGGATGATCTGGTCTCCAACAATAACAATGCCGGGGTTGATTACCGGGAAGGGATACTGGATCTGGCCAACTTTGATAAAGATCAGGGCGCAGATCTGCTGGTTGATCTCAATACTGAAGGGTTTGACGATAAACAGCTGGTGGCAGAGCTGATTGGCATCGTGGCGGATAAAGGCACCGCCTGGAGCACGCTGCGGATCGGTGAGCTGAAGTGCTTATTGCACCTGCAGCAGGGCAATCATGCGGATGCGCTGGATTGGTGCCACTGGCAGCTGAATAACGCCCGGTTGCAGGAATCCCGCGAAACCCTTTACCGGTGTTTATTTCAGTGTTTACAGTTTTCACTGGATGCAGAACGGGATTTTGAAGACTACAGTGCTTTGCTGGAACAGGTTTATGGCAAAGAGTTGATGGTGCGGGTGTCTGAAATGCTGGCAGGTGAGCAGATTTTTAAAGATTTTCCCGCCAGTTCGCTGAGCCTTGAAGGCTTTACCACCCATCAGAAAATGCTTGAGGTCTATGACCGTTTGCAGTCTGCCAAGCGGGTTGCTGGCTGACTTTTCAGAGCTCTTTTTTCGCGATTTATTTCGAAAAGGCCGTTTTACTCAAAACGGCCTTTTTGCTACTTGGTCAGGCGGTCTATTTCCGTTATTATCTTCGGCTATTTTATGCTTTTGTCTGGCTGCGTTTTGCTGCTTTAAAGGTCTGTTATTGGCCAGTCAGGAGTGTTGACCTTAGTTAATGTCAGGCATTTGATATGTCTGTCAGGAGATTTGATTCTCGATGCTTTTTAACAAGCTTCCCGAAGACCTGTTCCTGCCTCTTGCCGGCCAGAACCGTCAAATCTATCAGGCGGTATTGCTCGATCTGGCTGATCAGTTCTTCGATGAAGACCTGGTTGATCCCTTTGTTCCGAAAGACCTGATCCGGTCTTCCATTGAAGACACCGTTGTGAAGTTAGGTGTCCGTCGCTGGGAGCCTGAAGAGAGTGATTCGGAAGCTGAGCAGGAAGCGCCGCGTTCAACCGCTGAATATACCAGCAGAATCTACCGCCGCTTAGTGGTGACCGGATGGCTGGAAGAAGAGCAGCGAATTTACCGTACTTTTGTCTTGCTATCACCGGCGAACAGTTATCTGTTACGTACTCTGGTATCAATCAATAATCTGGAAAAACGCAGCTACGGTGGCGCGGTTCTGAATGTACTGAGTTCACTTGAAGCGGCGATTAATGATCCGGCCGGCCGGGGCATTACCCTGCAGGAAGCCGCTCAGACAGCGTCTGATTTCAGTGCGCACCTGACTGACATGATGCTGGGGTTACGTGAACTGAAAATCAGCCTGGCGGCCACTAAAAATCCTCAGGAAATTGTCCGTAACTTCTTTGATCACTTCGTTGCCCATATTCTGGTGTCTGATTACAAGACCCTGAAAACGAAAAACAACCCGTTCCGTTTCCGTCGTCAGATTCTTACGCAGTTGCGTGAACTGCAGTTTGATACGCCGAAAGTGGCGTTGCTGAGCACCCATTATCAGGAACAGTTTGAAACCAGCTATGACGATGCCGAAGCCATGGTGCACAGTCATATAAACCGCATTATCCGGATTTTTGAATCCGTCGATCAGCGGCTGGCGACCATTGACGATTTCCGTTACCGCTTGGAAAAACGGGTGGCGGATACGGTCCGTTATATGGATAAAACCACCCCGGGGATGAGTGCCCGCCTGTCACGGGTGATTACCGATGCGGCGCAGCTTGATCAGCGTAAAGTGCCGAAACTGGAAACCCTTGAAGAAACCGGCTTTCTGGCACCGGGCAGTGTGCGTTCGCCCGTGCGGCGCCGGGTGGCGACTAAGCCACGGGTGATTCAGCAGGATATTATTGACCCGCGGGTGCTGGAAATGCGCCAGCTGTTTAAAGAGTATAAAGCCCGCCGTGAAGTGCGCCCGGAGAAGATCGAAGATTATATCGAGCGCCATTTGCTGGGCGAAAATGAGATTTCCGCCGGCCAGTTTACGATCGACAGCATCGAAGACTACATCTGCTTCAGCTATCTGAGGCACATGCGTTCCCTGGGTAAGAAGGGACGCAGTACCGCCAATAAATACGATATTCAGTTCAGCGATACATATGTCAATGTCGCCGATATGGTTGAGTGTCGCGACTTCAGTATTCAGAGACGATAAACATGTTAGGTGATCTGCAGAAAATCATTGCCCGCAGCGATCAGTATCAGGAAGAAGACTTCGTGCATGCTGCCAATCTGCTGTTGGTAAATCAGTTTTTATACGCTGAGCGTTCAGGCCACCGTGACAGTTACTTTCTGGTAGCGTCGCATGTGGATTATTTTACCAATCTGTTTGCTGCACTGGGCTGGTCGTTCGTGTATCAGCCGGATGAAGCATTTTTAGGTATCCTGCCTCAGGGCGATGAGCGTTTTATGCGCCTGAAACTGGACGAGTCATTCTTCCTTCTGTGCCTGCGCCAGCAGTATGAAGAAAAGCTGGAAGCCTTTGAAGTTGAGGGCGGACGTGCCTATATCACGTCAAACGACCTGTTAACGGTGTATGAAAACCTTACCGGTAAAGATATTCCTAACGAAACCCGTCTGAAAGAAATTCTGGCCCTGTTCAGCCGTCATGGAGTTATTGAACGGGGTAAACCCCACGAGACCGACCCTAAAAATATTCCCCTGACCATCAACCCGACAATCCGTCAGGTGGTAGTGGAAGACTTTATCGGTCAGCTTGAAGCCCTGTGTGAAGATGCCGAACAAGCCCCGGCTGCTGAATCTGCTGAACAGCCAGCAGAAGAAGCCGTGACGGAAGACACTGCCACAGCTGAAGCATCAGACGCACAGGAACAGGCCGCGGAAGATGCATCGCCGACGCCGGCAGAAGATGCAGTTACTGAAGAGGCAACCCCGGAGGAGCCGGTACAATGAAACAGCTAAATCGCATCGTACTGGTTAACTGGTATGTTCTGGGTGCCGTTGAGGTGCCGATTAAAGGCAATGTAGCGGTTGTCGGGCCAAACGGCTCCGGTAAATCCTCACTGCTGGATGCTATCCAGACCGTACTGATGGGCGGTAATAAACGTTATCTGAGCTTTAACGCCAGCGCCGGTGACAAGAGTGAGCGTAGCCTGCGTACATACTGTCTGGGCTTTATGGATGACTCGGGTAAGAAAGACAATGCCCGTCAGGATTCCATCAGCTATCTGGCGCTGAGTTTCTACGACACTGAAACCGGCAAGGAAACCTGTGTAGGTCTGGCAATCAGTGCGTCACTGTCGTCACCGGAAGAAGAAATTCTGGGACGCTTTATCCTGCCTGATTTTTCCGTCAGCCTGGAAGACTTTACCGATAAGAAAGACGGTGGCCGTCTGCCGAAAGAGTGGCCGGAAGTCCGCGAAAGCCTGCTGAAACAGTGCCCGGACATGAAGCTGGAAAAACGCGCCAGCCGATTCATTCGTGAGCTGGTCACTGAGCTGAGTTACGACCCGCAGATGCCGAATGACGACGAGAAGTTTGTGAAGAACTTCCGTAATGCCCTGAAGTTTGTACCGATCAACAGCCCGACACGCTTCATCCGTGAATTTGTACTGGATGAGAACATTGTTCACGTGGGGGCGTTCCGTAAATCCCTGGATGAATACCGGGTAATGGAGCAGAAAACCCGTGAAGTGGCCAACCGCATTGATGAACTGGAAAAGGTTCAGGAACAGTGCAAGGGCATTCACCGCAATGTTAAGAACTCGGCTGAATACGAATGGGTGGTTCATGAAACCCGTTTTGAACACGCTGATCTGAAGAAAGAAGGTGCCCAGGACCGGCTGGAAGCCAATCAGGAAAAAGAAACCCAGCTGCAGGCGGACCTTGAAGGAAACAGCGAACAGCTGAATACCGTGATGCAGAATCTGGCGGAAGCCCGTGCAGAACTGAATAACACTGACAGTGCCCACAAGGTGAAAGCGCTGGAAAACTCCATCGACGCTAAGCAGCATGAGCTGAATGTCGTTAAAGAGAAGATCCAGAACGTCTACAGCCTGCTGCGTTCTACGGTCACTTTTTCCAACTTCCAGCAATTCCTGCCTTCAAGCTTTATTCCTGTGGTTCAGGAATCGGTAGCGCTGTGGCGCTCCGGCGAAGACATGATGGCCGAAGCCTGGCCGCTTGAGCCGGTGAATGTGGATAACAACCTGGAAAAACTCAAAGGGAGCATCGACGAAGTGCGCCGTGAGATTTCCCGCCGCTTCGAAGCCTCGGTTATCCGTATGAACGAATTACGGACCGAGATTCAGAATCAGCGCAGCGCCGTTGAGCAGCTGAAGGAAGGCCGTGCGCCACTGCGCCGTAATACCCGTGAGCTGATGCAACTGCTCAGTGATTACGGCATTGAATCCACGCCGATCTGTGAGCTGGTGGATATCAACGACGAGAAATGGCGTATCGCCATTGAGAGTTTCCTGGGGGCACGCCGTGAAGCGCTGATCGTGAATCCGGACCGGGTTAAAGAAGCGATTACCCTTTACCGCCGTAAGGGCCGTCACCTGAAGGGCTGCCGGATCGTTAACACTACCAAGAGCCATGAATGGCTGAACCGCAGCAAGCCGAACTCGCTCGCTGAGTTTGTTGAGTGTCAGACCGACGATGCCAAGGCGTACATGAACCGTGCGCTGGGGGCAGTGATTGCAGTAGAAACCGAAGCGGAACTGATCCGTCAGGAACGGGCGCTGACCTACGACTGCATGCTGCAGACTGAAGGTACAACAACAGCTATTCGTGAAGAAACACCTATGCTGGGCAGCGGCGGTGGTCGCCGTCAGCATCAGTTACAGCAACAGGGCCGTCAGGTTGATGAAATGATGGCTGAGTTCAGCGTGCTGAACAAAGACCATGAAGATCTGGATAACCTGAAAGAAAATCTGGTACGCATGACCACCGGGCTGACCGGTGTGGGCGAGCGGGTGTTTGACCTGGCTAACCAGCGGGACATGCTGCACAGTGAAATTGACGGTTACCGTCAGGGCATTACGGATCTGCGTAATCAGGACGACAGCGGTGTGCAACAGCGGATTTCTGATCTGGTGGATGCGCAGAAACAGGCGCAGGATCAGCAGAAGAAGCTGATGGATAAACTGCAGACTACCCGTACCAGCCTGATCAAAGACAACGCGTCGCTGGAACTGCTGGATAAAGAACTGGTAGAGCACGCTGCCGCCCGGGCCAAGTGCGAAGACGATGCTAACTTCGATGCCCAGTCTGCTCAGGAAAAACGTGATTACATGGATGAGTCCTGCTCCGGTGATCTGGACCGGATTATCTTTGAATCTGCCAAGAAGGCGCAGTCTGAGCTGGGTCTGATCGAGAAGAAAAAGAACGCTGTCCGTGACGGTGTTGCCCAGTATAAAGCCCGTTACCACGGGTCTGGCCTGAGCCATCAGGAACTGGATAAAGTGACGCCGGACTCCACCCATGAACAGCTGGAACGGTTTGTAAACGATACCATTCAGTCCCTGCGTGACAGTGAGCTGGCGGAATACACCGAGAAGGCAGAACGGGCCCGTCTGGAAGCGGAAACCTCATTCCGTTCCGACTTTGTTGCGCACCTGAAAGATCAGATCGATAAGATCAAAGAACTGATCCGCGAACTGAACGCTCACCTGAAGAACCGTCCGTTCCACAAAGAACGTTATGGTTTTGAAATGACACCGAACCCGGAGCTGAAAGACATTCTGGAGCTGGTGGAAGCTTATACCAAAATGGACCAGGCCAATGTAGGCAGCCTGTTCGACCTGCAGCATGACCATGACAAGCCGCACCAGGACGCTCTGGCGAAGATCCACGAAGTACTGAAGGATGAAGGTGAAAGCAGCTTGCTGCAGGATTACCGTAACTTCTATAACTTCGAGCTGGTGATCAAGGATCTGGACGGTAACCGCAAGACGACTCTGAGTCAGCGGATTAAAACCGGTTCCGGTGGTGAGCACCAGGTGCCTTTCTACGTCGCGATTGCGGCGGCGATGGGGGCAACCTACCGTCTGCGCGACAGTGCTGACGGCGTGACTCTGGGCGGCTTCAGCCTGTCGGTATTCGATGAGGCATTCAACAAACTGGATGCTGAGAATACTCAGACATCACTGGGCTTCATGAGCGATCTGGGTCTGCAAACCCTGATTGCTGCGCCGGATGATAAATACTCGCTGATGGCCACCACCATGGATACGGTCATTAACGTTTGTCGGGATGGCCGGGTAGTGGATATTGATGTGGAATTCCCGACCCCGAAAGGGAAGGAGTTACTTAATTCTGATAACCCTTATCGTTTGGCGGCTAAGAATGTGGCCGACAGTGAATCGGAAGACGTGGGTGAACTGGAACCTGCCTAGGTACCGGTTTCCCCCGGGCTGATGATTAAGGATTAGCCGTCCAGGTTGTGCCAGTGGGAAGCCCGCTGGCGCATTTTCGGTTCCGGCTGCTTCAGGTCGGGCCTCAGACTGAAATGAGGCTGGCCTTTCTGATAAATACGCAGGTGGAACGGCGTATTTATATGACTGACCGGCCGCACCTGCCACTCATGGGGTGCATCCAGCAAATCTAACAGTAAAGTTTTAGGGCTGATAACACTGCCGCCGGCGCTCGGTCCGTTCTTGCCGGGTAAAGCCAGTTGCAGATTGTCCAGATGACTGAACTGCTGATTGGCCAGTAACCGGCAGACGCCCGCGATATTCCAGACATCCGGTAAGCGCTGCAGGGGGCTGAGCAATCCCATGTGAGAAGGCGAGACAATGTTCTTATCTTTAGAGAAGAATTTTCTTACAGTCAGGTCCGTATGGGCTTTCAGTAACGAGTTGTCCCGGACGTTACCGTTAAAATCCACCTGATTCAGGCCATCAAGCATCATTTGCAAATTAAAATCGCAGGCCTTGATAAAACGCCAGGCCGGCTCCATTGTCGTACGGGAACCAATGCTGTATTTCAGAGCGGCTTTGCCATTGCGGGTTTTGCCTTCCAGTAAGGTAATCAGCAGGTAGGTGGTCTGAAAGTCTACCAGCGCTTCCGGAGACGCAATAAAGCAATACGGCTGTTCCCGCTGGCAAAAGCTGATCCAGGCATCGCGGTCATTCAGATGAGGCAGGTGGCGGATATTCATTGATAGCGGGATATTCAAACGACAGTATAATCACCGCAGTATACCAAGTTGGAGACTCTATGAAATTAATTAATCGTTCGGCGTTTTCATTGTTGCCGAAACAGCCCTTTGCTGACTGGGCTAACAACCTGGCGGCGGATGAACTGAATGCGCCAATGACTCTGGCAGATCACCGCCGGGAAGCCAGTGTGTACATGGTGGATGAGTTTCAGGATGAAACCGATATCAGCCGGTTGTTGCAACAACACTTTGCCGCCATGTTTGAGAATGAACTGGCGGCCTGGGATGAGTTCGGTGATGACTGGCCGGCGGAGCGCGGCTTTGACGCGTTTCAGCAATGGTTTGATGTGACGCCTCAGGTGATCGCGGTAGACCTGTCTGCACAACCGTTAATGCTGGCACCGTTAACTGACTGATTCTGCATTGCTAATCCTCAACAGTTTAGCTTTTTCCGGGCCGGTGGCTCAGGTAAAATGCTGGCAGACGCCAGTAGTGAGTTGATTCAATCCATGACTATGCAATTTTCTGCCAAAGACCGATTATCCGAACATCCGTTGCGGCAAGAGCTGTATGCCGAAATGCACTCCCGCCCTTTCCGGGTGATTGAGACCCCGGCACGGATCAGCCATCTGGTGATCATGTGTGACGAAACGCAGAAAAAATCTCAGTATCAGCATTTGCTCAGACTCTGTGAAACCTATGGTGCAGACGCGCCGGATCAGGACGTCGCATTTTTCCAGATGGATCTGAACGGTTTGCAGATGCGCCGTGAAAAGCACCTTGAGTTTATCGCCTACACCTTTACCAGCCGTTGTGATGATGCAGAAGCGCCTTTTGCCCACAGTTGTGTCGGAGGCTTACCGGAAGCCTGGCTGGCCGGGCTTGAAGGTCAGATAATTACGGCCTTTCATGTCACGGTGCTGGATGTGGCAGAATCCGGTGAGCCGGATATCCCGCAGGTGAAGCAATATTTTGATGATATGCGCCTGATTGGCAGCCAGCCCTCACAGGGCGCTGTGCAGGTCTGGACTACCTATCAGCTGCATGATGATGGTTATGGCCGCTTTCTGGTCTATAACCGGGAGATGAGTGCCAGCCAGCTAGGCCGTCTGGTGCAGCGTCTGGTGGAAATTGAAACCTACCGTTTAATGACCCTGCTGGGGTTACCGCTGGCCCGCTCGATCAGCCCGCAACTGCGGCAGATGGACCTTCGGCTGGCTGAGCTGACCCAGACTCTGGCACAGGGCGAACAACAGGAAAGGTTTGATGATGCCCAGGATCTGCTGGGGCGTCTCACGGACATTGCCTCTCAGGTTGAAGCGTACCGCGCTCAGTCAACGTTTCGGTTTAATGCGACCCAGGCCTATCAGGCCATCATGTTCAATAACATTGATGAGCTGCGTGAGGATGAGGTTTCCGGCCACCTGACGTTACAGGAATTCATCGGCCGAAGGGTTGGCCCGGCGGTTAAAACCTGTGAATCGGTTGCCGCCCGTCTGGAAGACTTATCCCGCCGGATAGACCGGGTTAGTGACATGCTGCGAACCCAGGTTGACCTGTCGATTCAGGGGCAGAATCAGGAACTGCTGAGTTCTATGGACCGGCGTTCGAAAATTCAGCTGATGATGCAGCATACCGTGGAAGGTTTATCGGTTGCCGCAATCAGTTATTACACCATCGGGCTGGTTAAAATTTTTCTTGGGGTGCTCTACGATCAGGGCATCTCATTTGATAAAAGTCTGGCGCTCGGGATCTCCATGCCACTGGTCATTATAGTGGTGGCCTGGCTGACCCGGCGTATTCATTCGAAATTTAATAAACTGGCTGACGACCCGGATGCCCGGTCAGGTCAGGGATAAAGGTGTGAAATGACACAAACAATCGCCACGCAGATTGAGGCAATGCTGCGTGATTCGCTAAACGTAAACCAGCTGTATATTGAAAATGAAAGCCATATGCACAGTGGCCCGGCAACTGACAGCCACTTTAAAGTGGCCATTGTGTCCGATGACTTCACCGGTAAGCGTGTGGTTGCCCGTCACCAGGCGGTTTATAAAGCCGTCGACAGTCTCATGAACAATCCGATTCATGCGTTCTCAATGCACCTGTATACCCAACAGGAATGGACCGATAAAAACGGTGAAATTCCGTTATCGCCTAACTGCATGGGCGGTTCAAAATAGGCATTTATGCTGTTTCAGAACCGGCGTGCAGATTGTTGATGAGCATCAATGTTTTTCTTTGGCGACGGCGCGATAGTTAAGTCATCAAAAGCCTCAGTAAAGGGAACCAAAGATGAGCATTGAGCACCACGATCTGATCCATGAACTGCCGGAGTATCGTCAGCGTATCCATGACTTAAAGATGAGTAATACGCATTTTTCCCGACTATTTGACGAATACCATGATGTCACCAAAGAAGTTGAGCGTATGGAAACACTCACCGAACCGGTCTGCACCGAAACGGAAAATGCCCGGAAAGCGAAGCGCCTGCACCTGAAAGATCAGCTGTTCGCCATGCTGACTGCTGAGCCGGCATAACACACAAATACGCCGAATTCTGAATTCGTTATCAAACCCGCTTTATTGCGGGTTTTTTTATATTTATAGTGTCTGTAAAGGTTATCTGTTTTTGTAGGATTATTAATGCATTCAAGCGGTTACAACTGGCGTTATATTTTTTCAATCGCCCGCGAATATAAGCCGGAACTGATCAAGGCAAATCTGATCGCATTACTGGCAACCATTGCCAGTGTCCCTTTGCCTCTGTTAATGCCGCTGTTGGTAGATGAAGTGTTGCTGGGCCAGCCGGCGACTCTGGTGGAAATCTGTCAGCAGCTGTTTCCTGAATCCTGGCAGGGCGCAGTACTTTATATCACCGCGATACTGGTGCTGACGATAATCCTTCGCTGCATCGCGTTAGTGCTGAACGTCTGGCAGGGCCGTCAGTTTACCCATATATCCAAGGAAGTGGTCTTTCGGATCCGTCAGGGCCTGTTGCAAAAGCTCAAGCGTATATCCATGGCGAAATACGAAACCCTGGGCAGTGGCAAGGTCAGCAATCACTTTGTTGTGGATCTGGATACCATTGATCAGTTTGTCGGCACCTCACTGAGTAAGCTGTTGCTGGCCGGGCTGACAATCGTAGGCACCGCCGTGGTGTTGATGTGGATGCACTGGCAGCTCGCACTGTTTATCCTGTTGCTGAACCCCATTGTTGTGTACTTCACTATGGTGCTGGGGAAACGGGTTAAAGAACTGAAGAAAGACGAAAATGCTGCTTACGGTGCATTTCAGAGTTCCCTGATAGAAGTACTGGAAGGCATTTACCAGATCCGCGCAGCAAACCGTGAAAAGCATTATCTCCAGCGCTTACAGGGACAGGCCGAAGAGGTTCGGGACCGCTCAGTTGCCTTTGGCTGGCGCAGTGAAGCTGCCGGCCGGTTCAGCTTTATGGTTTTTCTGGTGGGGTTCGACCTGTTCCGGGCATTATCGATGCTGATGGTAGTGTTTTCGGATCTGAGTATCGGTGAAATGATGGCGGTGTTTGGCTATCTCTGGTTCATGATGGGGCCGGTGCAGGAATTGTTAGGTATTCAGTATGCGTACTACAGCGCGAATGCTGCGTTATCCCGCATCAACGAACTGCAAAATCTGGAAGAAGAGCCGGATTATCCACATCTGGAAAATCCATTCACCCAGCGAGAATCCATTGGCATTGAAGTTGAAAACATTTACTTCGGATATCTGCCTGATCAGGAAGTCCTTAAGGGGCTGACCTTAACCATTGAGCCGGGACAGAAAATCGCCTTAGTGGGCGCCAGTGGTGGCGGTAAGTCGACGCTGGTACAGATACTGCTGGGGCTGTATCCGATCCGTAGCGGTGCAATCCGCTATGATGGCGTGCCGGTAGAACAGATTGGATTTGATCTAATTCGTGAAAATGTTGTCACAGTGTTACAGCAGCCGATGTTGTTTAACGATACCGTCAGAGGCAACCTGACACTGGGTCGCCGGTTTGATGATGATAAGCTCTGGCAGGCACTGGAAATAGCTCAGCTAAAAGCGTTTGTCGAAGAGCTTGACGACAAGCTGGATGCGCTGGTGGGGCGTCAGGGTGTGCGGTTATCCGGCGGGCAGCGGCAGCGTTTGGCAATTGCCCGAATGGTACTTTCTGATCCGAAAGTGGTCATTTTGGATGAAGCAACATCGGCGCTGGATGCGCAAACTGAATTTGAAGTGCTCTCGGCGCTGGAAACCTTTCTTTCTGGCAGAACGACAATTATCGTGGCACACCGGTTAAGTGCAGTGAAACAGGCTGACCGGGTGTACGTGTTTGAAGACGGACAGATCAGTGAGCAGGGCGAGCATCAGGACCTGCTACAGCAGGACGGCCTGTACGCTAAACTGTATGGGCAACACCAGCACTGAGGCTGTGCGGCTTAAAGCACGCGAAAACAGTTAAAAGCAGGTTAAGCAATGTTTTGTTACATTGGCGGGATCAGCTATTTGGAGGCAACCCCGATACAGAGTCGGGATGCGAGGTAAGTTATGAATAAGATTTTAGTGGCAACAGTGCTGGCAGCATCCGTAATGTTACAGGGCTGTGCATCATCACTGACCGGTGATACTTACTCGCGAAGTGAAGCGCGCAAAGTTCAGCAGGTTCAGTATGGCCAGGTACTTTCTGTGACACCTGTCGTTATCGAAGGCCGCACCAACAGCCCGCTGGGTGCCGGTGCCGGTGCTGTTATTGGCGGTATTGGCGGCAGTAAAATCGGTGGTGGCTCCGGCCGGACCATTGCGACCGTATTGGGTGCCGTTGCCGGTGGCGTAGTTGGCCAGCAGGCAGAAGAAAAGCTAACCCGCAAACAGGGCCAGGAAATTACTGTTGAACTGGAAAGCCGCCGGATCATTTCCGTGGTTCAGGAAGTCAGCGGTAACGGTATCTTCCAGGCCGGTGACCGGGTCCGGGTACTGGGTCAGGGTGGTACCGCCCGTATTGTTCGCTAATGTAAATAATTAAATGGTTAAATGCTGCATTCGCTCATTTAACCATTCTCCTTTCGAGCTGATAAGGTCATCAATAACCTGTGAGTACGTTCTATCCTTTAACCGGTTTCTGCTACGAAAAGTCAGACAGAGGTTAGCGGCATAAATTGGATGTGCAAAGTGCTGACAGAATATGTCCAGAGCAGGGCCTGATCTGGCAATAATATTCTGTGTCAGTAACGGGCTGAACAGGCCCATTGAGTGAATATGATCAATGGGGTAGTAATGATTTACTGCGCTTAAAAAATCAGTACCAACCAGTGTATGTCGGAATTCTTCTCTGCTTTTTATCATGTTCATGCAACTCTCAATATAGAAAGGTAAAAAGTGATTACCTTTATCCATATACATGACGGCGTTATTTACCCTTCGCTGCATTTTTAGTTGCTGATTACGATCTGACCATACATATACTTCCCGACTGAAAGAGTATCCCTGATGTTGGGGGAGTTGAAAGTTCTCCTGATCAAAAATAACGACATCAGCATCTATCCATATTGCCCGGTCAAACTCTTTGTCGAGGTATTCTCTGGCCAGGTTAAGCCGGGCCAGATCAGATACGAGATGAATCTGACTATTTACTTTCTGGCGGTACCAGTCCGGGACCTTGTTAAATAGTTCATCATCGATGAAAACGTAATCGTACTGATTCTTTGCAGCCCAGGTTTTGACAGTATCCATACAGACATTTATCCAGTTGGGTACGTCATGTGTCCGGAAAGACTGGTATACGATAGTTTTCATTCTGAATGTTCTAATCCTTTAGTAAACGTAATTGAATCTGCTGATATCTTCTTGGTACATGTCAGCAACCCATTTTCTGGAAAAATCTGTATAGCAATCCTGATACGCTTGCAGATGATTGCGGCTGGCATTAACGTGAGGAAGCAGTGATGTTTCCAGGCCAAGTTTTTCAGCGACTACTGTAAAATCGTCCTGCAGGTTTTCAAAGCGGCCGATGAAGTCGACGTTGTGATCTTTACTGAAGAAATGACTCTGTGGAATCAGGTGTCGGTAGTTGTCACTCATACCCGCTTTAGGTAAATGATAACGGATGAAATCATCCAGACTGAATTGATTATCATAGCCCCTGTATTTGTATTCTGATACCAGTCTGTCCCAGGGGTTTCTGACAAAGGTAAACTTAAAATAACGGCTGAATAGTTCAGGGCTTATATAGCCGCAGTTTACATATTCATCCGCTGTTAAATGCGCCAGGCGTTCCGGGCCTTTAGATGGGTCCGGATTGTACTTCAGTAAGAGTGGTGCCCTTTCTTCCCAGCTCAAACTGAGGCTGTTGAGAAACATGTGCTCAATACTTTGGCCAGCAGTTTTAGGTATATGAATAAAAAGGCATTTATGATGATGGCTGAGCATTTAACATACTCTGAAAGAAGAATAATTTATTCGGATATCATAACATTGTACTTTGAGATGGAAATCGTATTTCGAGTTAAAAAGGGAGAAATATTCTGAGCAAAGTATTTATTCTCGGGTTACCCCGTACCGGTACAACAAGTATGTGTGTATTGTTTTTGAAAATGGGATTTCGGACGGCGCATTGCGTGTATACGCAAAAGAGTATGGATGTTGCTCAGGTGATAGCTGATACCCCGGTTTTTGCTGATTATCAGTTGCTGGATAAACAATACCCAGATTCAAAATTTATTTATCTGGATAGGGACATTGAGTCCTGGGTCAGGTCAGTAAAGAGCTTGTTAAGGCAGATGTCTGAACCGTTAATATATAATCGCGGTAATTTTCCAGAAGAAGTTAAGCGATGTTACCGGGCTGTTTTCGGTGAGCTGACTTTAGAAAATTATCAAAATGATGAGTATCTGAGAACGTGTTTCAGTAGACATAAACAGGCTTGTCTCGAGTATTTTAAAGACCGGCCCGAAAGTCTGTTAGTTATTGAGCTGGCTAATGATGATGACTTTCCGCGTGTTTTTAAGTTTGTGGGTTATCCTTCCCGGGCTGGAGCGTTTCCGCGTTTTAATGCAAAAGGTCAGGTCACTGACTGGGATCGGGTGCGCAGTGAGCTTAAAATTTCACCGGGGCTGTAAGCCTGAGAATTGTTCCGGATAAGGATACTTGTAAGATGGCACGGATTTTTATTGCCTGGGAGCTGGGTGGTGGCTTAGGTCATTTATCGAATGTTGTAACCTTGTCCCGCCAGTTGTGTGGCCAGGGCCATGAGGTGATATTTGCATTAAATGAACTGTCTCAGTTGGAAAAGTTTAGTTTACCTGAAGGGATGACGGTCGTTCCGGCACCCGCCAGCCGGCGTTCACCGGGACGGGACTTTAAAACAGTGTGTGTATCCAGCATTCTGTTGAATCGGGGATACTCCGGTGTAGGGACGTTATCTGCAATGTTGCGTTGTTGGCAGGGATTGTATTCATTAGTAAAAGCAGATCTTTTTATTTTTGATTATGCACCAACCGCCATGCTTGCTGCCCGGCCCCTCACAACGCCTAAAGTGTTGCTCGGTGCCGATTTTTATAACCTATCGCCGGGACACCCAAACAGGCAGCTGGCACCATGGATTCCTGATGCAGAACAGATTTTAAGGCATCATGAAGCACGGGTTGTTGGCGTTATCAACGCTGTTAGTGACTATTTTGGTTTTTCTAAACTGAAATATCTCGGAGATCTGTTTGCTACCGATCTTGCTTTGTTATCCACGTTGCCTGAAATTGATGATTATCCCAGAGACAGTCAGGCGGTGAAATATTTGTCAGTGGGTAATCCGCAGGCCGGGCTGTTAAAACCGCACTGGTGTAATAACGGTAAGCCTAAGGTGCTTGCTTATTTAAAAGCTGCGAACAAACAGACTAAGTTTGTGCTTGAAGCATTGTTGTCTGCAGAAGCTGACGTGATGTGTTTTTGTGCGGGATTAAATCAGAGTGATGCTGAAACATATCAACAGGCAGGTTTGAAGCTATTTACATCACCGATTGCAGTGAGTGAACTGCTGAGTGAGGCGCAGGTGATTGTTTGCCATGCCGGTAAAGGTATGATCAGTGAAAGTTTACGGCAGGGTATTCCTCTGATGTTGCTGCCGGGGCAACTGGAGCAACACCGGAATGCAACAGCCGTCGCTGAAAAAAAATTGGGTTTGATGGTGCCTAAACATGCAACGACAGAACAAATAGGTGCCATACTGAAGACGCTTTCAGATAATACTATATTTCGTAATAATGCGATTTCAGTAGCAGAAAACCATGGTTATGAGTCTGCCGCTTCTATGTTAAGCAGGGGGGTGGATGCAATAGAAACGCTGTTGTCAGAGCCGTTATAACTGCCGTTGTTGTTCTATTTTTATCGCTCCACGTGTCGCTCTTGATTGAGTTATTTTTTCAAGAACCGACAGGGCTTGTTTATTTCCTGAGTGTAAACTGAGTTTAGTGATCAGTTTACCGTCCGGATAGATCATAACCTGACCGCTCAGTTTTATATCACTGTTATTCAATTCAGGCGTAATCAGCCAGCTGTTATTTTTGCAGTGCCACTTTGTGCTGAGGGTTCCAAGACTGATTTTTGGCTCAGTGATTGTTACACGTTTCGCTGACAATTGGATTGTATTGTTTTCAGTACAGCCTTTCAGGTTAATGGATTGTGCATTAAACCGGTATAGATTATTTGATTTAACGGATAATCCCAGCAGGTTAAACAGGTCAGTAACTTTCCCCTGTCCGTTAAAATTGTTAATAGTGCCGTCACTTAATGCCGGACTGAAACTGAATTGTCTGGCGTCGGAAGTGATCTTCCAGTTGGGAGAGAGTGTCAGGAGAGATGTTGGCTGGATTGACCAGGAAAAGTTTTCCGCAGGTGTGTTAAGCAATGTACCGGTCCCGGTAAAAATATTTCCTTTCAGTCTGACAGATTCAATCCCATAGTCAGAAAGTCTGTTTTCCAGAAACGGTGCGGGTATCAGTATCATAGCTGCAATTATAAAACTGAATATGAAAGTAACTGCCAGCCGCTTCATGGTTGTGTTCCGTTTCTGAAGGTGAGTTTTGAAGATACTTTTCCTGATTCTGCTAATGGCGTTATATGTGCCAGGCTAAGGTTAATTCCCTGGTTTTCCAAACGGGCGATCGCCTGAATTAAATATTCAAATACTGCGTTTTCTGCTGTCATTGAAAGTTGATCTGAACCACTGCTGTTTAACCTGGAAAGTATAATATTATGTTTTGAAAACTCATCGTTAACCTGTTGTCTCAAGTTAAAATCAGTTTCTGTCTGGGATGTATTTCTTGCAGGCTGAATGACACGGTGGCTAGCTTGTTGCATCCACCGTAAGTCGTTTTGCTGTTGTTGTAACTGTTGTTTTAAAGATGAGTGGGTACCGGATACTGGTTTGATAATAAGCACCCAGCACAACAGTACTAAAATACAGGGGGAGGCGATCGCAAGGGTACGTAATTCGCTGGAGCTGAGGTTTGTTAGGTAAGATTTAAGCATGTCAGCTTCCCTGGCCTGTCTGAGTCAGTGTTATTAAGCCGGAAACGCCTTCCGGAGTTTGGATCAGGTCGCCAAACTGACTGCTGATGTTTTGTTGTTTAAATTCTTTTTGCAGCTCTTCCAGAGGGGAGAATTCTGTAGCTGTCAGCAGCAGCCGTAAGCTGCTCGCATCTTCTTCGTAACGTATGCTTTTAATTGTTATTCGCCGGGTGTTAATTAAAGGTGCCAGCTGATTAAGTTGCGTAATAAATGATACCGGTGCTTGCCGGCTGTTCTGCTGCCTCAGATTTGCCCGCATTTGGCTGGCGGGATTAATGACTCTCTTAGCTTGCGGATACAGCGTTTTATATAAAGAAACTGCTGCCTGCCGGGTATCTTTAATCTCTTTTTCCAGTTGATGGTTTTCTAGCAGTGTGGTGCCCAGCCACAGGGAAAGTAGCATTATCGCAGCAACCGCAGGTGCCAGGATTAACCCCCGTACTTTGTCAATTGTGGTCTGTTTTGCAAAGTCTCCGCTGAGCAGGTTTATTCTTTCAGATATATTCGTAGAGCTTGTAACTTCAGTGAGTAAGTCCGGGAAAGTAGTTGGGGTAATGTTATGTTGCTTAAGTATTTCTCTGGTTTCGTGTGTTATTTCTTTGTGTATAAGGCATTCGGGTATTTCCCCGTTAAGCTGCTCCAGAGTATGAGCAAGCAGGCTTAACGGAAGCACACCTTTAAAGGTATGGCTGCGGACCAGAATACGGTCGCGATCAATCAGGATTGCCGGAGATGAGCTTTCGGGCAATAAATACAGGTCAGCGCTGATGAAATTCAGTTGCAGATTTGTCCTGTCAAATATCGATTGCCAGTGGGTTATTTTTTGCCTGTTGCAAATTATAACCTCTGCTTCATTTTTTCCGTCATGCTTATAGGCAATGTGTGACTGTTCGAGTGATTCGGCAAGAAACTCTTCTATCTGGTATGGAATTGTCTGTAAGGCGCTGTGTGAAGTGTTAGGTAGCGGCACTTTCATAAAACTGAGTTGCTCTGAGGCCAGATACAGATGGCAAACTGCACCGGGATAACGGTTAGCAAGATCATCAATGTTATCTGAATGTATGAAGCCGTTATCAGTAATCTGCCGGTTCTGACAGGCGACCCAGTGACAGTGTTCATCCAGCGGATTCGTCACATGCATAATCAATAACGTGCTCATGGCGTAACTCCGTAGTAGCGGGCAATGATATTGCTATTTTGTTCATCACTGCTTAGCAGTATATTTAGCTGGACTCTGGCAAGGTCGTAACTGACATTAATCTTTGCCTGGTAATATTTCCGTTCGGTTGTGAATGCTGCTTTAACTTCTGCACTGATGTCGGTGTCTTCAAAAACGCTCTGGTTGAAAAAATCTTCAGCATCCTTATAGCCGTCAGGAGGTCTTGACTCTATAAGCTGTTCAAGTGTCTGTGGTGTCAGTTTGTCGCCGAAAACGGCCTGCAATAAAGGGATATTTTCAGATGTTAAATCATTCGGATTAATTGCCAGTCCGGAATCGCCACTGCGGGTACACAGATGCTTCTTCAATTGGTTATATGCTTTATCATCCAGTATTTTTAACTGTTTTATTTCATTGATATTCAGTAACTGCGCATTATTCGGGTGGGGAGTGTTAATGCTGGCACGTTCCATCCCGAAGCTGTCCAGTGGCTGGCTGTCTTTGTCGATCCAGTCAGCCAGTCTGCTGGTAAAGGTATTGCCGGTATGTGAGTCCGTCCCGGACGCTTGCAGTAAGCGCTTCAGAGTATTGATCGCAGTGGGGCGGTCCTGATTATCTGTTACTTTATTATCATCCGTACTGGTGCTGTCCAGACTGTTGAGATTAAAGCAGTTGTGTTGAGGGATGAGCTGAATGCGCAGGTGTCCTTTATCAATCGGATAACTGGATGTGAGTTGTTCCGGTTCAGGAATAGGATAGTCAGATAATTTTCCTGCAATCAGAAGTGCATGGTTTTCACCTCCGCGCGCGTACCACTGCGCCTGTAATAGATTTTGCAGGCTGGACTGACGCTGTCCGTTATGGCGTGACTTTGCATAAAGCTCACTGGCCAGAATCGTGAGCACAGCTACCAGTGTCAGCACGATCAATAATGCAGCCCCCGACTGTTGCTTAGCTTTCCACATGTTTGCCCCGGGGGAGATTAACGGTGAGTTTTGCGTGTTGCCACTGAGGATGGGTAAGGGTGAACTGAATAGCCTGCGGGATATCGCTATTATCCAGATTGCCGAATACTTCTTGCCATTGTGATGTGTAAACCATAATTTCGATGGCGCTTATATTTTCAAGTATTACTGTTTTATGCCAGTTTTGCTGGTCAGGTGTCGCGGGGTAAGGGCGCTGTTCCCTGATCAGCTGTTCATCCAGAAGTCTGTACCTGACTCTGATTAACTGATCGTCAGCGCCGCTTTTTGACGGTACCTGATGGAAACGTATGAACTCCATGAATGTGCTGCCAACAGCCTGACTAACCGGCCGTAGTAACAGACCTAAAGACGGTTTGATAAAGTCATCCCCGCTGAGCATTCTGGGAGATAGTTGTTGCAAATCCCGCTGTAATATTCGCAGACCGGAATCCAGCTTTGTAAGCTGTGTCTGTTGTTGTCCCACCTGTTGTGAGCTCCTTAACATAACATCAAGCATACTGTTAGCTGCCAGTCCTATCAGACCGGTCATCGCAATTGCGACTAACAGCTCGATCAGAGTAAACCCGTCAGTCCTTTGAAAAGGGGAGCTCATGGTGTCACCCGAAAGCCTGTTAGCTGAGCCAGGTGAAATTTATTTTCACCGGGCCTGTAAACGTTTACTGACAGGCGCTGAAACTGTTCGGTATCTGTTTTTTCAGACCGTAATTGCCAATGAAATGAATAGCCACCGAACTCACTTTCTCCCTGCTGATTGGAAGGCGCATCCGGTAACATAGCTTCTGCCATTGTATTATTGGCTACCCACATAGCCAGTTGGCGCTCAGTTACTGCATCGGCGTGTCTGATTGCTGAGCTGGAAGCCTGAACAATGGCTGCTGCGGCGACACCTAAGACAAATACAGCCACCATTACTTCTAACAGAGTAAAGCCGTATTCATGACCTGTATCCCGTATTTTTTTATTCAATAGCTGCATAAGGTCCCTGAATCACAGTATCACCATCCGCTGTTATAAGGGTTAAGCTGACGACACTCAGCATGCCGTCTGGTGATGAATAAAGATGTATATCATTCTCCTGAGCATTAGCCGGCAGTGGGGATAATTCGAGCTGCATACCTGCAGGAAGCTTTATCCAGCCTTTTTTACCAGAAGTATTCCATCCTGTTTGGGTATATGTGACCAGACGGTATTTGTCATTATCTGTCTGCATCCCATACCAGCGTTGTTCTAACAGTGATTTCTCGGTCATTTTATGCAGAAAAATCTGTAGTTGTGCCGGGATATCAGGTTCGGTGTTTCTGATATATGGCTGGGCAATGATGGCACCACTGATCAGCCCGATAAGTGTTATGACAACCATCAGCTCCAGCAAAGTAAAGCCTTGCTGATTACCAGTTGGTGATATCTGCTGCAAGGCCTTCACCGTTATTGTTACTGTCAGCACCTAATGAGTACAGGTCATAACTGCCATGCTCTCCGGGGTACAGGTATTGGTAAGGGTTGCCCCAGGGATCTGTTGGCAGGCGTTTAATATAGCCGTCGCTCCGGTAGTTTTTAGGTGTAGGTGAAGAGGTAGGCTTGTTTACCAGTGCCTCAAGTCCCTGATCAGTCGACGGATAGCTGTGATTGTCCAGCTTGTACATATCTAACGCATTTTCTAAGGCGGAGATATCTGCCTTGGCTTTTTCTACCATGGCAATGTCCTGATTTTGTAATACGTTAGGTGCGACGATAGCGACAAGCAGACCAAGAATAACGATAACAACCATTATTTCCAGTAAGGTAAAGCCTGATTGCCGATGGTTAGGGTCATTGGGAACATTAAGCATGTATAAGCTCCGTTGTCAGATTTGAGTCAGATCGTTTAATTGCATAATTGGCAGCAGAATGGCTAATACAATAGCCAGAACAATCAGGCCAAATACCACAATCAGAATGGGTTCAACCAAACGTGTAGTGATTGCGATGATGTTATTTAGCTGATTTTCCTGTTGTTCTGCTGATTTTTTCAGGGACAGTGCAAGCTCTCCGGTAATTTCACCGTTAGCGACCATGAAGACTGTTATCGGAGGGAATAATCTGAGCTTTTCCATCGCCTTATTCAGGCTGCCACCTTCACGGACTTTCTCGGCGATTTCGCTCAATAATCCTTTAAAGTAGGTATTTCCGGCGGTTTGCTCACTGATTTTCAGTGCGTCCAGTAAAGGTGCGCCACTGTTAAGCATGATATTCAGGGTATTCAGCATTCTTGCTGTTTCCAGGTTTATCAGAAGTTTTGCCAGAACGGGGAGTCTCAGAAGTTTTGTATGAATACTCAGTTTGAATGCCGGGCGTCGATAGCAATATTGGAAAATAATAATGACTGCAGCTATCGCTGCTAGCAGTAAGCTTCCGCTGTTAACCACAAAATCAGAAATACTGATCATAATCCGTGTCAGTAACGGCAGTTGCTGGCCAACATGATCAAACTGCTCAACAACTTTTGGAACGACATAAGCCATAAGGACGGCAATAATAACTGTTGCGACCAGCGTCAGAACAATTGGATAGATAGCGGCTTGTAATACTGTATTGCGTAATTGCTGATTCCGCTCGGTATAATCGGCCAGTTGCAGGAGAACTCTGCCCAGATCTCCGGATTTTTCACCGGCACCAACCAATGCCTGGTAGACAGGTGGAAAAACCCCGGGGAATTCAGCCATACCTTCTGCAATACTCTGCCCCTCTCTGACTTTTCCTTTAACGCCCTGCAGAGCAGTCCGTAATGGTTTGCTATCGCTTTGTTCAGTGGTTGCCTGCAGAGCATCTTCAATGGCAATCCCTGACTGAATCAGAACAGCCAGTTGCTGAGTAAAGAGAGCAAGGTGCTGAACAGAAACTTTAGGTTGGAACCATTGTTTCCCCGATTTTTGCTGTCTGACTGAATTGATTTGGTTCGGTAAAAGGTTTTTGTCACGGAGTAATTGCCGTGCCTGCCTTTCGGAGTCCGCATCAATAAATCCCTGATGTTTTTTCCCGCCCATATCCAGGGCTTTATATTCAAACGACGGCATAACCTGAAGAGTCCTTTACCATTCTCAGAACCTCGTGAGCAGGTGTTTTGCCACGTATTACCATATCGCGGCCTTCACTGATCATTGTGCTGACATAAGACTGGGCGCATTCTGCAATTTCATGTTCACTCGCGCGATTATGTATTAACCGGGCAAGCTGTGGCGTAATTGTGAGCAACTCATACAAACCCATACGGCCAGTAAATCCTGTTTGATTACAGGCTTCACAACCCGTTGCTTCAAATACAGTTGTCCCTGTTAAGCGGGGATCACCGAGACGCTCAGCAAGTGTTGAATCCAGTACGGTGGGAGTCTTACAGCTATCGCATAGCGTCCTGACAAGGCGCTGGGCCAGTACTCCTTTCAGAGCAGATGCAATCAGATAGGGCTCTATACCGATATCCATTAACCGGGTGATTGCCCCGAGCGAATCATTGGTGTGCAATGTTGACAGTACTAAGTGTCCGGTGAGGCTAGCCTGTACGGCTATCTGAGCTGTCTCGGCATCCCTGATTTCACCAATCATGACGACATCAGGATCCTGACGTAAAATGGCTTTAAGCCCTTTGGCAAAAGTCATTCCGGTTTTTGTATTAACAGGGGTCTGGCCTACCCCTTCGAGCGCATATTCAACCGGGTCTTCAACGGTCAGAATATTCCGTGATTTGTCATTCAAAACTGTTAGACCGGCATATAGCGTGGTGGTTTTACCAGAGCCTGTCGGGCCGGTCACCAGAATAATGCCGTTGGGTTCATGAAACAGTTCATGCAGTTTTTGGTTGGTTTGTTCAGGCATGCCTAGCTGTGTGAGCTTTAGCTGGCGTGTCTGCTTTTCAAGTAAACGTAATACAATGCGCTCTCCATGGATGGAAGGCATCGTTGATACCCTTACGTCTAATGCCTGTCCTGCCATTTTGAGAGAGACACGGCCATCCTGGGGGACGCGCTTTTCTGCAATATCCAGCTTAGCCATTACTTTTATGCGGGAGGTCAGCCGGGGAGCCCATCTGTGGTCAGGCTGAAGAACCTCCTGAAGTACTCCGTCAACACGGATACGTACTGACATGCTGCTTTCGAAAGTTTCAATATGAATATCTGATGCTTTTTGCTTAAGCGCCTGGCTGAACAGAACGTTGATCATGCGAATAACGGGGGCGTCATCCTGACTATCAAGCAGGTCTTCAGTAACCGTGCTTTCCAGATCCACATCGTTAAGGTCGCTGTGTTCGTTTAATTCGTGAATGGCTGCAAAGTCGTTGTCAGCATCTTTGTAAACCACTGAAATCATCTGTCTGATTTCGTCGTCAGTCTGTTTCACATAGTTAAAAGAACGCTCTAGAACACGGTGTATTTCAGTAAGAGCCTGTAACGGTGTTGAGTCACTGAAATACAGGTCAGCAGTCTGATTTTCTGTCTGTGTAACCAGAAGGGTTTGCTTATGAGCAAAACTGAATGGCAGTAATGGTACAGGTTTCATTGCTGCTGACCTTAAAAGAGCTGATCAGACGGCCGGTACTTCAACTCGCCGGCTTCACTGATGTGGTTCGGCAATGGCTGGTTGCTATACCAGTCTGGCGCAATTTCACCTTCATCCCAGTTGGGAAGCGATGGTCGCTGTTCACCCGGCATAAGGTTAATTTCCTGGTTCTGGCTGTTTAACTGTTGCTCATAGAGCGCCTGATATTTCTTACGGCTTTCAATGGTTGCAGATGCCTGATCCAGTAATACCCGCGGCCGGATAAATACCATAAGATTTCGCTTTTCACGTTTAGTCTGATCGGAGCGAAAGGCTTTGCCTACCAGAGGTATATCGCCTAAAAGCGGCACTTTAGAGTAGTTTTCTTCAACTTCATCGGTCATCAGGCCGCCTAAAGCAACCATTGAGCCATCATCCACCAGTACCGTTGTTTCGATAACACGTTTATTGGTGATGATATCTGAAGCCTGTAAACCCGAAATAGAAGATACTTCCTGGGTGATTTTCAGCAGAATAGCGCTGCCTTCATTGATTTGTGGTTTTATGGAAAGTTTTACACCGACATCTTTCCGTTCGATGGTCTGATACGGATTGCTATTGTCTGCGCTGGTGGTTGAACCTGTGATCACGGGGACTTCCTGGCCGACCAGTATTGATGCTTCTTCGTTATCCAGTGTTACCAGGTTGGGCGTGGATAAAATATTAGTGTCTTTGTCGGTCGATAAAGCCTGTAAAAACGCGGCAAAACTGAAACCGTTACTTTTTATTTTACCTGCCCCAAGATTAAGTCCTTCCCTGGCGAAACCGGTAAGGTCGGCATCGTTTTTTACTGCATTGGCCAAGCCAATGATGCTGCTGTTTCCCGCGCCGGGAAAATTTACGGCAGAGACGTAATTATTGTTGTTGCCGAACAGCCACTGTACGCCTAATTCTCTGCCTTTTTTGTCAGTAATTTCAGCAATGATGGCTTCTACCATTACCTGAGCTCTGCGGATATCCAGATTTGAGACAATGCTTTCAAGGTCACTGATGATGGATGGATCTCCCGAAATAATAATAGCATTGGTTTGCTCATGGGCATTTATGGTGACGTCTTTCAGAACCGCTGAAGAGGCCTGGCCACCGTTATTCTTGGTCGCGTTTTCGACAATGCTGCTGCTGACCCCTTTCAGTACTGGCAGTAAGTCACCTGCATTAGCATATTTAAGATAAATAACTTTATGATTAGCAGTGTTCTCAACTTCGGAGTCCAGTTCTTCAATGATTTTTTTCAGTTTTATCCAGTCAGGAAGTTCAGCGCGGACAATCAGAGTATTGGTTCGGGCATCGGCAGAAACTGTCGCCGGTGTTCGGCTTTGTTCTTTTCCCTGCTGCTGGGTCAGGCTATTTAGCGTTCGCTCCAGTTCTGTTGCTGAGGCGTATTTCAGTTTAACCAGTGATAAGCGCTGAGAGTCTGCACGGTCAACTTCCTGAATGATTTTGGATATACGCTTTACGTTTGAAGCTCTGTCTGTGACGAGTATGACATTAGAAGTGGCATATGCTGCAATTACCCCGATTTTCGCATCCACCAGTGGACGAAGTGTAGCGGCTAGCTGGTTACTGTTAACGTTTTTTACTTCTATAACCTGAGTGATGATTTTTTCACTGTTACTCAACGGTGGTCCAAGGCCCACTTCAGCCCCCTGTAACTTAGCACCCTGAGATGGAATAACTTTCAGAATACCCGTGCCGTTATCGATGACGGTATAACCTTTTACACCGAGCTGAACCAAAAAAATCTCGTAGAGATCTTCAGATGTCAGTTGTCTGGGGCTTTCAATTGAAATTTTCCCTTTTACTTTTTCATCAATAATGATGGTCTTTTCAGTTAGTTTGGCAATGGTGTTAATAAAGTCACGAATTTCAACATCCTGCATATTCAGTGTGTAATTATTTGCCTTACTAAGCGAAGAGAACAGCAGCCCGGTTAGCAGCAAAATGAAAAAGATAATGGAATGATTGGTTTGCATAGCTCAGATATCTATCTCAAGTGTCAGAACATTGGAGTCCCGGTGTAATTGCAGTGACAGCACCGGATTGGTTGCCAATAACGAGATGACTTCATCCTGGGAATACTGAACGATTTCCTTATCATTCAGGTGAGTAATAATGTCTCCCGGTAAAATGGGGGTTTGAGCCAGAACCCGTTTGTCCTGGCCGGCGCTGACAAGAAGTCCGCGAGCGCCTGTTTCATCGGGTAAAGAGACAGTTTGCAGAGAGAAAAAACGTTTATAGAAATTGGGGCGGGCAGAGATTTTTTGGTCAATATTCTTAATAAAGCGCTGAATACGGGAGTTATTTTGCAGATTGATTTGCTGATTTGTCATTATTGACGTCATCTGAGCTTTAGCCGTTGAAGTAGGGCGGGGCTGCTCTATTGTTGATAGTCCAATATTTATCTGGGAACTGTTTTTCAGAGTCAGATCTTCTTCATTACCGTTGTTGTTAATAGTTATCCGGTCTTTGCTGATTGCTATCACAGAAATATCAGCGTTTCCTATGCTTTCAAGTGTTTCATTCGTAAGAAAAGAATTACGCTTCCCTTTATAGCTTAGGATGACTGCCTGGCGTCCTGTTTCTCCGCTGATAATTCCTAGTACTTTAATGTCCAGGCTGCTTACTTTGGGCTTTTTGGGGGGCGCAGGTTTTGGCTTTACAGCACTTATTTTTCCAAAAAGATTTGCATCAATAATTGCTGAAGGATTGCTACCGGAAATTGTTTCTGTGCTGTTTTGGGGAGGTATGAACGTATTGCTACGGTCTGATTCTGCTAAGAAAACAGATACGATCTGCCAGCCCGCCTGTGCTGAGAAAATAGCACAGATTGCTACCAGAATATGTGTCAATAAGCGGGATGTGAGCTGGAGTGATAGCATGCAGATTGTGCCGGTTATGTCCGTATTAAGCAGTCAAAAATCCAATTTCCGGCCGTAAGAATACCCTGTAATTGACTGGCATGACAGCCCCGAAAATGTTCCTGATTGAAATAGGTACTCAGAATTGTTGAGATGAAGTGCATTTTGGGTGTGCATAAATTCAAACATAAACACTCTATGCACCGATATATTCAGACAGTCATCAGAAAATTATGATGTAACATCAATGAAAATATTTTGTTTGAAATTTTCAGGGATAGCTTTTCAGATAGACCTGACTGGTGGTTTATTTCACGGGGGGGTTAGGCTATTCTCCGGTCTTTATTTTTGAATGGTTTTAAAGGATTAAAGCGTTGTTAACTCAGTCTTATAAAGTTTTGGTTATTCTCCTGTGTGTGCTTTTTGCGGGTTGTACAACAGATGCATTGGTTAAGTCATCTGATGGGCAAAAGAGCGGTTCACCGGAAACTCAGTATCGTATTGAACTGGTGAATGTGGCCAAGCAGCTACGGGTTGGGCGGGCAAAATTTCAGGTATATGTACGCGATTCTGAAGAATGGTTGCCGGCCGCTTTTATGCCGGTTAAGGCCGTGTTCGTTGGGCGGGAGCTGGAGATTGAGCATGGAGAAGGTCTTCAGACAAATGCGCTGGGGCAGGTTGAATTTGACGTACGCTTTAAAGACCCACTGAAATATTTTCGTTGGGTAAAGCCATCCAGTTATCCGGTTGTGGCCTCCTACAGGCCTGATATACAGGATGTTTTACCCCAGTTTCCCTATCAGAATGAAGGGTTGGGATGGAGTAAAGCGGATATTGATAAGAATTATTTAATTAAAATTCAGGTGTCTGAAACCCTTTACTGGTTACCGATTCCTTACAAAGATATCCGGCCGGTGGTCCGTCAGTTAACGGGTCTTGCTCATGCCAGAAAAACGGCATCAGTAACGTTGCAGCTTAAGGACGAGAGCAATAGTGAAGTGAACGGGGTTGATGTGTTTTTGACAGGTAAATCTCCGGAGGCCAGTGAGTTGCTTCAGGATGTTTTTACCAGTTCTGCGGCTGTTGAGTATGCAAGCCGTGTTTTTCCTGATTATGTACAGGGCAGAGCCGGTGGGTATGATCAGACACAATACTCGGTATATCCGGGAGATTATATTTTGGATGTATATCGTGATGGGAAAGCTGTTTTGTCGACTGAGATCCGCTTTGATTATGAGGCCGATGTAACTCGCGAGATTCAGATAGCTCAGTAGCTAAATTGTTTTGATTTTTATTACAATAAAAAGAGGTTTTTTGAACAAGGTAAGAATCGTTCTAAACAAAATAATGTGCTTCATTTAATTGATTGTACTTTGTGGCTGTGTTAATTTTCGTCCGCTTTTGATTGTGTATTACCGGTTTTGGTATTGAGCTGGTTCAGTCAGGCAATTGTTTCGAGGATCGAACATTCATCACACGGATTTGACCAGATGTCCATGCAAGTACTTAACCGCGCTTTTTGTTACCTGCCATTCTTTCTGTTCGCGCTGACAGCTCAGGCTGCAGATGTGGATATCCGCATAAATTCTCCGGTTAATAACGTTGATCAACAAGTTGGTTACACTGCAACTGTTGGCAGCTGTTCCCGTTTGGCAAGTGCGCAGGCGGGGACTGATTCAGAATTATCTGCAGTGGCTGCAGAACAGATTAAAGTCAGTCTGAATCAGTCGGATACTTGCTCATTTGTGTTTGATCTTCAGGGAGCAAGCAAATATTCGCCGCAGGTGTTATTGCAATACGCCGACGGCTCTGAAGTTGCTCACAATGAAAGTTATACAGCTGAAGCCCGGTTGCCTGTTGTTGGGGAAGCGAGTGTTGCCATTCAGGGAAACGCGGATGAACAGAAATTAATCGCGGAAGTCGCTGTTTCTGAAGATACTGATATTGCATATGTCAGTTTCAGCGTGCTGGGCTTAAAAGCTTCTGATATCAGAGCGGCAGGCGGTGTAGTTGCTGAAGCAAGGAAAAAGGCATTTGCTTCTTCTTCTGGTGCGGTACGTGTTTACCCTGTGCGGGATCAGCAGCAGACATTTCAATACTCAGTCTCGCTTAACGGTGCGCTAAGTTCAGCAGAAATTGCGAATGACGGTATTGTTCTGCTGGAAGTGACTGCCGTTGATTCATCGGGAAATCAGGCGTCAGTTTCTCCTGTTTTGCTGACAGGGGATGGTGTCTCTGAAACTGCTGAAAGTTTAATTGTTGCCTCGGATTCAATCACGATTACCAGCCCGTTACAGACGCCTGTGATTAATCCGGTTGTCAGGTTTCAGTTCCGCGGTGATGTAAGCCTGGCCGGTGCAGGCCAAGGCGTCAGTTATGAATCCTCTCATCCTGATCTTGTTGGCGTAACTGCTGGCGGCCTGGTGTTTCCTGTTAAGGAAACAAGCGGTCAGGAAGTCTATGTAAGTGTTTCATATCCAGGCTTAGAGACTGTTCAGGTACCGGTTACAGTCGACTTTGCCCGTCAGATATCTTCTCTTGAATTCAGTGGTGTCGGACCTGATACCCCTTTTGTTTTATCCCGTCTGAATACGTTTTTTGAACTGCCTGAATTGCAGGTAGTCTTCGATGATGGCAGCCGCGAGGCGATAAATTCTTTCTGGACACCCGTCATTACTATTCCGGATGTGTATAGCGGTGTTCTGACGCGACATCCTCAGGGAAATATTCGGGCAAGCGCTGTTTTACCAGTGACAACCCCCGCCGTTTTACCGGTCAGTCTGGCGGAATTGCCAGGCATCACCACAGAATTACAGATTGCTGCGGCTGACGGTGTGCCGGAAATACGTCTGAGTCTGCCGGAGGTTAAGGAAACGGGGACAGATTTATTGCTGAAACCGGAAGTCAGTGATGATGTGTCGGTATCCCGCGTTAGGTTTTTCCTTGGTGGCAAGCTGATAGGTACCCGGGATGCTGCACCGTTTGAATTGATTTTGCCTGTTGCGGATGATCTGGCAGGAAGTGTGCTGAACTTTGCAGCAGAAGCGGTAGACAGTATTGGTCAAAGCGTGATTACGCCGGATCAGTTAGTGTCTGTCGTTGAGCAAACTGAACCTGAACTGCCTTCCTATGCGTTTGAGTATCCGGTAAATGGTGTAAGGCTGGTTGAAAAGTCACCGGTTACGTTTCAGGTAACCAGTTCCCTGGGAATTTTGCCGGATGTAAAAGCTTCAAGTGGCCTTTCCAGCGTGGAGTTTTTGCTTGATGGAAGCAAGGTTGGTCAGGCCAGCTTCCCTCTGATTGAAATCAGAGAGCAGGAAATAAACGGCGAAGTAATCAAAGAAATGTTTGAAATCTGGCGCTATCAGGGTGAAGTGCCTGCTATCTCGACAGATGAAACAAGCATTGCCGCGGGTGCGGTAATTCACGGCCGCAATGGTGGTCTTGAACAGGCCGATTCCCGGCTGGTTAAAATTATCAGCAACCAGCCGCCTGAAGTGCGTTTGTTACAGCCTCAGGTTGGTGAGGTTGCTACCGCCGGGCAGGTGGTGAGTGTTGTTGTCGGCCTGGGTGATGACACCCTGAAACTGGGCACGGTGCTTGCGCTCTATGCTGATGGTGAGCAGGTTGATCAGATTACCATCCTTGATGCTGATGACCTGGCTAACACCGGCGAAGGTGCCGATACAGTCGAACATTCTTTTCAGCTGGCACTGACAGCAGAGGATATCGGCTCAACGATTGAGCTGCAGGCCAAAGCAACTGATTTTCATCAGAAGACCAGTCAGACTGAAGTGTTAAGACTGTCGGTAAAAGGTGATCAGTCGCCAACCGTTGCTTTATCTGCACCAGTAGAAGGAGCATCTTTTGTTGCAGGTTTGCCTATTCAGATGCGTGCAGATGCTGTGGATGATATCGGCGTGCAACGGGTCGATTTTTATGTCAATGCCCGTTTGGTTGGTTCTGACAGTACGGCCCCTTATGCCTACGATTATGCGACAGAATTTCTTAATGGCACTGAGCAGGTTCTAACGCTGTCAGCGATAGCCGTTGATACCCGGGAGCAAACTGCGAACAGTAATCCTGTGCAGGTAACACTTGGATTTGATGAAGAAGCACCGGTTGTTAATCTGGCGTCTCCGGCAGTAACGGCGACTGAGGGCGGAGATGATCTGGCACGGGTGGTTGCCGGTTCCGAGTTGGTACTCAAGGTTACAGGTTTTGATAATGTCGCCGCTGTCAGAGCAGAGGTGACGGGCATCAGAGCCGGACAGAACGGCTTTGTGCTGACCGGCAGTGAAAGTGATCAGATTTCCGGTGAAGATTTTCCTGTTCAGCAGATACCGGGAGTATTGAATGCTTATTCTGCATTGAAACTGGTCTCTGTGCCTGAGTTTTCAGGCGTGGCCGGAGCTGAATTCGACCGTTATCCGGTTGTGGTTAATGTCTACGATGAGCGTGGTAATGTTTCACAGGTAAGCGTTGTTATTGCTGTTTACCCTGATGAAGCGCCGGTTGTTGAAGAGGTTGTGAGTAATCAGCCAGCATATTTACCGCGGGATATAATAGCGGTAGATGTGGTTGCGAGTGATGATAAGGCCGTGCAGCGTGTGGAATTCACTTACACGTTAGGAGGCCAGATTGTCCATCAGGAGGTTCGGGATCAGAATTCCGGACTTGCACCAGTAGATATTGTTCAGCTTAGTGATGAACTTGACCTGTCAGCACTGAATTTAGCGAATCAACCCGATAATCTAATTCTCAGTGTGGTCGCTTATGATGCCAGGGGACAGTCGTCTGATCCGTATCAACTGACACTGGCAATCAGTCCTGATCAGACATCACCGACAGCTGCGATTGCTTCGCCGGCTCTGGGGCAACGTCTGTATTCCGGAGAAACGGTTGAATTTAACTGGCGTGCGCTTGATGACAGCCCGCTTCAAAGCGTTATTGCTGAAGTTCAGGGGCAGCAGATATTTCAAAAAGCGCTGGCTGACAAGTCGGCTAACGGCAGCTTTACGTATTCTATACCGGAGGGAAGTGATTCCCTGACGATAAAACTCGTAGCGACGGATGTGTTTGGGAACAGCAAGGAGTCTTTTTGGGATTATCAGTTAGGCAGTGATGTTCCTCCGCAAATCTCATTCAGGCAGCCAGCAGCAGGCAGCAGGCTGGTTGAAGGTGAAGCGTTTACGTTAAACGCGCTGGTGACCGATAACCGTTCACTGGCCAGTGTTGAAATCTTTGTACGCAGTGGTCAGGAACAGCTGTTCAGTAAAACATTCACGGCACAGCAGGCGAATACTTTAAGCCAGGCCGGAGAATATTTCAGTGCACAACTGAGAGTGCCACATAATCCTGCCGCGGGGCTTGAGTTCGGTGTCCGTGCTGTTGATGCTGCCGGCCTTGTCACTGAGCAGCTGTTGGAACTGAATATTCTGGATGATCAGGAGGCTCCAGCTGTTTCATTGCAGGAGCCCGCTGCTGCCATTACTGTTCTTCCCGGTGATGCCTTTCAGATAGTTGGTCAGGCCAGTGATAACCGTTACATCAATAACCTCAGCGCTTACCTTCTCGATAAGAACGGTGAAAAAATTGAACTGGTTTGGGAAGCATTTCGTCGCCAGGACCGGTTGGAGCAAGTCCGGATTCCGAATCCGGGATCATTCGGCTCAGTCATTGTTGCAGAGCGTTTTTATACAGATTTTTCGGCCCGGATCCGTCTGGACAAAGCCTTACTTAGCCGTGCGGGTGAGGTTTTTGAACTTTATATACAGGCAGAAGATAACGGGGTTAATGAGTCACTGACGGCGCCAGTGAATCTGACAATTAAAGCGGATAATCAGGTACCTGAAATTACCATAGAATCGCCTGGCGAAACGTTATATGAAGGTCAGGCAGGTGATTTCAGTGCCGTGATTACTGATAATCTTGCGGTGGCATCTTATGTTGTCCGGGTTGTTGATTCTGAATCCCGGATATTGCTGGAGGAAAGCGGGCTCAGCAGTGATCTTGTCACTATTAATGAGCAGGAACTGCTGGATCTGAGCCGTTACTCACCTTTACCTGAAGCAGGAACAGAATTTACTGTTTTTGTAACAGCAACAGATAGCAGCGCTAACAGCAGCACAGAAAAAACGGTTGTAAAACTGTTACCGGATTTACCTCCGGCAGTGAGTGTGGATGCAACAGTGCCAGAAGCCGGTTTCATTGCAGGCGGGCTGGGAATAGTTGAGCTTTCTGTGGAAGACGATTTTGCAGGTACTGACGGTTCTCAGTTATCTGCTTTATACCTGGGTCTGGGAGACAGTGAAAACAGTGGCTCTCGTCAGGTAAATGCTGATTATTACAATGCTTCACAGGATCCTGATAAACCGGACTTTAAGCACCGTTATCAGGTGGAAGTGCCTGAAATTTCGGCTGCGCCGGGGCATCTGTATCTGAATGGCCTGCCTTATCTGACATTTAATGGCGGAACGCTCACCGGTTTCGCACAACCGCAAAATGTTACCAGCATCCGGCTGGAAGTATCAGGGCTGAACATCGGCTACCGTTTACAGGGCTATTACCGCGATGTGTGTCAGGCTGAAGAGTTGATTGCAGAAGTCAGTTCAGCTGAAGCGGTCGCTGCAGGCGGCGTTAATCTGTTTGATCATCTGCCTGAATCGGTTTCCTCAGTCAGGATTCAACCGTTTATTGAAACGGGCAGTGAACAGTTGTTCCTGAATGAAATTATCATTGAAAACGGTGCATTACCGCAAACACTCCAATACCGTTCCGAGAGTCAGTCGTTCCAGACCAGTGGTTATGACTTTACCCGGGTAATGTTATCAGCGGATATTGCGGGTGCTAAGCCCTGGGTTGCTGTCAGCCCGGAGCAGGCTGAAACAGATACCAGTTATACCATCAGTCAGCCGGTAACCCTGCCTGCCGGAAGCAGTACGTACTCACTGGACGTCTATGGTTTTGCCAGTGATCGCCGTTCCGCACTCAGAAACACTCAGGTGCTGGAAAAGCTTCGCACGATTAATATTTTGCGTGACGGTTCTGATCCTGTTGTAGAAATTATCGACCCGCTCAATGGTACAGCGGTTGTGCCCGGGCAGCGCTTTAATTTGTCGGTGAATGTGCAGGATGACTCGCAATTACTTAGTCATGTAACTCTGGCTGATAACCAGCGGACTGTTTTCCAGTCTGGTGCCGGGTTCGGTGAAGATAATCATTTGCTTCAGTATCAGGTACCTGCTGACTGGACTTCAGGTGACCTTTTGTTATCTCTGTCAGCTATCGACCGAAATGGCCGTGCCAGCGTGCAGCAGCTAAGTCTGCCGATACAGAAAAATCTTGTACCTGAAGTAACCCTGACAGAGTTTGCCAGCTACAAGGTGTCCGGTCAGTATCAGAAAATACTGAACAGAGCTGAGCGTCTTTCTTATGGTGAGTTTTGGGTTCGTATCGGTGAAGACTTCCGGATCACAACCCATCTGTCTGATGATGAGGGGCTGAGTCGCTACAGCATTACCCGCTTAGGGCGGGATGGCTCCAGAGTACTGGAGTTTGAGAAAGAATATCAGACTGCCTGTCCACAATTACCTGTTCGTCTGAGACCGCAGGAACAGGCTGTTATCCGGTTTGCGGAATCCGAACCGACCGAGTATGAGATTATTGCTGAAGATACGCTTGGACAGAAATCAGTCAGTCGTATTCTGGTACATCCTATCGGCAATGTAGCTCCGGAGGTACGGATTACAGTACCTGCGCAGGATCAGTTCATTGTTGCCGGCACATTTAATATTCAGGTGGGTCTGGTTGCAGCGGATGACCGTCGGTTGAGTCCGGAGTCTCTGCGTTTATATGCAAATGGTGTTGAGCTTAATCTGAATAAAGTTACCGGCGATGCACCTGGTGGTGACGCGGTTATCAGCCAGGCATTTGAATCAATTTATGACGCCTTTGAACGTAAGTATACGGTTGATATTGCTGATGAAAATGGTTACCGGAACAGCCCTAATTCACTGTTGATGTCAGGTGTTTTCAGTGTGCCATCAGGCTTGATTCGCAGTAATGAGACGATTCAGCTGACAGCAACGATTGAAGATTCAGACGGTGCTTTAGCGCGATCCGATTTGTCATTTACCGGCGCGGCTGATGAGATCTCACCGGAAGCTGCAATTCTGCAGCCGACGGTTGGATTTGGCCCCACAGAAGCAACAGACTTTACACTCCGGTACCGGGCATATGACAACGTTAAAGTTGAACAGATAGAAGTATTCCGCAGCTACGGTGTACACCGGCCGGGTCAGGATTATGTAAAACTGGACTATGCTGAGCCATTGCTGGTTAATTCGGCCATTCCTGCAGCGGACTTTGAACCGATTACTGCAAATAATATTGAAACACCTAAGTATACGAATACGGTTACTTTGCCGACAGTAAGCGAGATCGCTGCACAGTTTAATGGTTTGGTTCTGACGGATGACAGCCGGCTTGATGTTTGGGTGAAACTGACTGTACGGGACGCTTCCGGCAATACCCGTATTAAAGAAGTCAGCTATCCGGTGAACCGTGATGCACGGCCGGTCATTGATGTGGCTGAACCGGTCAACGGCAGTTTCCAGGTCGAAAACACGGATATGCTGGTTAACGTAAATGCTTACGATGATGTGGGCATCGATTCATTGCGTCTGACGGCCGTAGCCGGTGAGGGCGCCGGTGCAACCGAAATTTATAATGTACGTTTGCAACAGCCTCCTTATGCCTTTGCTGTACCGTTACCTGCATATAATGCTTCAGAACCTGGTTTAAACAAGATTACCCTCATCGCTGAAGCAATTGATACTTATGGCGCTGTGCACGGAGACCCTGATCAGCATAATGCGGTTGAAACTCTGACTGTTGAAATAGTGGCCGATCAGCCGCCAACGGTTGTTATTGCTAACCCGGAAGATGGCAGCAGTGTTACCGAAGGTGAGTTCCTGCTGGTGCAGTTGAATGCTGTTGATGATGTAGGGATTGATACTGCGATTCTTCAGGTTGCGGGCTTATTTGGCGGCGACCGCAGTTTTACTGACCGTACCTATCCTTTTGAATTTCTGGTTGAAGTTCCTTACGGTCAGGCAGGACAGCCATTGTCCCTCAGTGCCCAGGTGACAGAGCGACGCAACAGTGGTACTGCTCAGACCGTCAGTACGCTGCAGCCGGTTATAGTGAATGTTGAAAAAGACGTGGTTGCGCCACAGATCACGCTGCTGCAACCGGGCTCACAGGGCAGTCAGGTTTCTGAAAAGCGGCCTTTGCCGTATCAATTGGAAGTCACCGATAATGTCAGGGTATCGACTGTTCGGGTGGAATTATTGGCTGATAAAGACCTTAACGGGGCATTCTCTGCGGATGAAGTGGTACAGCAGCAACTGTTATTAACTCCGCCATACAATGGCAGCCTGAATACGGATACACTCGATACTTACCTGGCTGAACAGGCTGAGGGTAAGACCCGACTGGCGATGCAGTTCAGAGTCACCGCTATTGATGGTGCCGGTAACAGCAGTGTTGCCGATCGTCCCGTTACCTTGCTGAGAAATACTCCACCGGAAGTAACCGGTATTCGTCTTCTGGACCGTCAGGGACAGTCACTGGGTGAAAATATTGACCGCCTGGCTGAAGGCCGGGAGATACGGGTCAGTGTGCTGGCTGCAGATCCGGAAGTGGGTGTCAGTGAAGTAACCCTTTATCAGGCCGTGGGCGGTGCTGATGTTAATGATGTTACCTTTACTGAGTTCAAAGCTGACAGTGCCGCACCATTCCAGTTTGACTATGAAGTTCCTCTGGGGCAGGTCGACAGTTACGTGTATTTCCGTGCAGTTGCCATCGATTATGATGGCTATGAATCCGAAATATCTGTAACGCGCAGCTTCAGAATTACGGCGGATCAGCCGCCGGTTGCTGAAATTGTTGAACCGGCTAATGATGAGTCGGTAGTGATCGATGGACAGCTGTTGTCCATCAGTGTGAAAGCGACAGATGACCTGGGAAATCGGGGTATCGAACGGGTTGTGTTCTATGTGAACGGTTCACCGGTTGCAACGGTCTACAACAGTCTGAGCGACGTTTCCGGCAGTGCCGCTCAGGATCATATCTATCAAACATCAATCGTGCCGCCTGCTGGCGTGGATGGCTTTGCAATACAAGCCGTAGCATATGATATTCGTGGTCAGGCAGGCACTTCTCAGGTTGTGAATGTTGGTCGGATTGACGATACCGTTGTACCAAAAGCTGAGATACTCTCGCCACTGGATCAGGATATTCTGACAGCCGGTGAAAGCCTTGTTCTTGCTGTTGCTGTCAAAGATATAGGTGTTGAATCTGAACGCAGTGTGATCGCGACACTGACACGTGAATACCGTGACACCAGCGGTAAATGGACAGCGCTTGATGAAAAACAGGCAGAGTTGTTCCGTGACGATGGATCAAGCCGTCCTGATATTGAAGAGAGCCAGCCTGATAATCACTATTATGTTTACTGGTCAGAGTTTGCGGACGGCAATATCTTGCGCCGTACTGCATACGAAAATGAGCGGGTAAGGATGAATGTTCAGGTCTTTACCCCGGAACATACTGCCCAGGAAGAAGCTCACTATGAAGTTGGCTATCCGGTTGCAGAAAGACGTTTCCTGAAACCGGGAGCAGACAGCAGCATTGCGTTGGCACAGTCTGTTTATTACACCAGTGTTGATCAGTTTAATTCATCGCTCAGAACCGGCGCTGTTGTGGCAGCCTGGTCTACCCGAAATCCGCTTGGCGATGAAGCTTCGCTGGGCTTCAGCTATAACGGTCAGGGGACAGACAAAAAAGCCTGTACCGCCTGTACCGGTATCTTCCTGGCAGATCTGGACTCAGAGCATCAGGATAACGGTGATTATTTTGTATATTCTGAATTGCTGAATGGTGCTTCAGAAATCTTTGCCGGTACGGTTACCTCTTTGCAAAGTGATGCAAACTTTGTGTTTGCCGGTAAGTCGGGTATTGCGCCGGATACTGAATTTAAGCAGGGAAGTGCTGATCAGTTTGTGGGGCAGCTGGAGAATGAAATAGCTCAGGACCCTGAAACCGGGCAGCTTAGCCTGGGCAATAAAGCCGGCGAATTACTGATCTTCAATAATCAGAATGCTGATGGTCAGTTTGGTCTGCCGTATTTGCTGGCCGGCCGGATTGATATGCCTTTCCCTGAGGTTTACGGCACAGCCCGTAAAGACTCTCTGGTATTCGTTGCCAATGGTAATGGCGGCGTGCAGGTTGTTGATATCAGTAATGTAAATGCGCCATACCGTATTGGTTTTATCAAGCCTGACGGTTACGCACGTGATGTGAAAATCGCCGGTAACTATGCCTATATAGCAGCGTCTCATCAGGGGCTGGTGGTCGTGGATATTACCGATCCCCGGTTACCTGTAATTGCCACACTGGATACCGCTGGCATCGCGAACCGGATTGATATTCAGGGCAATCGTCTGATCATTACTGATATGGCCGGTGACGGTCAGGTGTCACAACTGAGCGTGGTGGACATTGCTGATCCATATTCGCCTGATCTGAAGCATACCGTGGCCCTCGCACCGGCCAGGGCTGATCTGGTCTCGGACGGAGTATTTGATGCGCAACTGATTGGTAATCAGATTTACGCCAGCGTGTTGTATTCAGATCAGGAAGATCAGCCGGCGCAGGCCGTCGTTGAAATCATTAATCTGGAAACGCTGACACGCCCGGAAACCGACTCTACTATTCCGGTGATGATTAACCGACATGCGGATCAGAGTGACTTTGCGATTACTGACATCGCCGTTGCCCGTGGAGGTATTCAGGTTGCAGCAGGTAAACAGGGACTCAACAAACTTGAGCTGACTCAACTGACCGTGTTGGATCACCAGCCTGCTTATGATGCTCAGGACATTAGCACTGACCTTTCAGAGATTACTGTTGAGCTTTCTGCAGTACTGCCGCCGGATACTGACCTTACGAATGCAGTGCAGGTTTATAAAGGCGCAGTGCTGGCTGATGCGGAAGGAAATTATCTGCTGGCTGAAGAGGTGTCTTCTGAGTTCTCGGTAGCCTTCGCCGAACGTGAGGGTGAAACCCTGTACCGTTTCCTTAACATTGCTTCGCTGAACCATACTTTTGTTCCTGGGCAGGAATACGTGGTGGTTGTGAAAGAGGGGTTACAACCGTTAACTGGCAATGCTTTGTCAGATGACTACCGTTTTTCATTCTTCACATCTGCTGCAGGTGATAACGCTGCACCGGATATTGTGACGATTAGCCCGGATACAGGCTCGATTGCCGGTGGTACGCAGGTGATTATCTCCGGTGAGAACCTGCAAGCGGACAGTAAGGTTTATATTGGCGCGCAGGCGCTCAATGTTGATGACTTTATTGCGGCGGGTGGCTCACAGCCATACGATCAGATCATTGTTACAACAATTCCTAATAATGCCGGCCCTGCAGCAGTAGCCGTACGCAACGCCGATGGCTTGCAGGATACGGTGATTGGCGGATTTAACTACGTTGATTTATTACAGATCTCATTTATAACGCCATCTGTACTGAATATCAGTCAGGCAGGAGAAAATGACCGGGTTGAAGTAACCGGCTATGGTTTTAATCCTCAGGTCACACTGAAAGCGTATCCTTCCGGTCAGCCACAACTGGCGAAAACCGATACTGTGGATAGTGACCGCCTGGAACTTTACAGCGCTGAGAAACTTTACTGGTCAGTGCCTGATTTTGACGGTTATCGGGGATTCGTTGATGTTGAAATCAGTGATGAGCAGGGCCGGGTTTATCAGCTGTCTAAAGCAATATTCTACGGTAAGTTGCAGGTATCCCGTGCACTGGAGACTGCCGCACCGGCGTCTTACGATGCGCTTCGGCGAGAGCTTAAGAATCTGGCAGAAGGATTACCAGCCAGCCTGATTCCTGATCCGCTGAAACTGCCGGCCGGTAAAATTGTCGGCCTGGAATCAGACCCTCAGTTAGGCCTGATCTATGTGCTTGGGCAGGGAGTAAAGACCCCTGGTGGGCCTGGGCTGAATGAAATTCTGGATCAAAGTAACTTAACCAGTTTTGTGACGCCAGGCTGGATCAGTCTGGTTCACTATCAGCGTGACGCAATTGCCAACGCTGCACCTATGCATGGACTGGGGTATTTTGATCTGCCGGCAGACTTAAACCCATCGGCAATGGTTCTCAGTGACGGGCAACTGTACGTCACCGCTCAGGGTTATGGGTTTGCAAACTTTAACAGCCATTATGAAGATCAGGTAACACTGCTGGTATACGATCGTGAAAATCGCCTGCCGGGTGATTTACCGGCAGACAGCAGTAAAGACCGTGACATCCTTTATAGTTTGACGTTACCGCTAAATAACGCGCCCCGTAAACTGCTGGTTAAAGATGACTTGCTGCTCATCGATGGCGGTGAGCAGGGGCTGCTTCTGGTCAGCATTGCAAATCCGCAGCGTCCGCTGGTTCTGAATAAACTGCAGACAGCAAATGTTGGCGGAAAGAATGTTGAATTGCATGTATCCGATTTCAGTGTACAGGCTGAAAAATTACGTGTGGCAACCGGTGCCGGCATATTCAGTTTTGATCTGGCCCGTCCGGGGCTGCCTCAGCTTGGCTATACGCCTGCCAGTGCAGTTGTCAGCGGATATGAAGGATTGCTGGATGGTACCGTTGACGGCAGTCTGCTGATTGCCGAAGGAGGGGTTGCATTAGCGAATGCTGAGAATCCGGCAAGTATTGAGCTTCAGGGACGTTATCAGGCGAATGGTTTCCCGCTGCCAGGTAACACCCGGGCGGTACTGGGTGGCAGCGGTTTAGCCGTAACACTCAAAAGCCAGCACTGTGTGCCGGTTAACAGCAGTTCGAAGAAACCATTCGATGAGCACTATCTGAATATTTTTGATATCAGCGATGCAGACAATATGCTGGTGCTTGATGCTGCCAGAATTTCAGACTGTACACCGCAGCGGGAATTCCTCGATACGTACAGTAAAACCGGCACTGTAGGACCGCTGCTGTATACCGCTGATGGTTTAGCGGTTGCGACATCTGAAACAGGTGAGAATGGCTCATCTCTGTTACTGATAGATACCTTTACTCCGGATCTGGTTGAGTCCGTACCGGCGGCGGGTCAGCAGGGTGTAAGCCTGGATACCCGGATCGAACTGTACTTCAGTTATGCACTGCCAGTTCCTGAGAATGAATCTGCAGCGGCTTATCTGTCCCGTTATCTGGCGCTACTCTATGCCGATGGTCAGTCGGTACTGCAGGAAATACCTGTGACTGTCTCACTGGATGCAGATGATCCGCGCAGGGTATATCTGGATCCTCAAAGTCCTTTAACAGCTGACAGCCGTTATCAGATTACCCTCAAAGCAGAGCCGGGCAGTCGCCGTTCTGAAGGCCTGTTTGATTACCGGATTGAATTCTTTACCGGCTCCGGAAACGGTGAGCAGCCGGTAATTGACCGGGTTGAACCGTCTGTCGTAGATATTCAGGGAGGGGCTGTCTCCGTCATTGCCAGCCATACATCTGTACCGGCATTCTTTATTGCCGGTAAGCCTGCAGCAGTTGTCTCTCAGGAAGATACCGGTGCAGACCAGACGCGGTTCGTATTAACGGCACCGGAAAATCTGGCCGGTCCCGCAGCTGTGCAGCTGGTTGACAGTGACGGCCGTCAGGCAATTCGCTTTGGCGCGCTGCAATATATCGAACCACTGGTTCTGGACGCGGTAACACCGGCCTTTGGCAGCATTAATGGCGGCACCCGTATTACGGTTACAGGCCGCGGTATCAGTCAGGGCAGCGGCGTCCCACAGGTGCTGTTTAACCAGCAGCCTGCAAACACAGATCAGATTAAAGTCGTTGATGCCAATACCCTGGAAGTGACGGTTCCTCCCGGACAGCTTGGGCTGGCAGATATTGAAGTGCGGCTAAGCACAGGTCAGACCGACAGACTGTTTGAAGCATTTGATTACCAGCAGCCGGTGAAAGCGACGGTTACCACTGAGCAAAAAGACCGTTTCTATGACCTTGAAACCGACAGTACCGGTACCTATCTGATTGCTGCCGCCGGTAAGGGCGGAATACTGATATACAACATAGACTCCTCTACCGTCATTGCGGATGATCAGGACGTTGTAAATGCCGATCAGTTACGGCAATTCATCGATCGTGACGGTGACGAAGTGGATGATCGTCTGATCAGCCGCATGGCACTTCCGGATGGCTATGTCGCCCTGGGCGTTGATGGTTATTTTGAACGCAATAATGACCGGATATTTGTCACCGGCGTGAAAATGAACGGTGATACACCGGTTGATGCCCGGTTGTTCATTATCGCGGTGGACAGTGTTGATCTGACCCAGTGGACACTGGTAAGAAATCTGCCGTTGCAGCAGGCTTTGGCGAAAGGGCTGATTGCTGAAAATAACCAGGCCGTCATTGCAATGGGCGCTGGTGGTATTGGCTTTGTCGACAGCTACCTGCAAACCAAATCTTATTTATCTGACAGCTTCAGTCTTCCGGACAGTAAGCCTGCTCTGGATGTTGCCAGAGTAACTGCAGGTGTCAGCACGGCAGCGACTGTTTATGCCGTCGCCGGTGGTGAATATGATGTGAACGCGAACCGGTTGACAGAAACCGAAGCTGTTGGCAGTGGTGGGTTCTATCTGCTGCAGCAAACGCTGGATACCGGTGTGCGTTTATTGTCACAGCTTGATATTCCGGCGAGCCGGGTAACTGTGGTGGATCAGTATGCGTACCTGTCAGCAGGTGATGCCGGGCTGGTGATTGTTGATCTGTCTGACCTGAATCAGCCACAGATTATTTCCCGGGTTAATACCGGAAGCTATGTGTACGATGTTTCCGTCAACGGCAATACTGCTTACCTTGCTCTGGGAAGCACAGGCATTCTGGCGGTGGATGTTACCGACCCTGCTAATCCGGTGAGCCGTGGTGGCTTCGAAACCATTTCCGGAAACAGTGTGCAGACCCTCTGGGCAACAGCATACTCAGTGATTGGCGGCGGTATTGATGCACTTAATAAAGGCGTCATACAGGAAACGCCTGACCTGTTGCTTAAACTGCACAGCTATACGCCGGATAACGGTATTCTGGATGCGGATGCAAACGGTGATGTGCTGCTTCGGTTGCGGTTTAACAAAGCAATTGATTTAGCAGATACACAGAACAGTCAGTACTTCAGTGTGACAAACTCCGCTGCTGAACAGATTCCGTTCACTTTGGAACTGACCAATAACGATGCACTGATTTCACTGTCGGCCCCTGAGCAGTTACTGGTTGGCGAACAGCTGACAGTTACTGTGGGTGCCGGACTGACGGCTTATAAACCGGTGATCAGTGGTGGCCAGCAGGTAAATCTGACACTGTATAGCCTCGAGTCGGATCAGCAACTGCAATTTATCTATCGCGGAAGCCGCAACCGGGATCTGGAGATAGACTCAGTTGTACCACGCCGGGTTCAGACAGGCACAGAACAACAGATCAGTATATCAGTACTGGGAGCACCGCTTGATCCGGCCCGTGTCCGGGTATTTGTCGGCGCGACCCTGTTAAATATCCAGAATATTGTCAGTAATGATGATGACGAGAGAGTGGCTGTTATCACTGCGACTTTACCGCCGATCAGCGAGCCGGGTCAGTACGATGCCCGTGTTGAAGTTGAACGTTCCGGAATCTGGCAGTCTGCCAGTCTGCAAGGTGCTGTACAGCTGGACCAGGCGATCGAACTGTGGTCAGTGTCTCCACAATGGGGACCGGTCAGCGGCGGTACTCTGGTCACGATTCGGGGTGCCGGTTTTGAACCGGGCAATACCGTTATCGATGGTCTGGAGCTGAAGATTGGCTCGCAGCCTGTGCGGCAGATTGAAGTGCTGTCGTCGAACCTGATTGAAATTATTACACCTGAAAATGTACCGGGTAAGCATAACCTCTATGCTCAGGACCGCTTTGGCAACAGTGCTGAACTCAGTGGTGACTCCGGATACGGGTACGGTATCCGGCAGTTAAGCCGGATTACACCGGTACAGGTCGCGCCTGTGGACGTTCTGGTTGACCAGACGTCAGGCGTAGCAGCTGTCGCTACCGGTTATTTCCATGAAACCCGTGGTAAGCGCGTGGTCAACGGTTATACCGTTCCTGAAACATTCAAAGCAGCAAGCTTTGATGTACAGAACCCTACCGATCCGTTACTGGTTGGTGGTGAATCAAGTCTGCCTTCCGGACAGCAGGGGCTGGCACAGCTTGAACGCTGGGCTGAAGCCGCAGCGCTGCAAAGCAGGCAAGCCGAAAATGATCTCCTGGGAACCGGTGTACCGCTGTCTGAAGCAGAACAAAAGAAAGTTGATGATGCGCAGGGTATTAATTTCCCATTATCTCTGGACTCACTGCGTTTAACAGAACAGCAAATTACTGAGCAGGGTGTTGTTAAGAAGCGCTTGTATGTTGCCACCGGTAATGGCGGTATTTCACAGCTTAATTTTGATGAGCAAAATGGCTTACAGGCCATTAATGATATTACCTTCGGAGATCTGCAGGCGGTTGATCTGGTCGCCAGTGGTAACAGTGTTTATGCCTCACTGATTAATGGGCAGCTGCCAGAACAGATACCAAACGGAGCCTGTGCCAATGTTCCAACATCGGCTAACGGAGCCGGAATCGGGGCAGTTAACTATTTCGACCCACAGGATCCGGTGCTGCTGGAACAAAGCAGTAACTTGCCAGGCGGTCAGGATCTGTACCTCTCAGCAGGCTGGTTGTATAGCAGTGAATCGGCCGCGGCCCGTTACTGGAAGGTGTGTCAGGAAGCGCCAAAAGAATATACGGCAGAGCGCTTAACTGATGCCGGTGCCGGTTTGGTCGAAGCGGTCAACATTTTTGATCCGTTGCTCACCCGTCAGTTCAGTTTTGCAGAACATGTCTATGACAGCCTGGTATACGGTGACTACCTGATTGCTGCGGTGGGTAACAGCGGTGTTGAAATCGTTGAACTGAACCGCCCGGAAATCCGAACCATTGTCAGTCTTGATCAGCAGTTACAGGCCGTTGCCGGTAAAGCTGTGCGTCTGCGCCTGTTTGGCAGCCTGTTATTTGTTGCCGCTGATAACGGCGGTCTGGTGGTACTGGACATTGCCAGCCCACTGACGCCGAAGGTTGTTTCGGCCGGTAATAATGAAACCATCCAGGGGCTGGATTACTTTAAAGACCGGTTGATAACCGGTGGCGGTGCAAGCGGTCTGGGAACATTCCGTTTACCGGCAGCCATTGTCACTGGCAGCAGTGTGGCTGAAGGTGGTCTGCTGGCAACCGGTGCAGAACTGAATATTCGTTTCAATGAACCTGTAACCCTTGAATCCCTTGAGCGGGAAGCAGCGGTTAAGCTGACCCGTCTGGATACCGGCGAACCGGTGGCTGTCAGCCTGCGGGCAGTGAATGCTGCTAACGGCGCAGCCGATAGCTTTGTTGCTGAATTTAACGCGACCCCACAAACCCGCTATGAGCTGACTGTTCAGCTGGCTGATAACCTGCGTGGTGGTGCCATGTGGGCACCGTTCCGCCTGACATTTACGCAGGCGGCTGAAGGTGCACTGCAACCGTCAGTACAGAGCGTTGAAGGCGGCTTGTATCATCAGGGTGATCAGTCGGTTATCCGGATCATTGGTGAAGGCTTCCGGGACGACGCTGCTGTAGAGCTGTATCTGGATCAGTATCCGGTTCCGTATAACTTTATCAGTGAGACAGAACTGCAGATTCCGGCCGGTGCGCTGAACCTACTGCCACTGTCCGCCGGTCAGCACCATATCCGTGTGATTGATTCAGGCATGACCGGGCATTATCTGGGCGGTGTTATTAAAGCTGACTCACTGACCGACAGCCGCTTTAAAGTGGTACCGGATACCGGTGATATTGCCGGTGGTAAGCTGATTACAATTACCGCTGACCGTGATGTGATCCTGCCGGGCAGCAAAGTATTACTGCGTTCCGCATCCGGTAATGAAATTGAAAGCCTGACAACCGCAGAAGGGTTTGAGGTTGTGAACCTTCAGGACAATGTTGTCAGCCTGAATAGCTTTAACTTCATTCTGCCCGGTGTACTGCAACCTGAGCGTTATAATCTATATCTTAAGATGGCCGGACAGGAAATACCGGTTGGCGAATTCTCTTACTCCCTTCCACAGGGCTTATCGATTGAGCTGCCTAATTATCCGCCACAGGTGATAGGTGCATCTGTAGTTCGTGATGAGCAAATGTTCATCGGGGTACGCAGTGGTGCTTCGCCAACGGTGAATAACCGCTTCCTGATGAATTCAGGACTGGAAATTTATGATATCAGCCTGTGGGATAACCCGGTTCGCCTGAGCCAGTTACCAACCGCTCACCCGGTAACGGGTATTGAACTGGTGGGCAATACCGCTTATCTGGCCGGTGGGGCCGACGGCCTGATTCTGGTTGATATTACCGATACCTCTAATCCGTTGCGTTTACGCAATCTGCCGGTCGCAGGATACCGGGCGACTGATGTCGCGTATCAGCAGGGCCGCAATATACTGGCGCTGTCGATGGCAGATCAGTTAGGCACCGGATTAATCAGCTTCTTTGATCTGGGCAGCGACAGCCTGTTCACTCCTGTGGGCTTTAATCCGATACACCTTGTTGAAGGTGAGCTGGAAGGTCAGCCGCTGGATGTTCAGTGGCTGGGGAACAGCCTGTTTGTATTGCTCAAGCGTGGAGACAGTCTGTTTATTGCAGAGTTTGATGACCTGCCGAACTCACAGAGCGTACAGCTACATGATGTACAGCGGGGTGGTGTGTCCGGGCTTAATGCCAGTATGCAGGTTCAGTACGGACAAATATCCGTGACCACCGATACGGAATACGTTGTTCTGCAAAAAGACGCCCAGGCCGGTTATCAGCCGGTGTACTGGAGTGAGCTGAAACAGGCCGGTGCAGAGCTGAGCGCTAATGTCGGCAGCGTCTTTATCGCTGATGGTCGCGGAGTGGCTGATACCAGCAGTCCGGCCCTGGCTGTGACGTCTGTTCAGCCACCGTCAGGCAGTATTCTGGCGGCAGGAGAAACCGTCCGTGTACAGTTTAATGATCTGATCAATACCGACGCAGCCGCACTGGCAGCAGGTATTCGTCTGGCTGACAGCAACGGTCAGCCGGTTGATACCGCTAATTACCAATTGGACGCTGCTAATACCCTGGCAGGTGCATACGTGGATGTAGTGCTGCAGCCTCAGTCCGGCCTGACTGGCTTTGAGTTACAGGTGGATCAGGTGCGTGCTCTGAACGGTGTTGAACTCACTGTGCCACTGACCGCATCTTATCAGCTTGATGCCGGAAACCGTCCGGAGATAAGCCGGGTATACCGGGATACCGGCTCGGCTACCCGCAGCCATTATGTCCATGCTGATGGCAGTGAAGTGCTGATAATAGAAGGTCAGGGTTTCGGAACGGACAGCAATGCATTGCAACTGATGGTAGGCGAAACCCGTGTCGCCACGTCAGCGATCAGCGAAATGACTGATCAGCGTATCGAATTTACCTTGCCGCAACTGTTCCTGGAACACAGCAGTAATGCACTGCCGGTCAGCATTCAGAGAGAGAATCTGACCGGAACGCTTAACGGGGCCATTCTGGTCGTACCTAAGCTGGCTGTACAGCTGATTAAACCAAAACAAGGGCCTCCGCAGGGCGGTAATCATGTCAGCATTTACGGTCAGGGTTTCAGTCAGGATACACAGGTTCGTTTCAACGGTGCATTAGCCGGTGATCTGAGTGTTATTTCGCAAAATGAAATCCGTGTTCGGGTACCGTCTGGTAACTTTGGTCTGGCTCAGGTCGAAGCAACCAATCTGCACTTTGAAAATGAAACTGCGGTATCGCCAGTCGATTATTTCTATGCCGGTAATCCAACTGGCAGTGTCGATCTGGACGCGGATAAACCAAGTCCTGTGGCTGCTATAACAGTTAAGGATCAGCTGATCTATGCCGTAACCGGTGGTCAGTACGACATCGTTGCTGAAGATGGCCGAATTGCGAAACGTTTACGCAGTAATGTGGCACGCCTGATTGCTGCCGATGTATCTGATCCGGTTCGTCCGGTCATCATCGATAAGTCATTTGCTGATGACCTCAAGCCTTATCTGCTGGATGTGGCAGGTGGCTTGTCTCCGGCCGGATTTGTCGACATTGAAGCCGCAGGTAACGATCTGTTTGTTGCCGGTGGAAACCGTCTGTTCCACTTTGATACGACGCTGGCAACTGATCCGCTGCCTCTGGCGGACGTTGCTCTGTCCGGCACTGTCCGGGACATTGAAGTCGCTGACGACTTACTCTTCCTTTCCTATACCGGCGGAATCAGTATTTATCATATTACTGAAGACCGTCAGTTGCGGGAGCTGCGTACCATTAGCAGTGCAGACCTGTCCGGCTCGCCGGGATCTGTCTCGGTGGTTAACGGTGAACTGTGGATCGCAATGACCAACTCCCGCCGGGTGATGGCGGTTGAGTTGCTGTCTGGCCGTTATGAAACAGTACGAAACTTCACGACTCTGGACCTGTCCGGAAAACGGATAAAACCGCGTGATATTCTGGTGAACGATGATCTGGTGCTGATTTCGACCGGCAGCAGTGCAACCGTGCAGGCATACAGCCTGACAGCAGACTCCGCAGAGCCGGTTGCAAGCCTCAATCTGGCCTACCTGGTGAGAAATGGCGACCTCTATGCCGGTCAGATGATACTCAAAGGACAGACCCTGTATGTCGCAGCGGGTCAGGGAGATCTGCAACTCTTTGATCTGTCCGACTGGTTACAGGGACGCTTTAACACCGAAGTGCCGCTGCAGCATTACTTCAGTGCACTGGGTGACATTCAGGCAATTGCTTTCCATCCACGGGCGATGTACGCCGGCAGTTCGTTCCCTTATCTGAACGGACAGGGTGTTCAAAATCCTCTGACGACAGAGCAAATCAGCGCCATCAGTCAGTTGGGTGGTCGCCTGAATACCATCGTGAATGACTTGCTGGTGGTTGTGGATCAGACCCCTGTACCGGAAGGCACGCTCAGCAGAAGTGATGATATTGCGGTGCAGTTTAATAAGATTCTGGACCATCAGCAGGTGACCGATAATGGTGAAGCACTGGTTGAGCTGTATAGCGGTTCGGTCAAGCTGGCCGTGTATGTGAGTCTGGAGACCAATAATCTTGGTTCCAAAGTGGTGGTTAGCCCTGTAGGAGCGCTTGAAGACGGTCAGCGCTACAGCCTGAAAATATCTTCTGCACTGCGTGATATTGCCGGGGCGACACTGGCTGCGGATTACAGCTTCCGTTTCACCGCTGCAGATACTGAGATGCCAACAATCAGCCATATCGAACCTGCATATGGTAGCTGGCGTGGCGGAGACCGGGTGACTGTGTACGGACAGGGCCTGAATGCTCAGTCTCAGATCCGTCTGGGTGATCGCGCGGTTCCGGCTGAAAATATTGTCAGCCGTACAGAGTCAGAAATCAGCTTCCTGCTACCGGCACTGGAAACACCGCCGGCCACTAACCAGTTGTTAGCGGTGCAGATTGCCAACGGAGCACTTAATACCACTGAACTGGCGGCTTTCACTTACATTACCGACCCGGTTATTGAAGCTATTGGTAGCTACCTGCCGGTACAGGATCAGTTTGATCCTGCACAGCAGATCTTTGCCTTTAATACCCCTCAGTACGCTGCCATTAAGGGGCAGGGGCTGAGCCCGGCAACCCGGATACTGATTAACGGAAAACCAGCAACTGATGTCAGCCTGCGCAGCCCTGAGCTGGTGAGCTTCCGGATTCCGGATAATACGCTGGGTAAGCTGGATATAGGGGTTACGAACCTGATTTCGGCAGCTGATCAGGTGAATGATCAGCGTCTGCAAATCGAGCTGGATTCAGCACGTCAGCTGACCGGTATACAACAGACTGTTCGACACAATAACATCCTGCTGACTCTGGATAGCACCGGAGGCTGGAGTATTTCCGCAACTCAGGATGGTCCGGTACCGAAGCGCTTGTCCAAGGGTAGCGAGAGTGCCCGTGTTACAGCAGCGGCACTGAATGATAATTATATGGTGCTGGTCACCCAGTCTCAGGGTTATCAGATGGCTGTGTATGACATCTCTAACCTGTACGCGCCTGAAGAAGTGAATCGTTTCAGCAACCCGCAGCGTATCAGGATTGACCAGCTGCACCTTACTGAACAGCAGATCTTTGCCCGCAATAATGGCAACCTGTTGTCAGCACACGTACTCGGTTCGGAGATTGCCGTCTACCCGCTGGACGAAACCTATCTGGATATACAGGCAGACAGTGAAGGCGTTTACCTGTTAAGTGATTATCAGTTGAAGTATCGCCATTACAGTAATCTGACTGCTGACGTGGCTGTCTATGATCACCTTGTGGCATCGGCTCAACAGCTGGTAATGGATGGTCAGCGTCTGATGATCCGTTCCGGCAGTGAACTGGAAATGATCAGCGCCTTTAACCTGCGTAATGGCGGTGAGCCGCTGATCGGTAAGTTACAGTTGCCACAAAAGGCGGCACGACTGAATGGTGAGTTGTTAGCGGTGTATAACAGCGCCAGTGGACAGTTGGAAGTGTATGACCTGAATCTGTCTGGTCAGGATATCCAGCCACATCATCTCAGTGCAGTGGCAACCACCGGTATGCCGGATCTGGAACGGGGCGCTTTCCGCGGTAATCTGCTGGAATGGCAGATCGGTGAGGAATATCACAACGCAGTGATGCCGTTCAACAACCTCTGGGCATTACAGCCTCAGAAGCTGGCGGCACAGCAGGATGATATCTGGTTCAGCACGGCAGGAAAGCCTGAAAACTGGCAAAACGTCGTGATCGAGGTAACGTCACAGTCAGATAATTCAGTCATCCCGGGCTTCACTCAGCAACTGGGTGATCAGCAGCGCTTCAGCATTCTGGGGCAGAACTACACGCTGGATGAGGTGTATAGGCCACAACTGGCAAACAATCCGGTCGAATCTATCGATGGCGCCAGTGTACAGGTTGATCTGCCATGGCAAATGAGTACCGAAAAACTCTTTGGCCTGACACCGCTGCGGATCCTGAGCGTGTCTCCGTCCAGCACCATTACCGGGCGGCCGACCACCTTTACAGTATCCGGTCAGCTATTGCAGTTTGCGGAACAGATAACTCTGGCCGGCCAGCAGTTTGGCCCGACAGACTTTACGGTGAATGAAGCCGGAACCCGTCTGACCCTGACAGCAACCCTGCCGGATGCCGGTCTGGAAGCCATTACTGCCAGCCAGCAACAGGCTGCGCAGCAGGCGCTGTTGCCTGCAGCAGTACTGGTAACCGAAGCCATCGCTGTCACTGACGTGACCACCGATAATGTTAAAGGTGGTAATAAAGCGCTGAGCGACAGTGGCGGTAACCGGATTGAAATCTCCGGTAAGGGCCTGGAAGGTGACTTACGGGTGTATCTGATTCCACAGGGCGACGGTGTTGTGCCTTCATCGGCCAATCAGCAGTCTTACATCCGTACACCGCAGGGCATTGCGATCAGTGCCAGCCCGCGCACCATTGTGGGTAAGCAGTATCAGGTAGTGATTATCCGTGAAGCAACCAGTGAAACGGTATTTGTCAGCACAGATCAGCTACTGATTTCTGTGGATGATACCCGGCCGCAACAAGCAGGCAGCATTGTTAATCCTGATTACATGACAGCTCTGCAGATAGGTTTTGACGAAGCGGTCACTGCATCCGGTTTCACTGTGGTTAAACACTTTAAAGACTACAGTGGCAGCGACGATGAAGATGTATCTGCCCGGTTTGAACTGGTGAATACGGCTGAGAACCGTCTGGCGCTGCGTCTGCGTGCCGGTGCCCAGCTGGATCACAATGCCGAATACACCTATACCCTGAGCGGTATACAGGATCTGGCCGGCAACCTGGCACTGGATAATCCGGTATCCGGCGGTGTGTATATCACCGGCTTCCTGGCAAGGGATACGCTGGCGCCACGTAATCTGCGCTTACAGCGAGTCACTGATCAGGCACCGGTTAATCAGGCAATGTTGCTGACCCGTGGCCGGGAATATCAGTTTGAGGTTATTGCTGAAGATAACTATGCCGGTACCGATAACCTGCGCTATGAACACCGGGTATCAACCGCATTTGAAGCACCGCAAACGGACTGGCTGGGTTTCCCTAACCGTAAAGTCACCAAACCGATGCTGGCTGATTATGAGTATTATCAGTTTAAGGTTCGGGTTACCGACAGTGCCGGTTACGCTCTTGAAGAAGATTTCCGTGCGTCTCTGCGTGATCCTGAGATTAATCTGCAGGCGTTCGTCACGAATCCGTCAGAACCGGAAGAATCGGTCCGTGCGGAACTGATGTTTGATCTGAGTGGCGATGTAGACATGGTTTCTGCAGCGCGGATTCACGTTGCTGAAATTCAGAACGGCAAAGCCGTGGATGTTTCGGATAACTACGATACTCAGTCAGGACAGGTGACTGCATCCTTCCTGAATCCGAAGATCAAAGATCTGCTGCCGCCAGGCTCTGCTGTGACCGAAGTGCAGATGCATACACAGCTTCAGGTAGAGTTTGGCTTTGGTTACAGCAAAGTCTTCGATCAGACCTATACCCTGCATCTGGACCGAACACCGCCGGAATTAAGCATTGTGTCACCGCAAAGTGGCGACTTTATCCCATTGGGTGAGCGGACCGACGTGCTGATTCAGTCTTTCGATAAGTATGGTATCGACCGGGTTGAAATCAGTATGAATGGCGGGGCATTTACCCCGTTAGCAGATCCGAATAAGTTCAGCTTCACGCCGACAGAAGCGGATCTTGCCGGTGTCACTCTGGTGGCCCGGGCGTATGATCCGAACGCAAACGTCAGTGCGGATGCGCAGGTCACGCTGTACCCGTACGACGCTGAAGCCGGTGCTCCGAAAGTTGACATTATCAGCCCTGAAAACGGTGCCAGCTTCCACGAAGGTGAAACCGTCCGCTTTGAAGTATTGCTGCGTAATGTAACCGATGCAGAACTGTTCCTGGATGTGGGCGGGGTTGAAGCACCAGCGGATACCGCTGTTCAGATCAGCCGCAGTGTTGACGGACCGGAACGGCAGTTTGTGACGGCAGTGATGCCTGAAGTTGAGCAGGATATTGTTGTACTTGCCCGGATTCAGAAAGCAACGCTGAAAGGCTACAAGTTCCTGAATGCCATTGATGATAATGGCATTGAGCATGAAGCTGATGTGCAGCTACAGCCGGAAAACCGCATACTGACCGGTACCCGTCTGCAGCTGAAGGGGGCTGTTCCTGAAGGCATGGATGATTTCTCTGATGACTCTGTCATCGAAGTCTCCGATCCGGCAGACACCCTTAACCCGCTGAGTCTGCCAATGCTGACAGACCAGTCTCTGGAAGTGAACAGCCAGGGCAGCAGCCTGACAGTTGAGACCCATCTGAAGGACCGTTCACAGCATACCCGCAGTGATACCCGCAGCATCACTAAACTGGCGTACCTGACAGATCAGCCAGCAAGCATTGTGCTGGACTCACTGGCCCAGGATGAAGAGATCACAACACTGCTACCGGTCAGCCAGGATGGCGCCGACTGGGTGGCTGCGGTTAACCGGCGTGGCGGAGGATACCGGATTCTGAACGGTGACAGTGAACTGATCAGCGCACCGGCCGGAAAAGTAACGGCTATGGTATTCAGCGGCAGTAAGCTGATTGCAGAAGTTAGCCGCAACGGCGGCTATGAGCTGCAGGTTGCCTCTCTGCTGGACGGACAATTTATTGCCGGCTTCAGCGGCGCAGTTCAGGGGCGTCTGGTAGGCGCCAGCGGTAATACGGTCTGGTTACGTCATGGTAATCAGTTCAACGTCGTACTGATCAGCGGTGATCAACTGGTTGAATCAGCAGGCCGCACCCCGGCCGAAACCGTTCTGGCGACTCAGATAGACGGTCAGTCCCTGATGTTGCTGACCGAAGCAGGCTTATACCGGTATCAGTTAAATGTGACTGACGTGCCACGGGTTGAGCAGACACTGTTTACTGACCTTCCTGACATGCAGGGCTTTAGCCTGGTGGCAGAGCAACTGATGGTCTGGAACCGTAACAGCCTGTTCAGTTATGAACTTCAGGCTGATGGATCGCTGGTATTCCCGGCTGATAATCAGCGTCTGCTGGAAGGCCGTATTGAAGAAGCCGTCAGTGATGGCAAATTACTCTGGATCAGACTGCAAAAAACTGACCTGACCTATATCTGGCAGGCTTACGATCAGCTTGAACTGGTCGGTAATCTGGCCGGTGATCAGCGTCTGTTCTTTGCACCGCAGGCGATGTACAGCCTGGCAGCAAACAATGCCGGAACAATTTCGGAACGCCAGATCCTCAGCGGTCAGCCGGTGACAATAACTGATGTTCAGGTCACCCCGCAGACTACCGGTGTCCTGCTGGATGTAACATTCAGCCAGCCGTTGTTCGGTACATCAGAGCTGTATCTGCGTTCGGCCAGCGGCAGAATGCCACAGAACCGTCTGGCGGAGCAGCAGTTGTTTGTCCGCTGGGCGGATCTGAACAATGTGAATCCTGAAGTGGTTCTGCAGACCCATGCGGGTACCGTTAGCCAGTCTGTAACGCTGACCAATACCCAGAATGCCACCGTGGATACCTTAATTCCGGCAGACCAGTCTGTGATGGCTGCTGGTGCACGGGTACCGGTGATCAGCCGTCTGGCGGCTGCTGCCCGGGTAGAACAGCAAAGTATTGATCAGGCCGGTGCTGAAGCGCCGCTGATCAGCGACAGCCGTGGCATTGCTTTCCGCTGGTTACAACTGCCTGCAGAAGGCAATGCTGAATTCAGCCACCGGGTGAATAATGCTGAACAGTCCGTAAACAGCCTGCCGGTGGCAGATATCTCTGCGCCAGACAGCAGCCTGATCATTCTCGGCCCGCAGAACAACAGCAGTTATCAGGAAGGCGATGAACTCAGCGTATCTTTCAATACGGCGAATCAGGCCGGTGCTGAATTCAGATATGCCGAAGTCAGCTTGCTGGACTTCAACGGTCAGTTGGTCAGCCGGGTACTCAGTGCGCAGCAACAGGGTAGCCTGACCTTACGGTTGCCAACTCTGCAACAGCAGGACAACTATACCGTGCGGGTACGGGGATATTACGGAACCGATTACCGCTACGTGAGTGCGCAGACCGGTATCCGGGTGTTCCCGAAACTGCAGTTGCCGGCTCCGGTACTGAGCGGAATTGCAAACACTGCACTGGCCGGCAGTCAGGTAACTTATGACCTGCAGGCAACAGATCTGCAGAGCTATCAGTCCCGCCTGACCGTTACCGATCAGAATGGCGAATTGCTGGCTTCCGATAGCCGCAGTGTCAGTCTGACAGTGCCGCAAACAGCAACTGAATTGCTGGTTCAGGGAGCGGTCTTCGATGATTACGGTAATCGTCGGGAAATTGAGCGCCGGGTCATCGTCCGTGAACAGACGCTGCCGGTGCTGGATGCCAGTACGCAAAGCTTCGATCATATGCTCACCGACGGTGCCGATGTCTGGTTTACCGAGCAGCGTGATCTGCTGGATAAAGACGGCAATATTGTTGCCACTGCAGAAGAAAACATTACTGCACTGACCCGTCTGGAAAACCGTCTGCTGCTGGCACTGGCCAATAACCGGATGGTGATTCTGGATCCGGCGGAAGACTTCCAGGTAGTAAGTACCCACGAAACTTCCGGTGTGGTGACTTCAATTGCCCAGCAGTACGGTGAAATTCTTGCCGTGGCCGGTGGCCAACTCAGTCATTACCGTATTTCCGGTAACGTGATCAGTGACGGTGATAATCTCTCCGGCCTGAACCTTGATGCGGCACTGGACGTGTACAGTCTGAATGATGGCTATATGGTTGTTGCTGAAGATGCAGTGATGCAACTGGATAACCAGCATCAACTAATGTCTGACCGTCACTATGTGATTGAAGGCATTACTGCTTCAGTACTCAGCAATGGCTGGTTATATCTGTCCACCCAGGAAGGTGATCTGCAAGCGATCAGCCTGCAGGGCGATCAGTTGCAGCTCAGTGGTGCCGATATTTATGCGGAACGTCTGCTGGTTGCAGAACGTCAGCTACTGGCGCTGTCCGGCAGCACCCAGCGTCTGCAGGTTATTGACATCACCCAGCCTCGCCGCCCTGAACTGCAGGGTAGCTATGCGCTGCCGGCGGCAGGTTCAGTGAACCGTGCACAGCGTTATCAGGGTAAGATCTGGCTGGGAGGCCTGAGCGGTTCAGTTATCCGTTATGAAACCCTCATCAGCGAACCCCGTTCGCTGTTCAGTGGCGGTGAAAATCAGGGCAGCGTAACCGATGTTGCTCTCAGTGACGGTCAGTTGGTGGCGGCTGCCAGTTTCTATGGCAGCCAGGTTGCCAGCCTGGGCGCCGATGGTTGGCAGCAGTTCAGCTATCCGCAGCAGCCATATACAGTCGGTACGCAAAAAGCGGTCATTGCTGATGGCGTTGCGTATCTCGCCCAGCATGACCGCCGTAAAGTGGTAGCCATAGCGGCTGATCAGATGCAGGCTGCGAATCCGCAGGAACAACAGATCTTTAGCGGGCTGATCGCGACGCATCTGCAGGCCTCAGCCAGCCGGATAATCGCCGCAGAAGGTAACCGGATCTATCTGGCTGATCGTCAGAATCCGGCTCTTCAGGATCAGCTTGAATTGCCTGCTGGTGAAGACATCATCAGTTTGGCAGTGCATGGCGAAACCCTGTTTGCCAGCACGTCAAACCGCCGTCTGTACAAGATCCGTTCAGTACAGCTGCCGGTTGATCAGTTTGTCCTGAGTCAGACTGCGATCATTGATGGCGCAGCAGATGTGATTCAGCACCTGACGGTTTCCGGTGATTACCTGTTCTTTACTACCGGCGATGACCTGCACCGTCTGAATCTGAATGACTATACGGATCAGACACTGACACTGGATGCCGGTCAGCTGGTCAGCGCGCTTGAATATGCCGATGGCATCCTCTGGGTGGCTGAAAAAGGTCAGCAAAGCCGTATACAGGCGGTAGATGTTGCTGACTGGCAGCGGCTGCCGGTAGAAGTGCCGGCTGCCGGTCTGGTTCTGGATATGAGCTACGACCGTGGCATGCTGGCAATCGCAATGGGCAGCCGTGGCTATCAGTTACTGGACGTAAACCTTGCACAGCGCAGCGGTAATGCGGCAGCGGTAATGCCTGAAGCCGATACCGTATTTGTACAGGGGCAGAGCCTGCCGCTGGCGCTGACAGATACCGCCCGGGTGAACTCCGTCCGTTACTTCGTAAACGGTGAACTGGTAGCAGGCAGTGCTCAGTGGCCATTCAGCTCAGCCATTCAGGTACCTGCTAATCTGCGTAACGGCCAGCCGTTCAGCATCAGTACGGAAGTTGAAACACTGGCCGGTCAGGTGCTGCGTTCAGAATCGCTGGAAGTACTGCTGCAAGGTGAAGACCTGCCGGAAAACAGCCTGAAAGTTGTACTGGCTAAACCGGTTGCCGGTCAGAGCACCTATGTACCGAAGCCGCTGGAAATCCGTGCACTGGTTCAGGATAGCAGTCAGCCGATTTATCAGGTTGAGTACTATCAGGGCGACAGTCCGGCCGGACCGTTCAGCCTGATCGGTAAGCATTATGGCCCTGAGTTTGTCATATTCAGAACCTATGATCTGGCAGACGATGGCAAGTACCTGAAAGTAGTTGCTGTGGATGTGTACGGTAACCGCAGTGAATCTGACGTGGTCCGGGTGACACGTACCGCCGATGCTGACAAGCCGGTTATCGGGCCGTACAACCTGACAGGTGAGTTACTGTCAGCGAATGAAATCATTGCTGAGCACGACTTTACGCTGGGAATCAGTATCAGCGATGCCGAGAGTGGCATTGAATCTGCAATTCTGCGCCGTAACGGTGTGATTGTTGCCGCGCTGTTTGAAGAAGGACAGCTGAACTTTACTGAAACCACGGCGCAGGAAGGCCAGGAACTGACCTATGCTATCGAGGTGAAAGATAAAGCCGGTAACCTGGCAACCCACAGTGAAACCTACGACATCGTAGAAGATACCGCACCACAGGTGGAACGTTTTGCCTTAACCGGTAATGCCACCAGCATTATCGAAAGCAGCCGTTTTGGTATTGAATACACTGTCACTGATACTGTTGCGGTAGAACGGATCGAGCTGATCTGGAATGGCTTTGTTCATAAGTATCCGGTGAACGGGTTGAAACAAATCAGCCAGACACAGCATCTGACTGACTCCCGTGCTGTCCGGGTGGCCGGCAGTGTAAGTGAACTGCTGGTGATCCGTGTAACAGATGATATCGGCCAGGTAACAGAGCAGACCCTTGATCTGGATGTACTGCAGGATCAGGTACCGGAAGCATCCCGCTTACAGCTGGAATATCAGCCGACCAACTTCTATGGTCAGCCGGCTGTGATTAATATCCGTAATATCAGCGCTGCTAACGATGGTGACGAAGCCGTTAACCTGAGCATTATTGAAGTTGCGCCGACAGCGGATAAACAGGTGGACACGCAGATCAGCTTCCTGTCAGATGATCACGCCCGTGTGACCCTGCGTCTGCCTGAAACCGATATCAGTGATGACACTTACCGCTTTAAGGTACGTATTGCAGACCATCTGGGTCAGGCAGATCTGGGGGCTGAACAAACTGTACTTCTGACCCGTCAGCCTAATGCCGTTGAGTACTACAAACTGCCGGAGCAGGCAGCCTTTAACCCACTGGTGATGGCAGCAGGTGAGCAGGCCGTTTATCAGGTGAGAGTCGTAGACAGTGCTAACCGTCCGGTACCAAACCAGCGGATTAGCTGGACCCTGACAGGGGTAACAACCAACACCGGTAATACTGTGGCACTGGCAACCACTGTCACCGACATCAACGGTGTGGCATCGCTGGACTTCAATACCGGACAAATGGCTGGCGTACACGACCTGAAAGCCACGCTGGAAAGCTTCAGCAACATCACAGCTACGCGTCGTATCCGTATTGATGTTGGTGAAACCGCCGAAGTGCGTTTTGCGCATATCGCACCGGTACAGGCCGGAGAACAGACCCTGCTGGTCATGAAGGCCTATGATGAAGGCGGTAACTTTGTCGCGGTGGACTCAACCACCAGCCTTAAAGTTACCTTGCCGTTTGCCGGTTTCCATTTTGGCTTTGCCAACAGTGCCGATATTACCCCGCTGGGGAACGGTGGTGAACAGGTACAGCTGCGTCTGAATCAGGGCACACTCAGCCTGCCGGTAGCGGTGGCTCAGACAGTGGGAACCTATGAAGCGCAGCTGGAGGTCAGTGGCGGTAACGGTGTAATTACCACTTACTATCAGCAAGCAACGGATGATCAGCCTGCTCAGGTGAACACTGTTGCTCTGCAGGTCATTCCGAATGATCCGTTCCGGATCGGCTTCGCAACTCTGTCGCGTGATAATCATGAATTCGGTGAAGAAGAGCGTCTGGAAGCCGGTGAAGCGGTAACTTTGTCAGCCACTTTGTATGACCGTTACCTGAATAAGATTGTGCGCTTTAATCCATACGGCGATAACGCCCGGGATGCCAATGTCCACCTGCAACTGGCAGTAGATGGTGGCGGTGAAATTGATTACGAAGGCAACATCGGCACTGTCTACCTCAATCAGGGGTACAGTGAAGTACGGGTATCCAGTCAGAACGTTGAAAAAGTAACTCTAACCGGGCAGCAAATCAGTGGTGATCCGGCGGTATCCGGCGTGGCAATACTTGGCAGCCATGAACTGGACTTCCTGAAGCGTCGTCCGGCGATTTATGACCTGGACATCGCAAAGGCACGCAACAGCCAGGTGACACCGTTGTTGCTGGAATATACCGAAGCAGTCGCCATTAACGATGAACTGTCTGCAGTGCCGGCAGCAATCACGGCTGAAGGTGTGGCAGTCAACGGTACCTTCACGCTGGATAATTTTGATGATACCGGCCGGGTAGTCTTTACGCCGGAGCAGGCGCTGGATCTGGGGCAGTGTTACAACCTGTCCAGCGAAGGCTCCAGCCTGTACGGTGAAGCGGCTAACGACCCGGTACTGAATCAGCAGTTGTCGGCATGTATGCCGCAATACATGTTCCAGGTACCTGATTACCTCTATGTGCTGGAAGGAACAACCTTTAACGGTGGCATTGATGTTGCGGCTGATGGTCATCTGCAGGCCTACCGTGTGGTTGTTAAACGTATTGTATCTGCAGACCCGGAGCAACTGAGCGATGAATTCAGCCAGAGTAATTTCAATCCGCAGTTCAGTCTGACATTGCCAATTTACCGTGATACCGGTGTGGTAGATGGCCAGCAGATCCTGCTGACAATGGAACGTGACTTTGTACCGGTTTCTGCAAATCTGCTGTCAGGTAACCTGCTGGCCAATTTTGTCGCGATCAATTCCGGTATCAGTGCTAACCAGCTGGCCCTGCGGGTACTGCAGGTTGGTGGCGATTATGACAATGACGGATTGCTGAATGAACTGGAATTCAGTCTGGACGGGCTGGACCCGGCGAATCCGGATTCCGATGGCAATGGCATTAATGACGGCCAGGACGATCTGGATGGTGATGGTCTGAGTAATCTGGAAGAAGTCGCTGCCAATACCCAGCTGGACAATGCCGACTCCGATAACGACGGCCTCAGCGATTACGACGAAGTACAGGTATACGGTTCTGATCCGAACCTGGCCGACAGTGATGCTGACGGTATTCCGGATCTTGTAGAAGCCATAACAGGCTCCGATCCGGTAGACGCTTTTGACCGCGATGTCGATCCGTTCTACATCACGTCTATCAGCGTGACACCGCAATCCCTGAACTATCTGATGGGACAGGGCAATGCTTCTGCTCAGCTGAAAGTCATGGCTAACTTCCGTTATGACAACCGGGATTATCTGGCAGACATCACCTCACTGGATCATCTGTTGCAGTACGTCAGCAGTAATGAAACGCTGGTGCAGGTGAACAGCACTGGTGCGGTGACCTATCTGGCAGCAGGTGATGCTCAAATCATCGTACAGTACTTTGAGAATACCAGCTTTAATCAGCAGGTTAGCGTCAGTATCGAAGCGCCGGCGGTCGGTGGTATCGAACTGCCGGAAATGGTTATCGTACCGGCACAACCGGCACAGGGGCTGTATAAAGGCGCGGATTATGGTCAGTTGGTCTTCGATATTAAGACCAACCTTGCAGATAACGTGCTCAGTAATCATCAGTTCCGTCTGGGAACTGAAACGTTACCATATCTGCAAAGCGGAGATGTTCAGCCGGAATGTACTGCTGATGTGAAATCCGCCTGTGCTTATGTGCAGAAAGAAACTGATGCGCCGGGCCGTTATAAACTGTACTTCCCGTATGGCGTACCACTGGATGTAGCGCAACAGCTGAGCCTGAATGTGCGGATCTTTGATGCATCCCTGCACGAAACGCTTCGTCAGGAAATGAATCATGAAACCGTTCTGGAACTGCCATTGGTGGATGATCCCGCAGCGCAACTGACAGGTGCGCCTTCTGAAGAAGATAGCCTTAATCTGGTAGAAGGGCAGGCACTGGTTGTTGAGCACGGTATTAGCGATGCCGGCTTTAATAATGTGACGGTAGAAACCCTTCTGGACGGTAAGTCTCCGATGAAACTGGAAGACTTCTGGGCATTCCGCAAGCTGCCGGCTCAGGGGCAGGTTGTTTCTCTGAATACTCCTGTGTTTGAGGTCGACAATGATGGTTTCCCAGAACCTGCACGGCCACTGCTGCGGTTTAAGTTTAAAACGTTCCAGGAAAGTTATGTTAATAGCAATTATTACATATTCAGGCTAACTGGTGACGTGCCGTTTAGCCCTCAGGCCAAACTGTATGAGCTGAATGCGGCCGGTCATTTAGGTGCAGAAATTCCTCTTGCTGCTTTTGAAGAAGAGGAAGGTTCACTAGGAAAGGTACATCAGGTACGTCTGGCAGAAGGGGCTGACCTGACAAAAGAGTATGCGCTGATTCTTGCAACTCAATATCCGGAATACGGATCTTTGGGGGGAGGGGACGTGAGGCATGGCTATTACTTCTGTCAGGGCCGTCCGGGTTGTGAGAATGGTTCTGACAATGTGAATGTGTCATTTGAATATCACTACACGATTCCAGTATATCCGCATTCGGTAGTAGATATGGCGTTTGCAGGGAACCCTCAGATCGAAAACCTGATCTTTGTACCGGGGCAAACATTCCAACGTGTTGTTCCGGCTGATTTGAGTGTGTCTCCGTCTCAACATTTTGAAGGGCAGAAGTCATTACTGCGTTATCGGTTCGAACTGACAGAAGACCTGTACGAAGGGAATTTGTTAGAACTGACTGCGAACGCAACGTCTCAGAGCCGTATTTGGTTGCGGTTGTTTAAGGAAGGTCCGGGTTATGGCGAGGGAGAGATAAGTGTTCTCAGTCACTATGTATATGATGGGGAACTGAATACCGGCCGCGTAACTGTATCTGCACCTTCTTTAACGAAAGGTGTGTATACCCTATTACTTGCGCCGCATGGCCAAAGGGGAGAAGAAGCCAATCCGATAAGCCTGGCAGTGACACAATTTGGAGGACGGTATAATTATATTTGTGGCACACCTGATTGTGATAGTGATGCTGGTCAGGAAGATATTAATACCTGGGGTCGGTATCTGTTGAACTTTAATTTTGCACCTCAGGTACAGCCGGTTGAGCAATACCAGGCTAATAACAGGCCAGTGAAAGATTACCACCGTGTTTATTCGCCGCTGACGTATGTGCCGCAGTATACGAGTACGGAAGGCTACTACCGGGTGAAACCGGATGATGACGGTAAGCAGATTTCCTGGCGGGTCACTGAACAGCGTGCAGCAGATCTGGCACCGCGTATAAGCGAAGTTCCGGGACCAAGGCTGGAAGTTGAGCCACTGCTGAATGATAGCGAAAGCTGTGACCTTGCTAACCCGCAGTCATTCTCTAATGTCTCGCTGTACGATGTTAGCTTTGCATCTAATCGTGAGGTTGAGGGTGAAGAGTTTACGCCACTTATGAGTATGCAGCGCGTTCCGGCGGCGATTTTCGACCGGTTACGGGGTCTGGCGCTGGGTAATGAGGTTAAACACTATGCGGGTGTTCCGCAGGGCAACAAGCAGCTGAGCTTTAAGATCAACAGTCCGTATCCGGTGACTGGGGTTTATATTGCTTCAGACGTAGGGCTTGGTCCGGATAAATGGTTCAGGACTGATGATGGTGTTGAGTATTATTATGCCGATACGCCTGAGAATCTGAAGAATCTGTTGAGTTGGTACCCGAACGGGCTGCCTGTTGTGGTAGTAACAACGTGTTCAGAGTCGTACTTGTGGACAGAAGTCGCGCTTGGAGGAGAATTGGCAACAGACCCTGCCCCGGTAATCAGCCTGGACAACCCGGAAGTAAACATCATTGCTGGCGGTTCACAAACGCTTGATGTAAATGTCAGCGATGCAGGCCGGAATCTGTTGTTCGTCGGTGCATTCATGCAGGGACACAATAACCAACGAATCTGGCTGGGTGGGCTGAACAGTCTGGAGAGCACGGCTTGGTTTATATTTGGGGCACCTAAACGCCAGTACTTCGGGCAATCTTCGGATCAGTTGCAGCTCAGTGTGCCGATTTCAACAAATGCTGATCCAGCGCGGATGCGTGTGAATCTTCGCCGCCGTATGTGGTTGTATGCTGTCGACAGTACCGGGAATGTTACGGTCTCTGAACAGTACTGGCTGAATATATTGCCGCCACAGGTGCCACACAAGCCGGTAGATGTTAAGTCACTGCCGCTGTATGCCACCCGTGAACAGATCTTTGGCCGGCCTGAATATTTCTATGTCAATGTAGAAACCGAGGGATACCATACCTTCAGAATTCCGTCGATTAATTCTGTCTCTTTCATGACAGTGACTAATGCATCAAATAGCTTCAGATATTTATCCCGGGATAAATGTGAATACCGGCCACACGCCAGGTTGTATCTGAGACCGGGCATGTATGTGATTGAAATACTGGACCGGACGTCTTACAACGAACGGGAATATGGGTATGGCGGCGATTATGGGTACGGTGCTGAAGACGGGTTTGAACCTGATGAGTACGGTTCACTGGGTACCTTTGATATTGCTGTAGAGTACGGCCAGTTCGACTGTTTCGGCAATGAAATGTATGGCGACTATGGCGATGCTACCGATAACTCGGGTGGTCATGGCGATTACGGTACCGGTATTCCCGAGGACAATGGCGATTACGGCACCGACACCTCAGATGGCTACGGCGATTACGGCACCGACACCTCAGATGGTTACGGCGATTACGGCTCAGATACCTCAGGTGGCTACGGTGACTACGGCTCCGACACCTCTGGGGGGTACGGGGATTATGGGCAAACCCCTAGCTGAGGTTTTAAAATTTATTCACTTCATTTTTTGAATTGAAGGCAAGGAAGTAGAAAGACAATGAAAAACAAAAAAGCGTTATTTTTATCAGCCTGCGTGCTGCCTTTACTGGTTGCTTGCAGCGATACCGCGACAGAAACAGCGGCAACTCAACAGGCGGATAACAAGGATACAGCCTTTACCGCGTATCTTGAGTTAAAGCGCATTGCAGAAAATGATACCGCCCGCGTTGAACGGGCACGGCAGCAGTTTGATCAGCAGGAAAAAATCACGGCAGCCATTGCGCAGACCGATGTATTGGATAAAACCCTGATCGATGCAGAAGTGAACGAATTCCGTAAGCAAATGCTCATGAACCGCTATTTCGATGAGTTCCTGCAGCAAAGCGTCAGTGCAGAAAAAGTCCGTAACTACTACGCCAATAACAGCGATAAATACCAGAGCACACAGGTACGTGCAGCACATATCCTGTTACGGGTGAATGCCCAGATGTCTGAAACGGAACGTCAGGCAGTGCTGACTACCGCGCAGGAAGTGCACAGTAAACTGAACGCCGGTGAAAGTTTTAATGATCTTGCCCTGAGTTACTCACAGGATAAAATTTCAGCAGAACGGGGCGGTGAACTGGGCTGGCTGAAAGACGGTGCAGTTGATACAGAGTTCTCCCGTCAGCTGTTTGAACTTGAGCCGGGCAAATACAGCCAGCCATTCCTGACAGCGTTTGGTTTCCACATTGTCAAATCGCTGGAAGGGCCACAGGTCGTTAAAAAACCGTTTGAAGCGGTGCAGGGCGATATCCGTTATCAACTGCGGCACGAAGCAAAGCAGGCTGAAATTGATCGCCTGTTAGCGGTTACCGACAGCCCGGCGGAACAGTAATCATGACTGTATTCAGCCCGTTATCCTCTTCGCTGATGATCCGGCTGTCAGCACCGCTGTTTGCGCTGGTGATAGCAGGGTGTCAGCCATCGACAGAAGAATCTGCGGCGGCGACCACTGAAACAGTCAGCACTGGCACTGTTTCAGCACCGGTCGCTGAAACGGCCCTTGCCCGGGTGAATCAGGTCACCATCAGCGATGAAGATCTGGCGTTCGCGATCAATCGTACGTTCTCACAAAGTGACTTACTGCAGGCGAATCAGGAGCTTGCGGAAAAAGTCCTGCAAAGTCTGGTGGCCGGTGAAGCAATGCAGCAAAAGCTGATAGCTGAACTGAGTGACGCTGAACAACAGGCCCTGCGGCAGCAGGTAAAAGCCTATGAACAAGAACTGTACGTTAAAGAATACCTGGCCCGCTACGCAACAGCGGAACCGGTAACCGCCGCCATGGTGGAAGCCTACTATCAGCAGAATCCGCAACAGTTCGGTGCGAAAACCGTTAAGCAGTTTCAGTTGCTGAGCAGCCAGCAGGGGGTAGATGAACAACAGCGTCAGACCTTGTTGGAGCAGCAGGCACTGATTGCACAGAACGAAGACTGGTCTGGTCTGGTTAAGCAATTACCGGTGGCACTGAATTTACAACAGGGCCGCAGTGATGGCGGATTACTGACCCCCCGGCTGAATCAGCTGATCAGTGGGTTACAGCCCGGAGACATCTCGCCGGTGACCTTTATTGACGGCCGTTATTATCAGGCCAGAGTAATTAGCGAGCAACAGTTACCGGCGCAGCCTATCAGCGAAGTAAGCGCTGAAATACGTCAGCTACTGGCACCACAAATGGTTCGCGAAGCGGTTAAAAAAGCCTCCCGTGAAGCCGTTGCCGGCGTGGACATTGAATATTTTAACTAGCGGCAGCCACCGCCGCAGTGGGCAAGCGCAAGCGTAAAGCACCCGTACATGGACTACATCCAAGGAGCAGTAGTTTGAACAGGACGTCTAACATGTCTTTCAGTGACAGAATGAGTGCCGTTACCCGTAGCATACAAAAACTGTGCTTGCGGATAACAGCCCTGACAGCGCTCAGCTCGATGAGTGCGCTTGCTCTGGCCGAACAATGTACGGCGGTGTATCCCGACGGCTTACAAAGTAACCGCAGTGGCGGAGTTGTTCGCTTTGAATTTGCCTCACAACTGCTGAATAACCCGGATAATATACTGGCCAGCAATCGGGTAGAGCACTGGTGGTACGGATTCTGGAACCGCAGTTGCGACGGTGAATACTGCCAGGCCGGTGGTACGGCTGCCAAACCTTTCTACGATGTCAGTTTTCCGGCCCAGACCGGCACCCGAAACGTTTATCTGCAGCGTTACGGATATAAGGAGCTGGATGCTTCCGAAGCGGCCGTCAATCAGCTGTATGTTGGCACGGGCGCTACGCTTAAGCTGAAAAATAACAGTGACCATTCGGGTAACTACCGGGTGCGCTATCTGGAAGTACGTGAAGGTGGCCGGATAGTGCTGGCCCCCGGTGATTACTGGATCGGCAGAATGCGTCTCAGCGACAACATTAAAGTTGAAGTGGAAGGCGAAGGGACTGCCCGTATCTTCGTGGAAGACAGTGTCTACCTGCCATGGCGCAGCCAGTGGAATACCCCGTCGGCCTGGCAAAGCGGTGACGCATCCAAACTTTTGCTCTATACCCGGGGAAATCTCTATACCAGCTCATCTGTTCAGGTGAGCGGCATGTTATATGCCAAAGGCATTGCTGTGATGGGCGTCAGTTCATATCTGGCAGGTGCTGTGAGCGCCAAACACGTTGTCATGCGTCCGTTTGCCATTGCTGAATATCAGCCGACAGCGCTGCTGGAAACAAACTTTAATAACCTCTGCGGTGAAGTCAGTGGCGATATAGACGGCGATCAGATCCCCGATGAAATCGACGGAGACATCGACGGCGACGGCGTCAGTAACCAGTTGGAAACACTGGCAGGCACCGACCCTGAAAATGCCACCAGTGTACCGGTCGATGCCAATCTTAATGGCACCCCCGATGTACTTGAACAACAGCAGAATGCCTGTGTGGCGGCTTTTCCGGATGGCATGCAAAGCCACAGCAATAATGGCGAAATTTATTTTGGGGTGGATGCACAGCTTAAAGGTGCAAAATCCTTCGGCCTGTTCGCACAGCGGTTGTCCCAGCAGCGGTACTCTAATCAGCTGGGCTGTGATTCACATCTGTGTTTTGCCAATACCTATGCTGCACCGACGCTCGATGTACCGGCGTTTCCGCAACAGCAATCCTCCCTGCGGGTAAACATCCGCCGTGGCGGTGAGCGGACGCTGGGCGACGACGGTAACAGTGACTTCCACAAAATTAAAGTACAGCGCTGGGCAACCCTGACGTTCAGCCCGGCCCAGAGTGAATACCGGATCGGCGAACTGAAGCTGGATTCCAGAGCACGGCTGCGTCTGGCCCCCGGTGATTACTACATCGACAAACTGACCCTGCGCCGTGAAACTCAGGTTGAAGTGGTGGGTGAGGGCAGTGTGCGTATTTACGTTGCCCGTGATCTGCACATAGGCCGGGAAAGCCTGCTGAACGCCCCTGAATATGGCCAGTCGGGCGATGCCTCCAAGTTACTGATATTCACAAAAGGTCGCCTGCGAATCGAATCAGATACCACTGTCAGCGGGCTGTTATACAGCCAGCGCAGTGCAGAGCTGTACCGGGATGTCACCGTATTCGGGGCACTCAGTGCATCAGACATTGAACTGAACAGCGGTGCCCGCATTGTTCATCAGCCAGAAGCGGTTACCGGTTTGGACTTCGCCAGCCTCTGTGACATCGATGGCGATGGCGTGTACGACGGCCGCGACGAAGATCTGGACGGCGATGGCATCAGTAATGAATACGAAGAACAGGCCGGTACCGATCCATACGACCCGGCCAGCACGCCACCGGATCAGGACGGCGACGGCATCCCCGACAACGTCGACAATGACCGCGACGGTGACGGTTACAACAATGATCAGGACGCCTTCCCGTCAGACCCAAATGAATGGTCCGATCTGGACGGCGACGGTATCGGTGATAACAGCGATGCAGACCGCGATGGTGACGGTTTCAGCAACGAACTGGAAATCCAGCTGGGTACCGACCCGGACGATGCTGCCAGCTTCCCGCAGGACCTCGACGGTGACGGCATTCCGGATGGTCAGGACGATGACATTGACGGCGACGGCGTGCTGAATGCTGACGACGCCTTCCCGGAAGATGCCACTGAATCCTCCGATCTGGACGGCGACGGCATTGGCGATAACAGTGATCCGGACCGCGACGGTGATGGCTTCAGCAATGCTCAGGAAATTGCCGTCGGCACCAACCCGAATGATCCGGCCAGCCGTCCGAACGACCTGGACAACGACGGTATTCCGGACGAACTCGACAATGACCGCGATGGCGACGGCGTTCCCAACGACGCGGATGCCTTCCCGGATGACGCCACCGAAACCTCCGACCTGGACGGTGACGGCATTGGCGACAACAGCGACCTGGACCGTGACGGTGACGGCATCTCTAACGACTATGAAACCGCTGCCGGAACCGACCCGGACGACGCCGCCAGCACTCCGCCGGATCAGGATGGCGACGGCATTCCCGACAGCCTTGATGAAGACCGTGATGGCGACGGTGTAAACAACAGCGCAGACGCCTTCCCGGACGATGCCAGCGAATCCTCCGATCTGGACGGTGACGGCATTGGAGATAACAGCGACCCGGACCGCGACGGCGATGGCTTCGATAACAGCGAAGAAGACACCCGTGGTACCAATCCGGATGACGCCAGCGATTATCCGGATACGGTTGCCCCTGAACTGACTATTCTTAATCCGGATGGTCAGCAAGTGGATGCCGACAGCGTACAGATCACCGGTCAGGTGAGCGACCCGCAACAGCCATACTCAGGTGTGGCCACGGTTGTGCTGACCAGCGAAAATTTCCCGGATGTTGCCTTCCAGGGCTTCATCACCGGCCAGCAATTTACCGCCGAAGTACCCTTAGGCGTGCAGCTAAACCGGTTAACCGCCGTTGCAACGGACCTCTCCGGCAACAGCACACAAGCCAGTGTAAACATTCGCAGAATCTCACCGCCGCAGTTCGTCAGTGTGGCCCCGCAAAGCGGTACCGTGCTGGCTACCGACACGGTGACCGTCAGCGGCCGGGTATACACACTGTTGCCTTTAACTGAAGTGCAGTTCTACCTGAATGAATGGCAGATCACCCCGGACGGCACCGGCGAAACCGGCTACTACAGCTTCAACCTGCCGAACATTCCGTTAGACCTGGGCCAGAATGATTTTGAACTGCGTGTCGTTGCCGAAGAATTTGAAGACAGCCGCAGCCTGCAACTGAGCTACCTGCCGGAAGACGCTGCCCAGCTCAGTGAGCCGGACATCACCATACTCAGCCCGTCGGCCGGCACCGTGCTGAATCAGGACAGTTTCACACTGACAGCCTCCGTGCTCAGCTATGCCGGCCCGGCCAGTATTCAGCTGGATACAGAACCTCAGACAGTGACGGCCTTCCCACGGGGCGATAATCAGGTGCAGTACCAGCTCTCCCGTACCGTCAGTTTTGCACCGGGGGCTGATCAGGTCAGCTTTACCCTGACAGCAACCGACAGCCTGGGTAAGCAGACCACCAAACAGGTGCACTACAGCCGTGATCTGCAACAGCCAGAAATTGTGCTCAGTGCCACCCTGAGCCCGGAACCGGCAGTGAATCCGGTCGCGGCCAGCCCGTACATCCTAAGCGGTACCGTCAGCGATAATAATCTGGCAGCCTTCAGCGTGAACGGTGAATCGGTGGGCGTACTGCCGACAGCTCAGGAAGGGGTTTACCAGTTTGCCGCCCCGGTTGCTATCAGCGCCGGTCAGGAAACCACAGTCACACTGGAAGCCACCGATTTCAGTGGCAACCGCAGCCAGCAAAGCTATGTACTCACGGCGCTGTCATCCCAGAGCCTTACACCGTTGTTGCCGGTTGCCGGCAGCGTACTGAGCGGCACCGGCGAGCCACTTAATCTGCAGCTGGCTGCCCGGTTAGCGGGCTTACAGGGCGGTGAAAAAGTTATCGCCTGGCTGGACGATCAGCAAAGCGTGGCCGTGGAACTGACCCTCTCCGATACACTGGCCTCCGGCAATATCAGCCTGCCGGGCAACTCTGCAGAACATCAGATTCATCTGGCCCTGCTGAATGCGGCAGACCAGCCACTGGCCACTACGCAGATTGCAGTCACCGTGAACAACCCGGATGACCTTGCCCTGGAACTCACCCGTATGGAACCGCAAAACGGTGCCGGGGCTGTCGAGCCGAATGCTGCCATTGAACTGTACTTCAATAAAACAGTCGACCTGCAAAAACTGCAGCTGGAAGTCCGTGAAACCCTCAATGGCTATACCTATGTGAACCAGGATGCACCGGGGCAGGACTTTCTGTCAGCCAAAGGTGCCAGCCTGCAGGAAGTTCACCGGACCCGGGAAGCGGTCAATGGCACGCTGGACTTACTGCCGGGGGACAAAACCGTTGCCTTCTATGCGGGCCGTCAGTTTGGCTTTGGCGCGAATATCTTTGTCGACGTCATCTATGACGGAGAAGAAGTGGGCCGGGGGCAGTTTAATATCCGGCCGCTGCCAACCTTCGTACAGGGCGCCGTAACAGACCAGTTTGGTCAGCCGGTGGCAGGCATCAGGGTAAGCATTCCGGAACTGCAGCGCAGCACACACACCAACGGCGATGGCGGCTATGCCTTCGGCTATCAGGAAGCTGCCAGTGATGTGATACCGGCGGGTAACTACCGGCTGGAAATCAACCCGGATCAGCAACAGGCAAGCTTTGGCTCGCAGGTACTGAACATCAGCCTGCAGCAGGGCCGCATGAACAATCTGGGGCTGACCCGCCTGCAGGAACTCAACCCGCAGGTAAATTATCAGCAGGTTTCCGGCGGCCGTCTGGTCAGCCTGGCGGAAAATGAGCTGCAACTGGATCTTAGCAACGCCAGCCTGTTATTCAGTGATCAGCGTCGCAGTGGTCCGCTGCACAGCCAGTTCCTTACCTTCGACCAGCTTACCGCCCACGTGATGCCCGGCGCAGTGCCAATGTGGATCTTTGCCCAGCAGCCCCGCGGTGTGGAAGTCAGCGGCAACGTGGAAATCAGCATCCGAATGCCAAAACTGCGTAACAGTTACAGCTATATCCCCGAAGACATGCGCTACGTTGTTCTGCTGGGCTTTAACCCACAAAGCGAAGTCATTGAGCCGGTAGGGGTGGGTGAAATTGAAAACTATATCGTGAAAAGTGCGGTACCGCCTGCGTATCAGAATCTGGACTACATCGGATACGCCATGGTGGACATTAAGTATCAGGAAAGCCTGCAGGCCGTTGCCGAAGGGACTAAGAGCCTGCTGCAGTTAAAAGCCGAACTGCGGCAATAACCCCGGACCTGTGAATTCAGTATGCATTATTCAGTTGAATGCTTAGCAAGGAAAGCCCGAACCATGAAGAACATTGTCAGCCCGTCAGCAGCATTGGTTACTAAGCTGGCACAGCGGTTAACCAGAGGGATAACCGGCTTTGGGTTAATCGCAGCCGCGTTATTGCTACCGGCGGCCAGCGCCGATATTGCCTACAAACACGGCGCCGTCATGGCCCGGGCAGTGGTGCTCAATCAGGAAACCGGTCAGCCGGTACTGGTGGAATACGACAACCAGGGCAACGAAGTGGGTGAAGTCAGCATCCCGGCTGAATTCAGCAACAGCATTAACCGCCTGCAAATCCTCTCTGCGGCGGAATACCGCAGCCATCAGCAACGCCTGGCGGACTATCAGGAAGCCCGCAAGAACGACCTTGCCCTGGGGGCAGAACTGAAATCACGGGATGCCTTCTTAAACGGCACCTATCCCACCGCCGACAACTCAAAAAACGTTCCGGTGCCCTCACTGGATGCCAGTGTGCAGAGCGTCTATTACCGGGGCCAGAGTAACCGCCTGACGGACGACTCATCCCAACTGGTGCTACTGACATTCCCGGTAGACCTGAGTCAGAACTATCTGGTCAGAAGCAACACCAAAACACTGGTGCTGACCGAACAGGGCAAAGTCATTGCCCAGTCCGCCAACAACATTGCCTACCGGGTCGGCTTTTACGGCAATGCCGCCGATGCGCAGGCTCCCCGTGAGACCACTGCCCGTAATAACGACGACACTATTTTTGGCCCGGTGCCCAATGTGCGGGTCTCGGTCAGTGAATTTGCCTACCCCGGCGGCGTAACTTCCACCGGTGCCGACGGTAAATACCAACTCAGCTACTTCCTGCCGCCATGCCCGGTCGGCGGGTTTGAATTTACCACCGACGTTTATGCTGAACTGCGTTACCAGAACTTCCGGCCAACGGGCTCTCCGACCATCCCGTACTTCCTGCGCCGTGCTGACTGGAACTACTGCTTTGCCGATCTGGTGAAACTGCACCCGCTGCAGCCGCCGGTGTATGTACCCCAGCCGCCAGCGGTGAATCCGTACCCGGTGGACCTGTGGGTAGACGTGATGTTCCTAACAGGTTTAGTGCAGCTGCAAAACCCGGACGGCAGCCCGGTGGCCATCACCGATACCACCGAATACCACGCCTTTGGTGAAGGCCCGGCCAGCACCACCCAGAACCGCTATGACTTCAACGGCGATGGCAAAACCGATACCGCCGTAAAAGGCCGTATCGAAGACACGCAGGATGCCGACGGCAATACCGTTAAGCAATTTGTGGCCGACGACACAGCCGCTGGCAACCTGCAGGGCATCTACTTTGAAGCCGCTGATGTGGCAGACAACCCGCCGGACCTGATCCGTGCGCTCGACACCCAAACCCGGATCGATAAACCCACCGGCTACCTGAAAACCATCAGCCGGGACGACTACCAAAACACCGACATACTGGTGTTCCGTGAATCCACCGGTCAGCTCGTGGTCGAACGGATCGGCCTGCGGGACGAAGAAATCGACGGCAGCGACAGCGCCAAATACTTCGACGAAACGCAGAAGTTCTTTTATAGAGTCATGCTGCGCGGCCCGCTGGACTTCAACTCCAACATCGGCGGCGGCATTAACCGCACCGGCAGCTTTGCTGAATTCAGCAGTAAAGCCCGCATGAGCGAACCCTTCCGCAGCCGTGACGCCGACCACCTTAAGCCCGGTGAAAAAGTCCGCATAGTGGCCATCAACCGTGCCACCGGCTACATTGGCACCGCCCGGGTGCAACTCAGCGGCGCGGCAGACAACCCCGCCAGCCTGCTGAACGTCCCGGTAGACGACATCGTTATGCGCCCGCCGAACCTGAAAGTCTGGGCCGAGCGTGATTACAGTGTTGAACAGGGCCTGACACAGGGCGAACAGCGCAACTACCTGGTTGGGGGAGAAGGGGCAGCCCTGACCTCTGATACCAAAATCGCCATTTATAGCGAATGGCTCGACCACGACGGCAGCCCGCTGCCGGAAGGGCTGGGCACCGACAACGGCGAACAGTACGGCTACACCGGCCGGCTGGCAAAGATTGTCAGTGCAAACCTGCTGGCCGGTGCCGGTATTGGCCAGTCAAACCTGGCAAACTTCCCGATTCCCCCCGGCCGCCAGCTGCAGGTATTAAGGCTGCGGGACAATCAGGTCGTCCCAGAACACTTTTACATACACATCAGCGGCACGCCGCAGGACGATGGCCCAAGCTTTGTCACCGGCTCAGCATCGGCCCCTTATAACAACCGCCCCGGCAAGCTGACGCCGTTTCTGGCCCCCCTGTATGACGAAAACAGTGATCTGGAAGCCAATAACCTCTACCGGGAACTGACCCGTAACTTCGATTCGGCAACCGAGGGTACAGTAGCACCCACCAAGCCCCTGCCAGCCTACGCCTGGCAGTACCGCCCGGAATATCAGTTCAGCCAGTATGAACTGGAAGTGCAGGCCATTAACCGCCAGCAGCAAAACAGTGACGGCAGCACAGACACAGACAACATCATCGACCTGCGCAACCCGGTTATCACCAGCAGTGACGACCTGATACAGGCCATGTACTCCCTGATCAGTAACCAGTATGAACGGCTGGAACCGATCGACGGCCCGCAGGAACTGATCCTGGCACTGGGCGAAGAAGAGACCCGGGTCACCATCGGTGAAGACCAGAGCATCAGCTTTGACAATCTTGATCATCTGGCATCGCTGGAACCGGAAGACTTCCTCACCATGCGGCTCTATACCAATCAGGATGCCGGGAACGTGCTCTGGGAATATGCATTCCAGCTGGCCAACCTGTTTGCCATTCGGGATGAAGATGAACCGGTGGATGACGATGGCACCCTGGTTGTCTCGGCAGATGAGGTTGAGCAGGAAATCCGGGCTGAACTCGTCGGCTATGAATTCCGCAGCCCGGATAATAAACCACCGTTGCGGGCAATCTGGAGCCTGGAAGGTGGGGGAACGCTGGAAAAGACAGTTGACCCTGTAGTGAATAACACCACTGCATTCTTCGCCAATAAGCTGATCCTGCCGACACTGGCAGGCAGCCGGGTGAAGGTGACCGCAAGGCTGCACCCGGTGGAATCCTCTGGCACCTCCCAGGACATTGAAACCGAACTGGACTTCAGAGTGGTGCCCGGTATACCGGCCTCGGTAGAAGTAGTGTCGGAAGGGCAGATGTATGTTGCCGGCCATGGGGAATTGGAAATAGAGCTGACAGTAAAAGATGCCCACGGCAACATGGTTGAAGACGGTACCGCCGTTAACCTGAACATTGCCGGCTCTCTGCAGCTCAGTGGTGATGATCCTGGCGACAGCGGCGCGGTAACCCCTGAACTGGCAACCGTCGGTGGCAAAGTAAACCTTACTGTGCGTGGCACGGACTATGCTGAACAGGCAAATATCTCTTTCACCGCCGGAAATGTAACCGAATCCCTCGACGTTGAAGTACTGCCGTATCAGATAGAAATAGCCGGGTTGCCAGGCCAGTTATTGCAGGACAGCCGCAGTAACGTCAGCGTTACCGTTAAAGACTCCGAAAACAACCCTGTACCGGGCCTTGAACTGGATCTGGCCACCACCTTTGGCCGTCTGGTCGATACCAAGGTCGTCACAAATGCATCCGGTGAGGCCACCACGCGTTATATCGCACCGAACGCGCAGGGCACAGCGAACTTCTCAGCAGTTGCAGGGTTCCAGGTTGAAAAACAAAGCCTGACAATTGTGCCGCCTCCGCCACCAACCGGGCCGGGTGAAGCACGTATAGAAAGCTACTTCACCAAACTGATTGGTGACAGAACCGCCGACGGTACCGTTACCTATAACCGATACGACGGCACCCCGGTCAATGTCGCCTATCAGACCTCCGCATTTGTGAACCTGCTGGGAGCCCCCGGTGAAACTGTTCAGCTGAAACTGGGTGACCTTTACAACCCTAACCGGCACATGCTGGCGGCATACTGGATGGACAGCGGTGTTAATGACATTGCCTCCGATGAAGTAGGTTTCAGCCCCGGTGAACTCTTCAATGTCCAGCGCCAAAAGGGCGGACCGGATGATGCCGGTTATAACTTCACCTTCGACCCGACACAAAAAGATGCCGAAGGTAAAGACATTCCCAGCCGTATGTCGGTGGAAAATGCCAACCGCTATAAGTTAGAAGGTGACCTGAGCTTCTCCGTTGCGCTGAAACTGCAAAACCATGGCGGTACTGTTGTTAACCTGGGCAACGGGTTAAAGCTGACCTCGCAGGCAGACGGGCGCTTAACCCTGCAGGCGCAGGGGAATGACGCAGGCGGCGTACCGCTGATGGCAACCGTCAGCTCAGCCCCGGTGGCACTTGATCAGTGGTATAAAATTGCTGCACGGGTATCTGAACAGGAGCTGCTGTTAAGCATTGATGGCACCGAATACCGCCAGCCGTTTAATGCCACCCTGACGTACCAGGCAATTGAGCAAACTGCGTATGTAATCGATGAAGGCGTACTTAAGCCGGAACGGGATGCCGCAGGTGAAGCCATTATTACCCCGCAGGATCTGATTGTGGGTGATGCACTGGCAGGCCAGATTGCTTCACTCAAATGGTATGCCTGGCGTTCTGAACCGCTGGTACGGTTTGAAAATGGCCAGGAAGTGACCGACGTTACTATCAGCGCTACCAGTACACAAAGTGTTGTCGTCAACAGTGCTGGCAAAATGCAGAGCTTCGGCGGTGCCCTTAGCCAGCAGCGTATTGCTGTTAGCGGCGGTGGGGACAACCAGAGCATTGTATTGGTCTCGCTGGATTTTTTTGAACGCCTCACCCGCTTTGCGGTTGATGCTGAATTCATTGACGGTGCACCGCCGATTAATCAGCTAGCCATTGAAAATGGCAGTGCCTACAGCCTGCCGGGCTTGCAAAGCGTCGCTGCCAGCAGCATGCAAACCGTGGGTAACTTTCTGGTAAGCCCGGCCCATGCCTACGAAATAGGGTTCTGGGATGTTGTCGGCATTGTCGGTTCACTGATCGGGCTGGACAGTGTCGGCGTTATCTGGGATCAGCTGGGCAATATGGTTGCCGGGCGGGAAGTAGACATCGTGTCATTCTCCGTAGCCGTGCTCGACCTTCTGACGCTGTTCCCGCCCGCTGCGCCGTTAAAAGTGCTGGTAACCCCCGCCAAGCTTGCCATCAGAGTATTGCGGCTGGGGAACTCCAAAGCTACCCGCTACCTCGGCGGTGTGATTAAAAAAATGTACAACAAAGCACTGGATAAAGACTTCTCACTGGTATTCCAGGGCATAGCCATGTTCATCATATTGGCAGATATGTATGAAGATGAAGAAGCCCGTGAAGGCCTGAAGGTACTGGCATCAACCATCAACTCCACAGATGACCTGCTGAGCTGGATGGAATACCTCTCACTGGCTGACCCCGAACTGCTGGAAGAAACCGCAGCCAATCTGGCAATCCCGCAGGAACAGCAAATTGCCAGTAACCCGCTCTCATGGATTATTTCCAGTGCACATGCGGCACCAAAGGCAGAAGTAGGAAAGTTACTGGGTAGAGCACTGAAAGATTTAGCCCCAGTGATTGCTAAAGCTGATGCGCCGGCACAGTCTTTGGGTAAAGTTGCAAAAGTGATTAGAGGAAATCCCGCAGCGGTAAAACAAATCACACCGTATGTGTTTGACAGGTCAATGTTGAGGGCTGCAGTCAAAGTGGTGGGTAAAGGTTCTCTGCAAAAGTTGAGAGGATATCTGGTCAACTATAACGGGCGACGTATTCCCCCATTAACAATGATTCTGGTTGTTAGCTATTTGGAACAGCAGGTAGATGCTGGCTTATTGTTCCCTGAAGGAGAAGGAGAGCCTATTTTTGATGGGGAAAATGAGCCTGTCGGGGGAACACCTAACTACAATAACAGCCGTGAGCAGTTAAGGATTTTGTATGCTAAAGCTGCGCCCGCACTTGTTGCTAAGAGTAAACAGGCAGGAGCGACTGTGAATATCGCTCACGGTGCCAGTTTCCATTTGTTGGAACTGGCAAAGCAGCAGTTGTTAGCAAATACAGGTGGCCCCGCTGTGATTGGTATTGAAGTTCCGCGTTCTATAAGAGTTTTTAATACAACGGAAGCGTTAAGAGATACAGATGTTAGTGGGTCTCGAAAGATAAAACGAATCATCGATATTATGACTGGAACATGGGCGACAGATGAAAATTGGATAGAAGTAAAGTCAATACGTTCGAAGAAGGGCAGTAAACAACCGCTCAGAAATATTGATCAGACACGCTGGGTATTTAAGTCGACGGGAAGAAATACTAATAATACTAAAGGAAGCCCGCATCGGCAGTTTATAACTGATCGTATTGCTAAAAGCCAGGGCGCAAAATATGCAACAAATACAGATGCTGAGAAATACGGTCAGTCGGTTCAGCTAAAAGATAAACCTTATTTAACAGTCAGTTCTATACGGTGGCAATATCATAAATTTACAGCTGGTGTGAATAAGGACATTGTTAATCCGGATATAAAAATACTTCGAGATCTTCTTAAGAGGAATCCAAAAAATTCTGGTAACGGAGGAGAGAAAGCATTTTCTTTACAAACAAAAAATCAGACAAAAGATACTGCTGCGACATACATAAGATTGGCAAGTATCCAGACATTTTTAACCTTGTTCGCTCGAAATAATACATCCGATATATTAGATTCAGCGAAAGAAGAATTAGATCAGCAGTTAAGGGGGAGTTGATGATGAACGTAGTTGTATACCCACACTTGAAGCAAGCAGACTGGTTAAAGCAGAGGCGTAAAAACTGGAAAGCTGTGTTTGCTTACATGTTTTTAGAAGAGCCTAAGTATACCTGGAAACATATTGAAAAATATTACTTTGATGGTGATGTTGATTCTTTCATAAAGGGCAGTCTAGCTGTTTTAAAAAAACAAAAGATAAGCAGTGACAGGATGCAGCCATATATTTATGAAGCAATTAAATATTCGCCGGCACAAAGTCGTGAACAATTAATGAGTGTTATTGAAAAGATGCTTTCTTGGTATGACAATAACAAACAACAACTAGAGCCTCGCTATTATGATACGGCGATGTATAACTTTATAGAGATCCTTTATGACTTTGCAGATACACCTGAGGTTGGATTTAATGTGGATCTTGCCGATGATATGTTTTTTTGGCTATACGGCAATACTTATGATCCTGAGAGAGTTTTTCCGATCCCGTTAGGAAGCGATAAATGGCAGCCTAAATTGATTGGTTATGACAGAATTATATTTTTATTAATGAGAAGGTTTAATCGGTACCTGTTTTACAAAAAGCTTAAGCCATATAACTTAGAGCTAGCTTCAAAAGTCGTAGAAGAACGGTATATGACATATTTACTGAGTTTGCTCAAGCATGTTGATGAAGACTTCTTTGTAGAAAAAGTTGTTGACAGAAGATACGTTAACGAAAGAGGTATCAGTATTGGTTCGCAGCAGTTTGTAGTTAGATCATTTTTTATAAGACTTCTTGGCTATAAAGAGATTGGTGATAAAGAGTTCTATTGCAGAGATGAAGAACTGTATGAGACTCTTAAGCGTGAAGTTTTTGCTGTAAAGATGCCAGAAAAATTTGATAAATTTGTTGAGTTTGTTCATGAAAAGAAAGAAGAATCTCATGAATATGGTTTATGGGATTAACTGAATTATTTTATTTATCCAGATAACAGGGACGTTATGAATGAAACTTCCATCGTATGAGCATGTTAACGATCCAGTATGGATAAAGAAAAGAAAAAAAGACTGGGAAAATATTTTCTATCGTGAAATGGATGAGCAAGCTAAGTATCGGTGGAAATATAAAGAAAAATACTATTTTGATGGTGATGTTGACTCTTACATAGAAGGCAATATAAAGGCATCTAAGCGTGAAGGGGGATCTGTTGAAGGCTTAGATTGCCCTCATATTCCAGAAGGGATTATTTATTCACCGGCGGAAACAAAAGAACAGTTAATTGAGGCCATACAGTCGCTCGTAGGTTGGTTTCAACTTAATCGTGAAAAAGTGTTGCCTCGAGTCTGTTCAGGAGAAATGGCTTCATTCTTAAATACTCTGCCTAGGTTTGTTGGAACTCCAGAAGTTGGCTTTAGTCCGCAATTGGCTGATGAGATGTTTTTTTGGATTTATGGTGAGGAGTATGATTCAAATCGTGTATTTCCAATACCTTTAGGGCCTGACAACTGGCAACCAAAGTTAATAAACTATAGTAATATATTTTTTCTAATAGTAAGAAGGTATGTGTGGTGTTTGTTTGATGAAAATATAGCTGCTGATAAGCTAGAAGTTCAAAATTTTATATTTGAGAGTAAATATCAACGTTACTTATTAAGTATGTTGCCATATGTAGATGTTGAATTTTTTTCAAAAGAACTATTTGATGACAGGTATATAAGTAAAAAAGGGGATTTGATAGGAGGGTATCAGCTTGTTATTAGAAGGTTTTTTATGTCTTTGCTTGGATATAAGAGGCCAAGAGATAAAAAAATATTTTGTCGTGATTTTGAAAAAGCTGAAGATCTTAAAAGAAAAATACTTAACTTAAACATGCCTCCTGAGTTTGAAGACTTTGTCGACTTTATTAATGAGCAAAAAGAAAATGCTTATAGGTATACAGAGTAATCGAGTCAAAGAGTTAGCCTGTGTTTCTTTATATATGAATTGTATATAATATAAAACCCTATTGTACCAATATTAGATTTATTTAAGGGAGTTAAATAAATGAGTAGTTCTCTCAGTATTGAAGTGCTTTTCGCAAAAAAGAGTAAGTCTGTCATAGCCGAGCTGGAAGAAGAAGTTGATACGTTTTTATCGTCGAACGATATCGATGAATACACGTCATATAGCGAGTCAGACAAGAAGTTTTACATTAAAGTATTTGAAGATGATGATCCGGATCTCAACAGTCAGATACTGGGTATTATTGCCCGGTATGATGTGAAGCGTTGTTTCTCTTCACACTATTTGGATTACACAGATGATGAAGTCTTCTATGCCCTGGATAAAGGGCAAGTTGTTACGTTCGAGTCAGAAAAGGAACGCAGAGCCTACTTTAAAGACAGCGGAAAGCCGACCATAGAAAGTACGTTTTACGCAATGGCGGGGGATGAAAGCTCAATTTTTATACGATTGAAATTCATGGAGAAAGACGAACTCAAGCAAGTAACCGGTATCTTCACAAGGATGCTGGAAGCTGATGATAAAGAAGCAGCGCTGGGCGTATTCAAGTCTGAGTTTAATAATCTGTGGGCGACAATGGACACGGATTCTGAATACGACTTTCCCAATACTACGAATAAATACAGTGGCTTAAGCGTAGGTGATGATCAGTTCATTAAAGATATCGCCTGTGTCGAAGTCAAAGGCAAGCATTTGTACCTTGGTTTTATCTCCCCACGGGCTGCGGATATTGTCTGGGATCGCTGTCATGACAATGATCAGACCGGCAAGCCTAATCTCACCAATAATTTGTACATGTTCCCCGAAGTCGTATCTGAAGGTGTTCAGGCTAAGGTAAGAGTAAAAGGGCGCCCGCGGGAATATGTGTTTGGATACTACGACGCCGTGCATATGGAACGGGTGCCGCGCTTAAAAGACAATGTGTGGCAATAGTTTCCTGTTTGGATGCTTTACAACCGGATGATGAATATGATCCTGGGTTTCAGAGCGCGATTACGGGACCAGGTCTTGCCTTTTGCTAGAGATTATTTTTTGTAGGAGTAAGTCAAAAGACAAGACCTGGCCCTGAAGCCTTTGTGGGTAACGTAAGTATGAATTTATAAAATGGCACAGCGATATGAGAATTTATAAAGCTATATATCCATTTTCGGTGCAGTAAGGAGAGTGTTAGTAGCTACAGTTATTTATGTGAATAGCTCACCCGGATATGTACCGGCAGTGGGGAGTTTGCATCAGTATGTGCAGCAAGCTGAATGGCTGAGTATCGTTAAGTTCTTTTTACGCCGTGGGGTAAATTTCAGCCGACTTGTTTACGATAAAGAATCAGCGACAGACCCTGATGCTGGACAAATGAGTGTTCAAGATCCCTGTAAATTAACGTTTAGTAAATAAGTTGGGTAGTTAGGTATGCTTAATAGCTGTAATTTATAGTTATCGATAGCTCGGGTATTAGTAAGTTGATGATAACAAGTATCACCCAGTTTTAAACCTGGCAGTTTAGTTAGCCAAAAATAACAGCCAGGAAGAGACAAT
>CAKZPE010000067.1 GCA_937138495.1 uncultured Oceanospirillaceae bacterium
TTAAGCTGACACACCGCGATATGGGTCCGAAGACACTGTATCAGGGTCCACTGGTGCCGAGCGAAGACTTTGTCTGGCAAGATCCGATTCCAGCGGTTGATCACCCGCTTGTGGATGCGGGCGATATCGCGGCGCTGAAATCCGAGATCGCGGGTGCTGGCCTGTCGGTTCAGGAGATGGTTCTGGCAGCCTGGGCGTCTGCGTCCACTTTCCGTGGCTCTGATCGCCGCGGCGGCGCGAATGGTGCGCGTGTGCGCCTTGCTCCGATGAAGGACTGGGAAGCAAACAACCCGCAGTCTTTGGCCAAAGTTCTGAAGGCTCTGGAGGGTATTCAAGCGACGTTCAACGCAAAGGGCGAGAAGAAAGTCTCCCTTGCCGATCTGATCGTGCTTGCAGGCTGCGTTGGCGTTGAAAAGGCTGCAGGTAATGGCGTCGAAGTGCCATTCACACCGGGCCGCATGGATGCGAGCGCCGAGCAGACCGATATCGAGCAACAAAACGTGCTTGAGCCACAGGCAGACGGGTTCCGCAACTATTCCAAGGCACGCTTCACGGTCTCCGCTGAGGAGTTGCTGATCGACAAGGCGCAGCTTTTGGGTCTGACGGCCCCCGAGATGACGGTCCTTGTTGGCGGTATGCGGGCGATGGGTGCGAACTTTGATGGCTCCGATCACGGCGTTCTGACGGCGCGCAAGGGCCAGCTCAGCAATGATTTCTTTGTCAATCTTCTGGACATGGGAACGAAATGGGCGCCTGTTTCTGCAGATGAAGATCTGTTTGAAGGCACCGACCGCAAGAGTGGTGAGAAGAAGTGGACAGGTACGCGGGTTGATCTCGTCTTTGGCTCCAACTCAGAGCTGCGCGCAATTGCTGAAGTTTATGCAAGTGCGGATGCGGGTGAGAAGTTCCAGAAGGACTTTGTAACTGCCTGGACCAAGGTCATGAACGCGGATCGTTTTGATCTGAAGTAATTCTCCAGTCTTGTTAACCGCAACGGTATGTCAGATTCTGGCATGCCGTTTTTTTATAAAAAAAGCAGCCGCCGGCAAAGGGGTTTGCCGGTGACTGCAAAGGGACGCGGTTGGGGAAAGCGTCTTAACCTTCTTCGGGCTCGTAGCCGAGATTCGGTGCCAGCCAGCGTTCTGCTTCCTGCTGGCTGATGTCGCAGCGTTCTGCGTAAGACCCGACCTGATCTTCACTTATTTTGGCAACGCCAAAGTACTGACTTTGCGGATGGCTGAAGTACCATCCGCTGACGGCCGCCGTCGGGTACATGGCATAGCTGTCGGTCAGGGTCAGATCTGTATGAGATTCCACATCCAGTACATCCCACAGGCGGGCCTTAATGGTATGGTCCGGACAGGCCGGATAGCCGGGTGCCGGGCGAATGCCGCTGTACTCTTCCCTGATCAGTGCTTCGTTGTCCAGTTGCTCCAGAGTGGCATAGCCCCAGAGCTCTGTGCGAACGTAGTGGTGCATGTATTCAGCAAAGGCTTCTGCCAGCCGGTCGGCCAGTGCTTTCACCATAATGCTGCTGTATACGTCGTTATCCGCTTCATAACCTTCAACCAGCTTGTCTACGCCGTGTCCGGTACTGACAGCGAACATACCAAGATAATCCTGTTTGCCGCTGTCTTCCGGGGCTATAAAGTCAGCCAGACACAGGTTTGCCTTGCCGGCCGTCTTTTCTATTTGCTGGCGTAACTGGGGCAGGGTGGCGGTTATCTGCTGGCGCTGTTCATCTGCCCAGATAACGATGTCGTCATGTTCCCGGGTATTGGCTGGCAGCAAGCCCACAACAGCATGTGCCGTTATTCTTTGATTGCTGATGATATCGTCCAGCATGGTTGTGGCATCGCTGAACAGTTTGCTGGCTGCGTCACCGACGACCTCATCTTTAAGGATCGCCGGATAGCGCCCGGCCAGCTCCCAGCTGCGGAAGAACGGTGTCCAGTCAATGAAGTCCATCAGCTTGCTGAGATCGAAATCACGGAAGGTATGGATGCCCGGTTTTGCGGGGGCCGGTGGCGTATAGGTCTGCCAGTCGGTTGTCAGTTTATTGACACGTGCCTGTTGCAGACTGACCCTTCGGCCGAGCTTCTGACGCTCCGTGAAACGTTCCCGTATCGCCTGATATTCTTCTTTTATCTTGCTGATATAAATGGATTTATTGTTTTCTGATAGTAGGCTGCTGGCGACATTTACCGCCCGTGAAGCGTTGCTGACATGCACTACCTGGTCGAGGTTAAACCCCGGTTCAATCTTAACGGCGGTGTGTGCTTTAGACGTAGTCGCACCGCCAATCATCAGTGGCAGGCTGATGTTCTGGCGCTGCATTTCTTTGGCGACGTTGACCATTTCATCCAGTGACGGAGTGATCAGCCCTGACAGGCCAATGATGTCTACATGTTCTTCCCGGGCGGTGCGCAGAATCTCTTCACCGGAGACCATCACTCCCAGGTCGATAATTTCGTAGTTGTTACACTGCAGGACGACACCCACAATGTTTTTACCGATATCGTGTACATCACCTTTTACTGTCGCCAGCAGGATTTTACCGTTACTGCGAACTTCGCCGCCTTTCTGTTCTGCTTCGATATAAGGCATTAACCAGGCCACGGCTTTTTTCATTACCCGGGCAGATTTCACTACTTGAGGCAAAAACATCTTGCCGGCACCGAATAAGTCACCCACGATGCCCATGCCGGCCATTAACGGCCCTTCAATGACTTCAATCGGGCGGGCGTAATGCTGGCGGCATTCCTCCACATCGGCTTCTATATGATCCGCAATGCCTTTAACCAGTGCATGTGACAGACGTTCTTCAACCGGCAGTTCACGCCATGCTGCCTGTTGCTCGCTGTTCTCTGTCTGGCTACCGTCATTCAGGTAGCGGCTGGCGATATCCAGCAGGGCGTCGGTTGCTTCTTCAGAGGTATTGAGAACAACAGCTTCAACCGCGGTTTTTAATTCTTCAGGCAAGTCGTCATAAATCGCCAGCTGGCCGGCGTTGACGATAGCCATATCCAGCCCCTGGCGGATCGCATGGTAGAGAAAGACACAGTGGATGGCTTCACGGACCGGGTTATTACCCCTGAATGAGAAGGAAACGTTAGATACGCCACCGGACACCATGGCATGGGGCAGATTTTGTTTGATCCAGCCGGTGGCGCGGATAAAGTCATCGGCGTAGTTATTATGCTCAGCAATGCCCGTGGCGACTGCAAAAATATTCGGATCAAAGATGATGTCTTCAGCAGGGAAGCCTACCTGTTCGGTCAGCAGCCGGTAAGAGCGCTGGCAGATTTCAGTTTTCCGTTCATAAGTGTCTGCCTGTCCGGTTTCATCAAAGGCCATGACGACAACAGCGGCACCGTAACGGCGCAGCAGGTTGGCCTGATGGATAAAGGCGGCTTCACCTTCTTTCAGGCTGATTGAGTTCACGATGCCTTTCCCCTGAACGCACTTCAGGCCCGCTTCGATAACGTCCCATTTGGAGGAGTCCAGCATTACCGGTACCCGGCTGATATCCGGTTCCGATGCAATCAGGTTGAGGAAGCGCACCATAGCGGCTTCAGCGTCCAGCATGCCTTCATCCATGTTGATGTCGATAATCTGTGCACCGTTTTCAACTTGCTGGCGGGCTACTTCCAGTGCGGTTTCGTAATCACCGGCTTTGATCAGGCGGCGGAATACCGCCGACCCGGTAACATTGGTACGTTCACCTACGTTTACAAACAGGCTGTCTGCATCGATATTCAGAGGTTCCAGTCCCGCCAGACGGCAGGCCACCGGCAAGTCAGGTACTTGACGGGGCTGCTGTTGCTGACAGGCCTGCCGGATAGCTTTTAAGTGCTCAGGGGTCGTACCACAGCAGCCACCGACAATGTTGACCAGCCCGCTTGCTGCCCACTCACCAATTTCAGCGGCCATTTCAGCTGGTGTTTCATCGTACTCGCCAAAGGCATTTGGCAGGCCGGCATTAGGGTGTACAGATACAAAAGTGTCCGCTACCCGGGACAGTTCTGCTACATACTGGCGAAGCTCTTTTGGCCCAAGGGCGCAGTTCAGGCCTACTGATACAGGTTTTATATGCCGGACTGCGTTCCAAAATGCTTCAGTGGTCTGGCCGGATAACGTCCGGCCGGAGGCATCGGTAATGGTGCCGGAAATCATCAGGGGAATATCCAGCCCGTTCATCTGGCAGTACTGATCAAACGCAAAAATGGCAGCTTTGGCGTTCAGGGTATCAAAAATGGTTTCGATCATGATCAGATCGGCGCCACCTTCAATCAGGCCCTCAAGGGACTCTGTGTAGGCCTCAACCAGTTCATCGAAATGAACATTGCGTTTACCCGGATCGTTTACATCCGGAGACAGCGAGCAGGTACGGTTTGTTGGGCCCAGTACACCGGCCACATAACGGGGCTGTTGTGCGGTACTGAACTGATCTGCAGCTTCCCGGGCAAGTTGTGCCGCCCGCAGGTTAATTTCTTTGCTCAGATGGCTCATGTCATAGTCGGCCATCGCAATCGAAGTAGCATTGAAAGTGTTGGTTTCAATGATGTCACAGCCCGCGTCCAGAAACGCACCATGGATTTCCCGGATGATCTCCGGCCGGGTCAGAACCAGCAGATCGTTGTTGCCTTTCAGGTCAGTGGGCCAGTCGCTGAAGCGCTGGCCACGAAAATCTGCTTCATTCAGGGGATATGTCTGAATCATTGTGCCCATGGCGCCATCGAGTACAAGGATACGCTGCTCAAGTGTGGTACGCAGGGTATGAGTGATGGAGGTGTTTTGAAGTGGCTGTGTCGGGGCGGTCGTCATAGGTGTTTCCGTTACTGCGTGTCGATAAAGGCGTTTATTCTATGAGGTTCTTTTGCTGAGCTGGGTGATTTCGGTTCAGGTCAAAATGAATGAAATTAAAGTAACTTGCAGAATTATTGAAAATAACTACTGTTGCGGTGGGTCTGTACGGTTTGTTACTAATTCGAATAAAGGTTCAATATGTTGATTTTTAGCGACAAATTAACGCTTTTATTCCGATTTTCAGCTGTTACAATCTGCGCCGGAAGTACCGCCGCCTGACTAACAGGTGGTGAAGAAGTGCCACGTGCTGGCACTTAATTGGGCAAGTCTGTCGGCGTCCGTGTATCGCGCCAGAACAGATCAGACGGTTCTGAACCGGGGCGGGCGCGATATGACTTTAGATGAACAGTACTGATGATCAGGCTGTTCCTGGGACAGTCGCAGAGATACTCTGCGGCGCAAGATTAAGGTTGTATCTATGTTGCAAACATTTCTCAAAGCAAAGCTTCACCGGGTCACTGCTACCCACGCTGAACTTCACTATGAAGGTTCCTGTGCTATTGATGGCACGTTGCTGGACAGTTCAGGTATTCGCGAATATGAACAGATACACATCTATAACATTAATAATGGTGAGCGTTTCAGCACCTATGCGATCCGCGCGGAAGATAACAGCGGTATCATTTCTGTGAACGGTGCCGCTGCCCATAAAGCGAATAAGGGTGATCTGCTGATTATCTGTGCGTATGTGCAGCTGGATGAGCAGGAAGCAGAGGGCTTCGAGCCAACCCTGTGTTACTTTGAAAATGCCCGTAATGAAAATGATGCCGAACAGGTAAGCGATGCTGAACTGCACAGCCGTAATACACTGACTGGCATTATGAACGCCATTGCCACCCAGATGAGTGATTTGGCGTAAGCGGGTATCCGACTGCAGGGCCGGTATGCCGGCTCTGCCTGTGATTATTCCGGCGATGGATTAAAGGAATAACTGCGTTTTACTTCCACCACGTCTACCCGGTAGCTCTGATACCACTTTTCCCGACCAGCTTGCTGAGCAAGGCTGTGTTCCTGATCCTGTTTCCAGCGAATAACCGACGCTTCATCCGGCCAGTATGAAATGGCAATTTCATCGTCGCCTTCTGTTACCGCAATAAAATCCAGGCAGCCATACTGCTCAAAGGCCAGTTCCCGCATCCGGGCGACGGTATCACTGTAAGCCTGATCCTGTTGGGCGGCTTTGGCGCGGAATATAACTGCATACATACAGGTAAGGCGCCTTTATCGGTTATGAGTTTTCTGAGCCGGACGCTTTAATCAGAATTTTATCCAGCAGGCGGGTTGAAACAAAACGCTTAAGCCAGCCCAGCAGGTATGTCGGGGTAGTGACATAGTAGCGGGGCTGTGGCCGTTTGCTTTCCAGTGCATGAATAACCCGTTTCAGTACGGCTTCCGGGCCGAGAGTGAAGGGGTCTTCTTTGCCGGGGTCAGTGTTACTCAGCCGTGAAACAACCCCTTCATAGGTGCTGCGGAAAGGGCTGCTTTCAATATCAATATTGGCTAAGAATTTTGCGTAGGCATTGGCGCGGAATTCACTGCGTACCGGGCCAGGCTCGATCAGTGAAACATGAATACCGGTGCCATGCAGTTCCTGTCGAAGGGTATCACTGTAGCCTTCAAGCGCAAATTTGCTGGTGTTGTAAGCACCACGGAAACGCATGGTGATCAGGCCGAGCACCGAGCTGTTCTGAATAATTCTGCCTTCCCCCTGGCGGCGCATCACCGGCAGGAGTTTACAGGTCAGTTCGTGCCAGCCCAGCAGGTTTGTTTCCAGTTGCTCGCGCAGTACTTCACGGCTCAGGTCTTCAATGGCCCCTGGCTGACCATATGCGCCGTTATTGAACAGGGCGTAGAGCTTACCGTTGGTTTGTTCAAGCAGCCATTCTGTTGCCAGCTGAATTGATTCAGAGTTGTCCAGGTCCAGCTGAAAGCTGTTCAGTCCTTCGTTGTTAAGGCGGGCCACATCTTCAGCCTTACGGGCCGTCGCAAAGACCTGATATCCACGCTGGTGCAACTGCTTTGCCACGTAGTAGCCGATACCGGTGGAGCAGCCGGTAATCAGAATGCTTTTGTTCATACTTTCCTGTCGCAAATGAATGAGATGCAAGCACCGTATACCCTGGGGATGCGTTTTGCTAGTCTCATCTGAACGAGGCACGTATAAACTAATCTTATCTGAATTAGCCCCGTGTAAAGCATGATCCATGCTTACGTTGAACAAGGAGATTGTATGACTACAGAAAATACGACTGTACCGCGCCATGGCAGTATTAATTACCTTGAATTTCCATCCCGGGATCTGGCGTGCACAAAGACTTTTTTTAGCCGTGTGTTTGGCTGGACGTTCGTTGATTACGGTCCGGAATACTGTGCTTTTCAGGAGGCGGAGTCCGGTACTGTTGAAGGCGGTTTTTATCTTGCTGATGTTACTTCACATACAGATAACGGTGCTGCGCTGGTGGTTTTCTACAGTGTCAGTCTTGCCGAAACTCAGGCATCCGTGGAACAGGCCGGCGGTGTAATATGCCGGCCCGTGTTTGAGTTTCCCGGTGGCAGGCGTTTTCATTTTAAAGAACCTGGGGGTAATGAGTTTGCAGTATGGTCTGATAATTAATATTTCGATTTTATCGAACTAATAGGGCTTTAATTTGTAATTTTTGTTCGTTTTTTGTTGGGCGATAATGTTTCTCACCGTTAGATACTGAATGTGAGGAAAGCCCGATGGCCCGTGTATTAGTGATTAATTCCAGCCCGTCTGCAGAAGGTTCTGTCAGCCGTCGTCTGAGTGCTGCGCTGGTGGCCCGTTATAAAGGTAAAGCAACCGGGATTACGTATCGGGATGTTGGCCTCGAGCCTCCGGCCCATCTCGATGCTGAAACCATAGAAGCGTTTTATACGCCCGCAGATGCATTGAGTGTGGCTCAGTTACAGAAGACGCTGCTGTCTGATCAGCTGATTACTGAGCTTGAAGCGGCGGATGTGATTATTATTGGTTCGCCTATGCATAATTTTACAATTGCCTCAGGCCTTAAAACCTATTTTGATCAGGTGGCCCGGGTCGGGCGTACTTTTCAGTACAGCCCTGAAACAGGCCCGGTGGGGATGCTGGCCGGTAAAAAGGTGTATGTGCTGAGTAGCCGGGGCGGTAATTATTCTTCCCGCAGCCCTTATGCCGGGCTGAACCATGAAGCGACCTACCTTAAAACAGTACTTGGGTTTATAGGCCTGACCGATATCACCTTCATTGCTGCTGAGGATATTAAGAGCGGTAATGACGGCGTGAATACTGCACTGGCTCTGATTGAGAGCCTTGAGATCTGATTCTTTGATCATGTTTTAGCCTTCAGCGGCCAACAGGCTGCTTTTTCGTATATAAACTTTATACCGTTATCTTTTGATGTGTTTTCAACCAGTAAAGCTGCAGTGGACTGCCGCATTTTCACCCAGATCAGGTCATCAGGTATAAGGGGGCGGTAGCGGGCTGTTCAGGTGCTCAGCTCAGGACTGTTGGCTTCCGGCGGACAGGTAGCCGGTGAGGCAATCGATGCCTGATTCAGATGGCAAATGCCAGCAGGGCTGCCTGAGTCGCTGGCTGGTGGCTATTCTTTGATACAAGATTTTTGCTCTTAACTTGCTGATTCTTATGGCGCGGTCTGACAGGACGCTGCTACAGGGCTATGTTAAGCTCAAGTGATCTCTGATTTAGGAATAATGCATGAAGAATCTGTTAGTCGTTGCCCATGCGCCTTCAGCAAATACCCGACGCATGGTGGATGCCGTGCTGAGAGGGGCTGGCCATCCTGATATCGAAGGGGTGCGTTGCCGCTGGGTGCCACCGCTGGAAGCAGTGGCAGAAGATGTATTGGGGTGTGATGCCATTATTCTGGGAACCACTGAGAATCTTGGCTATATGAGCGGTGCGCTGAAAGACTTTTTCGACCGTATTTATTACCCCTGTCTCGAAAAGACGCAGGCATTGCCCTGTGCTATGTATATTCGTGCGGGGCACGATGGCACGGGCACCCGCCGGGCGGCGGAAACCATTTGTACCGGGTTACGCTGGAGCTGGGTGCAGGAACCGCTATTGTGCCGGGGTGAGTGGCAGGACAGTTTTGAAGAGCAGTGTGAAGAGTTAGGTATGGCACTGGCAGCAGGGCTGGATGCCGGGATTTACTGAGCGGTTTTTCCGGCCATGATGTCGTGTTGGAATTGCTGACCGTATCAGCAGTCTGGCGCTGCGTCTTTTGCGACTGATTCAGCGCTTCTTCGGTTTTTTCTTTTTAAATATATTCAGCAGCTTTTTCTTCGGATCTGTTTCTTCAGTAGGCATGGCCTTTTCAAAACGGTCTTTCATTTTATCCATGCGCTGTTCTTTGCGCTTGTGGCGGGCTTCATCCCGCTTGCTGCTGAAGTCTACGACATTATCGCTCATGTTCTGTTCTCAAAAAGCGGACGCTTGTTCGCCCGCGATATCTGCATTCTAGCTGCGTAATACCTGTAACGGCAAACCCAGCAGCGCGTCACCGGTGCCGGCAAAATACCAGATGATAGCGACAAGGCCGCTCACCGTTGCCAGGTACCAGACCGTCGAAAAGATTTGTCCATAGCGGTCAAGCGGCAGCAGATGGGTAATATACCGGCTGCGCCATTCAAAACCGATTTCAAGGCAGCCGACAATCAACAGAAAACCCAGCAGGGCGAGTCCCAGCGAGTAGCTGATGAAGATGCCGGCGCCTGCGGCAGCTGCACACAGTAGCAGGCCAACGACAGAATTCATGGAAAAGGCAATGCTTTTCAGAACGTGCCCGCCATCCAGAGGCAGGATTGGAAGCAGGTTAAACAGGTTGAGCAGGGCATTGAAGGCGCTCAGACCGGCAAAGAAAGCTTCTCCGGTGATCCAGTATGCCAGCAGGCAGAGTACGGACATGCCGAGGCCGAAAACCGGGCCCATCAGGGATATCACCACATCCTGCCACCGGGTGTTGATTTTCTCATCGCTGAGGGCCAGCCCGCCGAGAAAGGGAATCAGATAAATGCCTTTGGTTTGCATGCCAAAATGCTTCATGGCCCGGATGTGGCCGTATTCATGAATCACCAGGCAGGCGATCAGTGCCAGTGCAAATTGTAGCGAAAAAAACCAGGAATAAGCTGCCAGACTGGCGCCGGCTAACAGGACTTTGATCAGCTTGGCACTTTTCAGCAGCTTAAGCCCCAGGGCAGCCAGACCGATAATGCTGAAGGGCTTTTTAGCCGGCTGAGGTGCCTGTACAGGCTGCTGGCGTTCTATGTCTCGGGTGTCACGGCTGCCGTCACTGACCGCCTGATCATCAATGAACAGCTGATGTTGCAGGGTGAAGGGTTGCCAGTTCAGATCAATAGCCAGACGGCAGGTAATCACCTGTTCACCGGCCTGTAATTGGAAGCTGTGTTCTGATGTGCCGTTATAGTTGGCGTCGGCATCAACCCGCGATACGGGAGTGTTGTCCCAATAGAGAATTTGCCAGCCGGCCATGGAGCCTTCCAGACGTAATGATTTTCCCAGACACTGAATATTGAGTAATTCCACAGAGTGCTCTTGTACAGTTAATGCTTGTCGGCGGGATAATATCACAGCGCTGTCCGGTTAAGCACCGCAGCAGAACCGGGTATACTGGCCGCTTTTGAATATTTAAGTTGATGCGAATGGCTGATTTACCTGTTCTGTATTCTTTCCGGCGCTGTCCGTATGCCATGCGTGCGAGGCTGGCGCTTGCCTGTAGTGGCCAAAGTGTCCGGTTGCGGGAGGTGGTTCTTAAAAACAAACCCCGGGCAATGTTGGATGTGTCTCCAAAAGCGACAGTGCCGGTGCTGGTATTGCCGGATGGCCGGGTGATTGATGAAAGTTTCGATATTATGCGCTGGGCGCTGCGACAGAACGATCCGCAGGATTGGTTGCTGAAAAGCGAGCCTGATTTGCAGTGGGATATTCAGGGGCTGATTCAGGAAAATGATTTTGTCTTTAAACAGCACCTGGACCGGTACAAGTATTTTGAACGGCATCCTGAGCATTCTCAGGAGTATTACCGTGATCAATGTATGGTGAGTTTAGCCAAGCTTGAAATGCGTCTGGCCAGGCATCAGGGGTATCTGGTTTTGCCCCGGATGAGTTTGGCGGATATGGCGATCGTGCCCTTTGTACGTCAGTTTGCTCATGTTGACCGGGAGTGGTTTTACGGCAATGACTATCCGAATTTGCAGGCCTGGGTGAGTGGGTTTTGTGATTCTGATTTGTTCCGGCAAGTTATGCCGAAGTTCGCGCCCTGGGGAAATAGTGCGGATGATATAATATTTTAATATTTAATTTCAGTGCCTTACGGCTATTTGTTCGCGTTTATTAGAGTTTTGCGATTGGCAGTTCGTTCCAGCGGGTTGTGTAGGCCGGAGAGAGTTTATTACGTTGCATCTGCCAGCCCTGTGTCAGTTGTTCTCCTGCAAACCAGATTTTTCCCAGCCCGGACTGATTAATCCGGTCCAGAGTATCCATCAGTGCTTGACTGTTATGTTGCCGGGGCGGATCAAACAGGGTCGGCTGAAAATGGCCGGGGGCGTACAGGTCAGTCAGAATAACGCCAGCCTTGATAAACCGGTGACCTTCCTGCCAGATGCGGTCGAGCAGTTTAATGGCGGCGGTTATCAGAGTGCGGGTGTCATCGCTGGGGATTGTCAGCCGGTGGCTGCCGGAGGGGCTGTAATACTGCCCGGTATGACTGTGAGGGCTGGTACGGATAAAGATGCTGACAACCCGCGCAGTAGCATCCTGTTCGCGCAGTTTTTCAGCTGCGCGGGCAGTGTACTGGCAGATAGCAGCATGCATGGGGGGATATTCTGTGATCCGTTTTGCAAAGCTGCGGCTGCAGAGGATTTGCTGCCGGGGTGGCGGCTGATCTTCCAGCTCAAGGCAGCTTTGCCCCTGAAGTTCCCGGACGGTCCGTTCCAGAGTGACGGAAAACTCTTTGCGTATCCAGCTGGTATTACAGCAGGCCAGCTGCCAGGCGGTGTGAATGTTAAATGCCTGCAGGCGCCGGTATAGACGCCGCCCCACGCCCCATACTTCGCTGGCGGGCAGCAGTTGCAGCAGGCGCTGTTGCCGGACCGGGTTGCTCAGGTCTACTGTGCCGCCGGTTTTGGGATACGCCTTAGCCGCATGATTGGCCAGTTTGGCCAGGGTTTTTGTTGGCGCAATGCCGACACATACCGGTATGCCGGTCCAGTCTGTGATCTGTTGTTTTATCTGTGTTGCAAACTGGCTGAGGGGCTGAGCGGTTTCGATTCCCGTCAGATCCAGAAAAGCCTCGTCGATGGAATAGACTTCCGTTGCCGGAGCCAGCTGTTCCAGCAGGCTCATGACCCTTGCGGAGATGTCTCCATAAAGCGCATAGTTTGATGAGAAAACGGCGATATGTTCCCGGTCAATGATTTCCTGTACCTGATACAGCGGCACCGCCATTGAAACTCCCAGCGCCTTAGCTTCAGCGCTCCGGGCGACGACGCAGCCATCGTTGTTTGAAAGCACGACGATGGGTCTGTTGCGCAGGTCGGGCCGGAAGAGCCGTTCGCAGCTGGCATAAAAGTTATTACAGTCCACCAGGGCAAAGCAGGGAGCTGGCATAGCGGTTACCGGCGCAGCTGATGAATGACGGTGCTGACAACGCCGAATATTTCCAGTGTGGAGTCTGCAGCGGGTTCAATGGCCGGAAAGTGTCTGTTCATAGGCATCAGCCGTATTCGTGGCCGGGTGTGCAGCTGTTTAACGGTAAATTCGTTATCCAGACAGGCAATGACAATGTCTTCATGGCGGGCCTTCAGGGATCTGTCTACCACCAGTATATCGCCATCAAAAATCCCGCCTTCCTGCATCGATTCGCCCTGCGCCCGGACAAAATAAGTGGCGGCGGGATGCTGAATACACAGTTCATTCAGATCCAGACTGCGTTCCACATAGTCCTGTGCGGGGGATGGAAAACCGGCGGGTACGGTTTCACTGAATAACGGAATGACAGTGCAGGCGGATGTTGATCTCTGGTAATGGGCGATAAGCTGGCATTTCATAGGCGTCAGTCGGTATATTTCTTGTAACTGTAAATTTATACAGTATATTGGCGATTCTTTTTTTGTGCAAATTACGTGCTTCTATGTGCTTTTTTGCCCATTAACCCCGATCTGGGCAGTCATCTCTGATTCCCGCATGTAACCGTGAAGTGGCTCCTATATACTGGACGAAACAGTGACAGATTCATTCTGATAGCCAAAAGGAAACGTAATATGCGCACACTTTTCGACTGTCTGATTCGTTCAGTTCTGGTTGTTGTTCTGTTTGGTGCCACACAGGTCTTTGCAGCAGAGAAGCTCAAGGCCTGTTTTGTCGAGTGGCCGCCTTATACACGGATGATTGATGGTCAGCCTGGCGGGATAACCGTCGATATTATGAAGGCTGCAGCGGAACGGGCCGGGTTCGATATCAGCTTCCGTCATTTGCCCTGGCAGCGGTGCATCATCATGGTGCAGCGGGGTGAATATGATTTTGCTCTGGACGCCGTTGAGCGCCCCGGGCTGATACACGGTGATCATCCTAATGCCCTGTACGTACAGGCATTCTGGTTACGTAATGGTGATGATTACGGGCCTTATGAGTATGTTGGAAAACTGGTTGATAAGCGCCTGGCGCTGATGCAGGGCTTTCAGTATTCAGCCAAGATCCTGAATGCCGGTTTCCCGGTCATTGAATGGGTGCCTACTGAGGAAGTTGCCGGCAAGATGATAATGAAGAACCGTCTTGATCTGGTATTTGCCGATGTGGTCGTGATGCAGCAGGCGATCCGTGATCATGGTTTGGCGCTAAAGCCAATGTTGCCGGTATTCAGCACTCAGCCCATGTATCCTTCATTTAATGTTGGGCGGCGGGATAAGATGCGCCGGATGGATGATGCGATCGGTGCTATGCATGCAGATGGCAGCCTGGATGAGGTATATCAGCAGCATACCGGTGCAGGGTTCTCTGATCTGGTTAAAATCAGCTCACAGGGGCGGTCGCTCAAGCCATAACCATTGCCGTAAACTGGAAAAAAAGCCTCTCATGAGGCTTTTTTTGTGCGCATAAGGTCAGGCAGGGGTCAGTTTTTCGGTTGTCCCTGCTGTTCTCTGATCAGTGTTTTCAGTTCCAGAATTTCTTTATGCAGATCTTCAATGGTCGGTACACCATCGGCCATGTCCTGCTCTTTACGTTCGTCCGCATGTTCCGCTTCCATGACATTCACGACAATGCCGATAACCATGTTCAGGAAGGCGAAGGTGGTCAGGAAAATAAAGCTCAGGTAATACGCCCAGCTGAAGGAGTAGACCGCCATGGTTTCGTACATGACAATGTGCTTATGCAACCATGTTTTTGTTGACGATCCAAGTAAAGTTGCGTAAAAGCCCCCTAATGTCTAAGTCTTCCGTGATGCTAGCGTTGAAAAAATCTGCAGAATATATTGTCAACGTTGACATTGAATTTCAACAAGAAAGTACCATAGCTCTTGTATTTGTAATCCTTTCCTTCTAGCTGTTTGTTGACATTTATTGAACACCTAATGATAAATTATTATAGGTTAACAATTGGCTAGTGAAGTCATACTGCTATATGCCTTAGAATACTGGTCTTTCAGTCCATTTCAAGTTTACTGCACCTATGATAGATACAAACCAGTTACAAGCAAGGTTTACGACCTTGAGAAGCAATAAAATTTTCGAATTGTTTGTCGTGGCCGTTATTATAGGCTCGGCTTTACTAGTCGGAGCTAAAACCTATGATCTTCACCCGGTGGCTCTAACTGCAATTAGTTGGTTAGATCACTTTATAACGGCTTTCTTTCTAGTAGAAATATCTATTCGTTTTCTGGGTGAAGAGAATAAACGAGATTTCTTTAAAAACCCTTGGAATGTATTTGACACAATGATCGTGACGATAAGCCTAGTACCAATCGAGAACAGCGATATGGCATTAGTTGCTCGATTAGTCCGTGTGTTTCGGGTACTTCGAATGGTATCGATTATACCAGAACTACGAATGTTACTTAATTCACTCGTTAAAGCATTGCCTCAACTAGGGTATGTATTACTTTTGATGTTTATTATCTTTTATGTTTATGGTGCGGTCGGGAGCACGCTATTCTCTCATATAAATCCAGATCTCTGGGGAGATATTTCAATTTCTTTATTAACCTTGTTTCGAGTTATGACGTTCGAAGATTGGACTGACATAATGTACGAAACAATGGAGGTATACCCGTTAAGTTGGAGCTATTACCTGACCTTTATTTTCTTTACAGCCTTTGCTTTCCTTAACATGGTGATCGGTATTGTTGTTAACGTCATGAATGACGAAAACGAAAAGCTTAGAAAGCAAAAGTCAATCGATGCTCACGAGCCGACACTTGGAGATCTTAATCGACAGCTTGAAGAGGTTAAGCAGTTGATCGAGCGTAATTCAAATAAGTTATGAAACTTTAACTAAATCTTATTTGTGCATCATTAGCTATTTAAAGCAAGAATATGACTATCTTAGAGCCTGCTTGGAAGCAGGCTTTTTCTTAGGAAGGGGCTGATCTAGTCCCCTCACAGCTTCCATCATCGATATTTGAGTCAATAAGGCCCCATTACCGTTATATTTGGGTCTTTTAGCTGACCTAATCAGTCAACACCTCACCAAGCCGGCGGATTCTATCAAAAGGAACTTTTGTCGAGCTTAGAACAGGTTCGATAACGCAAACAACATATACGAAGACAACTCTCAATTATCGAAAGAGGGTTGGCGGTCTACCGAAAAGCTTTTTGTACACTAGAGTGTGTTTTTCTTATGCTGAGAGACTTGATTACATGCTGTATAAAGGAAACTAATTTTCGTGAGCACTAGTAGGCAAGAGCTTTAAGAGCGATATATCAAGAGCTAGCGCTATCGCCAAAATGTAGCCCATAGATATGTTCGATTCTTTGCCATTCTCAACAGACGATAAGTATTTTTCAGAAATATCAGCGGCTTCGGCAAGCTTTTCCTGGGTTACCCCTCTTGATTTTCTAGCTTGCTTAATTAATAAGCCGATTTGAGCAGACAGTTTTTCAGTTTCAAGCTTCAGATGCTCTGAGCCAACCCTTTTTAATTCCATGATAACCCTCTAAATTAGGGTTACCTATGTTCAGCACATAAGAGTCAGTTGAACACCAGATATATCTTACCTTGCTGTCTTTATTAAACTAAAATGAGTTCTATCCTTAAGCAATGGTGAATGATTATGTTCTATACATCGAATGAGGCAGAACTCTTTTTCCCTCCCGAGCTTGTACAAGAAGGGATTTCCTGTTGGCAAAATGTTTGGCATAACACTTGCTTACCTTGGCTGCAGATTTCTTTCGTTATCAACTGCCAGAATGACGAATCCATCAATCGCATAATGATGACTCCAAGAGTTGAAGATCTGCTGGAACTGTCTAATCATCCAGATATTGCAGTTATAGAAGTAAATTTAGTAACACCAGGAAGCATTAATAAATCAGGTAGGTGGAAGTTGGATATTTTGCATTCTATTTGGGTAAAAAAAAATAAGTATTCTGTTTATGGCTATATGCTAGACAGCGATGAGTTTGTGAGCGAGCTTCCGAATGACGAAGCAGTAATTTCAGAGTACAGGTTGCTCTGGGAATAATATAAAACTAAAGTTGAAGGTTCAGAATATAGTTAACATCCATATGTCAGGCCTTTATTGTAGCCGTGTTTTCGTAACCCATTCAAGACTCTTGTTTAGAAAGTCAGCTACATATTGTGCTTATTGTTTATCTAAGCACTGTAGTAATTCATATAAGTCATGTCAGGCAAGAAATAAATCAATCAAGCTAGAGTTGATTCTAAAGCGGATAGTCAAGAAACAAAAAAAGCCGCTCAAATGAGCAGCCTTCTAAACTGGTAGATTGAGAAGTCTACCTAACACCTTACTGGGCTTAGTTCGGATACATATACACTCTAATACTAATCTGCTAGAGATTCAAACAGTATTATATGTAGAAGGCGGGAGTTAATCTTACAGACAATCTCTGCTTTCGAAACAGATCTTGTACTGGTTTTAGCGTGAACCGAGTGATCAGCTTTGTGCCAAAAGGTGACATTGTTGTTCGATCACATTGAAATGTTTTATAACTCAATTAGGAGGCATGTCTACACTAAAAACCTGTCTCTAATCGACTTTTTGAAAATCAGCAGTTAAGCAACTAGTAGAGTTGTCTACGATAAGCTGGTTGATTCACTAAAATGGAGTCTTTATAGATCTCGTATAACTGATCATAGCCGAATAACGTGTTCTAGCATCTTGTAAAGATTGATAATATTGAAAAAGTTCACGTATTGCTGAAGCTAAGTCCTTATAAGAAGCAAGAGATGCTACGAGAGCACCTAGTGATAATTTCCCCTCAATTACCAAATATCCACCAACAGTATAAAAAAAGAATGGTGTTAGGTTCATAATAAAATTATTTAAAGATTTCATTATAAACTTTGTTTTAAATAATTTTAATCGCAAAAAATATAGCTTATTGAACGATAAGCGTATCAGTCTTTGTCCAGTATTAATTTTATTGTCTTTTTCCTTAACTATCTGTTCATTTAAAAATCGAACTTCTTGTAACCTTTCGTATACTAAAGCATTAATTCTGCGTTGAAAAATTGGAATAACGATCAACTGAACTGGTAATAACGCAATAACAGCAGCTCCCAAAGCTACATTTTGTAAGAGCATAAAAGTTATGATCGTCAAAACTGTACCCCCCTGAATTAAAGGTACCGCAACCGAATCCCCTGAAAATGCACATATTGGCTCAACCTCCTGTAAGATAACAGGAGCTAAATGCTCTGACCTTTTATCTTTATCACTGCGTCGATGTAAACTAAAAATCATTAGCCTAAGTCTTTTTATTAATCCCTCACTGATACTCCCTTTGTAAAAATTCAAAATAAACTTAAGACCACCATTTGCAGCAAGCGATATTAAATAAAGACCACACAAAAAGAATAGAAAATTAATTTGGGACAAGGACAAGAAAGTAGTACTCTGATCGTAACTATCACCATCCAATGCATTGTTTATTATTTGCTTTGGCAATTCTAAAGTAGCATAAGTTACAGGTAATATTAACAATGCACCAAGAGCGATATATGCCTGTTGTTTATACGTATACTTTTTAATAAGCAGAGTTATTCTTCCAGGAAGATTTAAATTACAAACTTTTGAATTAAAAGAATAATTTCTTCTCTCTACTAATTCCCTGTTTATAGCACTATATATATATGTAACCGCCAAAATTAATAGCGTTAGAGGTGTGACTACTAATATAAAATGAATAATAACATGCAGCCAATGATGATCATGATCAAAGAACAACAGTGTCAGCTGGCTACTTAAAGAGTGTATTTTATCCATTTATTTACTTGATTGCCTTCTTCTTAAAAGCATTAAAATTCAAAGAGTTGTGAAGTGCAAAATCACATGTTTAAATTGTAACCAGTACTTCACCTAAAAAACTTTTAATGATGTCCGCTAGAACTCTTTCCCCTTGCAGTTATAACTTGATACTGCTCTTCAGTCAGCTCTGGTAACCGTTTTATGAAAGCAACCATATTCCAGATTCTTTCATCATCATGACCTGGTGCCCAGGCAGGCATTCCTGATGCTTTAATCCCGTGCTTGATTATCCAAAAATTTCTTTGGTAATAAGCTGTCTCATCAGACATATTAAAGGTTAACTTAGTTAAAGCAGGAGGACTTGGATAAAGCCCTAATGTGAAATCAGTTTCATTAGTACCCGGTTTTAGATGACATCCAGCGCACATATCATTGTAATCGGCACCGCCTTTCAGTAAACGTTTAGGTTCATTTAAATCTGTAGGTACCTGAATATCACCAGATGCTCTGGCTATTGAGCTTTCACGTAGAGTCTCTAATGCCCAAGTAGTTACATCATAGTGGGGATCATCAGCACCCATTGAATATAGACCTGAGTAAAGGAAAGCGATCGCCGTAATAAAAAGTGTAACTAAAGTAATTATCAGATGTTTGAAGTATGATGTCTGCTTAATAAACTTCATTATATTCACCCTAATTAAAAACTAGCCCCATATCGTGAAGACAATAAGGGGCAGAAAAAGCCTCTAGTGATGATCGTCCTGATCAGAATGTTTTTTCTTGCCTTCATCACCATGAGAGTCTGATTTATTATTTTCTGGATGGTGATCGTTCATTTTATCCTTACACTGTTCCATCATCGCTACCATTACCGGATCACTCATATTCATTTTACTGTGGTCCATTCCTTTCATAGCTTCACAGTTTGGATCTTCAGCATTTTCCATATGTTCTGCTTCACTATGAGCCTGAACAGTCATCACTGAAAAAACTAAAGGTAACGCAATTAAAGACATGTAAAACTTTTTATTCATAATTCAATCCTAAAAGAAGTTATCGTTCTTATTTATTTTCAAAACCAGAATTTAATACCAACCAGGTATTGAGTATCCTGAACCGACTCACCCTCACTTCTCGCAAAGTCAGCTGTTTTACCAAACTTATCAGTCCACTCAATACCTATATAGGGAGCAAACTGGCGGGTAATTTCATAACGCAGGCGAAGCCCTAAAGCTGCTTGTGAAAGACCAGAGCCAATCCCATTTATTTCATCATCTTTGCCATAGAAACTAAGTTCAGCACGCGGCTGTAAAACCAACTTCTGAGTCAGTAACAGTTCATACTCAGCTTCCACTGAAAACGCAGTACGGCCGTTGTCGCCTAAATAGGCAGTCATATCTACTTCAAACCAATATGGTGCGAGACCCTGCATGCCTGCTGCTAACCATTGCCGATCTTTTCCCTCACGAGACTGATCGACTCTGATACCTAACTGTGTATCAAAATATGCGTTATATGCATGGCTCCACAAAACATCGGTTTCGCTCTCCTGAAGACGACCATCTTCAATTTCACCTTCCGACTTTATGTAAAGTCGGTCATATGTTGTTCCATACCATCCCTGTACATCGAAAACCCCAGTTTCACTATCGGTATCGTATTCAAACCGATCACCAATAAATGCCCAAAACTTATGCTCGTCCGCTAGTTTTAACTGGCGCTCTTCTTGCGAATAAGGACCACTTTCAAAAGTAAAACCATCTGAATAAGCGTGAGGATCTCGGGCATCCGGAGGAGCACTTCCTCCCTGGGGTTGCCCAATACCTGTTTCAGCTGAGAAGGCGACACTGGATAAAGTTGTTACAGCTAAAGCAAGAACTGCTTTATGAAAATTGTGCTTTAGTTCGACCATTGACAAATTCATGATACGACCACCTGGCGGAACATACCCGCGTCCATATGAAAGAGAAGATGGCAATGCCATGCCCAGCGACCTAAATCATGAGGCGTTGTCAGAAAGCTGATCCGTTGAGCTGGTTGCACAGAAATAGTATGGCGACGAACTAAAAGCTCACCTTCGGGAGATTCGAGATCGCTCCACATACCATGTAAATGCATTGGATGGGTCATCATTGTGTCATTTTGCAAAATAACCCGAATGCGTTCGCCCTGCTTCATGTATATAGGTGTGCTTTTGCCAAATTCGAGGCCATCAATTGACCAGCTATAGCGTTCCATATTGCCAGTTAAATGAAGCTCGATTTCTCTGGTAGGCACCCGATTATCATCCAAAATTCCATCTACGGATCTAAGATCAGAAAAAGTAAGAACTCTTCGATTATTATTTCTCAGCCCAATTCCTGGATCATCTAAATTAGTGCGGGGCATATCTACACGCATATCGACAGAAGGACCATACTCAGTACTCGCATGCCGGACTTTCTGTGAAGGAACTGCCAGCGACGATGAACTTCCCTTCATTGAGTGCCCCATCGCACTATGATCCATCTTTGCTGCATCTGATTTCATGTTATGGCCCATTGCACTATGATCCATCTTAGCGGCAGCTGGCTTCATGCTATGGCCCATAGCATTATGATCCATCCCGGCTGTATCCGACTTCATGTCATGACCCATACCGTGCCCCATCGCACTATGATCCATTGCTCCCATCATGTCTGACATTTCAAGCCATTGAGCGGAATCAAGCTCTGGAATCTGAGCAGTTACAGCTTCATTAACAGCCAGTGTTCCTCGTGCATACCCAGATCGATCCATACTTTGCGCAAAGATCGTGTAAGCATCATTTTTGGGTTCAACAATTACATCGTATGTTTCACCCGGACCAAAACGGAACTCATCTACATCGACTGGTTTTATATTTTGCCCATCAGCCTGAACAACTTTTAAAGATAAGCCCGGTATCCGTACATCAAAGAAACTGTTACTTGATCCATTAATAAAACGTAAGCGAACCTTTTCACCTTGCTTAAACAGAGCACGCCAATCACCAGCTGGTGTTATGCCATTCATCAAGAAGGTAAAAGTTTCAGCTGATAGGTCAGCAAGATCAGTTGGATTCATACGCATCTGATTCCACATCCGTCGCTTTGCCAAAGCTCCGGAAGCTCCCATTGTGGAAACATCGTCAATGAAATCACCAACCACAGGCTGGTTAAAATTGTAGATATCACTCTGGACTTTGAGCTTAGAAAAAACAGACATAGGATCTTCATCTGTCCAGTCTGAAAGCACTATGATTTGTTCCTGATCGGAAGCAATTGGATCTGCTTCCCAAGGATCTATAATCAATGCTCCATACATCCCTGTCATTTCCTGAAATCCACTGTGTGAGTGATACCAATAGGTACCGCTCTGCTTTAAAGTGAATTGATACACAAACGTCTCACCAGGCTCTATTCCACTGAAACTAACACCCGGTACGCCGTCCATCTCAAAGGGAAGAATGATTCCATGCCAATGGATTGAAGTAGCTACTTTAAGACGGTTCGTTACACGGATCGTGACTTCGTCGCCTTCACGAAAACGTAATGTCGGGGCTGGAATTGATCCATTTATAGTCGTTGCTATACGGGTAACGCCCGTAAAATTAACAGGCATCTCTTCTACAACTAAATCAACCACATTACCGCTTAATACGGGCGCTGATCCTAGCTGTGCATTTCCAACATTAGCCTGAAGCACGTTTGGCATTGCAGATAACAAGCCACCTGCTGCCAAACCTTTAACGAAAAGCCTGCGAGAAAAAGATTTCTGGAAAGCTGGCATTGATTTATCGGGTTTCATTTTCTTTTTTTCTCCAACGTACCCTTTAATAAAGCATCGAACACATGCTTAAAAATTTCTTAATCTATAACTTTCAATAAACATCTTAGTCGCACGTAATTTACTCAAGCATGACCGACACATTACAAAGCTGTAATCTAAGAATTTAGACAAAGCAATTGATATATAATGGCTCTATCAGGAAGGGCTAAGAAGGAGACATCAGAGTGCGACTGCTAATAGTCGAGGACCAGGAGAAGATTGGTGATTACATACGCCAAGGATTATCAGAGGCAGGCTTCACGGTCAGCTTAGCCCGAACAGGACTTGACGGTTACCATTTAGCTGTATCGGAACAATTCGATCTGATCATTCTGGATGTCATGCTGCCAGACGTTGACGGCTGGTTCATTCTGAAGTCTTTCAGAGAAGCGGGCCACAATACTCCTATACTCTTTCTGACAGCACTAGACAGTGTGGACGACAAGGTAAAAGGTCTGGAGTTAGGCGCTGATGATTATCTTGTTAAACCTTTTGCATTCGCAGAGCTTCTTGCACGAATCCGAACCTTGCTAAGGCGTGGCACTTCCGCACAAGTTTCAAATCAAATTAGCATTGCAGATCTGACACTTGACCTACCCAAAAGACGAGTAACCAGAAATGGGAAAAAAATAACACTAAGCCAAAAAGAATTTTCCTTATTGGAGTTCCTAGTCCGACGACAAGGAGAGGTACTGACGCGTACTCTGATTGCTTCTGAAGTTTGGGATATGAACTTTAGCAGCGATACAAATGTTATAGATGTAGCTATACGCAGATTACGTTCCAAGATTGATGACGATTTTGCACCTAAACTCATTCATACAATCAGAGGTATGGGCTATAAGGTTGAAGTGGAAGATGAATAATACTACCCGTCCTATATCTCTTACACTTCGCACATTAATTTTCGCAAGTATAGCAATCAGTGTAAGTCTGTTAGTTACCGCCTTGTTAATAATGTCATCGGTACGCTATCACTTTATTGAGCAAGATATAGATGAACTCAAAGTTATTAAAAAGTCAATTGATAGTGTCCTAAAACAAAATCAAGACCCCAATAAACTAACCAATTCACTAATGCATGCAGTCTCAGGACATCATAGCGTTTACTACAGAGTTGAAAGTGAAAATAGTAATTTTACTTTTGATTCTAGTGAGATAAGTTTTCATCAAAACTCAACGCATTTATCACCAAGTAATACAACTCAGAGTGAAGATTTACATGTCTGGAATTATAATGACATAACACTTCGAGGGATTGTGACGAAAGTAAAGATAGACGATACATCTTATCGGGTTACTATAGCTACTGATATGGAACTTCACCTCGGTTTTCTCAAGAAACTAAAACGAAGTTTATGGTTTGTTATGATTGGTACAGGCATAGCTACAATTTTCATGACATGGTTTGGCATTCGGCGAGGGCTCATACCTCTTAGAAAGCTAAGTAACAACATGAGCAAAGTAAAAGCCAATCACCTTAACTTAAGTATTGATATTGATACGATTCCTATTGAATTACAAGAGCTTACAGAGTCATTCAATCTAATGATTACCCGCCTGGAAGAAGGCGTTGAGCGCTTGACTCACTTTTCTTCTGATATTGCACATGAGCTAAGAACGCCCTTAACAAATCTGACTACTCAAATCCAAGTCACACTTAGCAAGCCAAGAAGCTCAGATACTTATTTAGATTTGCTGTATTCCAATCTTGAAGAACTGAACCGCTTAAACAAGATGGTTAATGAAATGCTATGGCTAGCTAAAAGTGATAACGAGCTAGTTAATCTAAATACTGAATGCTTAAATTTGCTGAGAGAAACAGAAGAAATTTGTGACTTCTATTCTGTGTTAGCAGAAGATAAAAATATAACTATTAATATTACTGGTGATTCAATTTTTGTTTTTGGTGATAAATTACTACTAAAGCAAGCCATATCCAATCTTTTATCTAACGCCATTAGCTACTCACCGCCAGAAGAAAGCATTTCGATTAAAATAGAAAACAATGAAGAAAATATTGCAAAAATACAGATTTCAAATACAAGCTACTGTGTTTCCAATAATGATATAAACAAACTATTCAATAAATTCTATCGAGTATCATCTGACTCAAATGAAAATAAGCAAGGTGCCGGGCTAGGACTTTCTATAACCAGATCTATTTTTAAAATACATGATGGAAACATTGAAGCATCATTAAAAAACAACACTATAACTTTTGAAGCTAAAATTCCAAAAAGCAGATAAAATCTGCCTTAACAAACTTAATAAACGCCAAATAAAATGATTAAAAATATAATAGTTTTACTAACATTAAGCATTGCCTTGTCTGGATGCTTAGATAACGAGCCTAAAATTGAAGGTCGTTGGTATACACAAGCACAAGTCAATCAGGGACAGGAAATATACACTACGAACTGTGCCGTTTGTCACGGCTCTGCTGCACAGGGAACAAAGGAATGGAACAAACCCTTACCTGATGGTAAATACCCACCACCGCCGCTAAATGGTACTGCACATGCCTGGCATCACCCTCTGAAGGGATTGAAAACATCTATCAGGGAGGGCGGTGTAAAACTAGGAGGCTCTATGCCTGCTTTTAAAGATAAACTTAGCGAAGACCAACAGGAAGCCGTAATAGCGTTCTTCCAAAATAAATGGCCTCCTCAAATCTATAACGCCTGGCTAGAACGAGGCGGGTTACGCTGACCCCTGTAATGTATAAATTTTACTTTAGAAGTAACGTATCTCTAATTAATACTCTCTCTTCGCTGTTGGAGAAGCTTTAGTGAAAAGACTGCATCTGGCCCTTGCATCAATATTTGGTATATTTTTTATTTTACTTGGCATCACGGGATCAACGCTTGTTTATCGTGACTCTTTTACACAGATATCAGCACCTAAACTGGATATAAACTACCTTGATTACGAAGTGCATGACATAGATAGACTTATCACTGAATTAGAAAGCCACTATACAGAGTTAAAGGTTCGTTCAATCAAGTTGCCTGCTCACCCCAGAGATCACTACCTTTTTTCTATACGCTATCTAAACGATCAACAAGCCCAATCTACTCAGATCTATATAAATCCCGTCTCAATGGCAATCAGTCCGGCTATAGAGCACAGAAACCCGATTGAAGCATTCTTCTATGAGTTCCATAGCAGCTACTTTATGGAAGAAAACGGAACAGCACTTGTTGGTATCACGGGAGCTGGTATCAGCGTACTGGTTCTTATCGGGTTCTATATTTGGATGCCAAGTTCAGGCAGATTTAAACAATCGCTTCGAGCTCCTGAGAAATCAACAGGAGCAGTGCTTCTCTCATGGCTACACAGAACCACAGGAGCCTGTTTTACCCCACTTCTTTTGATCATTTCATTAACTGGCTTGATGCTCGTCTTCAGGCCAGCCATGATTTTGCCTTTTTCCTCTAACCCAGTTACCAGTCAGGTAGATGATAAGACAATCACCTTTACATGCCTTAGCTCTCCAGGCATAGACGACTATCTATACTCAGCTGAACAGCTCTTTCCTCAAGCTGATGCTACTCACATCAAATTGCCTAAGCGTGACTCTCGCCCAGTTGAGATAACTTTGCGTCATGATGACGAAGTAAACTCTGCACTTGGCCTTACCAAGGTTTATCTGGATACAAACTGCGCAGCTCCAGTAAAGTACAGAGATGGAAGAGCGCTGACACTAAGTGAGGCACTGACAGAAACAATAGTGTCTTTACACAATGGCTCATTTTTTGGAGTTACCGGACAACTTATCTACTCATTGACAGGCATCTTGCCTCTATTTTTTGGCTTGAGTGGGGGTATCTTGTGGCTCAGCAGAAGACGTTTAAGAAGAGCTCGATAGTCTGGCTTAACATCAATCATTCTTATAGTAATTGGTTTACCCCGCCATATAGGGCACCTAGTTATCATGACTGCTTCTGGCACAGAGCTGTCTAGGCTGTTCTGTGCCAAAAGCGGACATAAAATGGTCTATTACCTATAATCATTTCTTTATCGCTATAGTTGACGCGATATCCACTTCAAACTATGTATGAGCTACGAAATTAATGGCTAAATTGACCATCAGTGCTGCGGCAAAAAGTGCACGTATAGGCGTTGAGACTATCAGATATTACCAGCGTATAGGTTTAGTCCAAAAGCCTGTAAAGCCAGAGACTGGTTATCGTTCATATACCAATGAAGATCTAAAAATTCTGAAGTTTATACAGCGAGCAAAACAGCTAGGGTTCAGTCTCGCAGAAATAAAAACCATGCTCTCTTTGGGAGAGGCAAGCTGTAACCAAACAAAGCAACTAGCTTCCAGCAAGCTTGATGCTGTGACCAGCAAGATTAAAGACCTTACCGCTATAGCTGCAACACTTGAGGATCTTATTGAGTCTTGTGGCGACAATAAAGTTGATTCGAACTGCCCGATTATTGATGCCATGTCGGAGGATGAATAAACAAAGCTTGATTCTGTACTATGGTACGGAGTTTATACTTAACACAACTAAAGCTAATTAAGTGAGTAATAGTCGTGCATTTATCAGTGTTAACAGAAAAAATGGGGTCTTTAGGAGCCATAGTGTCAGCGATGGGCTGTGCTTCCTGTTTTCCACTGTTGGGTTCTTTAGGCGCAACGCTGGGGTTAGGTGTGCTGGCTCAATTTGAAGGGCTATTCATCAATACGCTACTTCCCATATTTGCAATTATTGCATTAATTGCTGCTTTAGCTTCATGGTGCTCTCACAAAAGGCACTTTAGGGGATTATTGGCCAGCGCAGGCCCAATAATGGTACTGGCAACGTTATACCTCTTTTGGACGGCGAGCTGGAGTACTTATATGTTTTATATAGCCCTGTTTCTCATGTTTGTCGTTGCTGTTTTGAATTTGATATCTCCTCCACATCGAGCTTGTGGCGTTTCTACAGGAGAAAAAAATGCACATGGGTAAGATTATTTTAGAATCAACTATTACTTGTCCAAATTGCTGTCATCAGAAAGCCGAAAAAATGCCAACAGATGCTTGTCAGTGGTTTTATGAATGTAAAGGTTGTGGTGTTCTACTGAAACCGTTAGGCGGAGATTGCTGCGTCTACTGCTCCTACGGAACTGTCTCATGCCCTCCTATGCAGGAAAGAGGAAACCACTGTTCATCGGTATAAGTAACTTGGAAGGTCTGAATGACTATCTATGTCCTGGTGCATAAAAACTGACTTTCGGTTTTGAGTAGGGGTCTTGCAGGCATTTGTCTGTTGCCATATTGATGGGAGAAATCATGTTTATGCAGGTTTGATTAGCGTGAAGGGTAGCGCTAATGTAATTCATTTTTTTGTTAACTAGTAAATAAGGATTGAATATGTCCGATTGCTGTAGCTCTAGTGGTAAAAACACACGTCCTAATAAAGGCACATGCCCTTTAGACGGATATGAATATTTAGAGGTTCCAGAGTCAACAATAATTCATCATATTACTAAGTCTTGGGCTTGGGATGCTCAAGGTGAAACGTATTACTTTTGTGATAATTCAGATTGTGATGTCGTTTATTTTTCAGCTACAAATCAAATAATTACTCGAAATCAACTCCGAACGGATGTAGGTCAGAAAGATCCGTCTGATTCAGCAACTCTATGCTATTGCTTTGGGCTAACGCGTGGTGAGTTCCTGTTAGACAAAGGAACGAAAGCATATGTTGTTGATCAAACGAAAAACAAAACATGCGCTTGCGACTCAAGGAACCCATCTGGTCGCTGCTGTTTAAAAGATTTCCCTCGTGATGTCTTTAAGTGAGCTCACAGCGCATTGTTAAAGTTATTGTAATGTCCGCATTGTGCCATAAGCGGACATACTTAGCAGTTATTTATAAGGTGCGGCAAAGCTTTTCTCCCTCCTCCTCAAGGACTTTGCTCCAACCAATACGTTTTTTCCAAAGTATCACATTGACCCACGCGTTGTAGCAATCAATACGGCTACTACGGTATAGTTCAGTTTGGTGGGTACTTTGAATACTTGTATCGTTGTCTGCAATTAAGATCTACGCAGTTGTGCTAAACATTTAAAGCATGTGAGGCAAATATTCAGGATGAATACCATCGATCCTTCTTTCCTCTTTGGCAGCCCTTGCCTTCGAGTATATCGTTACATTTTCCTGATACTTACTACTTCTATGGTATATTTCTTACCTATCCATGGATTTTAAAATACCTTGTTGAGTAGCGAAGCTTGTTGCCTTACACAACAGGCTGAATAAAAAATTATTATGTGTACCTAGAAAGGGGGCTTTATATATGGATAAGTTTTTCTGGAATAATGGTCTAAATACTCAAATAACAACAATTTACCGATATACACAAATGTTCAACACTTTCTAGTTGAGATTTGCGGCACAGAATTTAAGTTTGGTCGACTATTGATGACTTGGATAAAAAATGGAAAAACCAAGACAACGGGTCTCGGTAGCATCAGAATAACCACCTCAAGATTCAAACACATGACAAACCTATATAACTGGGTTCGGACTTGGTTTTTTTCTCACAAGTTAACGAGGGCAAGCTTTGCCTTCTACTATTGCTCATTTACGTCGAAATAGGCAAAAGATAATGTCCGACTTTGTTACTGCTGTGGCCCTGTAATTTAAAACAAGTTTTAGACAAACTTTGGATTAAAACCTGATTCACGTACATAACAGGGGTAGTTATTTTGCTGATTCTCGACAAAACCTAAATCCAAATCAAATGACAATATTGGGTTATCTGGTGACGTTTCCGAGATAAGTGAGCCATCTGGTGCGAAAGCAAAACCTTTGCCTCCAAAGATCAATTGATCGTTACAGTTTCCGACACGGTTTGAACTGACTACATAGCAACCAGAGACAATTGCTGCCATTGCTGCCGCTGTTTTCCATTGCTCAGCATCTTGTCCAGTTGCTCTTGGCACAGCAATCAGGTGCGCACCCTGGTGTCGATAATGCCTTGCCCATTCATTGAACATTAACTCGGTACACAAGAGAATACCTATGTTTAATTTATTGGTTTTAATGACATTAAAGTCTGTTTTTCCTGTGCGGAACCAAGTAGCCTCGTAAAACCCGGGCTCTTCGGGAAAGTAGTGTTTGTGATGTGAAAAAATATATTTACCATCTATAAGAGCGAATGCTTCATTAGCCAGTTTGTCGTTAACCTGGACTGGCCGTGATGAAATGATAATGGGAGTATTCAGCTTTTTTAATGCATCCATACCATAATCGTGTGCTGTTATTGAGGCATCTGAGTTCATTTTGTTAAACGTTTTTTTTTCTGCAAGCCAGCGACCAAAAGGCATTTCATTAGTAATCAAAATATCTGGTTGTTCAATGTTTATTTTGTGTTGTAAATTCTCCCATTCAGTTCCTGAATGCAATAAATTATCTGATGATTCGATGAAAGTTACTTTCATTGTATATGCTCTGATTTTACGTGTTATAATAGTGATTTGATTTTTTAACAGTGGGCTGCGCACTGTTAGATAGTGATTACTTTCAGTGTAATGGTAGAAGATATTAGAGTTAATAACTTCTACCATTTTTTTGTAACTTATCGGTTGATTGGAAAATTATTTGAATAACCGGTTTATATGAATATAAACGTTATGGGTTGATTTAAGTGATTATTAAATTAAGTTATTTTCTTTTAGAAAATGGGTAGCAACACTTTCAACTGACTGCTTTTCAACATCGACCCTGGCATTCAAGTCTTGTAATACGGTGTCGTTTAGCTTTTCTGAAATACTGTTGAGTATATTTTCAAGCGTAGGATACTTTTGTAATATTTCAGTTCGAACGGTTGGGACTAAAGCATAATTTGGAAAGAAACCTGCATCATCTTTAAGCACTTTTAAATTAAAGGCAGCTATTCTGCCATCCGTAGCAAAAACCTGGCCGACATCCACATCTCCTCCTTTTAACGCATTATAAATAAGGCCTGATTCCATGAGGACATAGTGGTCACGGCTGGCTTTGAATTTATAAGCTTTTTCAAGACCCGGTAAACCATCAGGGCGTCTTGAGAATTCAGCGCCGAAGCTCATTGTTGGTTTTACACCATTATTGTAGGCTTGGGCGAGGTCAGATAGGGTATTTATATCGTCATATCCTTCTGCGCGCATTGCAAATGCAAATGTATTATTTGCTTTTGATGGCGTGAGCCAGGTGATTCCTTTTTTCGCGTCAAGTTTTTTTACTTTAGCATAGGTAGCTTGAGGGTCCAGGCGGTCTTTTATCTTATTAAAGGCGACTAAAGATGTACCTGTGTATTCCCAATATACATCAATTTGTCCATGTTCCATCGCTTTGCGTAAAACACTTGTTCCCATACCATCGATTTTAGAGCTGTCAAAGCCTTTGGCCTTAAGTAATTGGTGGGTGGCTTCAGCAATTATGTATTGTTCCGTAAAGTTCTTGCCACCTAATTTTATTTCTATGGCCTGGCATAGCCCAGGCATGATAAGTGCTGTCGTTAATGCGAATTTCAGAGCTGTCTTTTTTGTGAACTTTAACATTTTTATTCTCCATTCAGGCATTTAATCTATGAGTTGCTTACAGATAATCAGATGGTTATCCGGTTATACCGCTCATGCGAATTGCAATATTTTTGGTCTGCACGTAGTTCAGTAGGGCTTCTCGTCCCTTTTCTCGTCCATAGCCAGATTTACCCACACCACCAAAAGGTGTTTCTACACCGCCTGCGAACCATTCATTGACAAAAAACTGTCCACAACGAACAGCTCTGGCTGCACGGGTCGCACATCCGAGATCCCGGGTAAATACACCGCCCACAAGACCGAATTGAGTTGAGTTGGCCAGTTCAATCGCTTCTGCTTCATGACGAAAGGACATTACTGTTAAGACAGGTCCAAACACTTCTTCCTGAGCAATTTCCATGCCTGGCCGGACATCCACAATTATGGTTGGCTCCATATAGGCTCCGGGAATATTCAGTGCTTTCCCCCCTGTAGCAATCTTTGCACCCTGAAGTATGGCTTTCTCGACCATTGCGACAGCCTTATCACGCTGAGCCTCACAGACCATTGCTCCCATACTGGGCCCGTCTTCCTGTTGTTCAATTCCCGGCCTTACAGATATACTCCGGGCAAGCTTAACGGCCTTTTCAATAAACGGCTCATACAGGCTTTCATGAATAATGACGCGGCTCATCGCAGAACATATCTGACCTGCGTTAAAGAATATTCCATAGCGAAGATCTGTTTCGAAGGCTTCAAGGTCTGCATCGCTATGCACAATTGCAGCTGATTTCCCACCCAGTTCCAGAATTACCGGGGTAACAGTATTTGCTGCAGCCCGCGCAACAGACATGCCTGTATTAACGGATCCGGTGAATACAATCATATTCACATCGGGATGCTCACATAGTGCGTTTCCTGCTTCAGTACCGTGACCGCATATAAGGTTCAGTACGCCCCCGGGAAGCCCGGCTGCTTCTGCTGCCCGGGCTAACCAGGCGCTGGATAGTGGTGTTAATTCAGGGGTTTTTACGACGCAGGTATTGCCTGTTGCCAGGGCTGGTGCGATTGAACGCGCGGCCATTTCAAATGGAAAGTTCCATGGGATAATGTGCGCCGTCACGCCATAGGGTTCAAGGATGGTAAAGTCCATATAGTCATGACCTAATGGAATTGATTGCCCTTCAAGAGATTCGGCCAGGTTGCCATAGTACTCAAAAAAGCGGGCACACCCGGAAACTTCAATCCGGCTTTCCCAGAGCGGTTTTCCCTGCTCAAGGGTGAGAACTGTGGCAATTTCTTCAGTGTGCTCAGCAATATATTGCCCCATAGCCTGAACGATTCTGGCCCTTTCTACAGGCCGCATATTGGTCAGCTGTCCTGATGCATGGGCTTTCTTTGCTGCAATGACTGCACTATCGACATCTCTGGCATTTGCCATTGCCTGTTGACACAGGCACTCACCTGTCGCTGGATTTATTACATTAATGGGGGGGGCACTCCCTGCAACCCATTGTCCGTCAATATAGTTATGCCAAAATTTGTCTTCTAACATTGTTTTACGTTCCCATTACTCTGTAACCAGGTTGTTCTGGCGTTACCTTTAGTGATCAGTCAAAGCACCGTATGCATCTGGCCGGCGGTCTCTGAACATACCCCAGTCGGCGCGCGCAATTCGGTTCGCCTGAAGATCCAGGGTGGCTAGGATGATTTCTTCTTCACCTGCCTTGGCTAAAATGGCGCCCTGATGATTCGTAATGAAAGATTGGCCCCAGAATTGGGTGGTGTGGTGATCTCCTGTTTCACGGCCAATGCGATTAGCTGCGACAACAGGTATTATGTTTGAGGCAGAGTGACCGCGCATTGCGGTCTCCCAGTGATCGTGGCAGTCGCTGCCAATTGCTGTCGGGTAGAATAGGATTTCAGCCCCTTTAAGCGCCATAATTCGGGCTGTTTCCGGAAACCATTGATCCCAGCAAATTGCACAACCGATACGGCCAAAGGCGGTATCAAATACAGAAAATCCTTTATCCCCGGGCGTAAAATAATATTTTTCAAAACAGCTTGGTGGCCCCATTGGGATGTGCATCTTACGGTATATTCCTAGGTCTTTGCCGTCGGCATCAATAATCAGGTTTGTATTGAAGTAGCCCTGATTTGCGCGCTCGAAAAAATTAACCGGCAGAACGACACTAAGCTCTTTAGCAAGCTGGCGCATACGGTTAAGAGCGGGGCTTTTGCAGAGCGTTTCAGCCAGGGTAAACAATTCTGGTTTCATCCCCTCATTGGCAAAAAATGGCGTTGAAAACATTTCTTGCAACAAGATTATGTTTGCCCCTTGCGCTGCAGCAGCCCTAACCATTCTTTCGGCGTTATCAATATTGGCATCGATATCAGGACCACAGGCATACTGAACGGCAGAAACAACAACTTTTTTCATAAGGTAACCTCCGGTTAAGCTGCGCTGGCTATAGCGTTTCGCAGGCGTTGTGCAACTTCTTGTAACTCTTCAACGGTAATAATCAGAGGAGGGGCCAGCGCAATTGTGTCGCCTACTACACGATAAAGCAGGCCTTGCTGTTCAGCCGCTTGTGCAACACGCTGGCCATGAGTACCGGATGATCCTTCATCAGGCACGAGATCTATGGCACCGATTAAACCCTTGCTACGTACACGGGCTACACCGGGTAGTTCGTCCAGACTTTTAAGTGCCTGTTCCAGGTGGACAGCTAATGATTTAACCTGAGCGCAAACATCCATTTCTTCGTAGATTTTAAGTGTTTCGAGGGCGACAGCAGCAGCGACGGGGTGGCCACCATAGGTGATGCCGTGGCCGAATGTTTGCTTCTCATGTGAAAAATCTGCTATGACCTGGTAAATCTTATCACTGATCAGAGTGCAGGAGATTGGCATATAAGCACTGGATAACTGTTTGGCAATGGTCATTATGTCGGGCTTAATGTCGTACGCATCACAGCCAAACCACTCACCAGTACGGCCAAAGCCCGTAATAATTTCATCTGCTATGAGTAAAATATCATGACGGTTTAGCACTTTTTGAATTTCAGCCCAATAGCCTTCCGGCGGCAGAATGGCCCCTCCGGAACCTATTATGGGTTCTCCGATAAAGGCAGCAATGGTTTCTGCACCTTCAAGTTGGATTTGCGCGTCTAGCAAACTGGCCAGCCGTTTGGAAAACTCGATTTCAGTTTCGCCAGGTTCTGCATCCAGAGCGTAATTTGGTCGGTGAGCGCGAATGACGAAGGCATCAGGTAGATCAAAACCGTCGTGGCAATAGTTCATCCCTGTTAAACCTGCGCTGAGTACGCCAGAGCCGTGATAGGCCGACTCCCTGGCAATTACACGTTTTTTCTCAGAACGTCCACGGGCATTGTTGTAGTACCAGACGATCTTTATCGCGAGATCAACAGCCTCAGAGCCGGAACAGCTAAAAAATGCCTTAGCTAAAGAATTCGGAGCTAAATCAACTACCTTATCAGCAAGTAGCTTGGCTGGTTCAACTGTGCGTCCCATAAAACTGTGGTAATAAGGCAGTCTGTTCATCTGGTCAAATGCTGCCTGAGCCAGACGCTTATTACTAAAACCAAGGGAGGCACACCAAAGGCCAGATGCCGCGTCAATGTATGATTTACCATTTTCATCGATCACCTTAATTCCATCACCTTCAACCATTACGAGGGGAGGAATAGATTCAGCCCCTCGGGGGTCTGAAAAGGGGAAAAGAAGTCCCATAAGAGTAGCTCCGTAAAAATTATCAGGAAGCTAAAGATCTTACTTCCCCGGAAGTTTATCAAATGATATAAAATCACTCATAGACTAACTTTTAGGCATCTCAAATGAAGCGTCGGTCCCCACCACTCAATACTCTGCGTGTATTTAAATCAGCTGCACGGCATGAAAGTTTTAAGAAAGCTTCAGATGAGCTGAACATCACACAGACTGCTGTCAGTAAACAAATTGCTAAATTGGAAGAACATTTAGGGTTACCTTTATTTATCCGGCATCACAGGTCGCTGGCATTAACCAAAGAAGGTCGGTTGATCGCGAAGGGGGTGTCACTTGGAATTGAATATATTGAGAAGACTCTGAGCTTGCTTGACCAACCAAAGCCTGAACGCATTACGATTCTGACCGATGTGGATTTTGCCAGGCTTTGGCTTTTTCCTATCCTGCCACGGTTTGAAGCACAGTTTCCTGACATTCAGATTACACTGGCAACCAAGAACTATACGCAACCGATAGATGAAAATGAGGAGTTTGACCTGGCTATTTCATGGGGGCGCGGAGCATGGAATGATATCTTTTTTGAACCTTTTCTGACCAATGATGTTTTTCCTATTTGTGCCCCCGACTTCTTCAACACGCTACCCCCGAGTCTCTCTGATGTGGGGGCTTTTGATCTGATTCATGATAGAAACACTCAGTGGTGGAGGGTATTCTTCGACCGTGCAGGGTTACATGATAAAGACGTAGAAGGTGGACGAATTTTCACTCAGACGTCTTTGTGCTTGGAAGCGGCCATGCGTAAAGATGGTATAGCAATAGGTGATGAAGTCAGCGCTTGTCATTATTTAAGGAACGGACAGCTTGTACTCCCGTTTACCGAGCGGATTCCTTCCCCTGATGCTTATTATCTGCTGTCAAAATTACAAACTGGATTGTCCCACGATCCAGTACATCTGTTTCGGGAATGGCTACTTAAAGAGGCCGGAAAACACCGCTTATGGTACTCCAGATTTTGGGGTAGCAAAGCAAGAAAGGTAACTTAAAGTATCCTTTTGCACTTGTAAACCGGCCAGGTTTTTATTCGGGGGGCAGCTGCGATTAACCCCCTTAGAATTAGATAATCTTTGCTTTGATGTATTAAAGGCTGTCTATAGATTAGCAATCTTTATTTCACTGACAAGCCCTGTCAAACAGGCTAAGAGCAATCTTTCGATCGGGTTATTAATGAGATAAGCGACCACCTTAGTAGTCTAAACTTTACCTTTATACCTTAGTTTCTTCTTCCATTTCCAGTGCATCATCAGCATCTGAATTGACCAGCATTTTGAAAGTCACCAAATCTACTATACGAATATTCATAATTAGGCCGCTAACTACCCACGAAGAAAAGTTGCCGCTGATGACAGCTAATGGCACAAAGCAGCGGTTCTTGACGGGTAGTCTTTGGTCATTAGCTAGCTGTCACTCAGGTGGCCGTTGTGTGCCAAAGGCGTACATCGCTAACTACGTTTTGGTTAGACTACTAACGACACACAACTGACATTAACGCTTAAATGTATTAGTTCAGGCCTAATCGGACAGCGATTGTCAGAATAAATCCTAATTTCTACATGTTATAAGTCAGAGCTGTTTCCTTATTGCGACTTCGATCATCACTTAACACCTTTGATGGTGTAAGAGCGGAGCCTGGAGGTAAGAGAAGATACCTTATCGTTGAGCTCTACATTTTCTACCTGTAGATCATGATATTTTTTTCTTAGCCGCTTGTTTGGACCGTAGAACTCTGACGCAAGTAACTCGCTGATAGCATCACTATAATTACGATCACGTTCTTCGGTATATAGCTTTTTGTATTTAGTGATTTCCGTTTGTAAATCAGTTTTCGATTGCGGTTTTTGTGCTTTCTTTGGGTTCTGTTTTTTCCATAAAGAATTCAATTCTTGATTGAGCTCATCGATAAAAGAGCATAGCTTCTGAGTTCTTCTGGGAGTCAGATAGCTCCTGTCAACATCTATCTCTTTGGCAATTTGCGCTGGTACAAGTTTTCGTTCCTTTATACCGACTGATTCACCTGATTCAATTTTAGATTTCAAGTCGTCAAACATCTTGAGAGTGACTTGATAGGCATCCTTAACTTTTGATGAAGAACCAGTAACCCATTGAGGGTGAGTAAAGTCATTTGATTCTATGGTTTTAGACTTTTTAAAATTTGAAATGTTGAACTTAGTCATAACGGAGACCTGTTAAATCGATGTTCAATTCTGAAAGCATTTGTTCACACATTGCAATGATGCTTTCCGATGCTTCGCGTATTTCATCATTAGAGCATTCATCTAACAGGTGCTGATGGGATATACCAATTCTAACGATTTCTTCAGGTTCAGATCTTTTGGTAAGGTGGTGAGTGTCCATAGTGATTTGTAAATCTTTCTTATCCCAAGGGATTGAGTAACCAAACTCATGACCAATGATCTGGCATGTTTCGATCGCTTCAAGTGCCAGATAGTCAGAAAGTTCGCTTGGTGATTGAAATACATGGTTATCTGAAATACGTTCTCGAATACGCTTAGCGATCGCAGCGAAAAATTCAGGATCATCAGCACCGATTGACTCGACAAATTTTTTGAAAAAATCTGATTCTGTTGAACTTACAATAACATCATCTAACTTTCCTTCTATATAATTTTTAGTGAAATTACTGCCTGGACTATGTCCGAAATGCCTTCTGATATGATTTCGGACATCACCTGAAAAAACTTTTAATGAAATAGCTGCAAAAATATGTCGTAGCGAGTGAGGTGATGATGTCTTGGGGCATTCCGGGAACTGATCACGATTCAAGGTAACCCAATCTTTATATGCGCTTGTAATTCTTTTTGCTAGATCTTCTTTTGGGACTCTGTAGCGAGATTTGATTGTTTGGTCAGTAAAACTAGAACGTCCATATGTGAATGCGAAGGGTGATACATCAGAGTCCAGCGGGAGATAGCTTAGAAAAGCTGCAATTTCGATGATTTGAAATGCGTTCTTTGAAATAGATCTTGATATAGGTATACCACGATTTGTTTTCTCAAGATTAGATGTGAAATATATTACACCATGCTTTCTTTCGAAGTTGCTATACCTTACACTCGCTACTTCCGAAATCCTGATGCCCGATAGTGCTGTAAAAACAAACAATGCAGAAGCTTTTATTTTCTGTATTGGTCTGTATAAAGTTTTTGGCTTAAATTCATCTGATGGTGAGCCATCAGCATTTATTAAACCATGCTTAACAAATATATCAGCTAACCTTTGTAGATTTGATTTGTTTTCATTACATGCTGAGTCCAACAGCTTTGCTTTTTTGCAAGTTTGACTAAATTCAGTTGTAAACCGGCCAGGTCTAATAAATTTATCTGGGTCAACACGATACTCCGAACGTTGAAAGTTGAAGTAATCTGCTAGGAAGTTTGCAAGAGGAGCCTCTACAATGGAAATATGATGCTCAACAACTAGTAATGCAATATCCATGGAGAGATTATGCCATGTGCCTTCTTTTTCCCACTCATGATATTCAATGCCTGTAGCTTCTATATAGGGCTTAATTAATGCTAGTTGACTTTTTAGCCTGGGGAGTTGGCAAGATATTCCGTCTGTGATAAGTCCTTCATCATGAAATTTAGCGCTTTTTGATAGTACACCTAGGTGGTTTTTTATTGTGCCGCTGCTCCATAATCCTCCGTCTGGCTTTTTTACAAGAAAAATTAATATTCTTCGAACATCTACTAATTCAAGTTGATCGAGTCTTTTTTCTATTCCAAAAATATTATCTACTGTATTGAGTAAAGACTTAATTAGGGCAATATGGTTTTTTATTGTCTTTTCTCTTGAATATAATACTCCTTCTGCGACATTACCTTTTCCGCAAACAGCTCTGATGAATTCTTTTGCAAAAATCTCTCTGTGCTTTTTTATGCCAGTGAAAGGCCAGTTAATAGTTACTTCTTTAAGGTTGACTTCATCAATGATAATCCATTTAGAGCAATGTATAGTATTCAAGGTTAATTTTTCATCTTTTATAAATGAGTCATCTATCATTTTTATAGTATGAGTTTCTATACCGTACTGAAAATTACTCATAATAAATCCCTATATGGAAGTTTCAGCTCTTGAACTATATTATTTGCTAGTCTTATATGTTTGCGATGAAATCTCTCTAAAAGGCTTTTTAGATAAATCTGGTGTGAAGTTGCTAATTTCAGATCAGCTTCCTTGCCAGCAGTTTTCAGCCGTTTTTTTGCTCTTTCTAAATGGCTTATGTAAGAAATTATTATTGCTGCAATCGTAGGATCTTGAATAATAAAAGTTGAAGAGTTATTTTTAATATCGTCTAATAGCCCTGTTCCTAGGCCTATTGATTTCGCTTTGTTTAGAACTTCATTTAACTCGGATGATCCCTCAAGAGTCCTAGTTGAAGTAGGTAGTAATCCTAGTTTTTCAATTACGCGAGCTCTGTTGTAATCTGGTTCATCAGTAATAAGTTGTTTCATTTTTTTCGCTAACTCGTATAACTTATCTCCGACGTCAGCACCAAATCGATACATATTGCAGTCAGGTTTTTTTGTAATGTCTGACCGGTCTATATAGATTTTTTGATGGGTTAAGTGACTGTGGGAAGCTGATTCCGCAGTTACATTTGGATCATCACTAGACATATCTTCCATGATTGCACGGGTTTGAGCTATTAAATCTAATGATATTGGTTTGTTGCAAAGTTCTACTTCTACATCATAACTATGAAGTCTATGCATAGATCTACTGTTTCTGTAACGAGTTGCTCCATCCACTGATTGCGTTAATATATCTAAGAAAGGTTTAGCTAATTCAACTTCGTCTAAGCATTTTTTGTACATAATGGAACCAGGCATTCCAAGAAGTAGAAGTGGTAAGCCAGTGTGTTGACCAATAGCGTTTCCTCTCATGTACAGCTTATTCATTTTACTGGGCATTAGGTAACCTGGTCTGTCGACTTTTCTGAAAAAATTTTTTTCATTCTTTCTCAGTAAATAGAAGTCATAATAAACATCAAAAAGTTCATCGACGCCTTTTTTGTATATTGGCGATACGAAGATTCTACCAGCTCTATTTTTAGGATATTTGATTTGTAGTTGCTTGGGAGATCCCTCAGAATC
>CAKZPE010000068.1 GCA_937138495.1 uncultured Oceanospirillaceae bacterium
GTTCATGTCAGTGCAAGTATCGGGATCAGTGTTTTCCCAATGGATGGAGAAGATGCCGAATCCCTGCTTCGGCATGCGGATATCGCCATGTATAAGGCGAAAGAAAGTGGCCGGAACAATTTTATGTTTTATACCGATCAAATGGGCAAGGTGTTGCAGGAGCATCTGCTATTAGAGCGGGATTTACGTAAGGCTCTGGATAACCAGGAGCTGACAGTTGTCTATCAGCCGCAGGTGTGTGCACAGGATCACAGGATCACAGGCTTTGAGGTTCTGTTGCGTTGGTATCATCCTTTGCGTGGCTGGATCTCACCGGCGGTTTTTATTCCTATTGCAGAAAACGCGGGTCTGATATCAGTGTTAACCCGCTGGGTGTTTACTGCGGCTTGCGTGCAATTGAAAGACTGGCATCAGCGATTTGACCGGCGTCTTAAGATGGCGGTTAATATTTCCGGTAAGCAATTCAAGCTGGGCCGTCTTGATGAAGAAATTCTGAGCATCATTCATTCAACCGGGGTGGCTGCTGACAGAATTGAGCTTGAGCTGACTGAGACATCCCTGATTGATAATGTGGATAAAGCGACTGAGATACTCAACAGTATCCGTGAGCATGGCGTATGTCTGGCTATTGATGATTTTGGCACCGGCTATTCTTCACTGAATTATCTGAAGTTGTTTGATGTGGATAAACTTAAAATTGACCGTTCGTTTGTGCAGGCACTGTTTAACGGTAAAAGTGATTCAGAAATTGTCACGGCAATAATTGGAATGGCGAACAACCTGAATATCGCAGTGATTGCTGAAGGGGTGGAAACAAAAGAACAGTTGCTGTTTTTACAGGAACGTGGCTGTGATGAGATTCAGGGGTATTACTTCAGCACCCCTGAATCACCGGCAGTCATTGCCCGGTTACTTGCGCCGTTACAACAGGAACAGGATTAACCTGCTAATGTCAGCGGTTGATAACGTGCAGTGTGCGTTTCAGGTGCTCGTCTTTGTTGCATATAGCTTTGTAACAGGCGACCGGTGATGCAGTTAAAACAGCCGTCGTTCTGCCGCTGACACAGGCTGTTAGCGCAGGCCATCAGCAGAAGGTCGTGAGATAGACGTGACAGTATACTCCGATCTGTACTGTGCAGTTCAGCGAGCGTAATAATGCCGTCATCAAATAATTGTTGAACGGCTTTACCCTGCCAGCACGCGATCAGTTGACCGGTCAGTGAATTTGTCAGGCTGATACGGGGAGATCCGGTATCCAGCCAGGCATTAATGGCCAGTGCACTCATAGTCATTCTCTCTGACGTAAATGATAATAATTCTCATTATCTATTGTTTGATCAGTTATGCAAGGATAAAATTACTTTTTGGAACTTGAGCAGGGGATTTGCAGTCACAGAATTAACCCTGCGAGGGTGAGCCGACGTATGTCGACGAGAGGAACAATCTATGACGAACCTGATACGTGCAGTATTGCTGATGTTCGGCGTCCTGATGATAAGCAGCGTTTCCCTAGCTGCTCAATTGAAAAAGCCAGTGCCTGCACCGGCGCTGACCCAGACCGATCCCCAGGCCTGGTTAAACAGCCCGCCGTTAAGCCTGGCTGATTTGCAGGGTAAGGTTGTCCTGTTAGATTTCTGGACTTTTGACTGTTGGAATTGTTACCGGTCATTTCCCTGGCTAAACAGTCTGGAGGAAACCTTTGCCGATGACGATTTTATCGTTCTGGGGGTTCATACTCCGGAATTTGAACATGAAAAAGTACGGGATAATGTTGCTGCCAAAATTGCTGAGTTTAAGTTACATCATCCGGTGATGATGGATAATGACTTTGCTTACTGGCGTGCGATGGGAAACCGTTACTGGCCGGCGTTTTATATTCTGGATAAGCAGGGGAATGTACGTTCGGTATACATTGGTGAGACCCATGTTAATACTGGGCAGGCGAATGCCATCGAAGCGGATATCCGTAAGCTGCTGGCTGAAAGCTAGCTATAAAAAGGCCACTTTACAGTGGCCTTTTTCAATTAATTGAATCAGCTTTGTTTTTCGCGCATAACGCAAAATACCCGAAAGCCGTAGATCATAAACAGGCAGTTCAGAAAGCCAAAGAAGATATCCTGAAGTGAGCGTACCACTAGAGAATCAATGCCGATGGTGCTGAATAACCAGCTAACCGTTACGTTGGCGCCGGTAATCAGTACAAAAAGACAGGCCAGCCCTGTGAGTAAATCCCAGAAGTATTCCCGTGTTGTTTCCCAGCTGTCTTTCATTGCTTCCAGTGGGGACGATTTTTCAAGCATGCAATGGTAGTCCGCAAATGACCAGCGCACAGTCAGGTAAAGGCCAGGAATGATAAAGCACATTAACCCTAATACGATACCGGCACCGGAAATGAAGTAAGTGAGGAACATAGACCCCCAGCGGGAAAGGCTTAGCTGCAGTGCCTGAAAGGCTGTCAGAGGGCGGTCCTGAACCACTGAGTTCAGGTATGCAATGGTTGCTCCCCAGTAAAGTGGCAGGAACAGCAGGCTAACCAGTGACAACATCAGCACGGAAGGATCAATTTCCTGGCGCTCGCTGTCCAGTGAGCTGAGCACGATGGTGCCGATAATGTTAAGTATGATGATAAATGGCAGTTGAATCTTCATGATGGCAGTCAGATTCATTTTGAAGAAGAACCAGGTTTGCTTGAGATAGGTTAAAGCCATCTTAATTCCTGAAATATAAGAGTGATTAACGTTTAGGTTTAGCCAGTAACACCAGCTTGAAACTGCCATTATCGGCAATTGTTTCAACCCGATCAAAATGAACACTTGCTTTGCGTTCCAGCGGAATGTGCAAATTCACCACAAAGGCAGCAATGCCGTCATTTTCCAGCCGGCGACGGGTCGCCCGTAAGAACAGATCAGTCAGATCACCGACAACACTGAAGCCCTGATGGAACGGAGGATTACAGATTACCATAGGGTAACGCGCTGTAATGCCTTCTGCGCAGTTTGCCGGGATAACTTCGCCATTGATATTTTGGCGGGAAAAGTTTTCCTGACAGGCCAGCAGGGCGGTCGCATTGTTGTCTGTGGCCGTTACGAAACAGTCTTTGCTGGCGCAGTTCATCGCCAGATAGCCGTAGCCGCAGCCAATATCCAATATTCGGGCGGGGGGCTGTTTCAGGCGTTCTATAAAAAGAGGCAGTTGTTCAATCAGAAACTCACTGCCTTTATCAATCTTGTTCCAGCCAAATACTCCGGGTTTACTTGAATACACATACTTTGCGTCGCTGGCAATTTCACGTATCTGTGTGTAATCCTGGTCATCGAGTGATTCAGTGTTGCAATTATCCGGACGTGTCAGGATACCCATCCAGGTATTTTTATCGGACTTGGCTGTCTGAAGCTGGCCATCAAAGCGCTTCTTGGCTTTATCGAGATAGGTTTTAATGCCTTCGTTCTTCAAACCTGCAATGAATAGTTGCCCGCCTGGTTTAAGCAGGCGGATGGCCTGATTGATAACATGATGAACAATCGGTTTTTCTTTGGAAACACGATAAATAAGTGTATCAATGCTGCCGTCCGGATAAGCGGAGAAATCAAAATCAGTAAAGCGGCATTGCCAGCCCTGTTCTGTCAGTGTATCGGTCAGATCAATGCGGTTACTGATAATGCTAATGTTAGGGCGCGCTGTAATTCCCAGTTCCGGCTGAAGAGCGTTTTCATCGGCAATCCACAGGGTTGTACCTGTAACCTGAGCCAGTTCAGGCCGCAGCAGGTCAAATGCAAAGTCTTTCATCAGATGCTGGCAACCTCTTCGGCGGTAAGGAAGCGGAATTCACCGGGTTCCAGGTCTTCATCAAGACTGATACTGCCAATACTCTCCCGGTGCAGAGCTACCACTTTGTTACCCATGGCCGCAAACATTCGCTTCACCTGGTGATAGCGGCCTTCCTGCAGAGTAACCCGGGCGTGATAGTCATCAAGTTGCTCAAGCGTTGCCGGTAATGTTGGTTGGTCTTCATTTCGCAGCATGAGTCCTTCAGCGAATGCCGGAGCCGTTTCAGGGCTGATCGGCTCTTCAGTCGTGACCAGATAGACTTTATCGCAGCTGCGGCGCGGTGATGTAACTCGATGTGACCACTGACCATCATCGGTAATCAGAACCAGTCCTGTGGTATCAATATCAAGACGGCCAGCCGGATGCAGGTTCTTAATGTTTTCAAGTTCCAGAAGATCAATTACCGTTGGATGTTCCGGATCTTCTGTTGCACAAATTGTATCCTGAGGTTTGTGTAGCATCAGATAACGGGGCCCCGGCGGTGAAATTTCCCGACCGTCGAGCAGTACCAGATCACCGGTTTTGATTTGAAAACCGTGGTCCTGGTTGACAGCATTGTTCACGTGAACTTTCTGACTCTTGATGAGGCGTTTGACCTGACTGCGGGGCAGGCCGGTTGCCTGGCTGAGGTATTTATCGAGTCGCATTATCTGAATGGTTACCGCTGTAATGGATAAAGGCGGGATTATACCTCAGTCTTGGGCTTCAGTTGTATGGCTGAATCATGCAAAAGCTTTCGGATTGAGCTAATATAGCGGCCCATTTAATAACCGATTCTGTGTGAACCGACGTGAAGCTGTTTGTTGATAATTTAACCAATGTTGATTTTTCCTATCTTGATGCCCGGCGCGGCCTGTTGGGTGAGTCCTGGCTGGTACAGCTGGTACTGGATGGCAGCCTCAATGAACAGGGCATGATTTGTGATTTCGGAATCGTTAAGAAGGCGGTAAAGCAGTGGTTTGATGATTGTATCGACCATGCGCTGGTCGTGCCGGTTGGAATGGATGACCTGGTGCTCCAGCAAGATTCTTTACAGACAGAGGTTGCCTGGAAATACCCTGAAGGTGACTCTTTCTATTGCCGTTCGCCCCGCGAAGCGATCGTCCTGGTTGAGCTGGACAGTATTACACCAGCAAGCCTGGCCCGTTGGTGTAAAGACCAGCTGCTGGCGCTATTTCCGGATGAAGTAAAAGGGCTTGAGATCAGCTTTGTACCTGAAGAAATTCAGGGTGCGTATTATCACTATAGCCACGGTTTGCAACAGCATGACGGTAATTGCCAGCGGATTGCCCACGGTCACCGGTCGCGTATTGAAATTTTCCTTGATGGCCAGCGCAGTTCAACAGAAGAAGTCCGCTGGGCGGAAATCCTGCGGGATATTTATATAGGTACCCGCAGCCATTTACAGAACGGTGAAGGTGAGATTCATCATTACCGTTATGATGCGCCACAGGGTGAGTTTGAAATCAAGTTGCCTGCCAGCCGTTGCCATCTTATGGACTCTGAAACGACAGTGGAGCAGATTGCCTGTCATCTGGCCGAACAGGTTAAGCGGACAAACCCTGATTCAGATGTCATGGTTCGGGCGTTTGAAGGGGTAGGTAAAGGTGCCATTGCCACTGCCTAGGTGTTGCCGGATCTGATACAAAAAAAGCTGCCAGTGGCAGCTTTTTTTGTATTCGGCGTACGTACCGTTTATTGGCGCATTGCAGCCTGTTTCAGGGCATATAGCTGTTCCAGCGCTTCCCTCGGCGATAAGTCATCAGGGTTTAATTCCTGCAATGACGTCAGGGCGGGATGAGGCGTGGGGGCAAAGAACAGATCTTCCTGCATTGGCGGTGTTTGTCGTTTGTGTTCACTATGACCAGCATCGTCTTCCAGTTGGACCAGCTTCTGTTTAGCCCGACGAATGACATGCTGAGGAACACCGGCCAGTTGCGCCACCTGTAAACCATAACTCTGGCTCGCAGGGCCTTCCTGAACTTCGTGCATAAAGACAATATGGTCTTTGTGCTCCATCGCCGTTAAATGCACGTTGAAGACTGCCTGGCAGAGTTCCGGCAATACTGTCAGTTCGAAGTAATGGGTCGCAAACAGTGTGAGGGCTTTTACTTCGTTAGCCAGATATTCGGCAGCTGCCCAGGCCAGGGATAAACCGTCAAAAGTGCTTGTGCCACGGCCTACTTCATCCATAAGTACCAAACTGTTTTCGGTGGCGTTGTGCAGAATATTGGCGGTTTCGGTCATTTCCACCATAAAGGTTGAGCGTCCTCCGGCCAGGTCGTCGGACGACCCCATGCGGGTAAAAATTCGGTCTACCAGGCCAATGGTAGCTGCCTTTGCCGGTACATAGCTGCCAATATGAGCTAACAGAGTGATCAATGCAGTTTGTCGCATATAGGTGGATTTACCGCCCATATTCGGACCGGTGATGATGAGCATTTGTCGTTGTGGGGACAGGCTCAGATCGTTTGCTACAAAAGGATCGTCCAGTACGCTTTCCACGACAGGGTGTCGTCCCTGCTCAATATCGATCAGTGGCGTATCCGTCAGCGCGGGTGCGACAAACTCCAGACTGTCGGCCCGCTCAGCCAGATTGCACAGAACATCCAGTTCTGAAAGCGCCTGTGCACTGTCCTGCAGTGGAGCAAGTTGTTCCGCTAATTGCTCGACCAGCGCTTCGTAGAGGGCTTTTTCACGGGTCAGTGCGCGGCTTTTGGCACTGAGAGCTTTATCTTCAAACTCTTTAAGTTCCGGCGTGATATACCGTTCAGCATTTTTAAGGGTCTGGCGACGAATATATTCCGCCGGCATATCAACAGCCTGAGCTTTACTCACTTCAATAAAGTAACCGTGTACCCGGTTGTAGCCTACTTTGAGGGTGGCTATATCGGTACGTTCCCGCTCCCGTTGCTCCAGCTCAACCAGATAGCTGCCGGCATTTTCGCTCAGGCCGCGCAGTTCATCCAATTCACTGTCATAGCCTTTAGCGATAACTCCACCGTCCCGGATAACCACGGGAGGGTTTTCAATTATGGCCGTTTGTAACAGGTTATTGAGTTCAGGAAACTCGCTGATACCGTCAGACAGTTCGTTTAGGCGTACAGGTCGGTTACCTGTCAGCATTTGCTGAATATCCGGCAGTGTCTGGAAGGCATTTTTCAGCCTTTCCAAATCACGGGGGCGGGCTGATCGCAGAGCTATTCGTGCCAGTACCCGTTCGATATCACCAATTTGCTTGAGGCTGGGAGATAGCTGTTCAAACCGGTAGCTATCCATCAGCCACTGAATGGCTGCCTGCCTACCCATTAAGGTATTTCGGCAACGCAGAGGGCGGTTTAGCCAGCGGCGTAACATCCGGCTACCCATTGGTGTTGATGTTTTATCGATAACAGATGCCAGAGTATTTTCTTTACCGCCGGCCAGGTTTATATCGATTTCCAGATTTTTTCGGGTAGCGGCGTCTAAAATAACGCTTTCATCTCTTTGTTCCAGCATCAGGCGACGAATATGTGGCAGGCTGGTGCGTTGAGTATCTTTGGCGTATTGCAGCAGGCAACCGGCTGCGCCCAGCGCCAGCGGGACATGATCGCATCCAAAGCCGGTCAGATCCTGAGTTTGGAACTGCTGGCATAATAATCGTTCAGCGGTTTCCTGTTCGAAATGCCAGGGAGCTTGGGGCCGTAAACCTTTATAACCGTTTAGCAATTCACCCAGGGTAACAGTATCGTTATACAGTACTTCAGCGGGCTTCAGCCGCTCCAGTTCTCCTAGCAGTGCTTCATCACCGGTTATCTCCAGCAGGCTAAAACGGCCGCTACTGATATCAACAATGGCAATACCATAGCTGGATTGCTGGTGGTTAATCGCTACTAAAAGACTTTCTCGGCGTTCATCAAGCAGGGCTTCATCACTGATTGTGCCGGGCGTAACAACGCGCATGACTTTACGCTCAACCGGTCCTTTGTTGGTGGCCGGATCGCCTACCTGTTCACAGATGGCAACGGATTCACCGGCCCGTACAATCTTAGCGATATAACCGTCAGCTGAGTGAAACGGAATACCTGCCATTGGAATAGGGTTGCCGCCACTTTTTCCCCGGGCTGTTAACGAAATATCTAACAGTTGGGAAGCTTTTTTTGCATCGTCGTAAAACAATTCGTAAAAGTCACCCATTCGGTAAAATACAAGCTGATCCGGGTGCTCGGCCTTGATGCTCAGATACTGCTGCATCATTGGAGTATGCGTTGTTTTTGACGGGACTGAATGTTCTGTGAGTTTGCTCATTAAATAACTTTTTAATTTATATTAATCAGTATGTTGCGGTTATCCAAGCTGTCTTGAAATAGTGGATAAAATTCCGCAGAGACCGGTAGCCGGATGACTTTAGTGTAACTTTTTATCGCTGTCATTCCCCGTGCCTGTTTTCAATATAACAGGCCTCTCAGAGGCTGGATTTCTAAAGTGAAGTAGCATATCAAAACCCCCTTTAAACCACTATCAGTTAACGTTATCGCGCCACAGTGACGATGGTTTTTTACACAAATTTCCTGTGTTTGTCAGTTAAGCTGAAAGGAGGAATGCCAACTTATCAATATTGATATGCCAGCATTTCTCCTGCGGATGTTTTTTATTTCAGATGATCCTTCAGGGCGACCCAGACTTGATGAAGATCCAGGCCAGTATTTTCTGCTACCTGGACGAACCGGTAGCGTTCATCGATATTTTCAAGTGAATCCCAGCTTTTCCAAATAGCGTGCTCAGTGTGTTCATCGCAGTGCTTAGGGCGCCCGTTAGACGTCCCACCGATGTTTAATAGTTTTCTGCGATGAGAGAACTCTGCAGCATGTAGACCGAACAAACGTCGCATAAGACATAGGGGGGCACCAAGTAACAAGTGCTTGTTTTCAAGTTCTTTGAGATCTTCTAATTCCCGTATTTCTTTCAGCTTTAAGCGCAAATTATCCAGATCAAGCTGAATATGCATAAATTGCTCGGCTTTTTCGACTAAAAATTTTTGTTGTCCGAGTGTCAGATTGGATAAAAAAAACTGTTCGTTATTGGTAAGCGCTGTCAGTGGCTGGGGGGAAGTGTATGAACGCTCTATTTCTATGAGCAATGTTTGCGCAGCTGCTTTGCAAAGTTGTTTGTGTGTGCGTGACATTTATGGGGCCTCCTTACTCCTTAGTGTCTTGATAAAAGCATATAGGATGGGATTCTTCATGATCTTATATGCTGAGTATTACTGCTTTATAACTCTTTGATATTAATAGTTTGTTCCTCGAATATTTTGAGAACATTAAACTGTTTTATTAAAAATCCTGAAAAATATTAAGTTTTACCTGCTGTTAACAGCTTTTTATTACAGTAGCTGCATGTGTAATATGCATCTTCTGTTATGGCTTAACTCATTGAATAAATGTGACTTTAAAGCTGAATAGGGGGGCGATAAGGAGGGGAGTCCTGAGAAGCGATAATTTGATTCCGTATCGGATAAAGCCTGAAAAGATTCGGTTGAGCGCGATTTATAATGCTATTTGCAGGCAGTGTCACAGATGTTGTTTCGATAATTGAACAGGAGATAGCCTCACAGAGATCAGTTGAAGCGGAGTGGGTGTCTGAGCATCTCCCGCAATTACTGATTTGATGGTTATCAGACATAGGTAGCGAAAACGTAACGGATCGATTGTCCAGATGTCTTGCTGAAACCATTTCAGAGCTGTAAGCAATTGCCGGCAGTGCCAGTAACTGAGATGAATAAATCAGTACTGCTAATAAAAAATAGTTGTTTTTCATGGTTTTTAAGTGGCTGCTATGAAGTTGAATAGTCAGCGATTACCTGATTTTAATGTCTAATATGTATAAAATTGATTTTGTTTTTTAATAGGTTGTTTTAATAATTTACATCTTTTGTTAGAAAGTTTGCAACCAGCATTTGAAATAATCTTTATTTGTTTGAAGTTTTTTAGGTGATTAATACGTGGATGTATAAGAGATGTATAAAAGAGTTGTGTGGCACGAAAATTATGCATTTGATTGCGTGCGCAGTTACTTCGTGTGATGTGTTTTTATCAAACCTTTCTATGCGGTCAAAAAGTTTTTTGCTTTGTTGGTTTTGTAATTCAGGCTTAATTCATCCTTTGTGGTTAGAGTTTGTAACCTCTTTCTGAGGGGACTCCCCTCTTTTATAAAGTATATTCGACTGGGCGATGGAATGCCGGGTAGCACTCTCTGATTGAGTCAGAGGATGTGGTGGATGACCTGCCGTACAGTGAACATTCGCACCGTATATAACCAAGGAATGGAAATGGCTAATCAAGATACTAACAACAGCGTCACGGGTATTTTTTCTCAGGCGTTATCAAATGTCAGTGAACAACAGCAAGCTGGCATCTCACCAGCATTTACCTTTACCGTAAACGAAAATGAGTCGGGCGCGAGCATTAGAGTGTTTAATGTGGCAGACCCTGATGTTGATCAGACACACACTTTCAGTGTTGATGATGAGCGGTTTGAGTTTATCGGTGCTGAGTTGAAGCTCAAAGATCAGCATAGCCTTGACTACGAAGTAGCAGCTTCTGTGCCGCTTGTCGTGACTGTGATTGATTCAGGTGGTCTGTCCAGCGAGATGCATGTCCGGGTTGACGTTTTAAATGTAGGGGAGCCGATAGAGCAGAAACTGGTTAATATTACACCGTCAACAGATCCTATTCCGGAAGATACTGCTGTAGGTGACCCTGTTGGTCTGCAGGTTCAGGCTATTGACCCTGACGGAGATAGCATTCGTTATGAATTAGTTGATAGTGCAGGCGGTTTATTTGCGATAGATGAAAAGACGGGAGAGGTAACTGCAGCTGCTCCGCTGGATTATGAAACTGCGAGCTCACATGTAGTTGTTATACGGGCCACTTCAGATGATGGCTCTTCTGTTGAGAATGAATTTAATATTTTAATCGGAGATGTTGATGAGACCGTTCAGGTCAGTGCAGTGGGTGATACTGATGCTGCTGATAATTCAGTAAACGAGAACAGTGCGGTAGGCGCTGCTGTTGGCATTACTGCAAATGCGGTAGCTGGCCCGGACGATACTGTTACTTATAGCCTGATTGATGACGCAGACGGGCGTTTCTCGATTGATCCGCAAACCGGTGAAATTGCCGTTGCCGGTAAGCTGGATTATGAATCCGCTACCAGCCATACCGTTCGTGTACTGGCGACCGCCAGCAATGGCACGAGCAGTGAAGAAGACTTCACAATTGCTGTCAGTGATGTCGATGAAGTCGTAGATATCAGTGCGGTGGGTGACACTGATGCTGCTGATAACTCAGTGGCTGAAAACAGTGCTGTGGGCACTGCTGTTGGCATTACTGCAAGTGCAGTGGCTGGCTCGGACGATACAGTTACTTATAGCTTGACTGATGACGCAGACGGGCGTTTCTCGATTGATCCGAAAACCGGTGAAATTGCAGTGGCCGGTGAGCTGGATTATGAATCGGCCAGCAGCCATACCGTTCGTGTATTGGCAACCGCCAGCAATGGCACAGCCAGCGAAGATACTTTTACTATTCAGGTAGATGATACTAATGAAGCTCCTGTTCTGATTGTAAGCGCTCAGGGTGGTGAAGCCATGGTTGAAACCTTTGATAATGGTGCAGCAGGCTGGAGTGACAATACGACAACTGAAGATGGTGAGCATTTTGGTACGTTCTTAGGGCAGTTTGGAAATGGTAGCTCTGTAGAAAAAACCTTCGCTATTGACTCTGGAGCTGAGAAAGCTGTTATCGAATTTGATCTCTATGAGATCGATTCCTGGGATGATGAGTTATTCCGTATTGAAATAGCAGGGCAGGTTATAGAAGTTCCTCTTAACTGGACACGCAGTGATGAAGATGCTTCAGGAGAGTCCGGCAATGTTACATGGTCTCTGACGTCACAAGGGGAAGGGGCTGCTCTTGGTGGTTCCGATGGCGCTTTTTGGTCGTCCGGTGATCAGATACATAAAGTTCGCATAGAAGTTAATCAGCCTGATGATAATCTTACCCTGCGGCTGAGCGATACTTTGAATCAACAGGTCGCCGATGAATCCTGGGGCATCGATAATTTAAGTGTTCAGGCGCTGGACGGTGCGGGTAATCCATTGGCTCTGTCTATTCAGGAAGGCGTGAGCGGAGCAGTGATTGCAACGCTGGCCGTTGAAGATCCGGATGGTGCCGACGAAGTGACTTACAGCGTAGAAGATCCTCGTTTTGAAGTCGTTGGTAACATTTTGAAACTGAAGGCAGATCAAAGCCTGGATTATGAAACGGAATCGTCTGTTACGGTAGCTGTAACAGTGACTGATGCCGGGGGACTGGCGGATAAACAAACCCTGACTATCAATGTTATTGATGTTAATGAAACTGTGCCGGTAGACACGGTTGTCGATACCAATACTGCTGATAATGCTGTGGATGAAAACAGTGCGGTAGGCACTGCTGTTGGTATTACTGCGAGTGCGGCAGCTGGTCAGGGCGATACAGTTACTTATAGTCTGGTTGATGATGCAGACGGGCGTTTCTCCATTGATCCAGAAACCGGTGAAATTGCCGTTGCCGGCGAACTTGATCACGAATCTGCCAGTAGCCATACCGTTCGCGTACTGGCAACTGCCAGTAACGGTACGGAAACGGAAGAAGACTTCACGATCGCTGTCAATGATGTGAATGAAGCGCCGACATTGATTGTGAATATGGAAGGTTTAAGGAATACCGGAATCGAAACATTCGAAGATGATTCGAACATGAGAAGTTGGTGGACCGATAAGACTATTACTGACGGCGGTCCGAATTTCAGTAGTTTCTTAGGACGTTTCGGAGCAGGAGAAGTATCTACTGCATTAGATGTAGTGCGGGGCGCCGATAAGGCTGTTATTGAGTTTGATCTGTATGAAATCGACTCCTGGGATAAGGAAGACTTTATTATTGAAGTCGCAGGTGAGCGCATAGAGATTCCGTTATACCTCTACCGTGATGATGAAGGCAGTGCAGGTACTCAGGGAGATGTTAGCTGGTCTTTAGTCTCTCAGGCTCCCGGTGCCGCTTTAGGCTTTTCGGCAAAATGGAACGAAGATCAGATTCATAAAGTACGTCTGGAAGTGAAAAATCCGGGCGGAGCTCTCATTGCTGATGCTCCTGCTTATTTTGACCTCCTTGATCTGACACTGGGCAGTAATCTGGATGAAGGTATTGAAAATGAATCATGGGGTATTGATAACCTAAGCGTTCAAAGTCAGGACGGAGCAGGTAATCCGTTAACAATGTCGATCCAGGAAGGTGTACCTGGTCTGGTAATTGCTACGGTGAATGTAAGTGATCCGGACGCAACGGATGCTGTAACTTACAGTGTAGATGATGATCGTTTTGAGGTAGTAGACGGTGTTCTGAAGCTGAAGTCAGATCAGGCTCTGAATTACGGGCTGGAGCCCTCAGTTACGGTAATCGTGACGGTGACAGATGCAGGTGGTCTGACAGATCATCAAACACTGACGTTTGGTGTGATGACTGAAGAGCATATTACCGGTGTATCACCTGTTGATGAAGTTACCGATACGAATACTGCTGATAATGCTGTGGATGAAAACAGTGCGGTAGGCACTGCTGTTGGCATTACTGCGAGTGCGGCAGCTGGTCAGGGCGATACAGTTACTTATAGTCTGATTGATGACGCAGACGGGCGTTTCTCGATTGATCCAGAAACCGGTGAAATTGCCGTTGCCGGCGAACTCGATCACGAATCTGCCAGTAGCCATACCGTTCGCGTACTGGCAACTGCCAGTAACGGTACGGAAACAGAGGAAGACTTTACGATCACTGTCAATGATGTGAATGAAGCGCCTGTGTTGTCTGTTTCTGGCTTTGAGCAGACTGGTAACTCAGTGACGACAGTGTTCGAAAATTTTGAAAATGGTGCTGCCGGTTGGAGTAATAACACTACAGCAGACGGCGGTGAAAGCTTTGGGAATTTTCTGGGCCGTTTTGGTCTCCAGGCTCCGAACATTTGGTCAGGTACGGCAACTACTCCTGATGTTACGGAAAAGACGTTTAGCTTAACGGAAGGAACTGAAACCGCAGTCATCGAGTTTGACTTATACGAGATTGATTCTTGGGATAACGAAGACTTTATAATTGAGGTTGCCGGTGAGCGGATTGAAATTCCCTTGTCACTACGCAGTGATGAAAGCAATGCAGCGGGGCGCGCAGGTGATGTGAACTGGTCGTTTACGCCTCAGGGGGGCTCTGCTGATTTAGGATTTACATCGGCCTGGTATGTGGCAGGAACTGATCAGATTCATAAAGTCAGGTTAGAAATCAGTAATCCGGGGTCTGAGATTACGCTGAAGCTGAGCAGTACTCTGGATGAGCTCATTAACAATGAGTCTTGGGGTATTGATAACTTGAGTATTCAGGAAGTGAACAGTGCCGGAAATCCGTTTGCTCTGTCTGTTCAGGAAGGCGTTACTGGTGCGGTGATTGCGACCCTTGCGGTACAGGACCCAGAGGGTGCAGGCGAAGCCGTTTATGCAGTAGATGACCCTCGCTTTGAAGTTGTTGACGGCACTCTGAAACTGAAGTCAGATCAGAGTTTAGACTATGAAGCAGAACGATCGGTTTCGGTCACAGTCTCAGTGACTGATGCAGGTGGTCTGAAGGATCAGAAAACTCTGACTATCGGAGTGATGGATGCGTATGAAGTCGTACCTGTTAGCCCAATTGTTGATGTGGATGCCACTGAGAACGCAGTTAACGAGAACAGTGCGATTGGTACGGTGGTAGGTATTATCGCAGATGCCAGTGCAGGTCCGGGTGAGAGTGTGAGCTATGTGCTTGTGGATGATGCGGAAGGTCGCTTTGCTATTGATTCTCAAACGGGCGAAGTCACTGTTGCAGGAGCATTGAATTATGAAGCTCAAAGCAGTCATACCGTGCGGGTACAGGCTACTGCCAGTAACGGCACGGTTGAAGAGCGGGAATTTGATATTGCGGTTCTGGATGTAAATGAGCCGCCAGTCATAATTCTCGATGGCCCGATGCTTATTGAGGATGCAGCTGATCTGCTGAGTGATGATTCCATTCAACTGCTTAGTGAAAGTGATTCTTCGGAAGCAGTATCTGGTGTACAGCCTTGGATGACTGAAGGTAGCTCCGGCAGTAGTTCAGCTAAGGTCTTAAATGTAGCGGATCTTCTGGATGATGGTGTTAGCCATGATTTGGGTGCGCTTCTTCAGAGTCCTGACGATTCTGCTCCAGATCAGGCTGAAGCGGGAGGACGTGCAGACAATGTTCAGAGTGCAGTACAGCTGCTGGATGTTTCGGTACAATCTCAACCCTTAGAAACGCTGACAGATCCGGATATCCTGTTCTGATAAAAGTAGTGAGTTGCGGCCAGCAATATTCTGGTCGCAACTTGATAAACATCACTCTCACCTTTATTTAGCCCTGTTTGACAGGGCTTTTTTATATCAGGCAGGAGTGTAGTAGAGCATCGAAAACGGAGGAGATAGTTATACTAAATGTATACCTATTATTAATGATAGGCTGATGTCTGCAATGATCAGAAAAATTTGTTATAAAACCATATTCTTAGCACGAAAAGAACGTTTGAATGATCTGTCGCAGAGTGTATCCCATGATTTTCAGGTTCGTCGTAATACGTGTTTCTATCTTAATATTTTCTTTAAGTTTATTTTTTGAGTGTGCCGTTGCAGAAAAGCGCGTTATTGGCCTGGTTGCCGGCTCTGATTATGCGCCTTATGTCAGTAGCACATTGCCCGAAGGTGGGGTCGTAGCAGACGTTGTCAGGCAGGTCTTTACCGAAATGGGGTATCGGTCTGGATTATCTTTTTATCCCTGGAATCGCGCTTATCAGCGTGTCTTAAATGTCCAGAACGATGCGACTTTCCCTTATGCCTGGGGAGCAGAACGGGCGTCTTTGTTTCTTTATTCCAGACCGGTTAATCGTGTAAATATACGGGTGTTTATGAATAAAAGAACCTCCTTTGATTATGCAGAAGCCCTTGATCTGAAAGGACTGGTGTATTGTCAGCCCCTGGGGTATCAAACTGAACCAGAGCTCTCAGATATGATTGAACAAGGAAAGTTAATTCGATTCGAAGCACGTGATATGGATGGGTGTTTTGAAATGCTGATCGCAAGCAGGGTTGATTTTGTTCTCTCAAATGATCAGGTTGGTTGGAGTTCTGCAGAACGGATACAGGAACAGGCCGGAGAGAAACTGATTGTTGCTGCAGAAGAGCCGTTTCGTACCATTTCAGAGTATTTGATCATCAGTAAACAACATCCGGACGGTGAAAGGCTGATTAAAGAATTCAACGATGCGTATGAAGTTCTGCTAGATAACGGTAGTCTGGATCGCATTTGGAAACATCATTTGGGAGAGCATGCGTCTGCTGTCGAATAAAGGGTTATCAGATAAGACGGTTCTTTCTATTGTTGGCTGTTGGTAATTCATGTGGGAGTCATCAGAAAGGTTGAATCTGCTGGGTTGCGTCGTAAGCTGATTCGACGCACTCTGTATTTTTAGTGCTACTGGACAGTAAATTCATGATAACAGATACGATTGAAAAACAGGTTCGGAAGTTGGCTGCTTTGGCTGAAGACCAGAGCGTAATGATTGCGACAGCTGAGTCTTGTACCGGAGGTGGGATTGCAACAGTAATGACAGAGTTAGCAGGAAGCTCTGCATGGTTTGATGCCGGCTTTGTTACTTATAGTAATGAAGCTAAAAACAGAATGCTTGATGTATCCATGGCTGTTATCGAAGAGCATGGGGCTGTTAGTGAGCCTGTGGTGCAGGCAATGGCTGCAGGGGCTGTTGCTAACAGCCAGGCGCAGTTGAGTGTTGCAGTAAGTGGTGTTGCCGGCCCGGGAGGTGGTACTGAGATAAAGCCTGTGGGAACGGTATGGATTGCTTGGCAAAGTAAAGCTGTATCTGTATCAAAGGTTTATCAGTTTACCGGTGAGCGTGCTGAGGTGCGACTTCAGACGGTAGAACAGGCACTTAGCGGACTGATTAAATTACTGGATAAAAATACTGTATAAAAAAACATATTTTTGCTTGCAATGTGATTCGCCTGCGATAATAATGCTGTGCAAACGTACAGTATTTAATTTCTCCACAGATTTATAGGTTCTAATATGGACGACAACAGAAAGAAAGCTCTTGATGCTGCCCTGGGTCAGATCGAACGTCAGTTTGGTAAAGGTGCAGTTATGCGCATGGGTGATCAGCCGCGTGAAGTGATTCCTGCTGTGTCGACTGGTTCCCTGACGCTGGATATTGCGCTGGGAATCGGGGGTTTACCTATGGGTCGGATTGTTGAAATCTACGGTCCAGAATCTTCCGGTAAAACAACTCTGACGCTACAGGTTATTGCGGAAGCCCAGAAGCAGGGTAAAACCTGTGCATTCGTTGATGCTGAGCATGCTCTGGATCCGACGTATGCCGAAAAGCTGGGTGTAAACGTCGATGAAATGCTGGTCTCTCAGCCGGATACCGGTGAGCAGGCTCTGGAAATTACCGACATGTTGGTACGTTCCAGTGCTGTAGATGTGCTGGTAATTGACTCGGTAGCAGCACTGACACCTAAAGCTGAAATTGAAGGCGATATGGGGGACTCCCATGTAGGTCTGCAGGCCCGTTTGATGTCTCAGGCATTGCGTAAGCTGACGGCGAACGTGAAGAATGCCAATACTTTGGTCATCTTTATCAACCAGATACGTATGAAGATTGGTGTTATGTTTGGTAGCCCGGAAACGACTACGGGCGGTAACGCACTGAAGTTCTATTCATCAGTTCGTCTGGATATCCGCCGGATTGGTGCTGTGAAACAGGGCGATGAGATTGTTGGTAACGAAACACGGGTTAAGGTTGTTAAGAACAAAGTTGCTCCGCCGTTCCGCCAGGCTGAATTCCAAATCCTGTACGGTCAGGGCATCTATCACATGGGTGAAGTGATTGATTTGGGGGTTAAGGAGGGTCTGATCGACAAGTCCGGTGCGTGGTATGCATATAAGGGCGATAAGATTGGCCAGGGTAAAGCTAATGCTGCTCGTTACCTGGAAGAAAACTCCGAAGTGGCCAGTGAGATTGAAGCGGCAATCCGCGCTAAATTACTGACTACGCCGGCAGCTCAGGAAGAAAGTGAAGATGCCGAGGCAGCGCCTCAGCTGGATCTGTAAATTACAGAACCTGATCGGGCATGTATAAAAACTGTAAACCCTGCTTAGCGCAGGGTTTTTTGTATCTGTTAAAAGGAAAAGGTTATGGGCTTTAACCGTTCGGTAGCATCAAGAAAAATGCTTGAGTCAGAATCAGATATAAAAAACGCAGCCTTAGGGTTATTGGCACGCCGTGAGCACTCCATGAAAGAGTTAGTTACAAAATTGAAATCCAGATGTTGTGATGAAGACTTATTGGAAAATATTTTGTTTGGTTTGCAGGAAAACGGTTATATCAACGATCAGCGTTTTGTCGAAAGTTTCCTGCGTCAGCGGGTTAATCAGGGATTTGGTCCAAAAAAAATTCACTTTGATATGAGAGGTAAGGGAATCACAGCTGAAATGCTCGACTTTGCAATGCAAGAACAGGAAATTGACTGGTTCGAGCTGGCGTTAGAAACGTATCGCCGTAAGTTTAGATATGAAGATAATTATGATGCAAAAGGCTATGCAAAACGCATTCGTTACATGATGCAGCGCGGTTTTGACTCAGAGCAGACACGCTATGCTATTGATGCAAAAGAAGAATAAACTCTGTTAATTCAGAAGAAATATTAATATAAGCCTTAGTTGCTAAAAATATTCGAACAATTTTTTGTCACGTTATATACTACATCGCCATTTTTACACTGTTTTTTCCGGTTGCTTTTGATTGAATGCGTAGGTAAATGAATCGATCAGGGTGCTATATTAGGTGTTGCGAGCGATAACTGTATGAAAAATATGACAAGTGCCGAACTGCGACAGGCATTTCTAAACTACTTTGAAAACAACGGCCATCAGATTGTTGAAAGTAGTTCTCTGATTCCTGCCAATGACCCTACCCTGATGTTTACTAATGCAGGTATGGTTCAGTTTAAGGATGTATTTCTGGGCAGCGACCAGCGTGCCTATTCCCGTGCAACCACATCGCAGCGCTGCGTACGTGCCGGCGGCAAGCATAACGACCTGGATAATGTAGGTTACACAGCTCGACACCATACTTTTTTTGAAATGCTGGGTAATTTCAGTTTCGGTGATTACTTCAAACGTGATGCAATTAATTTTGCCTGGACTTTCCTGACGGAAGTATTGGAGCTGCCAAAAGAAAAGCTGTGGATTACTGTTCATATCAGCGACGATGAAGCTGAAAAAATCTGGAAGGAAGAAGTAGGCATTGATCCGGAACGCTTCTCTAAACTGGATGAAGATAACTTCTGGTCAATGGGAGATACGGGGCCGTGTGGTCCGAGCTCTGAAATTTTCTATGACCATGGTGCAGATATCTGGGGCGGGCCTCCGGGTAGCCCGGAAGAGGACGGTGACCGTTACATCGAGATCTGGAATCTGGTATTCATGCAGTTTAACCGGGCTGCTGATGGTGAAATGACGCCGTTACCTAAGCCTTCTGTTGATACCGGCATGGGGCTTGAGCGTATTGCTGCGGTTCTGCAGAACGTACACTCCAACTATGAGATTGATTTATTCCAGAACCTGCTGAAAGCTGCAGCTACGGCTGTTGGCAGTAATGATCTGGATAACAAGTCTTTGCGGGTGATCGCCGATCATATTCGCTCTTGCTCATTCCTTATTCTTGATGGTGTTATCCCAAGCAATGAAGGGGCAGGCTACGTCTTGCGTCGTATTATTCGTCGTGCTGTTCGCCACGGTAAGAAGCTGGGCGCACAGGGGGCATTTTTCCATAAGCTGGTAGCTGCATTGGTTGCTGAAATGGGTGCTGCGTATCCTGATCTGGCGACTCAGCAGGAATTAATTGCGAAAGTATTGCTGAAAGAAGAAGAGCAGTTTGCGAAAACGCTTGAGCATGGCATGGGTTTGTTAGAGAACGTTATTGCTAAGCTGGAGGGAACAGAAATTCCCGGAGAGACTGTATTTAAACTTTATGATACCTATGGTTTTCCGGTTGATCTGACTGCTGATGTTGCACGTGAGCAAGAGCTGACAATTGACATGGCTGGCTTTGAACAGGCAATGGAACAACAGCGATCTCAGGCTCGCGCAGCTGGTAAATTCAGCGTCGATTATAACGATGCGCTTTCGTTTGATGGTGAGACAAGTTTTACCGGTTACAAGCATTTACAAGGCTCAGCTAAAGTTGTTGGTTTATTCTCTGACGGTGCGGCGGTAGACGTGCTGAAGACTGGTGATAAAGGCATTGTTGTTCTGGATGAAACCCCGTTCTATGCCGAGTCAGGCGGGCAGGTAGGTGACAGTGGTCTGCTGAAGGCCGAGAGTTGCCTGTTCAGCGTGGCGGACTGTACTAAAGAAAGTAAGAATCACCTGCATCATGGTGAGTTGCAGCAGGGGACCATTCAGCTTGGAGATACCCTGTTCCCGGAAGTTGATGCAGAACGACGCCAGAAGACAGCGGTTAACCATTCCGCGACCCACGTACTTCACGAAGCATTGCGTCGTGTATTAGGTTCACATGTACAGCAGAAAGGCTCGCTTAATGATGCAGAGCGCCTGCGTTTCGACTTCTCTCACTTTGAAGCGGTTACTGCTGAAGAGTTGCAGGCTGTTGAAGATATGGCGAATGAGCAGATTCGTCTGAATACTCTGATTGAAACGGACATCATGGACATTGATTCCGCCAAAGAGAAAGGTGCCATGGCGCTGTTTGGTGAGAAGTATGATGATGAAGTTCGTGTATTGACCATGGGTGGTGATTTTTCAGTTGAATTGTGTGGTGGCACCCATGCTCAGCGTACCGGTGATATTGCATTGCTGAAAATTGTTTCAGAGGGCGGCATTGCTGCTGGTGTTCGCCGTGTTGAAGCGGTAACAGGTAAAGCTGCTCTGGAGTATATGGCCAGTGTCAGTGATCAGTTGCAGGAGAAACTGTCTGATCAGCAGGGTAAAACCCGTCAGTTGGAAAAAGAGCTTGAGCAGTTAAAAGCGAAGCTTGCGGCTGCTAAAGGTGCGGATCTGGTCAGTGCGGCTGCAGATGTTGCAGGTGTTAAAGTGTTGGCAGAAGTGCTTGAGGGTATTGAGCCTAAGGCGCTGCGTGACACTATTGATCAGTTGAAGAATAAACTGGGCAGTGCAGTGGTTGTGCTGGCGACAATAGCGGATGGCAAGGTCAGCCTTGCAGCCGGTGTCAGTACAGATCTGACTGCTAAAGTCAAAGCTGGTGATTTGGTTCGTGAGTTAACAGCTAAGTTGGGCGGTAAGGGCGGCGGTCGTCCTGATTTTGCTCAGGGTGGGGGTACCGATGCAGCAGCCTTGCCTGCTGCTCTGGCAGAAGTTGCCGGGCTGGTGGAAAACAATTTGTTGTAGTTTTTAGTCTTCAAGGCTATTAAGGAAATAGGTAAATGGCCCTATTTGTACAGAAATATGGTGGCACCTCTGTTGGCTCTGTCGAGCGGATTCAGGCTGTTGCCGATAAAGTGAAAGGCTTTCGTCAGGCTGGTCACGATGTTGTGGTTGTTGTTTCTGCAATGAGCGGTGAAACCAATCGGCTGATTGGAATGGCCAAAGAAATGCAGGAGCAGCCGTCACCCCGTGAAATGGATGTGCTGGTTTCTACCGGTGAGCAGGTAACCATTGCGCTGTTATGTATGGCATTGGAAGCTCGCGGAGTGAGTGCGCGTTCATTTACTGGCAGTCAGGTAAAAATTCTGACTGATGACAGTCAAATGAAAGCCCGCATTCAGGATATTGAAGTTGACCAGATGCGTGCCGAGCTGGATATGGGCCGTGTTGTCGTGGTTGCCGGTTTCCAGGGGGTTGATGAGCTGGGGAACATTACGACCCTTGGTCGTGGCGGTTCGGATACTACAGGTGTAGCCCTGGCTGCTGCACTGAAGGCTGATGAGTGTCAGATTTATACAGATGTGGACGGTGTATACACAACCGATCCACGGGTTGTTGAAGGTGCTCAGCGCCTCGACGAGATTACTTTTGAAGAAATGCTGGAAATGGCCAGTCTGGGCTCAAAAGTTCTACAGATTCGGGCTGTGGAGTTCGCCGGTAAATATAATGTACCGCTGCGGGTATTGCACAGCTTTCAGGATGGACCAGGAACGCTTATAACTACAGAGGAAGAGGATACAGTGGAAAAACCGGTCATTTCAGGGATTGCCTTTAACCGCGACGAAGCAAAACTGACAATACTGGGTGTACCTGATATTCCAGGCGTAGCTTCGCGGATTTTGGGTCCAGTCAGTCGTGCCAATATCGAAGTCGATATGATTTTGCAGAATGTGGCGGCAGATAACACCACAGACTTTACGTTTACTGTGCACCGTAATGATTTTAATCAGGCAGAAGAAATCCTGACTAAAGTTAAAGAGGAGCTGGGTGCGCGTGAGGTTATTGGTAATAACAAGATAGCTAAAGTATCAATCGTTGGTGTTGGCATGCGTTCACACGCAGGTGTAGCCAGTAAAATGTTTGATTCCCTGGCTAATGAAAACATCAATATTCAGATGATTTCTACTTCAGAGATTAAAGTCTCTGTTGTGATTGCTGAAAAGTACCTGGAATTAGCTGTCCGGGGATTGCACTCAGCGTTTGATTTGAATGCCGTTGATACAGTTAGTGAATAGCAGCCACTGTTTAAGTAGTTCTGTGTTGCTGTTGTTACACATTTTATTTGTTTAACGCCAGAGGTCTGTTAATCTGTTGTTACTATTACAGATTAGGACGCTCTGGCGCTTAAATAAGGAGATTATTTAATGTTAATTCTTACTCGCCGTGTAGGTGAAACGCTAATGGTTGGTGACGACGTCACTGTTACTGTCCTGGGTGTTAAGGGAAACCAGGTGCGTATTGGTGTTAACGCACCTAAAGATGTATCTGTACATCGTGAAGAAATTTATCAGCGTATTCAGAAAGAAAAGCAAGAAGGCAACCAAGAGTAAATTTCTGAAATTAATGCTTTTCTTTTGAAAATCATTCTTGTAACATACGCGCCGTTGTTGAGGTGAGATGGCCGAGTGGCTGAAGGCGCGCCCCTGCTAAGGGCGTATAGGGGAAACTCTATCGAGGGTTCGAATCCCTCTCTCACCGCCATTTAGCGCCCGTAGCTCAGCTGGATAGAGTACCTGGCTACGAACCAGGCGGTCGCACGTTCGAATCGTGCCGGGCGCGCCACTGTCTCTCTTTTCTTTTCTGCTTTGTTTTAAACATCCTGTGTTATTGACTTCTTATGTCTTTTATCTTTGTTCGCTCTCAAGGGCTTTCTAAGCCTCTTTTGTTGTATGTGTATTCTGTGTTTCGTATGGTTATTTTTGCTCATTAAGGGTTCTCTGAGGCGCTTCTGTGCGGTTGTTTGTCTGCGGGGTTGCTGTGAAACATGTTATGGCTGCGGAAAGCGTGTCTGATCATGCTGGGTGTGCGTAGGATGCTGTTACGGATCAGGATGTCAGGTAATGTGCTATCTGAAGAGTGTGAGAGAATTAAAGGCGTATTAAAAAATGTCGAAGCCGGTGGCTTGGATGTTTTGGGTCAGGAGAAGAGAGAGTGTGATGATACAACTGATCAGGTTGCCAGCTAGTTAGGTGTCTGAGGAGTGATAGGGGAGCATTAAAAAGCCGCCTGAAGTCGGCGGCTTGTGGTTTTTTATCGTTCCCGGAAGGCTGTATCGAGCCCGCGGGAGATTGGCTTAAGCAAGTAGTCCATAATGGACTTGCTGCCGGTTTTTATGTCGGCGGTGACGGTCATTCCCGGTGACAGTGTCAGCTTGGTATTATCGCCTACCCAGTTAGTTGTCAGGCTTATTTCAGCGCGGAAGTACGGGTCTTTTTTATCGTCAAGATAAGTCGTTGCAGAGAGGCGCTCTATAACGCCGTCGACGGTGCCGAAGCGAGCAGAGTCATAACTGTCTACCTTAATTTCAGCCCGTTGCCCCACGCTGATGTGGCCGATCTCGTTAGGTAAAATACGAGCTTCAATAATGACTTCATCATCAGTCGGAACCAGTTGCATAATGACTTGTCCTGGATCGACGACTGCGTTAATTCGAGTGATAGAGAGATCCTGTACGATGCCGGTCAGTGGTGCGTAAATGTCCAGACGTTCAACCCTGTCCCGTACCCGAATCAGTGATTGCTCTATTTCAGCAAGTTCTTCCCCAACGCTGCCGGCTTCCAGTTCAATGTCTTTTTTGAACCGGGCGCTTAGCTCAATGCGTCGCTGTTCGGCTTCCGTCAGGGCAGACTCTGCTACCCGGATACCGTCAACTATGCTGAGACTTTCGCTTTGAGCGTCTGCCAGGCTTGTCTGGCTGGTCAGAAGCTCTGCCTTGGACACGACATTGCTCTTAACCAGTTTTGAGCGAATGGAAACCTGTTCTTTGAGCAGGTCTACTTTTTTTCTGATGGACTTTGCTTTGTTGCGCTGTTGCTTGATCTCTTCGTTCCGTTGGCGGATTTGCGAATCGATGACGCTTAGTTCGCTGTTTTGGCTGGCCAGTTGTGCTGAATAGATCGTCATTTGCTTATCAGCAAGTGCAGGGTAGTTGTTGCCAATCTCGCCGAAAGAAGGAATGCGGTCGTCCAGAATAGCCTGTAAGCGTTCGCTTTCCAGGATAAAAGCCGCACGACGGATTTCCAGTTGCTGTAGTTCGGACTGGCTGGCAGGTGGTGCAAAGCGCAGTAGCAGATCTCCGTTTTGGACCTGATCACCATTACGTACCAGTATTTCGCTGACGATGCCGCCTTCGAGGTGTTGGACGTCATGAATTAGGCCTGCCGGTACAACTTCGCCGCGGGTGGATGTTACTTCATCAACTTTGGTAAGTATTGCCCAGACAACTGAGGCAACCAGAATAAAAGCGGTGAAGTAAATGGCAGCATTGATAATGCCGGCCGGTTCGTGTTCTTCCAGTTGAATTGCCTGGGCAAGAAAGCGTGCCCGGGCGCGTGGCAGGCTGGCGCCACCGTGTGAAGAAAACACATTTTTGTTTTTACTCATGCTGACTTCTCCAGCGTCAGTGCAATTACTTCTTGTGGCGGCCCGATATGAATAACCGTACCGTGCTCCATTAATATTGCTTTATCGGCCAGACGAATGTGGCTTGGCCGGTGGCTGACCATCACAATTGAGCGGTTGCCTTTCAGGCGATTAAGTTGCTCGATAAAGCGGTTGTCGGATTCCAGGTCGAGTGAAGCGCCAGGCTCATCCAGTAACAGGATTTTTGCCGGGCTGACAAAAGCGCGGCACATAGACAGGGAGCGCAGAAAACCTGGCGGCATATGGTCAATGACGGTATCGCCTAGGCGTGTGTCAAAGCCCTGTGGCAGGGCGAGAATCTCTTCTAGTACGCCTGCTTCCATGGCTGCAGAACTAATATCCTCGTCAGTAGCCAGGCTGTTATTCAGGCGAATGTTCTGCGCAATCGAACCATGGAACATGTGTGTTTGTTGCGGTACATATGCCACTGCCCGGCGCAGGTCCATAGCGTTTAGCTGTCGTAAGTCCATGTTGTCCATGCTGATGCTGCCTGCCTGGGGGGCATACATACCGGCAATCATTTTGATCAGTGTGGACTTGCCTGAGCCAGTGTTGCCTGTAATGGCAATCATCTCACCCGCTTTCACTTCAAATGATGCGCCCAGAAGTGCCGGATCACGGTCAGGACCATAGCGGAAGCTTACCCTGTCAACACGGATGTTGCCCTTCAGGTTAGACAGAACCAGTCCGGATTTTCCGCCTTTTCTTTCGTTGCGCAGCCGCATTAACTGGTTGATTTGTTTGATGGCTTTCAGGGCTTGCTGGAACTTGGAGAATGACAGGAAGGCGCTTTGCAGTGGTGATAGCACACGCCATACAAGTGCCATAATGGCAATCAGGGCGCCGATGGTAATTTCACCGTTGATTACCTGCATAGTGCCAATTGCCAGTACGGCAACGCCAGAGAAAGTCATCAATCCCTGTGCAAGGTTGTTCATCAGGTTGTTGGACAGGAAAGTCTGATAGTTGGCCAGTACTGCCTCGCCTGAGTTTTCCCGAAAACGTTCCCACCAGACCGTTTCGCCGCCAATAGCTTTGATTTCTTTGCGGCCGGCAACCGTCTGCATAATGATCCGTTGTTTATCGGTACGGGCTTTGCCTGCGCGCAGGATGCGGGTGTTGATGACAGGAATCCAGATCAGCCCCAGAATAATAAAAGCCATCACCATGCCGAGTGGGATAAGGGCCAGTGGTCCGCCAAGAATGCCTATGACAATCAGGAACATGGCAACGAATGGTAGCTCCAGTGCAACGGCTGCGCTTGGGCCGGTAAAAAAATCTCGTACCGAATCAAACTGTTTCAGGCGTGACAGCTGGGCCGCAACGGTGGAGCGCTCGGTGTATAGCGGCGGTAAGTACAGCATGTGTTTAAAGGTTTCATTGCCGATCAGATAGTCCATCCTGCCGGCGGTTATTCCCAGTAGCTTTGCCCTGAGGAAGCGTAAACCAAGGTCGGTAATGAGCAGGATTGTAACCCCTGAAATCAGAAACGGCAGGGTTTCGGCTGATTTTGCGCCAATAACCTTGTCGTAGATTACCATGATGAAGATTGGTACCAGCAGGGCTGCCAGATTGATAATAAAAGTCATGCCCAGCAGATGAATGATCATCTTCTGAAAGCGCTGTAGCAGATTGCCGAACCAGTCGTCACCGGGCACATCGGTCGGATTATTGCCGTAGCTGGCATTGCTGTCGGTAAACAGGTAAGCAGTACCTTTTAATCGCAGATTGGGCGTTGATTCATATTGATTAGTCTGTGCGTCGTAATAATAAATCAGCCCGTCCCGTTTGCCCTGAAGCAGTAACACCTTGCCGCCGTTGGAGATGAAAAGGGCAGGGTAAAGCTCGTCCTGTAAGGAATGAATATCCGTTTTCAGAGGAGAGCTGTCGTAGCCCAGGGTAACCAGTATATTTCGCAGATCGATCAGGTCTATCTGTTCTGAAAAGTGTGGCAGGGCTTCAACCAGCTCCCGGGCATAATTATTCCAGCCCAGTTCTCTTAACAGGGGTAAAAGGCACGCCGCATAAGGGGAGGTATCATGGAATTCGTCGTGACTGTTGTTGCGAAGAGCTTCCGCTAACCGTTCGGAAACAATTGGCGGGCGCTCGAAAACAGGGGGCGTAGTCATCTGATTCATGCCTGGGATGTCTGCAGGTTTTGCCGGGCAGCTACTTGTGCCTGATAGGGATCAATATAAGGTTCGAGCTTACCGTCCTGAAGTTGGTATTGCTGGTCACAAAGCCTCAGGAAAGACGGTCGGTGCGATACAATGACCATGGTACGTTTCCCCTTAAGTTGTTCTATAACCCTTAACAGGCGGTTGTCGTTTTTAATATCAAAGTTTGCGTTGGCATCATCAAACAGGATGATCTTAGGGTGGCCAACCAGTGAGCGAACCATGATAATCTTCTGACGGACGCCCTCTGACAGAGTGTCGACCGCTGCGCCACCGATTTGAGTATCCAGGCCATCTGGTAACCGCGCGACGATTTCTTCAAGCCCAAGAATCTTTGACAGTTCCAGTGCCTGCTCAAGAGCCTCACCTTCACGATAGAGCGTCATATTTTCCAGAATGCTGCCTTCAAACAGCACGCCTTTTTGCGGCATGATACCGATTTGAGCACGTAGGAACTCGGTGTTGTAATTCAGCATGGGGTGGTCATCGAGCAGAATCTGGCCTTCCTTAGGCTGTGTGAAGCCGGACAGTAAGCTGATGAGTGTGCTTTTGCCTGTGCCGTTGTTACCGGTAATGCCAATGGCCTGACCTGACTCAACGGTCAGGGAAAGGTCTTGCAGCAGGTTATTTTCCTGATGCTCGTATTTAAAGCTTACTTCCCGCAGCTCGATCTTTCCGCTCAGGCCGTGCTCTTTTTTGCGTTCGCCGCTGGTTTCAGTCGGCAAAGCATAAAGCTGATTCACTTTTTCCAGTGCCAGTTGCAGCGACTGAAACTGCGTCCAGAACCCCATCGCTTTGAGTCCCGGCTGTAATACTCTGCTTGATAACATGGTTCCGGCTGCAAGTGCGCCGACTGTTAAATCACCTTCGATAACAAACAGGCTGCCAAAACCCACGAAGATCACAACCGCCAACTGTGAAAAGGTTGCACCAATACCCTGAACGATACTGTTGACCCGGCTTAGCTCATAGACACTTTCAGCGGACTGGTGCTGGAGCTTTTCATAGCGACGTAGCATTAATGCTTCCATTGCCATGGATTTGATGGTGTGAATGCCTTTCAGTGATTCAATAATGAAATTCTGACGGCGGTCTTCCATGGTATAACGGGTTTCCAACGCTTTTCTCAGCTTGCGGCCGGTGACAAAAGCAACCAGTAGGAAAACGACTAACAGAGCGATCGGTATGGCAACCAGTGGCCCGGCAATTACCCAGATTAACCCCAGGAAAAGAATGACAAACGGGAGATCCATTATCAGCAGAACGGACTGACCTGAATAGAACTCCTGAATTTGTTCAAGTGCCTGAATTTTATCCAGATAATAACCGGCGGTATTGTCTTCGAATGCCTGGTTGTCGGCATCGAGAATGCGATTCATCGCCTTGAGACTTTCCCTGTGGTCGAATTTAGCACCGTGCCAACTGAGAATTGAAGAGCGGAAAATACGCAGTGCGGTATCGATAATAACGACGCCAAGCATACCCAGAATGAGGAATATAAAAGTACCGATGGCCTGATTGGGTATTATACGATCATATACTTGAAGGATGACGGTAGGCAGTGCGAGCGCAAGAATGTTGATCGCCAAAGATGACATCAGGACGCTGGGTTGACTCCAGGTCCCGGGAGTTCTAAGCCGTTTTACGGAAAATACATGTGACTTCTTTATGCTCATGAGTTGTGTTCATTTATTCCGAAAATAGGTTACTTGGGCACTGGGGAGAACCCATTAAATTCCATTCTTATAACGCCGACTTATATTGCTACTAATCCTGTTGAGACACAAGTGATTACCGAAGTTTTTGCTGTAAGTAGTTGTCTCTACAGCGTATTGTTCACGCACGAATCGAGTTTTATATAAGTTTACAACCAGAGGCAGTAAACCATGGCTGAGGAAAGCAAAGGCGACAGTGTTGTTAACGCAAGGGATAAAGCGACTGAGGACCTGTTTAATCAGGGCCTGAGCAACAATCGCCGGGTAAGAGATCTGGAAGAAGAGTATCTGGGGGATGACCAACAGCATAATGAAGAGCTGTTTAAACAGAATCTCCAGGGGCGCATAGATGATCAGGAAGGCGATCAGGCCGATACCTCTGGGCAGAATTACTCGCCGGAGTTTTCTTCAACCGGGTTTAGCTTTTCTGATGTAAATACCTTTTCTGAGTTACCTGAGGGCGGAACGATTCCGGCTGGAACCGAATTGGCGACGCTTGAATTACCGGTCTCTGGTGGTAACTTCAGCTTCTCAGTTGATTCTGCTCAGTTTTCGCTTGAAGGTGGCCGGTTATCTGCGCGTGTGGATATAGCTCCTGTTCGTGGACAGGCGTTTGGTTTGGATGTTCGTGTTACCAGCAATGATAGCGATTTTACAGCGCAGATACCGGTAGATATCAGCTTTGATAACCTTGCCGAAGCCCTGCAGAGTGAGCAAGCCTTCATCGATAATGCTCCCAGTGATATAAACCTCTCTGACTCTGATGTTGCTGAAGGTGCTGTAGCGGGTGATTTTGTAGCGACAATACTTGGTACAGATGATCAGGGCGCTGATCAACTCAGTTTTAGCCTTACCGGCGAGGGTGCAAATATCTTCGAAGTCAGTGGTAATACGCTGGTGGTTGGCTCTGGCGTCACCCTGGATTTTGAAACCCGTTCTGAATATCCCGTTGAAATTACGGTTACTGATGCCAGTGGTAATACGTTTACTAAAACCATCACAGTAAACCTGACTGACGTGAATGAAGCGCCTGTTTTACAAGCGGCGGACGTTACCGTGGCCGAAGATCAGGGGGTAATAAATGCCAGTCTGGTCGCAGAAGACCAGGATGCCGGAGATCAACTGACATTTACTGCAGTTGACCCTGATCAGTTACCGGTTGGCTTCATATTACAACCTAACGGCGATTACAGTTTTGATGCTACCAGCGGGGCCTATGATCATCTTGGTACCGGTGACTCACAACAACTGACTATTCCTGTGCGTGTCACCGATTCCGGTGGGTTACAGGACACTGCATTCATCAAAATTACAATTTCCGGTACCAATGATACTCCGGTTGCTGGCGCAGACATTGTTAGCAGCCTGGACGAAGGTGCCACAGCAATAAATGGACAGTTAACAGCAACTGATGCTGACGACGGTGCAGTATTAACGTTCTCTGTTACAAGCGGAGCGACATTACCAGCCGGTTTTATATTGGATGCGGACGGGAATTACAGCTTTGATCCTGCTGACGATGCCTATCAGCGTCTGGGAGCAGGCGATAATCAGGTGATTACTGTCCCGGTTACAGTGACCGACGAGCATGGTGCCACCGATACGCAGCAAATTCAGATCACAGTTACAGGAACCAATGATGCCCCGGTTGCCGGTGCAGATGTTACCGCCTCTGTTGATGAAGGCGACAGCGCCATCTCTGGCCAGCTGGTTGCCACTGATGTGGATGACGACAGTATTCTGACGTTTGCTGTTACCCCGGGGGCAGAGACTCCGGCGGGGTTTACCCTGGATGCAGACGGACACTACAGTTTTAACCCTGATGCAGGTGCTTATCAGCGGTTGGCGGTAGGTGATAGTCAGGTTCTGACAGTGCCGGTTACTGTAACTGACGAACTGGGGGCAACGGATGTTCAGCAAATCCAGATTACTGTTACAGGAACTAACGATGCACCGGTTGCCGGCGCTGATATCAACAGAACGGTTTTAGAAGGCGATTCAGAGATTACAGGCCAGCTGTCTGCCACCGATGCGGATGATTCCTCCACACTGACCTTCAGCGTCACCAACGGTGCCTCTGTTCCGGCAGGCTTCACGCTTAACAGCGACGGCAGCTACAGCTTTAATCCACAGGACGCAGCGTACGATGGCCTGGATGCGGGCGATGTGCAGACCTTAACCGTGCCGGTGACGGTCACCGATGAAAACGGTGCCACCGACACCCAGCAGATCCAGATTACAGTCAACGGCACCAACGATGCTCCGGTTGCCGGTGCAGATATCACGGCCTCTGTCGATGAAGGTGATAGCGCCATCTCTGGCCAACTATCTGCCACGGATGCCGATGACTCGGCGTCTCTGACCTTCAGTGTTACTAACGGTGCCTCTGTTCCGGCAGGCTTTACTCTGAATGCAGACGGTTCTTACAGCTTTAATCCACAGGATGCGGCGTACGATGGCCTGGATGTGGGCGATGTTCAGACCTTAACCGTGCCGGTGACGGTCACCGATGAAAATGGTGCCACCGACACCCAGCAAATCCAGATTACAGTCAACGGCACCAACGACACACCCGTGGCCGGCGCGGATGTCACTGCCAGCGTCAACGAAGGCGACAGCGCCATCTCTGGCCAACTATCCGCCACCGATGCAGATGACTCTGCAAACCTGAGCTTCAGCGTGACCAACGGTGCGTCATTGCCAGCAGGCTTCACCCTGAATGCGGATGGTAGCTACAGCTTTGATCCCCAGGATGCGGCGTACGATGGCCTGGATGCGGGCGATGTTCAGACCTTAACCGTACCGGTGACGGTCACCGATGAGAA
>CAKZPE010000069.1 GCA_937138495.1 uncultured Oceanospirillaceae bacterium
GTAGTTAAAATTCAGTCGGGTCCAGCCCGGCCGCATTACCATCTGAGCAGCCTTTATTTGCGCTTCAACGGCTTTACTGTACTGCATGTCCATTTCCAGCAAGGCATGCCCGTAAGGCCCCGCACAGGAGCAGCCGCCCCGGGCCTGAATACCAAACAGATCATTCAGCAACGCCACCACAAAACCGTAGTGCAGATCCTGCTGCTGATGCTTCACACGCAGCGAAACAATAGACAAACGTGCGGCATCAGAATTTCCTAACACTTCAATGTTGCTATTGCCGCCCCAGTGCTGCAGCGCGCGGCTTACAAAATCGCTTTCCAACCGTTCAATGACTTCAACCCCGACCTGCTGTTGTAACTTAAACACCAGACCGGCACGCACCGATTCGACAATTGCCGGCGTGCCCCCTTCTTCCCGGCGCTCGCCGTTATCCGTGTAGCTGTGATCTTCCGGGGTCACATAAATAACCGTCCCCCCGCCTGGCACCGCCGGCACCCGGTTAGATAACAATGCTTTATTCACCACCAGAATACCCGGCGTGCCCGGCCCGCCAATAAACTTATGAGGGGAAATGAATACTGCATCCAGTGCACTGTCCGGCTTTCCACCGGACGCCATATCAATGCCAACATAGGGTGCGGCGGCAGCATAATCCCAAAACGCGTAAGCCCCCTGCTGTTTCAGTAACCGGCTAATACCTGTCACATCACTCTTCAGACCGGTCACATTAGATGCCGCAGAAAAACTGCCAATTTTCAGGGGACGGTTCCGGTATGCCTTTAGCTTTTCTTCCAGCACGGTTATATCCAGCAACCCTTCACCGTTCAGGGGAATCACCACCACATCGGCAATACTTTCACGCCAGGGCAGCTCATTGGAATGATGTTCATAGGGACCGATAAACACCACCGGGCGCTCGGCTTCCGGGATCATCGCGGTAAACTGATAGCGGTCATTCAGATCTGCCGGCAACCGCAGATTCAGAATATCCACCAGTTTATGAATCGCCGCCGTCGCACCAGATCCACAGAAAATCACCTCATAGTCATCACCGGCATTTACCGCCCGGCGTATTTCAGTCCGCGCCTGTTCGCGAAGCTGCCCGGTTTGTGCCCCGGTATATGACGATTCTGTATGGGTGTTAGCGTAGTACGGCAGTACCTGTTCACGGATATAGTCTTCAATAAAACTCAGACTGCGACCGGATGCAGTGTAATCCGCGTACACCAGAGGTTTATGTCCAAAAGGGGTTGAAATAGTCCGGTCGGCGCCGATGACTGAATCACGAATATGCTGAATAAGGGCTGCCATACTGCCACTCCAGGTGTTGCATTAAAGAATGTACAAAGTATAGGTAGCCCCGGGGAGAATTAGTTTGTTTTTATTTGTCTAATTACGCTTATAGAGAGATATTTTTTCTATCAAAAACAATAAATATAAAATTTATTTCTCATCCGATATACACTGAAGTAAACTGCCTTCGACTCATCAGCAACCCGGAACACCTATGGACCTGAAAGACCGTCAGATACTCAACCTTTTACAGCAGGACTGTAGCCTGTCTCTGCAAGCCCTGGCTGAACAGGTGAACTTATCGCCCACTCCCTGCTGGAAACGCATTAAACGTCTGGAAGAAGCCGGTGTAATACGCGCAAGGGTGGCATTACTGGATGCCTGCAAGGTAAATCTGGGCGTGTCGGTATTTGTGCACATTAAAACCCAACACCACGATAGCCAGTGGCTGGAGAACTTTGCCAGCAAAGTAACGGAGCTGAAAGAAGTGGTTGAATGCTACCGGATGGCCGGTGAATGGGATTATTTACTGAGGGTTGTTGTGGCTGATATTCAGGCGTTCGATAAGTTTTACAAGGTACTGGTCAACAAAGTGGAAGGCATCAGCAATGTCACTTCCAGCTTTGCCATGGAAGAGATTAAAAACACTACACGCCTGCCACTTTTCTGAACGGTCAGAGTAATTCAGCCAGCGAGTGAATACGTACATCTGTCAGCTCGGGCCATTCAATGGTACCAACGGCTGACACATGTACCGTGCGTGCATCAATGGCCTTACCGGCTTCCAGATCAAACCGGAAATCTCCAACCATTATCAGCTCATCTCCTACCACCTGCCAGCGCTGACACAGTTTCTGCAGGCCGTCAGGATCAGGTTTAGGGCGCGCCTCATCCCGGCCCAGCACTTCATCGGCATGGAAATAATCGCCGACCCCAATCGCCTCCAGTGAACTGATCGCGAAGTCTTTTTTATTCCGGGTCAGAATGCCCAGCTTACAGCCGGCTTCATGAAGCCTGATGGCGGTCGGGAAGAAGGCCCTCCGTTGTTTGGGTTCACGACGCGTTATGTGAAGCCTGGACAAACACAGAATTTAGGTACGTCATTCAAGACCGTCTGTGACATTTGGCACCAGAAAATTCCTGGTATTTTGATGGCGGCGGTTTTTTCGGATGACAACACGCCTAACTTGGTTCATGACTTGAGAATATTTGCCAACCACAAGTCTTACTTAGCGCATGTCGACAAGTCTGACAATTTGCTAACGGAAGCAATGGCTGTATGGTTTGAAAATTACGACACCAGCATTCCGTTCTCTGGGCAACTTTACGCCGCTAGCACAAAGGATGAAGCGCTCCATACTAGCTCGATAAAGTCGAGTACCACACCCAGAGCCCAACTTGAAACATTTCATTTCGGTGAAGCTGGCATGTTAGGACAAATGCCGAATATGACTCGAAATGACTAACAACGGACTCAGTATCTATCGAGCTACTCTAGTTCATAAAGGCCTCGCACACGCGAGGCCTTAGTTTTTTCTCTCT
>CAKZPE010000070.1 GCA_937138495.1 uncultured Oceanospirillaceae bacterium
TTGGAGCGGAATATCGGGCTCGAACCGACGACCTGAACCTTGGCAAGGTTCCGCTCTACCAACTGAGCTAATTCCGCCTGCTCCGTAAGAGTGGTGCGTATTATAGACAGATGGCTTTTTATGTCAACAACTTTCGGCTTCCGTGCAGGCTTAGAAAAAGCTAAGCAGATTAATAACTTAGAATCACAGCAAACGGACAAAAAATAACCAGCACATGGCTGGTTATTATCGGTTTTTACAGTGCGGCAAAGCACTCAGATATCGTGAGTCAGATCCGCCCAGGACGCCGCCAGATAGATGTACATTGACCATAACGTCAGCACTGCCGCCATGTACAGACAGGCAATACCTGCCCAGGAGACGGTGGAATAAGGAATACTGACCAGTAACAACAGAATCGACAGCATTTGCAGAGACGTTTTTACCTTACCGATGTAAGACACCGATATATTGGCCCGTTTGCCCAGCTCGGCCATCCACTCACGTAATGCAGATATAACGATTTCACGGCCAATGATGATGATCGCCGGAATCGTAATCCAGAGGTTACCGTAGGTTTCAACCAGCAATGTCAGCGCTGCTGCAACCATCAGTTTGTCAGCCACCGGATCAAGAAATGCCCCGAAGGGAGAGCTCTGATCCAGCTTGCGCGCCAGATAGCCATCCAGCCAGTCAGTTGCAGCCGCCAGTGCAAATACAAACCCCGCCCCTGCTGCACTCCAGCCATACGGAAGGTAATAAATCATTACGAAGACCGGAATCAGCACGATGCGCAATGAGGTTAAAATATTGGGGATTTTCATCAATTATCCAAAACAACAGGGCTGTATTAACAAAGCTTTAAATATCATGCCCTTTCAGGCCACGGGTAATGTATCAGTTACGGATCCGGATGTAATGCAGCGTAAATATCCTCTGCAATTTTGCGGCTAATACTAGAGACTTTTGCAATTTCTTCAATACTTGCCTTCTCGATCGACTGAATACCGCCAAAATGCTTCAGCAATTCACGGCGGCGCTTGGCCCCCACCCCTGCAATACCTTCAAGCGGAGACGTTTTCCGCGCCTTCGCCCGACGGGCCCGGTGCCCGGTAATGGCAAACCGGTGCGCCTCATCCCGGATATGCTGTATAAGGTGCAGCGCCGAGGAGTCGCCACGCATGGTAATCTCAGTGTTGGTGTCTGCCATTACCAGAGTTTCAAGGCCGGCACGGCGGTCACTGCCTTTTGCGACACCGACAATGAGCACACCTTCTATCTGCAACTCACTGAGCACATCAACGGCCTGGGACACCTGCCCCTTACCGCCATCGATCAGCAAGATATCCGGTAATTTGCCCTCACCTTTACGCAGCCGGGTATAACGGCGCGTTAACGCCTGATGCATAGCGGCATAATCATCGCCACCGGTGATATCCGTGATATTAAAATGCCGGTAATCACTTTTCAGCGAGCCATTGTGATCAAACACCACACAGGATGCCACAGTCGCTTCACCCGAGCTGTGACTGATGTCAAAGCATTCAAGCCGCCGGGGAACATCATCCAGTTGCAACGCCTCCTGTAACGCCAGGAAGCGGTTGTAAATATTCTGCTTACTCGCCAGATGGCTTTGCAGATGCTGCTCAGCATTGGTCTGCGCCAACCGCTGCCAGCCGGCCTTTTCGGCCCGTACCCGCTCAACCACAGCGACTTTTTTACCACGACGTTCGGCAAGCGCTTCTTCCAGGCAGTCTTTATCATCTAACGGGAAGCTGGTGATGACTGAATCCGGAATCTCCCGCCCGGCTCCCAGATACCACTGGGCAATGAATGCGGATAACAGATCACTTTCCGTGTCTTCAACGGACACTTTCGGGTGATGTACTTTAGAGCCGATAATGCGTCCACCCCGGACAAACAGCATATGCAGACACACACCGCCCGGCTTAATCGCACAGCCGATCACATCCGCATCACCACTGGTGCCGGATACATACTGCTGCTCCTGTACTTTCTGCAGGCTGGAGATCTGGTCACGGTAGTGGGCAGCATCTTCAAACTTAAGTGCCATGGAGGCTTCTTCCATCAGCGCCGCCAGTTCATCCATGATGGCTGTGCTCTTCCCTTCAAGGAACATGCTCGCCCGGCGAATATCCCCCTGATAAGCCTCAGGGGCAATCAGCTCAACACAAGGTGCGGTGCAGCGTTTGATCTGATGCTGCAGGCAAGGCCGTGATCGGTTTTTAAAGAAACTTTCTTCGCACTGACGGATCTGGAAAACCTTCTGCAGAATCGCCAGGCTTTCCCGTACGGCACCACTGCTGGGAAAGGGCCCGAAATATTTACCTTTTGCCCGCTTTGCGCCGCGGTGAAACCGCACCGCCGGATACTTTTGCGTATCTGAGACAAAAATATACGGATAGGATTTATCATCCCGCAGCAGAATATTATACGGCGGCCGGTTTTCTTTAATCAGATTCTGTTCCAGCAGCAAAGCTTCTGTTTCGCTGTTGGTGACCGTTATCTGAATATCGGCGATATGGCTGACCAGCGCCTGAGTCTTAACATTCAGTCCGGTAGAGCGAAAATAACTGCTGACCCGGTTTTTAAGATTTTTAGCCTTACCGACATACAACAGTTCTGACTTACGGTTATACATCTGATACACGCCGGGGCGACGTGTCAGCCGGGAAAGAAACGCCTTGCTGTCAAAGGCTTGCTGAGTGTCATCATTGCTTTGTGCCGCTTTAAAAACAGCATCATCGTGGGGGGTATTGTTATCAACCATGCAGCCGTATTTTACTTGGCACCCACCGGGTAGCAAGCCATTAATAAAAGGAGTGGACGTTAAATGGCAAACCGCTGACTACTGAGTAACCGGCGGCGACACATTATTGTTTATACATCGATAATGTTATTGAGTTTATTGGCATCCATATGCGCGTGGGTGGCTTCCTGATGAATTTCTTCCAGACGCTGACGGGTATCATCCAGAATGCCGGAGTCCCGGGACAATGACACCTCAAGAAAAACGGCAATTTCAGCGTAGTAATACAGCCGGGCATTAAAACTCTGCGCCCTTTTCAGCTTGCTGAGCGCTGTTTGGGCACCGTTCACCAGAATCATATTAATGTCATTGGTGGTCATTAACGGGTGACGATCCTGCTCATCTACCACCTGGGTTTCCTGCTGCCGTCTGTTCTGGGTCATTATGTATACCTTATAAAGGGCGATTCGCCCGTCTTTCAAATGCGTTATCAGCGACGTGCCTGAACGATGCCCGAAAATGAGTTCTCAAACACACGCAATAACTGCTACAGTTTCACTACTTTAGGGATTTTTCCCAGCAATGTGAATGCTTTGCGTATGAAGACTGAAGTAAGCATGGCAAACTTCCGCCACGGAATTGTCAGAGATCTGGCCTGGCTAGCCCGCAGCCCGGACATTATGACCCTACCTGAAGCACTGCGTGCAGACTGGCTGTTTGATGTTGGTGATCTGCAGCAGTGTCTGGAAAAACTGGACCATCACCCAGAACCCGTTATCAGCCAGCTCCGCCAACAAGCCTGTTACCGGCTCGGATATTACTTCGAAGATCTGGTCAGAATATACCTCAATCAGTTTATTCAACCTACTGAAATACAAACAAATATCCAGGTATTCAAAGATAAAACCACCGTCGGTGAATATGACTTCCTGATCCGCCTTAAGGACGGAAAAAAAGTCCACCTGGAAACCGCCGTAAAGTTTTATCTCTGCACCGATACCCGTAACGACAGTCTTAGTCACTTTATCGGCCCTAACCGCTCTGATCAGCTATCGCGTAAATGGCAACGCCTGAATGAACACCAGCTTCAGCTTTCCACCACCTGTGCCGGCAGCCGTCAGGCAGAAAAGCTGGATCTGTTTCCTGACCGGCGCAGCCTGCTGCTGAAGGGGTATCTCTTCTACCCTTACGCCGAATGGCAAAATGCTGATAACTGGATAGAACCAATCAGTCCGTCCCATGCCAGAGGCTGGTGGCTGCAACTTAAGCGTGCCGCGCAATTGCCTGCCCATGATAATTTCCGTTACGGCATTTTGATGAAACCCCAGTGGCTGGCACCGGCACGGATGTGTTTTCAGGACAGCCTCAGCCGTAATGAACTGCTGAAAAACATCGATGATTTATCATCACCGCTGTTAATTGCTCAACTGAATCAGCACCCTGAGCATGGCTGGTATGAAGTTAGCCGCGGGTTTATCGTCCCTGATGACTGGCACAACGCATCATAAACACTGCTTTACAAAAGCAACACAAGTACTTGAAATATAAGAAATCAATAATGAAATGGTAAGACTTTGGAAAGCGTCAGAGAAGAGATGCAGATGCCAGAGCGCACCTGCAGGTATCAAATAAGCGGATACTTATTTACGTTCAGCAGCGGCTGCGTCTTTAGCGATGCTCTTCTTTAAAAGGCACACCCCCACTACAACCATTACCAGCATAGCGCCAACAATAGCGATACTTGGTGCGAAAGAGATTAAGTTGTACTTATCTACCATAGAACTGTCCTCATTCCGGGCTTTTTACCCTTATTTATAATTGGCGCCGATTATAGAGAATCAGCGCCAATCATCAAGAGACAGACTGTATTTTGTACAGGTTTTAATCAGATCCGGTCTGAATTATGACTGGCGGTTGCGGTTTAAACGCTTAACCAGGCTGGACGTATCCCAGCGGTTACCCCCCATGCCCTGTACATCCGCATAAAACTGATCAACTAAACCGGTGACCGGCAGTTGAGCACCGTTGTTGCGCGCTTCATTCAGGGCGATATCGAGGTCTTTGCGCATCCAGTCTACGGCAAAGCCAAAATCAAATTCATCATCGATCATCGTCTGATGGCGATTCACCATCTGCCAGGAGCCTGCAGCACCGTGCTGAATAACCTCAAATACAGCGGCGGCATCCAGTCCAGCCTGTTGAGCAAAATGCACACCTTCGGATAAGCCCTGAACCAGACCGGCAATACAGATCTGATTCACCATCTTTGCCAACTGACCACTGCCGGCAGGCCCCAGCAACTTAATAGACTTAGCAAAACAGTCAATAGCCGGTTCAGCTCTGGCAAACACATCAGCATTACCGCCGACCATGACACTCAGCACGCCATTTTCAGCCCCCGCCTGGCCACCGGAGACCGGCGCATCCAAAAAGCCAAAACCCCGTGCTGCCGCAATCTCATCCAGCTCACGGGCCACATCAGCAGAAGCCGTTGTATGATCAACCAGAATGGCGCCTTCAGCTAACCCCGCAAAAACGCCCTGCTCACCGGTAACCACTTCCCGCAGGTCTGCATCGTTACCTACACAGGTGAATACTATTTCAGCCCCCTGTGCAGCAGCCTGAGGAGTGTCTGCACGGCTACCCGGATAGTTTTCCAGCCACTGCTCTGCACGGGCCGCGGTACGGTTATAAACGCACACTTCATGCCCGGCACTGGCCAGATGACCTGCCATCGGAAACCCCATTACTCCCAAACCAACAAATGCAACCTTCATGTGTTCTTATCCTCTAACACTCAATATAAACTGCACTTAGCCTATACCAAGCGCTGCCAATGCAAAACTCTTTGTTTAGCCCTGCGCCGTAATCGGGCAGAATATGGCCTGTCAGGCGTTAATTCACACGGAAGCATGATTATGATCAGTATTCAGTACCTAAAAGCATTTCCACGCGTAATGATTACAGCCGGGATACTCAGCTTTTTCTCCACCACACCTGTGCTTGCAGATGACGCAGACAGCGCTGAAGAACAGACACAACAGCTGCAGCAGCTGACACTGACAGATATGCAAAACAATGCCCGCTCCCTCAGCGAATATCGCGGCAAACCTTTGCTGGTCAACTTCTGGGCATCCTGGTGTCGCCCCTGCGTAAAAGAGATGCCTGCCTTACAGCGGCTGCAGGACGCCTTTTCTGATGAAGAGTTTCAGGTAATAGCCATCAACATCAGTGAAAACCAGGCAAGTATTGAAAATTTTCTGGGCCAGCAGGCAACCCGCCTGAGTATGGATATCCTGATTGACGACAAAGGAACAGCACTGGGTTCGAGGCTGATAGATGTTATGCCTTCCAGCTTTGTTCTGGACGCTGATGGCAAGGTACTTGAGAAGATCGTTGGCATCCGCGAATGGGATCATCCGGATAACATTCAGGCCGTCCGGGGGCTGACATCTCAGCAATAAGCATTAAAAAAGCCGGCAGCTGCCGGCTTTTGTATGAAAGAACTGCTTACGCGCCGTGCAGGTCTTCTACAATATTCATAACCATCGCCGCGGAGTGCTTGGCAGCGGTTACCAGAAACTCTTCAAACGACAGGTTTGATTCTTTGCCGGCAATATCAGACAGGGCGCGGATAACAATGAAAGGCATATCAAACTGATGACAGGTCTGCGCAATCGCGGCAGCTTCCATCTCCACTGCTTTCATCGTCGGGAAGTTTTCACGGGTTTTAGCAACACGTTCAGGGCAGTTCATGAATGAGTCACCAGTGGCAATAAGCCCCTGAACTGTCTGCATACCTTCCATACGGGCAATACAGCGCTCTGCCACATCAGCCAGATGTGCGTCTGGCAGGAATGCCGCAGGCAGTCCCGGTACCTGACCGTGCTCATAACCAAAGATAGTGACGTCCACGTCGTGGTGACGCACTTCAGATGAAATAACCACATCCCCTACTTCCAGCTCCGCGGCAAAGCCACCGGCAGAACCGGTATTAATCACACAGGTCGGCTGATAAGTTTGCAGCATCAGCGTGGTGCCGATCGCCGCATTTACTTTACCGATACCGGACTTAAGCAGAACAACATCCACGCCGTGCATCTGGCCGGTGAACAGTTCGTAACCGGCAATGGTATGATCTTCACGGTTTTGCAGTGCCTGCTTAAGGATCTCAACCTCTTCATCCATCGCACCGATGATACCTACTTTCAGAGCATTATTCTGCTGCTGCAGACGGCTTGCAAAACTGGTTTGTGATGTCATCTTATAAACTTCCCAATTAAAATTACCACGTGAAATGATTAATGCGTCATTTCACTCTGAATTATCACTCTAATATGTCGACGTGTTTGCCACTTTTTCGGATCTGATCAGCCTGGTCATGTAAATACCGCTGAAATTCAGGCTGAGCTTTATACGCGCCGGATGCAACATACTGCAAAGCGCTGTTAAAGTGAAATGCTCTGACATATGCATCCACCCTGAATTGTTCTTTCCCGGCCGGATCAAAGAAAACCCAGGCGGGTAAATACGAAATGCCCAATGCCTGCGCCCACTCACCGGCAGAAAGAATGTTGCCGTCCATCAGCTTTACCCGGGGATTGTCACTCAGGTTAATACTGACCTGCCGATAATCCTGTAACAGCCCCTGAGTGTCCTGCCGAACCAGTACGTCATCGTTAAAACTGTCGCAAGCTGCGCAGTCACTGGCAATTAGCTGAACCGCTAAAGGCTTGTCTCCTGCAGCACTCAGATCGGTGATTGCCTCTCCCACTGCCTGAGTGTCGGGCAGAAGACTTTTTCCCTGCGTCAGGCCTTTCAGTAACGCAAGAAATGCTTCCGGAGGACGGTAACCATCGACCCTGCGTTCAGGGGTGCCGGTTTCATCCAGAAAAATCAGCGTCGGGGTGTACTGAACCTTCAACATAGAAGCCAGTTGCTTCTCAGCCAGCTCGGTACCATCCTGAAGAGTTACCATTCGGGATCCCCAGATATCCAGTTCAATCAGTTCATAATTATCTGCCATCAACGCATCAATGCGGGGTTCAGGAAATACCTGAGTCACCAGGTTATAGCAGTACGGGCAACCTTCCTGATGAAAATACAGCACGATTCTGTGGCCCCGGCTACTGGCTTCAGCCACATCATCCGCCAGCTCAAGAAAACTGTCGAGGTACCAGCTAAGTTCCGGAATGTCCTGGCTCTGATCAACCGTCTGCAGTGATACCGGTTGCTTATTCTGCTGAGTTTCCGCATGGGCGGCCGTAAACAAAAACAAAACTGATACTAAACAGCACATCTGACGAAACAACTGCTTCACACCCTGACGATTCATTGCTGATATCTCCCTCTTCCTGCCAGGCATTAAGATCCCTGACGTTACCTTCTCTACCGGCTATACCGCGCCCGGACTCAGGCCGTTAACTCAACATCCTGCCAGCCAAGACAGGCAAATAACGATTGCTCCCACTCACCCGGCTCAGCAACCACTGTTATCTGTTCACCGTTTTGAGGGTGGCAGAATTCTAAGCGGGTTGCCATTAACAATAGGCGCTGCAGATCATATTTATCCCGAAAGATTCGGTTGTGATGGCCATCACCGTGCCTGGTATCACCAACAATAGGATGAAAAATATGCTTCATGTGTCGGCGGATCTGATGCTTACGCCCTGTTTCAGGCTTCACCTCAACCAGTGAATACCGGCTGGTGAGAAACTTGCCTGAAGGTATATCCAGCTCCGCATGGCCCAATGTACGGTAGGCACTGACGGCATCCTTCGCCACCTGATCAGGATTAGCAAGCTTATCTGCTACCTTATCCAGCTCTTCTTTTAACGGGTAATCAATGACACCTTCATCAGGGGTATGCCCCCGACACACGCACAGGTAAGTTTTCTGTGTTTGGCGGGCGGCAAACTGTTCGCTCATTGCCCGGGCGGTTACCGGATCTTTTGCAAACAGCAGCACCCCGGACGTTGGCCGGTCCAGACGGTGAACCGTGTACGCTTTAAAATCACGCTGTTCCCTAAGTAAGGCAACGGCATTTTCAGCACGCCGCTCTATCGGGCTAGGATGCACTAAAAGACCTGATGGCTTATCAATGGCCAGCAAGTAATCATCTTCAAACAGAACATTTAACTCAGTCACAATAATCCCGCTTCATTCATCAGACCACAGATGCCAAATCAGGCGCCGTATAATACGGGCAGGCTTCCATCAGGTACAGACTAAACCCGACAAAGCCGGTAGACCTATAATTTGTAAGGATTTTTACCTGTTTTTTTCTTTTTTTTCATGCACTCAGAGTTGAAATAACAACAAAATCCTATATATATAAAGCATCATCATTAAGATTTTATCGAGGGATACAATGCGTAACATCGACACTATGGCTATAGAACGCTCGCAAGAGTCAGTTCTCGCCACCAATAAAGTAATCCGCAATACCTATATGTTACTGGCAATGACCCTTGTGTTCAGCGCCGTCACTGCTGGTATTTCCATGGCAATGAATCCTCCGTTCATGCTTTACATCGGCAGCATCATTGTCAGCTTCATCATGATTTTCGCCCTGAATAAGATGCAAAACTCTGTTTGGGCGCTGCCGATGGTATTCGCCTTTACCGGCCTGATGGGCTTTGGTCTGGGACCATTACTTAACCACTACCTGGCAATGGCTAACGGTGGCCAGATCATCATGACTGCCCTGGGTATGACCGGCGCAGTATTCATGGGTCTGTCTGCTTACGTACTGACCAGCAAGAAAGACTTCAGCTTCATGGGCGGCTTCCTGGCTGCAGGTATGATGGTTGCGCTAATCTCTATGGTTGCCCTGTTCGCTCTGCCTTTCTTCGGTGTTCAGGTTGGCGCATTCAGCCTGGCGTTCTCTGCACTGATCGTTATGCTGATGGCCGGTTTCATTCTGTATGACACCAGCAACATCGTTAACGGCGTATACACTAACTACATCATGGCAACCGTCAGCCTGTACCTGAACATTTACAACCTGTTCGTACACTTGCTAAGCCTGATCGGTGCATTCAGCGACGACTGATCCTAACAGATAAAGCGGCCTGGCCTATTTCTTCAACAGGCTAAGCCTTGTTACACTAAAGCCCTGCATTTGCAGGGCTTTTTTTTTGCAATCAGCCCGGCTTTATAATCGTATCACTGCGAAATGATTTATTAGGAAAAATACGACTTCTATGATCTTTTCCCTGCTCATTACCGGCGCGCCATATAGCAGCCAGAGTGTTGCCACTGCATATCAGTTCGCCCGCGAGGCACTTCAACAGGGCCACACCATCCACAGGGTGTTCTTTTACGCCGATGCCGTGCATACCGGTTCAGCGCTGGCTACGCCTCCTCAGGACGAAATGCATATCCCGGATGAATGGCAACAGCTGGCAAGCGACAACCAGCTGGACCTGGTTGTCTGCATTGCAGCCGCAGTACGCCGTGGTGTACTGGACGACGGCGAAGCCAAACGTCACGAAAAAAACGGCGGAAACCTGAAGGACAATTATCATCTGTCTGGCCTGGGTCAGTTAGTTGAAGCGGCCATGGTTTCCGATCGCATGATGACATTCGCACCCTAATTCAGCAGCTTTCATTCAAGGTATCTATATGAGCCAGATAAAAAAATCGTTTCTGCTGATCAACCGCCAGGCTCCATATGGTTCTTCAGCCGCGCGGGATGCACTGGACGTGGCTCTGACCGCGTCTGTTTTTGAACAGGACATCAGCCTGCTGTTTCTGGCTGACGGGGTCTTTCAGCTGTTACAGAATCACCAGCCACAGGGCATCCGACAGAAGAACCTTTCGGCAAATCTGGCAGCCCTGCCAATGTATGACATTGATCAGATATTCGTATCAGCCACAGCAATGCAGGCGCGGGGCTTAACAAAAGACCAACTGAGCCTGCCTGCCGAATTACTGGACGACCAGCAAATTGCTGCGTTAATCAGCCGGCATGACCAGGTAATGAGTTTTTAATATGAGTTTACACACCCTCAATAAAGCCCCCTCAGGCAGCTCTGCGACACAGGACTGCCTCGCCGCACTTCAGGCTGGCGATGCCCTTTTGCTCATCGAGGATGGCGTATATGCCGCACTGGACGCTTATGCGCCGTTATTTCAGCATGCAGAAAGCCTGGCTATTGATTGCTATGTGCTGACCGCCGATACTGAAGCACGCGGCCTGACAACACTTAATTCACTGTTTAAAGCCGCCACATACAGCACCTTTGTTGAGCTTAGCTGCCAGCATCACCCTGTCGTCAGCTGGGCTTAATACGGAATCCACATGTCACAGTTAATCATTGATGGCCAGACCATCGAGCTCGACCCGGAAGGCTATCTGCGCAACCTGAATGACTGGAGCCGTTCAGTGGCTGAACAACTGGCCTCAGCAGAAAACCTTACACTGACCGAAGAACACTGGCAGGTTATCGACGTCCTCAGAGATTTCTATCAGACTTACGAACAGTCTCCGGCCATGCGACCACTGGTTAAAGCTGTCGGATTAAAGCTGGGCGCCGACAAAGGTAAGAGTATGTACCTGATGCAACTATTTCCGGGCAGCCCGGCCAAGCTTGCCAGCAAACTGGCAGGCTTACCTAAACCGACTAACTGCCTCTGATCACAGATACTCAGATTTTCAGGAGCTAACATGCACATTGCTTTTCTTGGCATCGGCCTGATGGGTCACCCAATGGCGATCAATCTGCTAAATGCAGGATTCAGCCTTACCCTCTGGAACCGTACAGCCAGCAAAGCCGAAGCCCTGCGCGATCACGGCGCCCGTGTTGCCAATACTCCTGCTGAAGCCGTACAACAGGCGGATATCGTGATTACGATGCTTGAAAACGGCCCCATTGTGGACGATGTATTACTGCAACAGGCCGGCCTCAGTAATTTCAAACCAGGCGCGACAGTAATCGACATGAGCTCGATCCCACCTGAATTAGCCAAACAGCATGCCGCCCTGTTCACTGCAGCAGGCATTCGTTACCTGGATGCTCCGGTATCCGGTGGCACCCTGGGGGCTGCTCAGGCGACGCTCTCGGTTATGGCTGGCGGTGACAAACAGACATTCGATGCAGTACAACCCGTTTTTAATGTACTCGGCAAGTCGACCTATATCGGCCCGGCTGGTTCCGGCCAACTGGCGAAATGTGCAAACCAGGCAATCGTTGGCATTACCATCGGCGCGGTCTCTGAAGCCCTGTTACTGGCAGCCGAAGGCGGCGCTGATCCTGCCGCTGTCCGGGAAGCCCTGATGGGCGGATTTGCCAGCAGCCGGATACTGGAACTCCACGGCCAGCGAATGATTGACAGGCAATTCACCCCCGGTGCTACTTCCAGGGTTCAGCTCAAAGACCTGCGGACCATTCTCGATACCGCCCGCGCAGAATCCCTGACTCTGCCACTCTCTCAGCGGGTGTATGAACAGTATCAGGAAATGATCAGCAAAGGGTTTGAAGAAGTGGATCACAGTGGCCTGCTGCTTCAGTTAGAAGCCCTGAATCAGCCTGCCCGTCTGAACGACAAGCCCACCACTGCACCGGCAGCTACCCCTAAATACGACCGGGAGCATCAGGATGCCTGATTTCGCTGTTAACCTGAGCATGCTGTTTACCGAGCATCCTCTGAAGGAACGCTTTGCAGCTGCTGCACAGGCAGGATTTAAAAAAGTGGAAATTCAGTTCCCTTACGAGCTGAGCATCGCTGACATTAAAGCGCAGCTGGATCAGCATAATCTGGAGCTGATACTGATCAATGCCCCTGCCGGTAACTGGGCAGCAGGCGAGCGCGGCATCGCCTGCCACCCGGACAGAATTGACGAACAACAGCAAGGGGTTACCCAGGCAATTTCCTATGCAACAGCCCTGAACTGCAGGAAAATTAATTTACTGGCAGGCATTACTCCCCAAAATAGTGAAAATGCCCAAGTAAAATCAACGTTTATCCGTAATCTATACAGTACAGCGGCGGCATGCGATGCCAAAGGGATCACGCTGGTCAGTGAAGCGATAAACACCCAGGACATTCCGGGGTTTTACCTGAACACCAGTGACCAGGCATGGCAGTTGTTTGCTGAGGTTGGACATGCCAATCTGAAACTGCAGTTTGATATTTATCATATGCAGATTATGCAGGGGAATCTGATTAAAACCCTGCAGGAAAACATTGACCGGATTGGCCACATACAGTTTGCAGACGTACCTGGCCGTCATGAACCAGGTACCGGTGAAATCAATTTCACCAATGTTTTCAATGCAATTGACGCGACATCTTATGCTGGATCTGTCAGTCTTGAATATATACCACTGACCAGTACCCTGACGGGGCTCAGTTGGTTAAATCAATCAAAATAAGGTTGTAGGTGAACTATGAGTTTTGAAGAAGCCACGAAACACCTTCAGGAACTGGAGCAATTAAGTGACTCCGAACTGGAAAAAAAAGGCCAAACTCAGGAAGAAATGAAGCAATGGGCTACGTTTACAGTAGCTGAGGAGCTTTACGGCATTGATGTGATGCAGGTTAAGGAAGTACTGCGTTACACCGAAATTACTCCGGTACCGGGTTCCCTGCCTGGCATTCTTGGCATCATTAACCTGCGGGGTAATGTCGTCACCGTTATCAGTACCCGCGATCTGTTTAACCTGCCCGCCTCTGATATCAACAACGACACCCGTGTGGTAGTCGCTGAGTTCGATGAAGAAGAAGTAATTGGCATGCTGGTTGATGGCGTGGATGAAGTTATTAACCTGCCAATCACCGAAGTTGACCGCGCCCCTAATCTGGGCCGTGATGAAACCGCCCGTCATTACGTACAGGGGGTTTGCTACCGGGACGAACAGCTCATCATCCTGCTGGATCTGGTGAAAATGCTGTCTGGCTATCGCAGTCTGAGCCCTGATTACGCATAAAACCAATCTTACGATACCAGGCCCCTGCGTCAGACCAGGGGCTTTTTTATGGGTATTTACTTCTCAGCACCCTCCATCATTCCCTGCCTTAGCACCCCTGCCAACCAACCGCCATGAGCGTTAACCGGATACACCTGTAAACATCATCATTTTGGTGACCCTGGTTTTGCTAATTAGTTAATCTAATATTAAGCTTCCCGCGATTTTTACGTGCGACATATTCGCACCGGTATTATCCGGCAAGCTGCATCCGCCGGTCTCTTGCGAGGAGTATATTAGGTTGACCAGTAACACCGAACGCCAGTATTCAGCGACTACCCGGCTCATTTCCACGACTGATCTTGATGGACGGATTACGTATGCTAATCAGGACTTTGTTGACGTATCCGGCTACAGCCTGAATGAACTGGTCGGCCAACATCACAATCTTGTCCGCCACAGCGATATGCCTAAAGCAGCATTTGCCGATTTATGGCAACACCTTAAACAGAACAAGCCCTGGATGGGCCTGGTAAAAAACCGCTGTAAGAACGGTGATCACTACTGGGTACGGGCGTATGTTACGCCACTGTACGATAAACACGGCACTAAAATCGGTTATCAGTCAGTACGTACGCGTCCGAGCGACGAAGAAAAGCAACTGGCCACCCAGCTATATACGCGCCTTAAAAAGGACGCCAGTGTATCGTTCGCCCCACAGAGCCTGATGATGCGCCTTGGTGCAACAGCTCTGGCGGGGTTCGCAACGGTTATAACCACGAGTTTCCTGCCCCTCGACATACCCGGCAAACTTCTGATTATGGGCGCAACAACCTGCGCCGTCGGTTATTACGCCTACCGCCTGCTGAGCCCGCTTCAAAAGTTGCTGAACGCTTCCCGTAACGTTTACGACAACCCCGTTACTCAGCTGGCAATGACCGGCCGTATGGATGAAACCGGCGCCATCGAACTGGCAATGCGCATGCAAAAAGCTCAGCTACGCACCATTACCGGCCGCATTGAAGATGCTATAGGTACGCTGGATGGCGTCATGCACACCACCCGGGATGCACTGATTAAAACCAGTTATGGTTTAGAACAGCAGAACAATGAAACGGATCTGCTGGCCGCCGCTGCTGAACAAATGTCTGCCAGTGCGGATGAGATCGCGGCAAATACACAGCAAACCTCTGACGAAACCCAGCGGGTTGTTACTCAGACGCAGGCTGGTAAGGGCATCATCAGCAATATGCACCAAAGCATTGAACAACTGGTTGGCGATGTCAGCACCGCTTCTGAGTCTTCAGAACAGCTTCGCACTCAGGCACAGGAAATTGGTGCCACGATCAGTATTATCGATGATATTGCCGACCAGACTAACCTGCTGTCACTCAATGCCGCCATTGAAGCAGCCCGCGCCGGTGAACACGGCCGTGGATTTGCAGTGGTCGCCGATGAAGTACGCGCACTTGCACAGCGCACTCAGGAATTTACCGGCCAGATCCACCGCACCATTGATGGCATTCAGAAGCAGGTCAATATCACTGTTAACACCATGGAACAAAGTCAGGCGAAAGCTCAGAGCAGTATTGATCAGGCACTTGAGGCGAACCAGGCATTCGAAGATGTCGCCAGCTCTATCGATACCATTTCCCAGGGCAGCTTTCAGATTGCCAGCGCGGCTGGCCAGCAAAGCGCTGCGGCGACAGAGGTCAGCAACAGCATTATGTCGATCCGTACGGTATCCGAACAAAGCAGCGAATCTGTCAGCCAGACAACCGATGCCAGTGAACAGCTTGCCACGCTGGTGGCAGATCTTTCACAGATTGTCAGCCGCAGCAAATAACCGTACCCTAAAAAACGGCCGCAATTGCGGCCGTTTTTATTTACCGGACGTACATACCTATCCACCGATATGCACAGCAATGCTGCGGGTATGATTGCCGTGGCGATGCTCCCAGCAAAACACACCCTGCCAGGTGCCCAGCATCAACCTTCCGCCCTGCACCGGTACCGACAGGCTGGTGGCTGTCAGTGCGGCCTTGATATGCGCAGGCATGTCGTCAGCCCCTTCAAAAACATGGGTGTAAAGCGGATCATTTTCAGGCACCAGCCGGTTTAGCCAGCGTTCAAGGTCATGCTGAGCGCTGGGGTCGGCATTTTCCTGAATGAGCAGCGAACAAGATGTGTGACGTACGAAAACGGTTAACAGGCCGGTACTTGTGTCGCTGACGAACCGCTCAACCTCGCTGGTGAACTCGTAGAGGCCTGGGCCGTTTGTCGAAAGCGTCAGAATTTTCTGGGCCGAACTCACGAGTGTCCTCCATCGTTACCCAAAGTTTTGAGCTCAAACCCCGAATTGATTTCAGCTGGCCGTTTGGCGAGGTCGATAATCGCTGTCTCGATGACCGGTCGAAAACGGTCATCTCCGGCCTCGGTCAAAGACAGGTCAACCTGCCTCGTTGCCCAATCAAGTG
>CAKZPE010000071.1 GCA_937138495.1 uncultured Oceanospirillaceae bacterium
CTGTTGTTGCTGTTCGTGGCGATGGAAGGGACCTTTGGCTGGCCGTCCGGCCGGGGCATCGGCACCATCATCATTGCTCACAGTACCTTCTGTCTGGCCTATGTGGCGGTCATCGTGCAGTCGCGGCTGTCCGCCATGGATGAGTCGCTGGAAGAGGCCGCGATGGACCTGGGAGCCAAGCCGTTCAGCCTGTTCTTCCTGGTAACCTTGCCGCTGATCTCCCCGGCGATCATCTCCGGCTGGCTGCTGTCGTTCACCCTGTCGCTGGATGATCTGGTGATCGCCAGCTTCGTCTCCGGCCCAGGCAACAGCACCCTGCCAATGGTGATTTTCTCCAAGGTGCGCTTAGGCGTGACCCCGGAAGTGAATGCGCTGGCGACCATTATGATCGGCATCGTGGCACTGGGTGTGGTCGGGGCGATCTGGCAGATGCGCCGCCAGAACCGGATGATGAACAGTATCGATTAAACAGATGAAACGCCGCACCGGTCACTGACCGGCTGCGGTGAACAAAAAACAGTCAGCAACCGGGATAACACTGTTAACCCGCCCTGACTGATTATAAAATAACCACATGCGTCCAACCGGCCTGTCAGAGGGCCAGAACAATTTGCAGTTAACTCTTCAGTAAAGGCTTTTTATGAAAGTGGGTATACTCGCCGCCGGTATCACACCGGAGGAATTACAGGCTCAGTTCGGCACCTATGCCGATATGTTCGTTCAGCTGTTCAACACCGCTGAATATGACTTTGAGTATGATATTTATGACGTTCGCGAAGACGTGTTCCCTGTCGGCCCTGAAGTGTGCGACAGCTGGATCATTACCGGTTCCAAATCCGGCGTCTACGAAAATCAGGAATGGATGCAGCGCCTGAAAACCCTGATCATGGAGATCCACCAACAGCAAAAACCCTTACTGGGTATCTGCTTTGGTCATCAGATCATCGCGGAAGCCTTCGGTGGCAAAGTCATTAAGTACAACGGTGAATGGGGCCTGGGCCTGCAAACCTATCTACTGGTAAGCAACAGCCCGTATATTCCTGCCGAAGTAGCCGGCAAGCCATTTACCATCAATGCGGTTCATCAGGATCAGGTAGTCGAAAAACCGGCTGATGCTGAGGTATTCGCCAGCTCGGATTTCTGCCAGTATGCGGGCCTGCTGTACGGCGACCGTATCATGACGTTCCAGGGCCACCCGGAATTCACCATGGAATTTGAAGATGCCTTGCTGCAATTCCGTGACGGCGCCGGCATCCCTCACGAGCATGCACAAAAGGGATTGGAATCACTGGCCGCTGAAAACGCCCGTATCGACTCTGCAGAAGTGTCCCACTGGATGGCCAACGTCCTGTTGCAACGCCCGGCGAACTGAGCCGGCCGGTTAGCATTCTGAAAAACAAAAAGCCCGTGCAATGCACGGGCTTTTTTATGCCTGGCGGCTTGTCATTCTGACAGTGCTGCAATCTTATCCAGTAACTCCTGCGGTACTTCAACACCATCCCGCTCATGCTGTTCACGCAGTTGCTGGCGGCGCTCACCCGGGATACGGACATCGTTGTCATCGGTCAGGGCAACAAACATGGTTTCCAGATGCTCCAGATAACCTTCGCTGTAGAAGTCAGGGTTAAAGGCAATGATGGTCTGGCCGACATTGGGTGGCCCGCCGTCATTGGTGGAGAACATGGACGCTTCATAAGAGCAGTTGCTGCCGGTCAGGGCGCCGCCCATCAGGTCAACAATCAGCCCCAGACCAAAACCTTTCGGGCCGCCTACTGGCAACTGAGCGCCCTTCAGAGCGGCCGCTGCATCCGTGGTAGGGTTGCCGTCAGCATCAATGGCATGGCCCGGCTCTATAGGCTGGCCAGCATTGGCGGCTTTAACAATGTTCACCCGGGCAGTGGAGGCGGTAGCCATATCCACAACCACCGGTGGTTGAGGCTCTCCGGACGCGCTTTGTCTCGGCGAACCAAAGGCAAAGGGGTTGGTGCCGAAAAACGGCACTTTACCGCCGTGGGCAGCCACGGCTTTGGAGGAGTTGGCAAACATCAGTGAAACCAGACCGCGCTGTGCCAGACGGCGTACAAACCAGCCCAGAACACCGGCAGAATAGGATTGCTGAATCGCCAGCATGCCAATGCCTTCACGGCGGGTGGTTTCGATCAGTTGTTCTTCAGCGTGCAGGTAGGCGGTATGGCAGAAGCCATGGCCGGCACTGACCAGTGTTGCCGCCGCCGATTGCTTCACGATTTCCGGCTTGGCATCACCGCTGACTTTGCCGCATTTCAGATGATTCAGGTAGAGATGGATATACCCCAGGCCCACATTGCGAATGCCTTCGGCTTCTGCATCCATCAGTTCAAGCGCCACCGCGGTGGCATGTTCTTCATTGGCACCACAACGGCGCAGTGCGTCATAACTCAGCTGACGAATGTCTTCCAGTGATAAAACCGGCATATATCTTCTCTCCTGTATTTCAATCTGTATCCCTTGCCCGAAACGACACACGGTTGCACGTGGCACACCGGCATTTTGCCTGATGTACCCGGTGCAACCGTCTGTTCAGTTACCGGCAAAGGCTGTCATCTCTCGACTTATTCTCCGGCCCCCTGGCGTGAGCTTTCGCTATTTTCAACCAGTACGGCACTGCCAATGTCGTTAATGCTGGCCCACAGCTGAGCATCAATATGGATGCCCTTATCCAGCGCAACCCGGCCATTTTCTTCCAGTTGCTGTGGCGTCAGCTCCAGCAAGTCTTTGCCTTTCAGCTGATTACGCAATGACGATGTCAGATTCAGCTGCCGGGTGCAAAGTAATGTCAGGCTCTGGTGCTCAGCCACGTCATCACAGGCTTCCGGTGAAAGCGCCACACGGGCATAGTTCGGGTAGCTGTCGCCGGCTCTGATGGCCGCCGTGTGCTCGGTAATAACATCTGAACCATTCTGCCAGTAAGCGACCGCACTCAGCCCTCTGCGACCACAGTCTGCCAGCGCTTTCATGACAAACATACGGTTATGGCAGTTATGCAGTGTCAGGGTGGCAATGCCCGCATGACGGGCTTTCACCTGTACCAGGTCCACCGCTGCGGCCACACAGTTCAGCGCGCTGCGGCCGGTACATTCCAGTACCAGTGATGAAGCATCTTCATAACTGACCTGGCTGCCAGGCTTCACCTGATCGGTTTCCAGGAACGGCAGTGAACGGTACAGTTCATCCAGCCCTTTGCAGCCATGCTGTTCCAGCCAGACAATCGCATTGGCGGCATCTTCATACTGGCCAACACTGTAACCGTTTGCTTCAAAGCAGCGACGCAGTGCGGCACTTAATTCATTCAGTGATACGTACATGGCGGCGTCCTAACGGTCTGACTGTGGGTTGGATTGCGGATTCAGCGGCATAAACCAGTCATCCGCGAACGGCTTACCAATGTCTTCCAGCAAAGGCGCTCCCTGGAACATGGTGTTCCGTACCCAGAGCTTGGAACGGGGATCAAATTTACTCACCCCGAAGAACGCCAGTTTAGCCCGCAATAAGTGCATCGGCAGAACGTCTTTATCCAGCAGGTTGGCGCGAATTTCGCCAAACAGCGTATTACTCATGGCCTGAATTCGGCGCACGATGCCACGGGACTGAGGTTGCTGTAACAGAAACTCTGCACAGGTTGCCTGCTCATGACCGGCAAATGCCTGTAACTGGTCGTAGCACTCACGCACCAGATAGCCGATGCCCAGCGGCATTTGCTTATCAGCTCCCGGCTCCAATGCACAATCACCTAAGCGGGGTTCCATTTTTTCTTCTGAGCGGTACCAGAAGGTTTGCTTCGCTTCCGGCTGGGAAAAGTCGATATCCAGCGCCCAGTCATAGTGGTTTTCGATCAGTGACGTGAGTTCAGTCAGTGACATCTGAGGATCAAGATCCATGCTTTCATTGGTGCAGCAATGGTTTTCCAGCTCGTCCACCAATGTTGGATAAAGCTCCAGCAACACAGAGACCAGCATTTCCTGCCCCTGCAGGGAACAGTGCTGAGTGCTCCATTGCAGCAGGCTGCTCCAGTCACTGATGCCATCGATCATTTGCTGCTGCAGACGCTGCAGGTCATCCAGCAGCATCCGGTTGTTATTTTCCTGCCACTCATCTTCACAGAACACTTCACGGGTGTGCTGATCACAACGCTGCAATAACGCACCAAAACGGTCACGGACACTGCTGTCCGGCTCAGCCATCGCACAGATCCGACCCAGCGCCAGTTCACGCATTTCTACCCAGCGGTTGATCAGTAACGGGTGGTTTATCAGGTAAGGCGCCATCCCCAGACCGGTGGAGTTACCAATCCCGAAATAACGTTTCAGCCCCAGCTCCATCGGTGTAAAAGTGTCCGGGCTGCGGGTTTTGGCAATGTGTTCCGCCTGAAGCAGGCTGAAGTTACGCAGCATGAAGCAAACAAACATTTCAGCGCTGAACGGACGGGCAAAATCCAGCCAGTGGCTCTGCACTTTTTGCCAGTCGGCCATGCCCAGTTTGCCGCTGCCATAGACGGCGGTGGTGCGGTACAGGTAGCCAACTTTAGCAATTTTAGCCGCTTCCGGCTGTTCTCCGCGGGCCAGCTGATCCACCACATAATCAAAGTTACGGGCGCTGCGGTTCGCACGGGACAGCACAAAGACCCGGCTGTCGACCCGGCCGGCTTCCTGTTTAGGCACATTGTCGCGCAGTTGCTGCAGATAGCTTTCATCGCCGTTGGACACTTCAGTCGCAAGATCGCCGGCAACCAGCGCCATGGTGAGATCCCACTTAGTGGCGATTACCCGGTCGTTTCGGTCTTCAGGTGACAGATAATCAGAGAAAAGTACGAAACTGTAGCAGCCCTGAGGTGCCTGTATACGGTAGATAACCCGGCCATAGCCCTGATCATCCAGCTCCATCAGTGCCGGTGTGATTTGCCAGCGCTCGCGCATAATGCGCCGAACCAGCGAACGCATAAAGCTCAGCCGGCTCTGGTGCATCGCCCCCAGACGCTCAAGCTGCATAACCTGCCCGGCGGGGCGAAGTGGCAGTGCGTGGCTGCCGTATAGTGATGCCTGAATTGCTGCAGACCCTGTCATTGTCTTAACCTCATGGAACACCTCAGTCTCGTGGATAGAGAACCTGCGAACCGACTTATACACAGAAGTATACGAAAAAGACGGAGATGCAGATCCCTCAGAGCAGCATAGAAATTTATGGTGCAGTCCCCGGACCGGGCCGCTGATTATTATAGTTAGGGCCAGACAAAATCACCGCGCGTCGCTGGCATTATCCGAAGCTCCCTTACGAAACATAATCAGCGGAATTCGCTGCGGCATCAAATCAAAAGGTCATATCAAACGATAAGCATCACTTATTAAATAACCGAAGATATTATTTTTCCTAAGGGTTTGCGGGCACACTATGCCAGCAACAAACCCCTTCATCGTATCAGCAGACAGCAAAATCCGGCTTCAGATGCATTCAGGCATCATCCTGCGGCTCACTGCAGCACTGTTCCAGTATGAACTTATAAAAGGCTTCCGCCGGTGGCGACAGCGAGCGGTTGGTCTGTTGCACCACGCCAATCCGACGAATTACCTGTGGCGAGTGCAGCGGCACAAAGCTCAGGTCAGGATTACTCTCAGGAAAGGCATAACGCGGCAGTGTGGTTATACCAAAACCGGCATCCAGCATTGCCAGCAGGGAAATCATGTTAGACACATACAGGGGCGACTTATCCAGTAAACCTGCAGCATCAGTGCCTTCCAGCAAGCGTGAAGTACCATTCCCGATTAGCCGATATTTTTTCAGCACCTTCCAGTCAACACTTTCCTCACCGGCCAGCGGATGTCCCACGGGACATACCACCCCCACTTCATCCTGCCAGATAGGCGTAAACGTCAGATTGGTGTACTGATCCGGTTTCAACAGGTTAGTCAGGCCGAAATCCACCTGCTGATTTTCGATCATCCGGATAACCGCATCGGAATTATCATCAAAGCAGCTGATGTGCAGGTCTGGCGCCTGGGTGACAAAGTCCTGCAACAGCGCGGGCAGCACCCGGCTGGCAATCGACGGCACCGACGCCAGCCGCAAATGCCCGGTCCGGTGTTTGGCCAGCAGCTCCATATCTTCTGCTACCCGGTCATGATGACTGATCAGTTCCTTGGCCTTCGGCAGGAAATAATGTCCGAAAGGTGTCAGTTCCGTCTTATTGGTCTTGGAATGATGCTTCTCGAAAAGTGCTTCACCCAGCTTATTTTCCAGATCCCGGATCGATAAGGAGATCGCCGGCTGGGTACGGTGCGCGCGCTCTGCAGCAGCATGAAAGCCTTTGAGTTCAGCTACCCAGATGAAGTGACGCAGCTGCGCAATCTTCAGATCGGCCAACATAATAAGAACTCCTTATCACAAAATATTATTTATTAATTTTTATTATTACAGCACGAGACCTATTATGGTTCCAACAGATTTTTATATTGCGCTCCCTTACCTAACA
>CAKZPE010000072.1 GCA_937138495.1 uncultured Oceanospirillaceae bacterium
GGCGTAGGAGAAATCCGTCTGGATGCCGGGAAATTGGCATACAGACGATATTAAACGGTCAAATAGTGGTTGATTACGCAGCAAATGCTGCCTGATCAACAGCGCGGCTAAAAAACTGGGACTTAATCGCAGGTTCCTTAGCAACGCGGTTCAAAAATTGGGACTTGATCGTAGGTTCCATAAGCCATTATGTACAGTAACTCTAATATGTGTACATGTTCGACATGCTCTATATGTATACATTAATAAAACAGTTATTGTTTGAATATTCAGTAGTTATGCCTATTGTATGGCTGTACATTTTTTTGCAGATTTTGTGTAATATGCTCACACGGTGGCAAATCATGTGGCCGAGCGTCAGACTCATCAGCAATTAAGTGTACTGACATCATCCAGTGCAGTACGTCGGCAGGGTTATCAGGCGGCGTTTACCCATGAGCGGGAGCGGGAAGCTGATCGTATCGGCATTCTGTATTCGGCACTGGCTGGTTATGACCCTTATGCCGCCAGTCGGATCTGGCAGCGTCAATATCAACAACAGGGGAATGCCCGCAGTCTGTTTGCCCACGATCACCCGGTGAATGCTGAGCGTGCAGCGGAGGCGAAAGCGGTGGCGGACAAGGTCAGGCAGTATTACCGGTCAGGGAAGGTAAATCCCCGGGCGCATGCTTTGCTGGATAATAATACTCTGTGGCAGAAACGCAGTAACCGGCACGGGGAAAGTGCCGGGGAAGGCGGCGGGCTGGCCGCCATTCTGTCTACCGCTGTGGGGGTGATGTCCGAGCATCAGCAGGCCAAACAGGAAGAGTATCGTCAGGCGCAGCAGGCACAGTTTGTCCGGTCTGTGCAGCAGCTAATGCGGTTGGAAGAGCAGCGTCGTCTGACAGACAGCAGTTGGCAAACCCGCTGGCATTACACTGGCAGGGTGAGCCTGCATAAAGTAGTGATGGGTATTGTTGCCCGTGACAGTCAGGGTAAAACCTATCGTTTTGTGGGGCATCACAACGGCGTATTACGCCCCGGGCAGCGATTTAATATCAGCTTTATGCTGAGCAAGGATCTGACGCTTAGTCAGTTAGAGCGTATGCAAGCCCGGTATTATCTGGATGATGCGTTGCCGGTGCGTTAAGCGTCGGTCTGCTCCCGGGTATAGAGGCGGTAGGTGACTTGCCCGGCATTTTTTTCCCGGTGCAGGTGCCAGTTTTCCGGTACTTGCAAAACGCTTAGCTCAGATTCCGTTTCCACGTAAATCATCGCCCGGTTACTCAGTAACCCCTGTGCTTCTAATTGTTCGCAGCAGGCGGCTGCCAGATCTTTACGAAACGGTGGGTCCATAAACACCAGGTCATACTGCTGGCTGTCGTTTTGCCGGTTAAGCCAGTGCTGTACGTCTGCCTGAATGACAGTGGCGTTTTTGGCTTTCAGGGTTTGCAGGTTGGTCTGTAACTGGCCGGTCGCAATCGCAGACAGGTCAACCATAGTGGCTTGTGCAGCACCGCGGGACAATGCTTCTAATCCCAGCGCTCCGCTGCCGGTGAACAGATCCAGGCATTTTGCACCGGGCACGTGCGCAGTAATCCAGTTGAACAGGGTTTCCCTAACCCGGTCAGGGGTTGGCCGTAAGCCTTCAATCGCCGGAAAGCTCAGTTTACGTCCACGCCATTCGCCAGCAATGATCCGCAGTTGCTGGTTACCGCTTTTGGTTGGGCCGGTTTTATTCGTGGCTGGCCGCCGGCCAGGCGCTCGTCGGGACATGCGCTGATTTTCCTGATCTGATAAATGGACCGCGGGATTATACGTTAACGGGCGGGCAGATAAAAAAATTGCTGGTTATTTGTGTTCAGCATCATTTTCAGTTGTTCTTTCACCTCTGTGTCTGAGGTACTGGCAAGCCGGTCAGCAAAGCTGGATATATAGTCCGGCGGCAACCGATAAAATGCCAGAGTATTCAAAAGCCCCAGTTGCGCCTGTTGTTCACTCATACGTTCTAAGAAGTTGTCTTTAATGGTTTCCCGGGTTGTGTCAATGACATCATCGTCAGTGCTGTTGAGTAAACGCTGGTTCAGGGGCGTCAGTTCAGCGGTGTCTGCCGGTGGATGCTGGCCATAGAACAGCAGAGCAAGATAGCCTTGCAGCCCCAGTGATTTCCAGAGCAAGCGGGTGGATACTTCCGGCTGCAGGTCTGGCAGCGTGCGTTGCAGGCTTCGAACGGCGATCAGCTGCGCCATGAAGCTGTTACTTTCCCGGCCGGGAAGTGCCAGTCCGGCCAGGGCATAGGGTTCATTGGCGGTTGCCGGTAACGTTTGTCGCTGCTGCAGACCCGGTGAGCGCAGTTGCTCTGTGGAGACAGCGTCGTCAGTCGGTAGTTGTTCTGCAAGCACTTGTGCGGTATCTGCTGCATCGGGGCCGGAAATTGCCAGCGCGAGGTTATGGCTGCCGAGTACATTGCGGGCCCAGGATGGAAAGCGCTGTAGCGGATGTACAGAGGAGTTGTCATTCAGAGTATTTGCAAAGGCGCTCAGCAGTTGATTTTCGGCACTCTGGTTTTCCAGATACAGCTCTGCTTTCAGGCGGGCCCATTCAGCTTCGGTGTTGCTGTTCATATCGGTGTCAGCCAGCTGTTGCAACAGTTGTTGCTGTAGCTGGCGCAGTTGGTCTGCTGGTAAGTCATGGGGGGGAAGGCTGAGCAACAGAGTGAGTCTGTCATCCTGAAGAGAGAGCTGCAGGCGTGCCTGAAACGGGCTTAGCAGGTGGCTAACAGCATTGCTGTTAAGAGCCCGCTGCAGGCGTTTGGCAAGCAGCTTATGCAGCAGTTTCGTTTCATCACTGAGCGCTGGTCCCAGGCCAAAAATCATCTGAACTGACAGGTCGTTAATATTATCGGGTTCAGTAAAATAAACCGGCTTGGCGTCAACTTTCTCAATTTCCAGATAGCGGTTGGTATCTCTCCCTGATGCAGATAAAAAAACAATGGCGATGGCAACTATCCACAGGAGTACTTTGAGATAGGTACGGTTGAACATTGGTTTGTATGTATCTGCCATTGAATGAAGCACCTGTGTTACTGGCTGAAGGCTGGTTCTGAGCTGCATAGTTACATGTTTTGGCTTTTTTCGCAGCTCTGTAAAGTGTTTATAAACGGCGCTTCAGGAATGTCGCTACGGGGCGTGGTTAAATAAGCACCGTATGGTAACATAGCGCACTTTCTCAGCACCTGATGCAGCAGGCTGTGGAACCGTGATTCCAGGTTAAGCCGTTGCTGCAATTTCTCAGTTAAGAGGTGCTGTTTCCGGTATCCGATTTTTATGCTGATCAGCAACCATACCGGGCGTATCAGAATTATCCGGGGATGGCACATGCCTGTGTGCTGCCCTGAAGATTGCCGACAGGAATAGCAATGTTTAAAAAGTTAAAGTCATTATTTTCATCAGATACTGCCAGCGAAGAAAAACTGCAGCAGCCAGAAGCCGATGTGCCTGCCGCAGAAGAAGCCGGCAGCGCTGAGTCTGAGAGTCGCCAGGAAAGTGCAGCTGAACCTGTAGCTGAGTCAGCTGTTGCAGCGCCGCAGGATATTTCGTCAGAAAACGCAGAGCAGTCAGTCACCATTGAACCTGAAGTAGCGGAAGCTATTGTTGAGCCAGAGCCAGAGCCAGAGCCAGAGCCAGAGCCAGAGCCAGCGCCAGAGCCAGAGCCAGAGCCAGAGCCAGAGCCAGAGCCAGAGCCAGAGCCAGAGCCAGAGCCAGAGCCAGTGCCAGAGCCAGTTCGTGCTGCGAATA
>CAKZPE010000073.1 GCA_937138495.1 uncultured Oceanospirillaceae bacterium
GGCTTTGTCGACCGCTCGCCGCTGGGCGAACAGTACCGCGATATGGCGGACAAGATCTCAGACGCGCTGGACTTCATGAAAGCTTGCGGAGTGACCTCGCAAAGCGTCCCACAAATGGCGCAAGTTGAAGTCTATACCTCGCATGAAGCGCTCTTGCTTGGCTATGAAGAGGCTATGACGCGCGTGGATTCCACGTCAGGTGACTGGTATGACACGTCTGCACACATGTTGTGGATTGGTCACCGGACCCGTCAGGTCGATCACGCGCATGTGGAATTCTGCAAAGGCGTCAAAAACCCGATCGGCATGAAGTGCGGCCCGGGTCTCGAGCCAGATGAGCTGTTGCGGATTATCGAAACACTGAACCCGGATGATGAAGCTGGCCGAATTACGCTGATCTCGCGGTTTGGTGCGGACGGCGTCTCTGAGGGCCTGGTCCCATTGGCCCGGGCGGTGAAAGAGAGCGGCCGGACTGTGGTCTGGTCCTGTGACCCCATGCATGGCAATACGCTGAAGACCGATTCAGGCTTCAAGACGCGGCCAGTGGATCATATTCTGACGGAAGTTCGCGGCTTTATCGACGTGATGAATGCCGAGGGCTGTGTGCCCGGCGGCGTGCACTTTGAAATGACCGGCCAGAATGTTACCGAATGTATCGGCGGGGCTTACCAGATTACAGAAGAAGGTCTGGGTGACCGCTATCACACTCACTGTGATCCGCGTCTGAATGCTGACCAGGCACTGGAACTGGCGTTCCTGATTGCTGATACGCTGAAGCAGGCCCGCGGCCGTTAATGTCGGCACACTTCACACAACATCAGCAACTGGCTGCAGTTCTGGACGATATCCGTTCAGAACTGCAACATCTCAACCGCTGGCAAAGCCAGCCACCTTCTGCAGAAGCGCTCGCCAGCCAGCAACCCTTTGCGGTCGATACCCTGAACTTTTTTGAATGGTGTCAGTGGATTATGCTGCCACGTTTCGAGGCACTGATTGAACAGCATTCATCATTACCCGGCAACTGTAATATCGCCCCGATGACTGAAACAGTCATGCAACAGGAAGGCATCAACGGTGAACAGCTGATTGCACTCTTTCACCGTCTGGATCAGACCCTCAGCGGTACCCACTGAGCGCCTGATTTACATCTGCTCAGTGGCTCAGTCAGCAATGCCTGCCAGTACAATCTCGTTATAGCTAACCACCCCTTTCACTTCACCGCCAGCAATTACCGGCGCGATTGATAAGCCAAAATTATCAAACAACCGGGCGCTGTAGCGAATATCCATATCCGGCTCAACCCCGATAACCGGCTTGGTCATAATTTCATAAATGTTCACCCGTTCCGGGGCCCGGTCTTTTGCCAGCACCTGCTTGGCAATATCAGACAACAGCAGAATGCCATACTCGTCATCATCACCGCGCTTATCTACCAACAGAGCAGCCACATTACGCTGCTTATAAATGGCAATCGCTTCCTTAACTGTCATCAGGCCATCAACAATCGCATAGTCCTGAACCATGACATCTTTAACACGCACCAGCTTACGCTCGCTCATATTTCTTCCTCAACCACATTAGTCAGGGTTTCAATCTGATGGGCAACCCCCACCGCATCTTCCACATCCAGCTGTATTGCGATGCCCTGTCCGGGGGCACTGTCAAACCCGGCAACCTCGGAAATGGTTTCCAGAATTTTACGGCTCAGATGTTCTTCCACAATAAACAACAGCACATCACGCTGGGTTTCCAGGTTCAGACCGAAGAACGTCTTGGTCTTATTAACCCCTTCACCACGGGCGTTATTGATCACCGTCGCACCGGTCGCACCGGCTTCACGGGCGGCCTTCATGACCTGATCGGTTTGTGCATCCTCAACGAAAACTAACAGCAATTTAAAATGCATAAATCCTTCCTATCCTTTTATTCAGCCTGCTGGCGGCTTGCATTACGGGCAGCCAGCCAACCGGTAATCTGCGCGTAGCCCATCACGGTTATCATCGGAAACAGACTGGCGAACGCAATCAGACCAAATCCGTCAATCAGCGGACTGCGACCTGGCACTGTGCTGGCCAGCCCCAGCCCAAGTGCGGCCACCAATGGTACCGTTACAGTAGACGTGGTTACCCCGCCGGAATCATATGCCAGGGGCACAATTAACTTAGGCGCAAAAAAGGTCTGAATCACCACAAATACATACCCGCTGATAATGAACCAGTGAATCGGATACCCGGTGACAATCCGCCAGGTGCCCAGGCTAATCCCCACGGCAACCCCAAGCGCAACCGCTAAACGTAACCCCCAGATACCGATGGCACCGGCAGAAACTTCATTGGCTTTAATGGCCACAGCAATTAACGAGGGTTCAGCGATGGTCGTACTGGCCCCAATCGCAAAGGCAAAGATGTATACCCAGTAATAATCCTGCCAGGTAAGACTGCCTGCGACGGTTTCTCCTCCACTGAGGAAAAGCGGATCCGTCAACTGTTCAGCCATCAGGCGGCCAATCGGGAATAATGCTTTTTCCAACCCAAGCAGAAACAGCGCCAGGCCTACAATCACGTAAGCAAAGCCAAATAACACACGCTTCAGATTAGGAATCGGCCGGCGAATAACGAAAATCTGAAAGCCGAAAATGATCGCAGCAATCGGAATGACATCTTTCAGTGTGGTAAACAGAATACTGAACAGTTGCTCTAACAGTTCCATCAGATCACCATCCCGTAAGCCATTACAAAAATCATCGGTGTCAGTGACGCAAATGCGATCAGACCAAAGCCATCAATCATCGGATTACGCCCCTCGATTGATGAAGCAAGGCCCACACCCAGCGCAGTCACCAGCGGAACAGTAATGGTCGATGTAGTAACACCGCCGGAATCATAGGCAATGCCGATAATTTCCCGGGGCGCAAACGCCGTCATAATCACCACCAGTACATACCCCATGGCGATCATATAGTGGATTGGCCAGCCTTTAAGAATCCGCAATACGCCTAAAACAATGGCCAGACCTACCGAAAATGCGACGGTATACCGCAAACCTGATGCATAGCTCGCCATCGCCTCATCACTGGCGATGATCATGCCCCCCTCAGCGGCAACCTTGGCAGCCTCAGCAGAAACAGCTATCAGTGCAGGTTCAGCTACGGTCGTACCAAACCCCAGCGCAAAGGCAAAGGTCAGTAACCAAAACACACTGCCTTTTCGGGCAAAAGCATTCGCCAGAGTTTCACCGATGGGAAACAATCCCATCTCCAACCCGTAAATAAAAAATGTTAAACCGGCAACTACGCATAGCAGCCCGGTCATCACCCCAACAAAGTCCGGTAACGGTTGTTGCAATACTGCAATCTGAAAAAAACCAATCACCAATACAATGGGTAAAAGATCCCTCAGACTGCCCAGCATCGACCGTCCCAACGCAAGAAAAGCGTTACTCAATTCCAATCCGCTCCCTTCATTTAATAGTTGTTATCCGTTACTGATATTGTACGCAACTGCTCCTTTCCACTCAGTATGAATGCTGGATTTTTTCTGCGATTAATTGCGTTTAATCAACTGACGGGCACTTTCCCCTGTTTATCTTTTCAGCGCCTGGAAATTTCAGCCTGAAACACACCGGGAGACCCTGAAAAAATGTGCCTAAACCCTTTAAAAATCAACACATATACGACTAAAGCCTAATACCGTAACTGTCACTGAAACATACTGCTACAAAGCAGTCTTTCAGGGCTATTTACAGGCTGCTGTATATCCCTTACGGAACTGATAAAATAGCCTTCTTTTTGGTGGTGTCACGCCACGCCGCAGATAACCTACAACACCGGAATCATTCTGCCCCATGCAACGTTTTGAAACCCTGACCGACTTTATCCGCCAGACCGAAGGCCAGTTCCGTATCTTTGATATGGGCCGCCGGGTCAGCAAGCTCTCTGCTGACACTTTTCATAAAGTTGAAAACGGACATATTCCTTACCCTCTGCCATTCTTACATCAGGCATGGATTGGCGTTTTACTGTGGAACCCCAAACAACAGGATCAGAACGTCGTCTGGTTTTTAAAGCTGCCTCTGGATGAACAGGGCTACCTGGTACAGGCCGCCCGGGATGACTTTCTTGCCCGCCTGCTGGAGAACCTGATGAACAATCAGGGAGTGATGGATGCATCTGAAAACACTGAAGGCTTCCGTGATGCACTGAAAGACAACCCGTTCTCGTTCAAACCTGAACAGGAAAAAATGGCTGCATTCCATGCCAAAGCAACCCTCACCACCCGCCAGCCAGCATCGTCATATTACGAACACGCCCAGGCATATTTCACTGGCCAGGCAGCCCCGGAAAACTGGGACGGGCTGGGGTTTCAGGGTATCGCAGACTTTGTCGTACGGCTTGATGAAGGCAATAACGCAACGGCACTGACAAAGCAGCTGGCGACCCTGCCAGCTACACCGCTGGAAGCGGTCAGCAGCCTGCTGGAACACGTCGAACCTGACACAGCGCTTACCGCAGCCATCAGTCAGCGGCTACACACCGCCCTGAATGATGAAGGCAGCAGCGCCAACCTGATTGGCGCACTGGTACGGGGCCTGTCCAACAGTAAAGATGAAGCCACCAAGGTTAAAACTCTGACTGAAGTGGTTAACAGCCCGGTCGGTAAAGATCCGGAAGTGATCGCCGCCGTTGCCAGCCGTTGCTGGATGACCTTACAGCACCCGGAACTGCTGGCACCCTTTCTGGAAACACTGGCAGTTAACAACGCCGGCCAGGCCTGCTTTAACCGGGTGATGGCCGACCTGATGTTCATCCCTACGCTGCGTGCGCTGTCTTTACAGGTATTCCGTTCGGAAACCCGCAGCGAAGCACTGGGTAAAGCCATCGGCGGCTTGTTTGGTGAGTCTTTCGAATAAGATTTTCATTAAATCACGCTACAAAACGCATGCATTTATGCCAGCCTGATCATATTTGAGCAATACATAGATGAATTACTGATAATCATCCGGCAGCTGCAGGTTCAGGCCCCACTGCCGGGCGCGGTCTTCACTGACTTTCTTAAACCGTTGCCGGATGGCTGTTCCGGCTGGCTTGGTCATATAGAACAGCAGTGTGGTTGCCTGCTCCGGAGTAATACCCTGTGTTTCACCCCAGCTCTGAATAAAGGCCGCCAGCGTATTATCTGATTTGTTTTCCAGTGCTACCGGAACCGCTTCGTCCAGTTGCTCACCGGCACGGACCCGGCGACAGATAATCTGGTAGTTATAGTCAAACTCCGGAAAGACCCGGGCTTCTTCTTCACTGCGCAAACGGAACCATTCGGTTGCTTTCCCCGCATGATACACCGCCGGATGGCTCCATTGTCGCTCGCTGGGCCGGTCCGCAAAACGGCAGGCTTCGTAATAGGCCTGACGGGAAGGCGGTAAGCCGTAGTCGCCGCCCATATCGTGCAGAATGGTCAGGAATTCTGAAACGGTTGGCATCCAGGCCAGGGTTTCTTTACAACGGTCAATGGCGCGTACCAACTCTGCCTCAGAGTAATACTGCAGACTCAGCGCCCATTCCCGCTTGGCAATGCGGATTTCATCCTGGGTTTCAAAACAGCTTTTAAACTTATGCCCGTAAATCGCCATAAACCGGGCGAAGATCATATTCACCATGGTTTTGGTTTCGGTCGTAATTGTGGCTGTTTCCGGACGCGCCTGCGCATCATCTTTTACCGGACGGCGATCATGATAGGGATCAACCCGTTGCGGCGGCAACTCACCTTGCTTTGTGGATAGAATCTGTCCGGGAGTTTTCAATCTGTAAACCTCTTCAGGCACGCTGACCGGTAAACATCGGGCGCTTACCAGTCGGTATCTTTAATATCCATGATAGCAGCCGTTACCCGCTGCCGTTTCTGACGGGCATCCGGCCTGGCCTGTTGGACACCACCGGTGCTGTCGTCCTGCTTATAACGCTGCTCCCGGGCTTCACGGGTTTGCTTTTGCACCCACTCACGCTTTACCCAGGCCAGAAACTTCTGATCCCAGTTGGTTTCTTTCCGGTCTTTATCCAGCCAGTAAAGTACAAACTCATCGATCAGTTGTTCCGCAAACTCAGCCGGAATGCTATGCCGTGGCAGTGTATCAAATAAGATTTGCGACGGACGCCAGCCAAGAAAAATAGAATGTAACTTTTTGTTCTTTTGCTCCAGCTCATCCAGCTGGGTGGCAAACAGGTTACCGGCTCCAGGCTGCGGACGGCTTTTTGACCAGCCAATACTGCCGCCAAATGTTGGCGCCGGTCCACGGTTTTGGGGCTGAACCTCCTGATGCTGACGTAACTGGCGAAGATCATCCCGCGTGGGTGGCTGCTCCATGACCGGCAGTTTCTGAACAGTCACCGGCGCTGCAGGGGCTGAAGCGTAATAAGGATCGTCTGCCGGTTGCGGTATATATTCAGCATCTGCCGGCTGGTATAACACCGGTGGCTCTTCTTCCCGAATCACTTCAGGTACTGGCTCAGGAATGATTGGCTGAGCAATATCAGGTGTATCAGATGCGGAAGCAGCCGGTGTGTTTTCAGCAAGCGGCTCAACAATGGGCAGCTCTTCACAGACGGAATCCGACAGCTGCGGTAACAATGTAAGAGTTATCCGGGCATCGCCGGACGTTGCCTGTATATACCCGTGACTTACCAGGCTGCGGGTAATATTCGCCAGCCGGGTCTCATTCCAGAAATCGGCCAGACGAAGCCAGTCTCCACGGTCGAGACACAGGCTCAGATTTCCATGGCTGTCCAGTTCCCCACGGGCTTCAAGACGGTCAACATAGATTGCGTAAAGAATGGCTTCGTCAGTACCGATCTGACGGGCCAGTGAGGGATAAAACAGAACTGGTTTTTCCGGTAAGCGGAAGCCCATATCAACATTCAACCTGAATCAAAACTATGCTTTTCTGCCTGCCGCAGATCCTGTCCGGCACATATCCATCCGACTGCACAGCTGAAACTGTACAGCCAGTCAGAAAACCGGTACGCAGCATCCCCTAAATTATGCTGCGTCTGGCCCGCGCCCTGTCGGCGCTGACCGTTCAATCAGTCCATTTTTTTTCAGCCGTCGCGGGCAAAACGCTCAACGGCTTTAAGAACATCTCTGCGACTGATCTGGCCGACCAGTTTACCATCTTTCACTACCGGAAGCCGCCTGCAATGAAGATTAATAATCTTTTCTGCCACGTGGACAATGTCAGCATCATAACTGATGGTGTGCACATCTGTCGTCATACACTCAGCGACTTTCCCCCCCATTTCCTCTTCGTGATAGGTGAGGGTTAAAATCGCTTTCAGGCAATCCTGTTCAGACAACATTCCCACCAGCGAACCGGTATCATCAACCACCGGTGCACCACTGATTTTATGCTCCAGTAACAGACTTATCGCGTAGAAAAGATCATCGTTGAGGCGAAAGGTCACCAGCTTTGTTGCCATATAGTCACTGGCCTTCACGGATCTCAGCATCATACACCTCCAATCCAGAACCCGTTGTAAGCAGATATCTGCTTCTGAGAACCCATGGAGCGACACGTCAGACTTGTTCGCCGGTTCCCTTACATTCACTATAGTCGCTAGTTTTGGTCGCGGCGACGTCGTACACTATTTTTATTAAATGGCTATTTCAGGAAAAAATTATTAACCGCCAGAGCATTAGCATCGATCACGGCTCCCTTACCCTGATTGAGAACTTCATTTCACCGCCAGAGCAGCAAGCACTGTTCAGACTGCTGGAACAGACACTTCACTGGCGGCAGGATCAGCTAAAACTGTTTGGCCGGATGGTGTCGATTCCCCGCCTGCAAAGTTTTATGGGGGATGAAGGCATCGAATACACCTATTCAAACTTGCTGATGAAAGCCCGCCCCTGGCTGCCAGAATTGCTGACATTAAAGGAGCAAATTGAAAAGGCCAGTCTGAGCCACTTCAATACAGTACTGGCAAACCTGTATCGCGACGGACAGGACAGCATGGGTTGGCACAGCGACGATGAACCGGAGTTACGGCGTAATCCTACGATTGCCTCCCTTAGCCTGGGAGAACCACGACGTTTTCTGCTGCGCCCCAAAGGCAGCAAAAAAACTCACACAGAAATCCCACTGGCCAGCGGCAGCCTGCTGATTATGGCAGGCGAACTGCAACATTACTGGCAACACAGCGTGCCTAAAACTGCCCGTAAAATCGACCCACGCATGAATCTTACTTTCCGGCAGACCTATTCCACAGGACATGGATAACATCACTATGAACAGCACCATTGAATTATTGAAAAGCCACCGTTCAATCCGCAAATTTACCGCTGAACCGGTACCACAGGATATGCTGGAAACACTGGTAGAAGCCGGTCAGGCCGCAGCCACATCAAGCTTTATTCAGGCCTGTACCCTGATTCAGGTTAACGATACGGATAACCGCCGTTTACTGGCCGAATACGCCGGTAATCAGGCGTATGTGGCACAGGCGCCGGTTTTTTGGTGTGCTGCGCCGATATGCGCCGTCTGCAACTGGCCTGCGATATCAATGAAGCATCGATGCAATCCGGCTTCACCGAACAGTTTATTACTGCCACCGCTGATGTAGCCCTGTTCAGCCAGAACCTGACTGTCGCCGCAGAATCTCTGGGCCTTGGCTGTGTATATATTGGCGGTATCCGAAATAACATCGCGGCGGTCAGTGAACTGCTAAACCTGCCGGAACTGGTGTATCCGGTATTCGGTCTGTGTATCGGCTACCCGGATCAGAATCCGGAAGTGAAACCCCGCCTTCCGGTATCAGTGGTCCTGAAACAGGACAGCTATCAGGATCAGCAAGATGCTGATGTTATCCGCGAATACGATAAAGCGGTGAGAGAGTATTACCAAACCCGCACAGGGGGTACAAAAGATATGACCTGGAGCGGTCAGATGTCCGGTATGCTGGGCAAAGAGGCCCGCCCTCATATGCTGGATTTCCTGCAGAAAAAAGGTTTTCTGCTGAAGTAGGCTCTATATAAAAATCACACAAAAAAGCCCGCAACTGCGGGCTTTTTCAATCACAGGCCGTTTTACACCTGTTCAGCAATGATTTGCTTCCACTTGGCAGGGCCTGTGGTGTGAACAGACTCACCGCTGCTGTCTACCGCAACGGTTACCGGCATATCTTTCACTTCAAACTCATAGATGGCTTCCATCCCCATTTCCGGGAAGGCCAGCACTTCAGCATTGGTAATCGCTTTAGACACCAGATAAGCAGCGCCACCAACAGCCATCAGATACACCGCTTTGTTATCACGGATAGCATCAATGGCAACCGGGCCACGCTCAGACTTACCGATCATGCCTAACAGGCCGGTACTCTCAATCACCTGACGGGTGAATTTATCCATCCGGGTTGCTGTTGTCGGACCGGCAGGCCCCACCACTTCATCACGGACCGGATCAACCGGGCCCACGTAGTAAATAAAGCGGCCTTTCAGATCGACCGGCAATTCTTCACCGTTGTTGAGCATCTCAACCATACGCTTGTGAGCGGCATCACGGCCAGTCAGCATCTTACCGTTCAGCAGAACGGTTTCACCCGGCTGCCAGCTCTGCACCTCTTCCGGCGTTACCGTATCCAGGTTCACCCGGCGGGTAGACTCACCCACTTCAAAGGTAATTTCCGGCCATTCATCCAGGCTCGGTGGCGTCAGAATTGCCGGCCCTTCACCGTTCAGCGTAAAGTGCGCGTGGCGGGTTGCTGCACAGTTTGGAATCATGCACACCGGCAGAGAAGCTGCATGGGTCGGGTAATCTTTGATCTTAACATCCAGAACGGTAGTCAGACCGCCCAGCCCCTGTGCGCCAATGCCCAGTGCGTTTACCGCATCCATAATTTCCAGACGCAGTTCTTCAACCCGGTTTTGCGGGCCACGCTCACGGATTTCATGAATATCGATTGGATCCATCAGGGATTCTTTCGCCAGCACTGCTGCTTTCTCAGCGGTACCACCAATGCCCAGCCCCAGCATGCCCGGCGGGCACCAGCCAGCCCCCATGGTCGGTACGGTTTTCACAACCCAGTCTACAATGCTGTCAGACGGGTTCAGCATAACCATTTTAGACTTGTTTTCAGAGCCGCCACCTTTGGCTGCTACCTGAACGTCCACTTCATCCCCTTCGACGATTTCGTAGTGGATAACTGCCGGCGTATTATCTTTGGTATTTTTACGGGCACCGGCCGGGTCTGCCAGAATAGATGCCCGCAGAACGTTATCCGGGTGGGTATAGGCACGGCGAACACCTTCGTTCACCATGTCTGTTACGCTCATTGTGGCGTCCCAGCTCACATTCATACCGACTTTCAGGAATACGGTCACGATTCCGGTGTCCTGACAGATTGGCCGACGGCCTTCAGCACACATACGTGAGTTAATCAGGATCTGAGCCATGGCGTCTTTGGCCGCCGGGTTTTGTTCTTTCTGGTAAGCGCCGTGAACGCCCTGAACAAAATCAATCGGATGGTAGTAAGAGATAAACTGCAGGGCATCAGCAACGCTGCTGATAAAGTCGTCTTGGCGAATAACACTCATAGTTGGCTCCGCTATCAGGCTCGGGTTTAACCGGGTCAACCACAGATCGCCGGCCCCGAAGCAGCCGGTACTGGATCTACTGTTTCCCAGTCATAATTATAAGTGCGCCGATTATACACAGATTACGTCTGACAGGCCTCACAACTTAGTCTCATAAAAACATGAATGTCTTTTCTGAAAGCGCTCACAAAACAATCGGCGGCGACTCCAGCGAGTCAAATGCTTCAACCCGGTTCCGGCCTTTTTGCTTGGCACTGTACATAGCCCTGTCGCTGTAACTGAGCAGGACTTCCAGATTCTTATCCTGACTGGAATGCACCACCCCGATACTGATCGTCGAGGTCAGGTACTCGCCGTTACTGAGTTCAATCCGGGTAGCGGCAATCGATTCACATATCCGGTGTGCCACCTTCATGGCGGTTTCCGGATCGGTTTCCAGCAACGCTACTATAAACTCTTCCCCCCCTATCCGGCCGAACAGATCATTTTCCCGTAACGCCAGCTGACAAATGCCAACGACTGCTTTCAGCACCTGATCCCCTGCCGCATGACCATAGGTATCGTTAATCTTTTTAAAGTGGTCAACATCAAACATCAGCAGCGTCAGGGAATTATCGTAGCGTTCTGCCCGACGTAACTCCTGACGTAAACAGTCGAACAGATGACGACGGTTCATAATACCGGTCAGCTCATCGGTAGTGGCCAACCGTCGCAACTTGCTCTCCAGCGCTTTACGCTCCTCAAGCTCTTTATTCAGTGCCTGAGTCCGTTCACGTACCTGATGCCGCAGCATCCGGTTCCAGACAAACACCATAATCGCCAGCAAGACAAATATACCGCCGGCAATCTGCAGCAATAACTGAGGTGTCAGAATTTCCCCTTCGTAGCCCAGGTTTATCCAGCGGCGGAAGATCGTCCGCAATTCGTCATCACTGATACCATCCAGACCTTTCTGAATGATTGAAACCAGTTCCGGCCAGTCATTGCGCACTGCAAATCGCAACTGCCAGGCAAAGCCGGATTCACCGGCAACCCGCAGATTCGTCAGGCCATCCCGCTCGATGTAAAACAGTGCCGCAGCATTGGTAGCAATGATGGCATCTGAAAGGCCATAGGAAACCATTCGCAAGCCGGTTTCCAGATCAGGAACTTCAAGTACATCCAGGTTGGGGAAATTCTCTTTGACGTATTCGCTGGAGGCATAGCCCTTAATCAGGACAACCTTATGCCCGTCCAGGTCCCGCATATTCAGGGGGCCACCGATATCCTTGCGTACCACTATAACGGCCGGAAGCCGGATATAAGGCCGGGTAAAATTCATATACTCCTGACGTTCCGGCGTAATTGCCGCCGCCCCCCAGACATCAACGTCCCGTTCTTTTGCGGCCTCAACCACCTTATCCCAGTTGGTATACTGGATAACCTTCATATCCAGCCCCTGACGTTCAGCCATAATCTTCAGAAAATCAGCGGTAATCCCGCGGTAAACGTCATTTTCATCGAAGAACTCAACAGGCGGGTAATACGGCGCTGGCGCAAAACGAATATTCGGGTGCTGTTCCAGCCAGCGTTCTTCTTCCCGGGACAGCATCGATGAATTTTCAGCCAGCAAGGTGCCGGAGAGCATCACTCCCAACACAATCAGCAACCATTTTTTCAGTAACAAACCTATCAAGCTCAGACCCCTGAGAACTGCAATAAACAGCCTTATACATCAGACTGTTATAAAATCATTATTGGTAATCTCTCTAAGGTATGGGGGGGATTGGCGTGGGTCAACCGCGATGTTCACAAAGTGGTAAGATAAAGCAGCCCGAAAACAAGAAAAAAACGGCCGGTTGCCGGTGGAAGCTGCTGTCGGGCATGTTGCCCCAGACCGGCCATCAACAATAAGGGCATCGCCAACGGAAAGGACAAGAATAACGGCCAGATATTCTGCAGATCCCCAATCAGATATAACCCCATACAACTGATCACCAGCAACGCCAGCCCCTGGCGATATAGCCTGACGGCTGCGCGTAAGCCGTAACGCACACTGAGCGTTTCACACTGTTGCGCTCTGTCGGTTTCAAAGTCGCGGATTTCATTCGCCAGTAATAACAGGCTGGTCAGCAGACTGACCGGAATTGATTGCCGGATCACCTGACCATCAATGTATCCGGTGAGGAAATAATACACACCGCATACAATCAGCACGCCCATCAGCCAGAACACAGCTGCAACCGCATACCCGCGGCGTTTCAGGTTCACCGGTTCAAGGGTATATCCCAACGCACCGACAACCCCGCCTAACACCAATAGCAGCGCCGGCCAGCCCCTGACGGCGATAAAGTACAGCGCCACAGCCGAAGCCGCCGCAAAACACACCATCGCAATACGGACATTCTTACGGATTTGCCTGCAACTGGCTTCATCGCCGGCCAGCAGAGGTAAATCACTGTAGTCATTAATCAGGTTCACACCGGCCTGTAACAGCACCGCCGCACACAGCAAACTGACCGCCTGTAGCCACTGAATATCGCTCACTCCGGCAGCCGCAACAATACCGGTCAGGCCGCTGATGCCGGCCACCGCAAAAGAAAATGGCCGCAGCGCGCGGCCAGTCCGATACTTATCTGCCACAGCAATCATTGCAATGTCAGTGTCCCTGTCAGTTTAATGTCCCTGGTGTTCAGGATACTTCAGCGTTTTTGAACGCCGGTGCGTTCGGCAGGTTACGCATCAGCAGTGCGTATTCCATATCCGCAGCGAAATCGACAGGTATACGCATAAAGTGGCCGGAACCCGGTGCCGTGTCTTTCGCTTCACCCTTCAGGTTTTCCATCTGCTCAAGAGTGAAGGTATGGTTACCGGAAGGTGTCATCAGCTCTAGCTGATCACCTACCGCAAAGCGGTTCTTCACTTCAATATCAATCGTCCCCTGTTGCTCATCACGGCCTATAATCTCGCCTACAAACTGCTGATGCACACCGACGGAACTGCCGTTTTCATAGTTCTGATATTCATCATGTACGTGACGGCGGTAAAAACCTTCCGTGTAACCACGGTTTGCCAGATTTTCAAGCGTATCCATCAGCCCCATATCAAACGGCCGGCCGGCAGCGATATCATCAATGGCTTTACGGTATGCCTGAGCAGTACGGGCCACGTAATAATGAGATTTGGTACGGCCTTCAATCTTCAGGGAATGCACGCCCATTTTCGCCAGCCGTGGCACGTGTTGTATAGCCCGCAGATCCTTGGAGTTCATAATGTAGGTGCCGTGCTCGTCTTCATACGCAGGCATAAATTCACCCGGACGGGTCTCTTCCTGTAACAGGTACATTTTGTCAGTCGGTTCACCGATGCCCAGCTCAGGCTGAACAGGCGTCGCCGGATCAAAATTCTGAACAGGAATAAGGTCACCACTGGCATCCTGTTCCGCTTCATGGGCGTCATATTTCCAACGGCAGGTATTGGTGCAGGTTCCCTGATTAGGATCCCGGTGATTAATGTAACCGGACAGCAGGCAACGGCCGGAATAAGCGATGCACAAAGAGCCATGAACAAAGACTTCAAGTTCCATTTCCGGGCACTTTTCACGGATCTCTTCAATCTCATCCAGCGACAGTTCACGGGACAGAATGATCCGTTCAACCCCGGCCTGATGCCAGAACTTTACGCTCGCCCAGTTCATGGTATTACTTTGTACGGACAAATGAATTGGCACATCCGGCCATTCTTCACGGACCATCATGATCAGGCCCGGGTCAGACATAATCAGCGCGTCCGGCCCCATTTCAATTACCGGGCGTAAATCATCGATGTAGGTTTTCAGCTTGCTGTTGTGCGGCATGATATTGCTCGCCAGATAGAGCTTTTTGCCCTGCTGATGCGCAATGTTAATGCCCTGCTCGAGCTTTTCCAGATTGAAGTCGTTGTTACGGACCCGCAGACTGTAACGGGGCTGACCGGCATATACGGCATCGGCACCGTAGGCAAACGCGTACTGCATATTCTTCAGCGTACCCGCCGGAGAAAGTAATTCAGGCTTAAACATCATAAGTCTCTGCTTAACAGCAGGATGCGCCAGAATCAGCAGAGCTTACATCAGGCCATATCCTGCAAAGGGATTTCAAATAAAGGGGTATAGATCGAACCACGCTCGCCTGGTTTACTTTGGTACAGGATCACTTCATCCGCCAGGCTGAAAAGATCCAGCTCTGGCCAGTGCTCCGGTACATTGAACCGGTTCTCTGCCGGCAATCGGCCTAACGTGATATGTGGCTGAAAGTCTTCCTCGGTATGCGCAATTCCCGCTTCCTGTGCGACCTGCATCATCAGCTTATTCAACTGGCTCAGCGCCTGATGCTCAGGACTCATGGCCGCAATCAGCGATAAATGCTTATTTACCGGATAATACTGTGAGGTATTAATGTGCACCTGAAAAGAACGGAATTCCGCCAGATGCTTACCTGCAATCTGTTCCAGACGATCAACCTGCTCGAGACTTATATTCCCCATGAAGCATAGGGTTAAATGATAACATTCTGAATCGACCCAGTTAACCTCTACATGCTTATCAAACTGACAAAGTGTGTCAGCATGATCTGCCAGCGTTCGGGCGACAGCTCCGGGAAGCGGTAAAGCAAAAAAGGCACGAATTTCCATTACGTACTATTTTCCTTCAGTTAGGTGAACCTGACACAATGAGTGTCAGGCCCGGATTCTGGTACAGGGTTAACGGGCACGGCTGGCATGTTCTGATCAGAAACGTCCTCAAAACATCCTCCGGTACCGCAAGATGTTACTGCAGACTTTCAACCTGTAACTGGAGATTATTAAGACGCTGACGAATCCGTAAAAGTTCCTTATTCAGCACCAGGCGGGAACCGTCGATGGCCTTCACAGCCTGTTCGTTAACCTTAACCCGGCGTTCCAGAGAAGCCGCTGATGCTCCCCCCTGGTTCCCCTGATTACCGACCTGATCTATCCGGCGGTTCAGGTCTTTACCCTGCTGGGATAATGCAACCCGCTGCAATTCCTGGCCTTCAGATAAAATCTGGTAATCCGCACTCAATGCCGCCAGATCCGCCCTGACCTGAGCCAGTTGTTTGCTGTCTGCACCGCCGGAACCGCTGATTTTTTTACTGGCAGCTTTAAGGGATTTGTCCTGTGCAGCAAGGCTCTTTTCCAGCCCCGCCAGTTTGGAATTAACGGCTTTAATCTTTTTATCCAGACCGGCATTTACCCCGGCCAGATCTTTACCCAGCTTATCAATGCCTTGCTGACTTGAAGCAGCAGACTTATTCACCGCTTCCAACTCGCTACTCAGGGCTTCAATGGCAACCAGACGGGTTGTCAGTGTATCCAGCGACTGAGACTGTTCAGCCGCACCCGCATTCAGCTTATCCAGAGTTGCAGACTGCTGTTTCAGTTGCTCAGCCGTCTGCTTTTCAACGGTTGCCTGCAAGGCTGTTAACTGCTCGCCCAGCGACTGAATTTTCTTATCCGCGGTTGCTGCGCGGTTATTCACCCACTCAAGCAGAGACTCATCAGACTGCTCAACACTGCTTTCCGCGCTCTTAAGCAATTGTTGTAACTGAACAATCTGACCGGATAAAGACTCAACCTGCTTTGACTGGTCGGCCAGTAATGCCTGTTGCTGCTGAATCTGATCCTGCTGCAGTTTACCCCAGTACCCCAGACCGGCCACCACTGCTCCCAGCAGTAATACGATCATCAGGATAAAGCCTCTGCCTTTTTTGGCCTGTTCAGCATTGACTGACTGGGCAATCACGCCTTCACCCAGTTTGGTTTCAGGGGCTTGTTTCGCCAGGCTGGGATCAGCCGGTCCGAAACTCGGGACTTCCAGGTTATCTTGCTCACGCATCTATATCAGATCCTACAAAAAATGCTCTGTGCGTCCGGTTTCAGCCGGGATCACATCAGGGAAACAGGCCGGCTAATTCTGCCAGTCTGCGTATCAGGCCTGAAACGGCCCGACATCAGTTGCACTATAATATGAGCGCTGCCAGCATCCAAGTCCCGGCGGTATTTTAGCGGTGCTTTTACTGTGCTGCGGCAAAAGCATCCCGGGTGAAGTTTTCAATCCCGTCAGCCGTCACCAGCACATTATCTTCGATACGTATTCCGCCAAACGGCAATAAACGCTCCACCAGTGCCCAGTCGATCAACTCCGCCACGGGCGACTGACGCAAGGTCTGTAACAGGCTGGGGATAAAATACAGGCCAGGCTCAACAGTCAGAACACTGCCGGTTTCCATCACACCGGCATAACGCAAAAACGGGTGTTCTGCCGGTGGTGTCGGCTCCATCCCCAGCTTGTCATGTTGCCACGCGCCTACATCGTGCACCTGAATGCCCAGCAGGTGACCCAGCCCGTGAGGGAAAAATACCCGGGTTACCCCTTCTTCCATCTGGGTATCCGCCGAAGCCCTGACGATACCCGCCTGCTGAAGAATCCTGGCAATTTTACGGTGCATATCCACATGCAGATCCACATAGCTGACACCGGCCCGCATCATGCTGAGGATATCCAGCTGTGCCTGCTCCATCGCCGCCAGTAAGTCTGCAAAAATACCCGGTTCAGCAGCATACGTACGGGTAATATCTGCCGCATAACCCAGATAACCGGCACCGGCATCAATCAGCAGACTGCGGTGCTGATCGGGAACGTTGCGGTCCTGCCACTGATAATGCAGCACTGCCGCATGTTCGTTCAGGCCAACAATGTTGTCATAAGGCAGCTTTTTTTCGTTATGAGCAATGGCGCTCAGGTAAGCCTGATGGATCTCATATTCTGACTCACCGGCACGAAACCCCTGCTCAGCACGTACATGCCCTTTAACCGCCAGAACATTCGCTTCACGCAGACACGCCTGTTCCCATTCAGACTTCACTCGCCGTATCCGGTGCAGGGCCTGTGTCAGAGCCTGCGGATTATGTGTCCAGCTGTCGCGGGCAAACCCGGGCATATGTTCAGCGATAACCGCCAGATTCTCTCCCGAAACCGGCGCGGATTCTTTAATCTCGACAATTTCAAACACATCGCTCCACCATTTAGTAGGTAACTCAGGGGTAACGTGCCAGAAATCATCAGCCATCACAAAATACAGAACCGGCTTCTGCCCCGGCCGCACCTGCAACCAACACCCGGGATGCTGGGTCAGAAACGGCAGCCAGTGTACGAAATTCGGATTGGCTTTATAGGCATGGCTGTAATCATCCTGAAAACGCCGTGACGAATGACCGGAGCCAATAAGCAAGCCATCAAAACCGGTATCCGCCAGCAGGCTTTCCGTACTGCGTTGCAACCGGTCTACATGGGCAAAATAAGCATTATGATTCATGAGTTAACAGAAACCTTATCATCTGTTCCTACCGCCAGCGATACCGTCTCTAAGGGTAAGGTTCGCTGCAAGTGCGGCCAGAGTTTTTGCAATTGTTGATTCTGATTCAGCCGGGAGCGGTAAAGACGGATTTCCACCGGGATATTCCAGCTCTGGTCCGCAGCAAAATCAAGACGGTTATATCGGAAATTATCTTCCAGCAAGCTGGTCGGTAACCAGCCCAGCCCAAAACCTTCCTTCACCATGGCTTTGGCACTGACTGAGTTGACGTTCTCATTCATGGTCAGCAGATGCGGCGCAGGTTCCCGGCGCTGCAAGAAACTGCGAATCACGGGTTTAAGAAAGGCATTATCGTGATAACCGATAAACGGCACCGGATGACGTTTTGTGCCGGGCAACTGATACAGCGGTTTCCCCATATCATCCAGCGCAGTCACCGGCACCAGCTGTTCCTGGCACACCAGAATATGTTCGAAACGCTCATCAGACAGTGGCTGAAGGAAATCAATAGTCGGATGCCAGTAACATAACACCAGATCGCATTCGTTGTTGCTCAGCGCTTCAACAAAGTCTGCCCCCATCCAGGTGGTGGACTTCAGGTTATGTACCATATCCACATCAAGATCACTGGCCATTGGCATCAGCCATGACTTCCAGAATCCCAGACACAGAGACTGAGTCGCCGCAAATGTCAGCCGGTTACTCTGTTGTTCCAGAATATCCTTACAGCGACTTTTGGCATCATGATGAATACGGGAAATCTGCTCTGCCGAAGCCAGAAACACCTCACCCGCCGCCGTTAATGACAACGGTAAGGTGTTACGGTCGATGAGGGTGACCCCCATCTCCTCTTCCACCAGTCTGATCCGGCGGCTAAGGGTCGGCTGGGTTACATTACGGTCATCAGCGGCACGGGAAAAGTTTCGCGTACGCGCCAGGGCAATAAAATCTTCCAGCCAGCGAATTTCCATTTAGCAGGCATCTCCCGATCCTGCCCGGTCACGGTTTTGTAACCAGTCCGCAATAGGGTCCAGCAGACTTGCGCCCAGCTTGGCAGAACGCCCCGGTGACCAGCCCTGTACCGGATCCGGCTGCAGATCATAATCCTTAAATGGCATTTCCAGCGTCATCGCCGGACAATTATGATGCTGACCCACCCAGTTAGAGCACATGGTCAGGGTTTCTTCACCGAATACTCCCGGCTCATACCCCCGTGCCATCTGAAAATCAGGATTGGCGGTCATCAACATTTCCTGGAAACGCTGCTCCGCTGCCAGAATAGCTTCAGGGGTGTCCGGATTATCTTCCTGGCCGGCAATAAAATTACACGGCAATGCTTCGTCACCATGAATGTCCAGATGCAGGTCTACACCGCTCTGGGCCATATGCTGGCGCACCAGATACACTTCCGGGCTTTTTTCCATGGACGGCGTCATCCATTCCCGGTTGAGGTTAATCCCCGCAGCATTGGTCCGCAGATGTCCCCGCACGGAGCCGTCCGGATTCATGTTCGGTACAACGTAAAACACCAGTTGCTGGCTCAGCCGACGGGCCTGAGCATCGTCATTATCGAACAGACGCTCCAGAAACCCTTCTACCAGCCATTCTGCCATGGTTTCACCGGGATGCTGACGGGCAGTCACCCATACAGCCGCTTTTGCCACCGCCGGATTACCAATCACCAGCAGGTCCAGATCCCGGCCATCCAGGGTTTGCCCCATCCGGACACTGCGACAGTTCCCGTGCTGTTCAGCCCAGGCCAGCAAATCCAGATGGCGCTCATAACTGTAAGGGGCAAAGTAGGCGTAATACAGGCTGTTAGTCTGTGGCTGATGCTCAATAATCAGCTCGCCGTTTTCATAACGGGTCGGTACCCGGAACCAGTGCTCCCGGTCATAGGATGCCACAGCCTGATAATCTTCCCAGCCATCCACATACGCAGCTTGCCCGGCATTGAGCAGACGCATTCGCACCGGCTGGCCGGCAGCACCCTGTACACGGTAAAAAAACCACTGAAAAAAATCAGACTGATGATCACGGCGAATATTCAGCTGAATATCCGCCGGGTTACGCTGATCCACCACCTCAATATTGCCCGCATCAAACGCGCAGCTAACGGTAAGCATAATCATTATTCTCTTTGGCTAGACTCGAATGTGATATACGTACTTAAGAATAAGTATTATGACGTATTAATCGATACGCTGCTCTTCCACGGCATGACACGCAACCTTAATGCCACCATCTGTTGACATAAGTTGCGGCTTTTCTTCCTTACAGCGGTCATTGGCATAAGGACAGCGGCCATGGAAGACACAACCACTCGGCAGATTAACCGGCGTGGACACCTCACCCTGCAGCTTAATATGATTCGGACGGTCATCCGCCAGCTTCGGAATCGCCGACAGCAAAGCCTTAGTATAAGGATGGCGTGGCTGATCAAACACAGTATGACTGTCACCAATCTCACACAGCGTTCCCAGGTACATCACCGCCACCCGGGTACCGAAATGTTCCACCACAGATAAATCGTGGGTAATAAACATGTAGGTCAGATCGCGCTGCTCCTGAGCATCCATCATCAGGTTCAGTACCTGCGCCTGAATAGATACGTCCAGTGCTGAAATCGGCTCATCCGCCACGATAAATTCAGGATCCACCGCCAGTGCGCGGGCAATGCTGATCCGCTGACGCTGACCGCCGGAAAACTCGTGAGGAAAACGCACACCCCAGCTTGGATCAACCCCGACAGAGTGCATCACCTCATGTACCTTGTCCCGGACTTCCATCCGTGACCACTTAGGGTTATGAAACTTCACCGGTTCAGACAACGTTTCGGTAATGGTCATCCGCGGATTCAGTGACGCAAACGGATTCTGAAAAATCATCTGCATCTTTTTACGGTACGGTAACATCTGCTGAGCAGACAGATTATCAATCCGCTCGCCGTCGTAACTTACAGTACCGCCGCTTGGTTCCAGCAGCCCCATCACCGTACGGGCGACGGTGGATTTACCGCAACCGGATTCACCCACAACGCACAGGGCTTCACCTTTAAAGATATCCAGATCCACACCGTTAATGGCATGAACAAATTCCTGATGACGCTTGATCTTACCGCCTTCAAAACGCAGCTGATCCAGAAAATCCCCGGAAATAGAAAAGCGTTTATACAGGTCACGGACCTGCAGCAATGACTGCTTTGATTCTTGTGCTGACACCTTAAGCTCCCCCATCCTGCGCCTTGTTCTCAGACTGCGCGACCAACTCTTCAACCATATGACATGCCACCAGGCATCCGCCTGAACGGGTAAACTCCGGAATGACCCGGCAACGTTCTGAAGCGTAGTCACAACGGTTACTGAACGCACAGCCTTTCGGAATGGCCTGCAGACTCGGCATAGAGCCACGAATCTGCTGCAAACGCTCACCGCGTACGCCCATTTGTGGCAGGGCATTAATCAGACCCTGGGTATAAGGATGCTGGGCATCATTGATAATTTCGTTGGTGGGTCCCTGCTCAATCACCCGGCCGGCATACATCACCATGGTGCGCTGGGTTACCTGAGACACAACCCCCAGATCGTGGGTGATCAGAATCAGGGCAACGTTGTTACGTTCACACAGTTCCAGCATCAGCTCCATGATCTCAGCCTGAATGGTGACATCCAGTGCCGTGGTTGGCTCATCGGCAATGATCAGATCCGGGTCCATCAGCAGCCCAATGGCAATTACGATCCGCTGACGCATACCGCCAGACAGCTCATGTGGATACTGATCCAGACGTGTTTCCGGTGAAGGAATCTGTACCTGCATCAGCTTCTGCAGCGCAATTTTACGCGCAGCCGCTTTGCTGATCTGACGGTGTGCCAGCAGACACTCAATCATCTGATCACCGATGGTCAGCACCGGATTCAGGGTCATCATCGGATCCTGGAAGATCATCGCGATACGGTTACCACGGATGGTACGCATATCTTTGTCATTCAGGTTCTGCAGGCTCTTACCTTCAAACCGGACATCACCGGCGGAGATACGGCCTGGCTGAGAAATCAGGTTCAGAATGGAAAAACCTAATACCGATTTGCCGGCACCGGACTCACCCACCACACCGATCCGCTCGCCGCGTTCCAGAGAAAAGTTAATATCACGAAGGGCTTTTACTGCGCCGCTGCGTAAACCAAAACTGACTTCTAAGTTTTTTACATCTAATAATGCCATTGGCTTACCCCTTATAAAGCTTCGGGTTCAGAACATCACGCAGCCAATCGCCCAGTAAGTTCATTACCAGCACCAGCACCACTAATACCACACCCGGAATCACAGTGATCCACCAGATACCGGAGAAGATAAACTCAAAACCACTGGAAATCAGCGACCCCAGTGACGGCTGAGACACCGGCATACCCAGCCCCAGGAAGGACAGCGCTGCCTCAGAGATAATCGCGTTTGCCACCTGTACCGTTGAGATAACCAGAATCGGCGATAAGGTATTCGGCAGAATATGACGGAACATGATCCGCGGTGCCCGCAGGCCCATGACCCGGGCAGCATCCACATACTCTTTTTCCTTTTCAGCCAGTACAGACGCCCGGACAGTCCGTGCATATTGCGGCCATTCTGCAATGCCAATTACCAGAATCAGCATCACCATCGCCAGATCCTGGTACAGCTGTGTCCCGAAAGTGGCCTGGAAAACCGCCAGCACAACAATCGCCACCATCATGGTTGAGAATGACAGCTGAACGTCCGCCATGCGCATCAGCAGACTGTCGACTTTACCGCCCACATAACCGGCCACCAGACCGATACAGATGCCCAGCAACGCCTGCAGCAGTACTGCACAAATACCAATGGTCAGAGAGACCCGGGTACCGTAAAGAATGGTCGACCACAGATCCCGGCCCTGGGCATCAGTCCCCAGCCAGAAATCCGACTCACCTTCTTCCTGCCAGCTCGGTGGCAGTTCAGAATTCATAATATCAATGCTGGCCGGATCATAAGGATCAAACGGTGCCAGCAGTGGCGCCAGTAACGCCATCAGAATGTAGGCTACAAATACCATGAAGCTCAGCTGAGCCACACGGTCAATTTTAAAACTGTGCCAGAAATGCGATTTCACAAATCGCTGCATCATGGTTGGCGCTTCATCCGCCAGTGCAGAAGATGTCTGAGTCATACTTATTTGCCCCCAAACAGTTTCACGGTTGGATTCACCAAACCATAAATCAAATCAACAATGGTGTTGGTGATGACGAAAATCGCCCCAACAACAATCAGGTATGCCACGATCAGTGGCGTATCCACCCGGTTTACCGCTTCCAGAAACAGGAAGCCCATGCCCGGCCACTGGAATACCGTTTCCGTCAGAATCGTATAAGCCACCATAGTGCCGATCTGTACACCGCCCACGGTGATGACAGGCAGCATGGTATTTTTCAGGGCATGCAAAAAGTAAATACGGGTTGGTGACAAGCCTTTCGCCCGGGCAAATTTCACGTACTCAGACTGCAACACCTCCATCATTTCCGAACGGATAAGGCGGATAAACAACGGCAGCATGATTGACGCCAGGGTAATACACGGCAGCACCAGATGGATCAGTCCGTCGGTGGTCGCAAACGCAGTATCCCAGCCAAAAATATGGCCCGCTTCGCCACGGCCGTAGGACGGCATCCAGCCAAGCTCAATCGAAAACAGATAGATCAGGCCAATGGCTGTCAGAAATACCGGAATCGAAATCCCCACGGTACTGAAGCCCATGACCAGTTTGGAAAGCAAGCTGCGGGGCTTAATGGCAGCATACACCCCCAACGGTACGGAAAAGCCGATAATAATAATGGTCGCACCAAACACCAGATCCAGGGTGGCTGGCAGCTTAGCAAGAATCACCTGCAAAGCAGGTTCTTTAAAGAAGTAAGAAGTCCCCAGGTCGCCCTGAACGGCATTCTCAGCAAACCGAAGATAACGTTCCAGAAACGGGTCATTAAGTCCCAGCTCATCACGAAGCGCCTGACGTTCCTCCTCTGATACCGACTGCCCTACCAGTTCCCGCAACGGGTCCCCCAGGTTGTCCTGTATCGAAAAGCTGATGATGCTTATCACAAACATCACCACGATAGCTTGTGCTAAGCGTTTGATTAAAAAAGCGAACATAGAATTCAGCCTGCAAACATAAGTATTTCCGTTCGGGTACAGTGCACCCTCCCGGCTAGCGAGTAGTTATAATTCAGTCGTTTATCTGATCAGGAATGAAGGGCTCAATTCAATTGGCGAACCGAGCCCTCAGTTGCAGCCCGAAGGCTGCAGACAGCGATTTATCGCTTGATTACCAGGTCACCCAGGTACGGGAAGTTCATCTTGTTAACAACCGGCTCAATCTCTACACCTTTAGCAGATGCCCACGCCAGGTTCTGCCAGTGCAGTGGGATGAAAGCAGCATCATCGTACAGCATCTGTTCGATCTGTTGCATCAGCTCAGCACGCTTGGCAGGATCGGTTTCAACGTTAGCCTGCATCATCAGCTTGTCAGCTTCAGGGTTACAGTAGTTGCCGCTGTTGTACTGACCCAGACCGCTATCAGCATCCGGACACGCAGACAGGAACTCATAGAAGTTGTTGGAATCTTCCGTATCTGCATGCCAGCCAATCATCATGATATCTGCTGCACGTTCGTCAAAGGTTGGCCAGTACTGTGCTTTAGGCATCGTTTTCAGGTCAACGGTGATACCAACCTTAGCCAGCATAGAAACCACCGCCTGTGCGATCTTCTCATCGTTCACGTAACGGTTGTTTGGCGCCATCATCGTCAGCGTCAGACCATCTTCGTAACCGGCTTCCTTCATCAGCGCTTTCGCTTTCTTCAGGTCGTAACGCGGCTTCAGATCCGGGTTATACCCCAGGTAACCTTCAGGGCTCATCTGCGCAGCAGGGGTTGCAAAACCGCGCATGATCTTCTTAACAATGCCTTCGTTGTTAATCGCATGAACGATTGCCTGACGAACGCGAACGTCTTTCAGCGCTTCAACACGGTTCTGGTTCATCTGGAACGTGATGATACGGGTACCCGGCATCGTCACCAGATCAACCTTATCGTTACCGTCGATGCGCTTATGATCGGTTGGCGGAACAGGCATCAGCACCAGAGAGCTGGCGATAACCGGCACCTGATAGCGCGCTGCCAACGTATCCTGCATACAGCTTAGAAAGCCACAGGACGTCACCAGCAAATCGATCCCCTGAGCCTGCAGCTCATCACCGGCTTCTAACAACGTTTGTTGCAAAGCCGCTTCCGGGGCGTCACTGCCCACCACATTATCAACCCTGGCGGCATCGACCCGCCGGATAATCACCTCACAGGGTAATGAATCCGGATTACCGATATCCCCGGTTAGCCGGGGAAACCGGGTATTGAGCATCAGCACCCCAACCTTAAAACACGCCACTGAAGACATACTTAAACTCACAACCTGATTAACTGTTTAATCCCGATAAACGAGACACTAGGTGATCTCATAAAAACTGTATACAATACTGTAGACTAAAACGTCTACCATAATTATAACGCTAAAGACCGGAAAATACGTCCACTCCATGCTGCAAGATCAAACCCGGAATTCTGCCAATCTGGCCGCCCCCGACAGTGTCTGTGTACTGGGTGCCGGCATTGTCGGTGTCAGCTGTGCACTCGAACTGCAACGTCAGGGCTTTCAGGTAACCCTCATTGACCGCAGTGAAGCCGTCATTGAAACCTCCTACGGTAACGCCGGCGTACTGGCCACCAGTTCAGTGCTGCCAATGAACAATGCCCGGCTGTGGAAGTCTGTTCTGCCAATGCTCCTTGGAAGGTCCCCTTCCCTGCGTTACCAGGCCAGCTACCTGCTGCGAAACAGCCGCTGGCTGGCCCGTTTTATGGCCAATGCTAATCAGGCATCAGACAGTCACCGGGTCGCCGCCCTTAATTCGCTGGTGCGTCAGAGTATGACTCTGCACCAACGGTGGCTACAGCAGGCCGGCTGCGAGCAACGCCTGCGAACAACCGGCTGGCTGAAACTTTACAGCACTCAGAACAGCTTTGAGGCAGCCGCATACGAACGTCGCCTGCTGACAACGGCCGGCGTCGACATGCAGATCCTCAGTTGCGAAGAATTACATCAGCTTGAACCCGGCTTACAGCAAACCTATCACTGCGCGACCTGGATAAAGGATACCGCCAGTGTGGATAATCCTGCACAGGTTGCCCTCGCTTACCGACAGCTCTTTATCGACGCCGGTGGTCAGTTCCGGGTGGCTGATGTCCACAGGGTAAAACACTCATCACTGGGCTTTGAGTTATGCACCTTTGACGCACAACTCAACTGTGAAAAGCTGGTCATTGCGCTTGGCCCCTGGAGTAACGACCTGTTATCACAGTTAGACTGTAAACTGCCAATGGCCTATGAACGGGGCTACCACCAGCATTTCAGTACTTCGGCTCAACAACCACTCAACCGTCCCATTCACGATGTGGACGGCAGTTATGTACTGACGCCGATGGAGCAGGGTTACCGGCTCAGCTCAGGCGTTGAGCTTAAAGAGCGGGATGCCCCCCCCAGCCCGGTCCAGCTGGAAGCGGTTATTCCCAATGCCCGCCGGGCATTTCCGCTGGATCACCCCCTTGACCAGCCCTGGCTGGGACGGCGCCCCACCCTCCCGGATGCCTTACCGGCCATCGGTGAAGTACAGCACTGCCCCGGTCTCTGGCTGGCCACCGGCCACCACCACATCGGTTTCAGTACAGGTCCGGCAACCGGGCAATTACTGGCACAGCTGATGTCAGCGAAACAAGCGGACATCACTGCAGCCCCTTTCTCACCAAACCGGTTCTTCTGAAAGCCACAGCAGGCTATGCCCTGCTGTTCCCTGTAACTCAACGTCTGACAGCATACCTGTGCTTCTCTGATTCAACCCAACTCCCCCGCGATGGAGCAATTAGGCGATTTTCTCAGGTAATCGATAAATACAGGCGTTCCGGCTATTCTAAAACTGTATACAGATTGGTATAAAGTAATATATTCAATATTCGGTCAGAGCCATTCTGTACCGTTCATACTAAAAACATCCGGCGCAGGCATACGCAGTCAGTATGTGTGCGTCTGAATTCGGGGCCTCTCATATGCAAGCGAACAACCAGGATTACGCTGCCGCCAAAGCTTTATCACCGGAAGATATTCCTGTGATCGACTTTGCACCGCTGATTCAGAATGGCGACATCGAAGCCGTCAGCCAGCCTCTGATGGAAGCCGCACTGAATACCGGATTTTTCTATATAAAAAACCACGGCATTGATCCGCGACTTATCGATAATGCGCTGGAAACGTCAAAAGAATTCTTCCGCCTGCCCGCCGGGCAAAAACAGGAAGTCGCTGTAAACACCTCCCAACGGGGCTGGCTTGCACCGGGCATGGCAACTCTGGAAGGCGCTAAAACCCACGACCTGAAAGAAATATTCTTTACCGGCCCGGAACACTGGTCAGATGCCCTGTTAGCAAAAAAAGCCCGGATTCCCCTGATTGCAGATAACCTCTGGCCAGCATTTTATCCGGCGCTAAAAGACAATGTTCTGCCTTATTACGATGCCGTCTGCCAGCTTGGCCATCAGGTCCTTAAAGCCATTGCTGTCGGCATGGGGGAAGAATCAGACTTCTTCGCCAAACGCTATACCAGCCCCCTTGGCCGGGGTCAGCTGGTGTATTACCCCCGTTCCAGTTCAGAAGACGAAGCTCAGGAACGCTTCGGTGCGGCGGCACATACTGACTTTGGGGTAATCACCCTGTTACTGCAGGACAATAATGGCGGCCTGCAGGTGCTGAATAAGCAGAATGAATGGGTAGAGGCCCAGCCAATTGACGGTACCTTTGTCTGTAATATTGGTGACCTGCTGCACCGCTGGACCAATAATCACCTGTCTTCCAACCTGCACAGGGTGATCAACCGTTCCGGCAACGAACGCTTTTCGATGCCTATCTTCTTCGACCCGGATCCGGATGCCATCATCGACTCGCGGGATTTTAAAAAGCTGGCGAACGAAGAGGCTAAATACCCGGCGGTATCGGTGGCAGATTACATCGACAGCAAAAACCGGAAAGCCTTTGCCCAATATAAGTAAACAACAACCCTGCGGCACCGCCGCAGGATTTTCAGTCAGTAAAAACCAGTCGCTTTCCCGGAGTAGTCAGCCTTAACAATTCAGCCTCTAGGCAGCCTGCTCACTTTTCAGGTGATCTCTTTCAAACCTGCGCCGGGCCAGATAAAAACTCAGCGGGATCAGCACACTCACTCCCAATAACAGCCACAGATAGCTGTCGTATGAGCGGCCGACTAACCACAGTGCAGCTCCTACTAAGGGCGCCACCGCCTGCGCCAGATTATAAGGCGCCGTCAGTAAAGCATTCACCCGCCCGTAAGGTTGATCCGGAAAATAATCAATAATCACAATGCCTTTAACGATGATCAGACTGCCGCCAAGCACACCGTAAAAAACAATTATAATGACCCATAGCGGAACTACTGCACTGCTCAGGTACATCGCCAATAATACCAACGGCTGAAACAGGGTCAGCATGACTGCAGCACTGGTCGCTGCATGACTGCGCAGCAGCCACATTAACCACAGACGGCCAGTAACCTGTACAGGCCCAAGCATCGCCACCAGCCAGATTGCCGTAGACGTGTCTAGCTGCTTTTCTAACAAAATGGCGAACAAATGAAAATTCAGCCCCGCCTGTATCAGCCCATAGCCAACAAAGGCCACCACTAAAAACCAGAACACCGGCAGCCTGAGTACACCGTCAGGCTGACGGGAAGCTTCTTTGCGGACAGGCAGCTGAGTATCGGGCTGCCTGAGCAGCCAAAAATAGATCCCAGGCGCAATCAGCAAATACGTCAGCCCCATAGCAGGCATCGCCAAACGCCAGCCAAATGTATCTATTAACAGCTGTGTATAGGGCATAAACACCAGACTGGCAAACCCCGCCCAAAGCGTCAGCCGCGGAATCATGTAGCGGGCCTGCTCCACACCAAAGCAGTAGGTCACACAGGCAAATAACGGCTCATATAAGCTGGCGGCCAGCGCAACGCCCATCAGCATATACAACGCGTACAACTGCCAGACGGCGTCAACAAATGACAGACCGCCTAGCACGCAGGCCCCTAACAGTCCGCCAAGGCACATTACCGCCCGACCGTACCCCAAATCGATCCAGCGACCTACCGGATAGGCACTGACAGCAGCCACGGCCATCGCCACGCTGCCTGCCGCATAAACGTCGAATCTTGACCAGCCATACTCGGCCAGCAATGCTTCCGCCAACATAGGAAAGCTATACAGCAGGCATCCCCAGGCACTCATCTGAGCACCGCCCAGCCAGACAACTTTTAACACGGCAGGCATCCGGACTTTTCAGACAACGGATGAATATACAACCCCGATACAATCATTCTTTCCACCTGACAGTCATTGTTTTCCCGGTACACACACCAGCGGCTCTCCCCCCCCCCTTAGACCTCCGGGGCTTTTTAAGCCACAAGCGCCCAAGCATAAACCGCAATCCCCTGATAAATAAGCCCCACTCGATACAATAAACAGTGCCCACTCTAAAGCTTTTCCTATTCAGAAAACGGTCAGGTATAGCAACCTCCTGCATGCCACTTTAGCCCCAACTAAAAAAGCCCTCACGAAGAGGGCTTAAGAAGTACCTTATAGCTGTCAGGAAACCGTTTCAGCCCTGGAGTTCCGGGCTTTGGAAAACATATACAGCAACACAAACACCCCCAGCACAGCGACATCCCGCAGATACACATCTATCCAGGAAAACAATGCAATGCCAATCCCCAGAGCAATCAGCAGCAAGCGGGCCAGAATATTCAGGTGGCTGGAAAAATACCCGGCTATCCCCGCCGCCAGTAATGAAAGCCCGCCGACAATCGCTGTCAGATGCGCAACGATGCTGATAAAGCTGCCTTCCATGCGCATTTCCGGCACAAACAGATAACTGAAGCCAACCACATAGCCTGCAATCGCCATACGCGAGGCATGCAGCCCCGTCAGCAACGGATTACAGCGGGCAATTGACGCCGCCGCATAAGAAGCAATGGATACCGGCGGTGTGGCATCAGCCAGAATGGCAAAATAGAAAATAAACATATGCGCTGCCAGCACCGGTGCACCAAACTCATTAATCAGCAGTGGCGCACCAATGGCGGAAGTAATCACGTACGCAGGAGTCGTCGGTACACCCATGCCCATAATCAGCGTGACAAACATCAGTGCAATAGCCGCTACCCACATCTGGCCATTGGCAATATCAGTCACGATAGACCCGATAGAAACCACTAACCCGGTTTTAGTCAGTACAGCGACGATAATACCGGCACCGGCACAGGCCACCGCAATGGTTACCGTGTTACGGCCGGCGGTCACCAGCACATCAAACAACTGCTTAGGGCTAAACCGTTCTGACGTCAGGGTAACCACCACCAGTGTGGCAAGAATTGAGTACAGTGCCGACATATGGGGTGAGTAGCGCAACATCAGCAGTACAATCAATACGACGATCGGAATCAGCAGATACAGTTTTTTCAGTACGTCTGCCGTGGTGGGCAAGTCACTGGCGTCCATGCCTTTAAGGCCGTGCTTACGGGCTTCAAAATGCACCGATACAAAAATCAGCGTGAAGAAACACAACGAGCCTAATATAGCCGCGACGATGATCTCGCTATACGGCGTATTCGTAATCTCCGACATGATAAAGGCCCCGGCGCCCATGATCGGTGGCGCACTCTGCCCCCCGACACTGGCTGCTGTTTCAATTCCGCCGGCAACCTGTGGACGGAAACCGATCCGCTTCATCATCGGAATGGTAAAGGAGCCAGTGGTAAATACGTTCGCCGACGCAGACCCACTCATGGTGCCAAAAAATGCAGAGGTCACCACCGCCACTTTTGCCGGACCACCGCTGTAACGGCCGGCAATCAGCTGGCCGCCCTGGGTGAATAATTTGCCTACACCACTGGCCTCCATAAAGGCCCCATAGGCAATAAAGATCGCCACCATGGTAGCCGCAATGCCGGTAATCGAACCAAACATGCCCTGGCCATTGAACAGATACAAGGTCTCGATAATTTCGTAATACGGCAGGTCCCGGTAATTAAAGATGCCGGGCATATATTCAGTCAGGAAAAGGTAACTGATGCCTACCGTTACCAGCCCTGCCAGAATCGGTGAGACCGAACGGCGCAACGCTTCCAGTAACAGCAGTGTGGCAATAGTGCCCATCCATAACTCAACCGGCAGGACTTCATCGATGCCTTCCAGGCGCAGGTTAATCCGGTCTGCCTCAAGCCATGAATACAGAAAAGGCAAAATTGCGACGATAAAAAGTACAACGGCCCCCGGCCCCGGGATAAAAGGATGATCCACACTGACCTGATCCCGCCGGCGCGGGAACATTAAAAACACCAGCGGCACCATAAACAGCAGATGCAGAGAACGCTGGGTACGCGGCTCCAGAAATCCGATATAAGCCGTGTAAAGATGGAAGACACTGGCTGCGAACGCCCACAGCGCTATAAATCGCAGCATCCAGACAGCATAACGGCTGTCCGGCGCAGTCAGATTAGAAAACATAACATCACCCTAAAACGTACCCCTTGACCCTGCCATTATACCGTCGCGGCAGCACAGAGAAATCAACAGGCAGTGGAGATAAAACGGCCGGGCTTAAAAACCCGGCCGCGAACAGATCATGCCAAGGATAAAACCTTACATGTAACCCGCTTCTTTGTAGTACTTGGCAGCACCCGGGTGAACCGGAGCCGGCGCATTTTTAAATGCGGTGGCACAGTCAAACGCTTTCATGGATGCATGAATGCTGGCCAGCTTAGCGTTGTTTTCGCACAGGGTTTTAGTGACTTTATACACAGTGTCTTCGCTGACATTCTTACCCACCAGCAATGTAGTGGCCATCTTGATGGTGTTTGCCGCCGCAACACCTTCATAAGTGTCCGCCGGAATCGTACCGCTGAGGAAGCCATACTTTTCATTCAGGCCTTTCAGGGTTGAGTCAGAGAAATTCACCAGATGCATCTTACGGGCCTGACCCATATCAATCATCGCAGCACCCGGCAGGCCCTGACCGCCAAAGACATAATCAACCTGACCGTCTTTAAACTGCGAGCTCATCTCACTGAAGTTACCGTGGTTAATCTTAAAGCCACGGTCTTTCAGGTCATCATAGCTGGTACCAAACTGTTCCATCATCCAGCGGAACGCCTGCTCACCGGAAGAACCGCGTTTCACCACTGCAATGTTAACGTCCTTGCCGTTTTTCAGCAGATCTTCAATGGAGTTGTATTTAGCATTCTCGCTGGCCACCATGTGGTAGAAAATATCCGAGAAGCTCATGCCGACCATCATCAGGTTTTCATGGGGCTTGTTGTTATACAGCACCACACCTTTACTGGCCTGATAAGAAAAAGTATCCAGCCCCCAGCCGAACTGGCTGATGCCACGGTCGATCTTGGTCGGGTTGGTGGTACCGCCACCGGGTACAATTTTGAGGGTCAGATCAGGATAAGCGTCCTTCACCAGGTTAGAGACACCGGACGCCATAGTGAACCAGCCTCCCCCCAGCTGACCTGAAGTCCATTCCAGCACTTCAGCATTTGCGCTTACTGACACACCCAGCGCAATCGCCGCTGAACAAACTTGATTGAGTATTTTTTTTCTTATCATGGGTCTTCACCGTGTGGCGAGCTTTACTCAGACAACACCTACTGCCCTGTTATGCCTGCAACCATCGTTACAGACAGGTAAGCACTGTCATGATGCAAAATCTCTGTCGTTGTTATTAGAATCTTTCGTATTTAAAACTGTATACAGAAAAAAATATAACACTATATACCAAAGTTTCTCAATCCCTGATCCCCTTCACGGGGCAATATAAAACAGCTGAAGAATAAGCGTAGAACAGCACAGACGAATCTGGCTGCCAAAAACATCACAATGGAGAAAACGCCTAACGATAACCGGGAAAGCGCTGAGGATTTTTGAGGATAACAGAACGGCAGCCAGTGCAGTAAAAACAGCCTGCACTGGCTGCAACAGTATTACTCGGTCGGCATCTGGCCAGTGTAGATCAGACCATACGCCTGACGAATAGAAACAGAAATTTCTTCCCGGCGACGGCTGACATGTTCGCCGATCAGGCTGACAGCCTCTTCTTCACGACGGTCAACAACGGCCTCTACAATGCGTTTATGGCTGGGTTCAAACACTTTCTCGGACGTTACATCAATCCAGCGCATAAAATAGATCCGCTGATTAACATTACACAAGGCGTTAACAATTTCCTCGTTATCCGAGAGGCGCGCCAGTGTCTCATGGAACTGCTGATCAACCTTCAGATTGGCAACGGTCTTATCCTGCTGATAAATACCGTGAATGCCGGCATAAAAATCAGCAAATTCCTGCAACTGTTCATCCGTCGCCCGGCGACATGCCAGCCGCACCGCCTGCTCTTCTAACAGCTGACGGTACTCATACAGATCAAAGACTTCTTTCTCATCCAGTTCACGGCAGAAGAAACCTTTATTCCGTTCCCAGCGCAATAACTTCTCAGATACCAGTTGCTGCATCGCCTCACGTAACGGCGTACGGCTGACATCCAGCTGCTTGGCCAGTTTACCCTCGTTAATGCGCTCACCGGGCCGGAACTCGAATTTAATCGCCATGTTACTGACGCGCTGATAAATAGACTCTTTAATATCTGCTGACGGCTGTTTTACCGCGGTTGAATCCGTTGACATGCACTCTCGCTCGAACGTTACGTTCCGACAGGCTCTGCTGCAGTTATTATGTCTATTGCTTTTTTGCGCCGCAGAGCCGGATAACTTTTTTGCTAAAATACCACACTTGGCTACAGGACAAAGGAATTATTTACATCCTCCGGGCATAAGCAAATGCCGGAAAAATCCAGCCAGGGAATGAACTTGCAAGCGGTTTTAGGTGCCCCAGTCAGAGAAGCCCCGCTGAACTGAGGAATACTACGTGATAGCACGCAACTTTCACCGGCTAAGACAATTGTTTGTCCCCCTTCTGGCCCTGATATATTTCAGCCTGACTGCAACCGCACTGCAGGCGGCCCCTAAAGCTGAACTCTGGCCGGTCTGGCAACCGGTCACCCGCGCCGAGCGCTCTGAACTGCCCGATTTCAAAATCTGGCAGAGCTTTCTTGATCGCTACGTCAAGCCTTACGAAGACGGCCTCAACCGGGTGGATTATGCCCGCGTCACAGCCGCTGACAAACAGCAACTGAAAAACCTGTTAGCCGGTCTGGCAAACACAGACCCCCGCGGCTGGGGGCCGGCAACACAAAAGACCTTCTGGATTAATACCTATAATCTGGCCGTTGTATCACTGGTACTGGATCACTACCCACTGGAGTCCATCAGAGATATTCGCCTGAGCTTCAAAAGCCTCTTTAACGGCGGCCCCTGGGAAGATAAATATCTGACGGTAGCAGGCGAAGCGCTTTCGCTGAATGATATTGAACACCGTATTTTACGTCCGATCTGGCCAGACCGCCGCCTGCACTTCGCCCTCAACTGTGCCAGTGTGGGCTGCCCTAACCTGGCAACTCAGATCTATAAAACTGAAACACTGGATCAGCAACTGGATGCCGCCGAACAGGACTTCCTGAAAAACAACCGGGCAGTTTTCTGGCAACCCCGTGAAAACACACTGCAGCTTTCCAGCATCTTTGACTGGTATCAGGTGGATTTCGCCCGCAATGAAAACCAGCTACTCAGTTACCTGCAGCAACAGGGCGTACTCAGTACCGAGGTACTGCAGAATCCGGATCTGAAAATCAGCTATGACTATAACTGGAATCTGAACACTGACCGCTGAAGAAAAGCCCGTTATTGCTGACCTGAAAGGCTTAACATAACGGGCTTACTCATACAGCGTTTCTCAGCGCAATACCTGACCGGTACGCTCCTCCAGTAAACGTACGATATTCAGATGCGGCACCTGCGGCCCGTATGCTTTAATCGCTTCCTGATAGGTCGCATACACTTTATCAGCCAGCGCCAGTTGCACATCCAGATGGCTGCCCAGCTCGGTAATCAGGCGCATATCTTTAGTTGCCAGCCCCAGCGCAAAGGACTCATCATAGCTGCCATCCAGTACCTTGGGGATGTAGTTATCCACGACATAACTCTGAGCACAGCTGTTACTTAAAACATCGCTCAGGGTATGCAAGTCCAGCCCGGCTTTTGCCCCCAGCATCAATGCTTCCCCAATGCCCTGCGCCACCAGATAATTCAGGTGTAACTGGCTGAGTTTAGTGACATAGCCGGCACCGGAAGGCCCCATACGCACGGCTTTTTTCGTAAAGCTTGCCAGTAAGTCCTGATAAGGTTTCAGCACATCCGGCTCAGCCCCCAGCAACATTGTCAGCCGGCCTTCGGCAGCCCCTTCACTGCCACCGGTCACCGGCGCATCAATGAGGGTCATATGGGCAGGTGCCGCGGCCAGTACCTGTTGCCATTCCGCCAGCTCATTCGTACTGGTTTCAAACCAGCAACAACCTTTCCGGGCGTTTTCCAGAATGCCTTCCTTCCCATACGCCACCTGATTAACCTGCACCGCACTGGGCAAAGAAGTAAATAACACATCACATTCAGCCGCCATACGGGCCACCGAACCGCCGTCACGCGCACCGTTATCCACCAGACGCTGTACTGCATCCCTGTTGAGATCCAGTACCTGCAATTCATATTCATGCCAGCGACAGTATTCCAGCAGGTTTGCCGCCATGCCTGAGCCCATATTGCCCAAACCAATGAAACCGATTTTCATAGCCTGTTACCTGTATTACCGGGTTACTGTTTATAAGATGGATCCAGCCGGTCGCATTTACGCAACAAAGCAGGCCATTCATATTTACCCGGCGGAAAAGCTTCATACTGTTTAGAGGCCTTTTCCCACAACTCAGTCGGGCCCGGATCCAGTTCATAACCGGATGCTGTCGCCTGTAATGCCACTTCGCACAGGCGCACCAGATAGTACATATTCATGAAACACTCACCGGCAGTAGCACCGACAGTCAGGAAACCGTGATTACGCATCACCAGACAACTGTTATCCCCCAGATTTTCCGCAATCCGGAAGCGTTCATCCGGGTCAACCGACAACCCTTCCCAGTCATGAAAACCGACTTTGCCGTACAACATAGAAGAATCCTGGATCAGAAACGGCAGCTCTTTAAAGGCCGTCGCTGCGCTGGCAGATTTAGGATGCGCATGGAAGACAAAGCGATTGTCTTTATGGCTCTCACTCAGATGTACAGCCCCATGAATAATAAAACCGGCAGTATTTACATCTTCCGGCCCTTCCAGCACGTTGCCCTCTTCATCCACCTTAATCAGATTAGACGCACAGACCTCATCGTAGTACAGACCAAAACGGTGCATATAAAAGTGATGATCGGAACCGGGAACCCGGGCAGTTATATGATTCCAGATAGTGTCGTCCCAGCCAAAGTAATGGGTCAGACGGAACATCGCTGCCAGATCAATCCGCACCTGCTCCTGTTGCTGTTCTAGTGTCAGTTCGCTCATAGTCATCTCACATTTTATTTTTATCGGTGAACCGGCCGGGTCTGTGCAGCGGAAATGGCTGCTCTCCCTGCTCAATTCTGTGAATATTATCCACCACCAGTTTAGCCGCCGAACGGGCATAGGTGGCGCCGGACATATGGGGGGTAATATGAATATCGGGATGCCGCCAGAGCGGCGAATCTGCGGGTAAAGGCTCAATGCTGAATGCATCCAGTACTGCCCGGGATAAACGGCCCTCCGCCAGCGCGGCAATAACATCGGCTTCTGCCAACACCTCACCCCGGCTGATATTCACCAACACGGTTTCGGCCGGCAGCTGCGACAGCAGACCAGCATTAATCATATGACGGGTGTCCGGCGTCAGAGGTAAACAATTAATAATCATTCTGCTCTGCGGCAAAGCCGCCTTTAAATCATCCGCACTGAAGCAGTCGATGTCCGGCAGAGTGACAGAGTTACGGTCCCAGCCCAGGACTTTGTAGCCGTTATCTGCCAACCGGCCGGCGACTGTTTTTCCCACCATACCCAGCCCCAGTACCAGTACCGGAAATTCATCACTGGCACACAGGTTATGCCGCTCCCAGTGAGCCCTGCTCTGCTGATCGGCATACACACCGAAACGGCGATGAAAATGCAGCACCCAGTACAGCGCATAGCGGGCCATATCTTCCAGTACCTGAGGATCAACCAGCCTTAATACCGGCACATCCGGCATTGCCGGATCAGCATCAACCGCCTCGGTACCGGCGCCCAGTAAATGAACGGCTCTGAGATTCGGATACGCAGCAAGGTCTCCCGGCGGATGATCCCACACCAGGGCATACTCAATCTGCTGACGGCGTTCCGGCGTCATATCGGCAAACAAAAAGACCTGCTGATCCGGCATCAGCTCAGCCAGCGCCGCCTGCCAGGAAGCATTATCATAACCATGGTTGTTCAGCAGAATTGCCATGACTTCTCCGCCATCAGTTAAAGCATCTGACCAGTATTTTCTGCACTCTGAAAAAGAAGTAAAACGAATAATACACGTCACTCACATCGATTTTTTCGATATTAAGTCCGGCTTTTCTCTCTGAAATCCGATTTGAAACACTGGTGCTGTGCTGAACAGTGAATTAGTATCTGGCCACACCCGACTCTTTCATAACGGCCAAAGAACACTGCCTATGCTGACTGATCCACTGTTTTATCTGGCAGCAATTCCCGCTGTGCTGATTGTTGGTATTTCGAAAGGCGGTTTTGGCGGTTCACTGGGTATGATTGCCGTGCCCATGCTGACACTTGTGGTCGCTTCACCGGTGGCAGCTGCCATCATGCTGCCGATTCTGTTTGCCATGGACATGCAGGCCCTGTGGCGATTCCGACAACACTTCGACAAACGCAACCTGCAAATTCTGTTGCCGGCGGCAACGCTGGGCATCGCTATCGGCGCCCTGACGTTCCAGCATTTGAGTGAAAACCATCTGAAGCTGATTATTGGCATCACGTCGCTGCTGTTTTGCGGCAATGCCGTTCTGCAAGAACTGCGCAAACAGGTTCCGGCCCCACGCGAACCGCACATTGGCCGCGGTACGTTCTGGGGCACCCTTGCCGGTTTCACCAGCTTCAGTATTCATGCCGGCGGGCCGCCCCTGAGTTTTTATCTGCTGCCACAGCGGCTGGATAAAACCGTATTTGTAACCACCAGTATTATCTTCTTTGCCTGTGTAAACGGCCTGAAACTGATTCCATATACATTGCTCGGGCTCTTCACCGGCAGCAATTTACTGACCTCGCTGGTGCTGATGCCATTAGCCATTGCCGGTGTCAGACTGGGAGCCAGACTGCATCATGTGCTGGATGCAACGCTCTTCTACCGGCTGTGTTATGTTTTCCTGTTTATTGTCGGCCTGAAACTCACCGCTGAAGTACTGATATAAGCAACTGCACAAAAACGACACGCTTGCCTGAAATGCGCTAATCCCTACAAAAATCAGGCCTTTGACCGGTCGTTTTTTTTCGTAATTGTGCTACTCCTGGTCGTCTGTGGGATAGACAATGACGCGCTCAAACACGAGCATGTCGCGATCAGGTCAGCCCGTAACCGGGCCGCAAACCATACTCCCGCTTACGATATGAAATTTCCAGAGAGCTGACATACCCCGTCTTAATGCGTCATATATGCCTGCACGGCGAAAGCATGTCAGCCCACGTAATCCAGCATAATCCGAATTTGGAGTAAATACATGAGCGATTCAGAAGGCCCAGTTAAAGCACGTAAAAGTCGTCGTGGTGGAGGCCGTGCGGGTCGTCGTGCTGCAGGAGGTGCTCCGGCAGAGATCGTACCGTACATCACCCGTAACATTCCTTACTACGAAGTGCTGGATGAAGAAGGCCTGGCGCTGATCGAAGCCAATGCTGAAACCATCCTGGAAGAAGTGGGTATTGAATTCCGTGATGACGAAGAAGCGCTGCAGATCTGGCGTGATGCCGGTGCGACTGTTGAAGGTGAGCTGGTTAAATTCCCACGTGGCATGTGTCGCTCAATCATTCAGGCATCTGCACCTAGCGAATACGTTCACCACGCACGTAACCCTGCCCGTAACGTTGTAGTTGGCGGTAAGAACACTGCATTCGTACCGGCTTACGGTTCTCCGTTCGTTTACGACATGGACAAAGGCCGCCGTTATGCGACCATCGAAGATTTCCAGAACTTCGTAAAGCTGGCCTACATGGCACCCAGCCTGCACCTGTCCGGCGGTACTATCTGTGAGCCTGTTGACCTGCCGGTAAACAAGCGTCACTTCGACATGCTGTACACGCACATGAAATACTCCGACAAGCCATTCATGGGATCTGTAACAGCCCCTGAACGTGCTCAGGACAGTGTTGATATGTGTAAGATTCTGTTTGGCGACGATTTCTATGATGAAAACGGCAAGCCAAAGACTTTCATGACCAGCCTGATTAACGCTAACTCACCGATGACCTTCGATGACACCATGCTGGGTGCGGCTAAAGTATACGCCCGCAACAACCAGGCATGTGTGGTAACACCGTTCATCCTGGCAGGTGCAATGTCTCCGGTAACCGTTGCCGGTACTGCTACACAGACTCTGGCTGAAGCAATGGCCGGTATGGCTTTCGTACAGCTGGTAGCACCGGGTGCACCGGTTGTTATGGGCAGCTTCGCAAGCTCCATCTCCATGCAGTCAGGTGCGCCGACCTTCGGTACACCGGAGCCTGCACTGGTACTGTACATTATGGCTAACCTGGCACGCCGTCTGGGTGTCCCATTCCGTTCAGGCGGCGGTTTCTGCGGTTCCAAGATCCCAGATGCTCAGGCAGCTTCCGAAGCAGCTAACACCCTGGTACCAACAACACTGGCCGGTGTTAACTTTGCACTGCACACTGCTGGCTGGCTGGAAGGCGGCCTGGCAATGGGTTACGAGAAATTTGTGATGGATGCCGACCAGGCTGGCATGATGTGCACCCTGCTGAAAGGTGTGGACCTGTCTGAAAACGGCCAGGCGCTGGACGCTATCCGTGAAGTAGGTCCGGGTAACCACTTCCTGGGCTGCGCGCACACTCAGGCAAACTTCAAGACAGCGTTCTACCTGTCACCGCTGACCGATAACAACAGCTTCGAGCAGTGGGAATCTGAAGGCTCTAAAACAATGGAACAGCGTGCAAACGCTTACTGGAAGAAGCAGCTGTCTGAATACCAGCCACCGGAAATTGATCCTGCAGTCGATCAGGCACTGATTGACTACATGGAACGCCGTAAGGCTGAATTCCCGGACTCTAATATCTAAGGCATCAGACTTTATCTGTTGTTGCCAACGCCGCGCCGGTCACTGACCTGCGCGGCGTTTTTATTGGCGGTGACGAAACAACGGGCTATCTGCAGTTTTTCTCATAGCGTCATCAAAAAGTCTTATCCCCTGCATGTCGTTTTTAGTTGCATCTGACCGCTAAACCATAGTTAACTTGCCTAAACGCGCCACCCCGTCGACAAGGGTGTAACAAAAGATAATACTAGCGCACCGCCTTCCCCAGCCCACATACCAAATAAAACAAAATGTGGCTTTTTAAGCCATACTGGGGAATAGCAACAATTTGACTTGTTCGGTTAGAGAGGCACGCATGACATCTGAACAATACCCCGACACACTGACTCGTTTCGGCTTCTTGTTGGTATCTAAATATTCAATGATTGCTATCAGTTCTGCAATCGAACCCTTACGTATGGCTAACCGCCTGCTGGGTAAAAACCTGTTTACCTGGACCATTATCACCGCCGATGGCAATCCGGAACCGGCCAGTAACGACCTGATGCTGGCAGCCGACTGCGGCTTCAATAACATTCCTGAGCTGGACATCGTTTTTGTCTGTTCAGGGGTCGATGTAAACGGTGTATATAACACTGATATACAAAAGGTTCTGCACAATCTGGCCCGTAAGAAAGTGATTCTGGGCGGTCTCTGTACCGGCACATACCTGCTGGCACGCTCCGGCCTGATGGATGGCTACCGTGGCACCGTACACTGGGAAAATATCGCCAGTATGCGGGAAGAATTCCAGCAGATGCAGATCAGCGACGAACTCTACGAAATAGACCGCGACCGCTTTACCTGCGCCGGCGGCAGCGCGCCGATGGACATGATGCTGAAACTGATTGCCGACTCGCAGGGCAGCAAGCTGTCTGCGAATATTTCAGAGCAGTTTATGTGTGACCGCATCCGTGGCCGCCATGACCGCCAGCGTACGCCATTACAGGCACACCTGGGATCCGGTCAGCCTAAACTGATTGAAGCCGTGACGCTGATGGAAGCGAACATCGAAGAACCGATGAGCGTTGATGAACTGGCCAAGCTGGTGGGCATCTCCCGCCGACAGCTGGAGCGTCTTTTCCAGAAGCATCTCAACTGTGTCCCGACCCGCTACTACATGGACCTGCGCCTGAACTGCGCCCGTCGCCTGTTACTGCAAACGGATAAATCTATCGTGGATGTATCCCTGGCTTGCGGCTTTGTTTCCGCACCGCACTTCAGTAAATGCTACCGTGATTTCTTCGGCATCCCGCCGCGCGGCGAACGCCATCTGAAACAGGCCAGCAACAGCAAGTAACTCATTTCAACGGATTATGATCTGCCGGACAGGACGTCCAGCTCTTTTCTGCCACCCCTTTTCTGCCACTCCACCCCTGCTTATTCAGCATCCTGCCAGTAAATCATGACTTTTTGTTTACCCCATTGCAGGGCTTTTTTCCTGTCATTACCCATGTAAATATCGATTTTCTTTTCCCAGCGCCGGTTCATTTTATCCAACACCCGATACTCACCCTCAAAGCCTTCAATTCTGACTATAGTATTGTGGGTCAGCCCCGCCGCAATTAAATCCCGGGAGACAGCAATGGCTTTCATACCCGGTTTCAATGTATCCCCCCAGGCAGCCAGAGAGGGCGTGTCGTCGGTTTCCCCCACACTGGAGGTGTATGCACTGGCCGTCACCTCCATCGAACTCTCTCCCCTGCTACAGCCGCTCAGTGCAAGTATCAGAACCCCCACCAGAAAGCTTATCCGAAATCTCATGTAATCCCTCTTATTCATAGTTCTACACAGTTACATCAACGGTGCTTTATCAGCGTAAACCTTACATCCGTAAGCACATTACGGAATGCATCACTTTATAACAGCCCAAAAAAGACGCCGTCTTAACGGACGGCGTTTTCTGCATATCCACTCAGTTTAAGACACCACCAGCATCTAAAACCTCGGCGACAGATTTCCGCTTTTTCAATAAAAACAATCGGAGAACATCGGCTCAACACATCACTATAAGGTATACGCTTCCAACAACTTCAACACATCCTCCCGCCCAGTTGCTTCAGCCGTATCTTTAATATATTCACCACCTGGTCTGGCTCCCGCTTCCAACAACATGTGTACCAGCTCTGTAGAACCACCTAAAATTGCATTGTACAGCGGTTCTTGCTCTCCGGACCGCCTGTTAGGATTGATACCGAGTTTTAACAAGGTTCTTACCTTATCGACATCATTAAAACCCGCAGCTATAGCCAACTGTCGGAACCCGGTAGATTGGGCATATGAAGACTGAAGGTTCGGCTTAATTTCCGGCAGCTCATCAGGATCAAGCTCCCCCAGCAAGATAATATTGTCTTCCGTTACTGTATGAGGCAGGACTCTCAGGTTATATTTCGCCTTTCGTTTAAGGTCCGCTTCCAAAAGCCCTCCCAAAGCCCCTTTCAACACCCGTCCGGCCGCATCAAAATATGTAGATGAACATGGATCCGTAAAAATCGCTCCTGCTGGCTCGCTACCGGTTTTATACAATAAGCTACAGCCTGTTAGTGGGCTAACCCCTGAAATTACCAGATAGTTATCATCCACCGAGCGAAAGCCATTCAATTTCGCCTGTGCCAATCCCTTCTTATACAATCTGGCACGTAACACCGTCTCATATGAAAAAAAACTGTTATCAATGGAATCCTCTGACCAGAGGTCCTGGTAATCGGCAAACAATGCTAAATCAGCTTCCCGCAGATTACGCAGATCCTCCTCCGTCCGGTGTAAAATCATAGGATAAGTCCCCGCCCAATCCAGCCGCACAAGCATCCCCCGAGGGAAACCATCCAGGGAAAACTGTACTCCCTCAGTAATGTCTTGCCTAAGACTTTCCAACGAAGCCTGAGGATAACCATCCGCCAGACTAGTCCCCACCATTCCACTGAAGATCAATGGCAAATACTTCATCCACTTGGACACAGAATCTCCTTATAAACATTGATGAATTATCAACAATAAAATGTATTCCAGAATACAAATAGTCCTTCTGGACCACAAGGTCAGAATCACTTACAGACAAACACCTTTTCACTGCCAGGCAAAAAAAAACGCCGTCTTAACGGACGGCGTTTTCTGTTACAGACTTACTATCTGTATGATCACTCAGCTTCAGCTGCCGGCCGGGGTTTAGCCCGACGACGGCCGCGGGTACGCCCGCCTCCCGCCTGGGTATCAACCACCTTACGTTCAGGCAGGTTAACTGCCTTGCTCAGCTCGGCAAAATCATCGCTGCCGTGTGGCAATGCCATGGCTGCAACGAAGTGATCCTGGAATTTAGCTTCCAGCGCTGTTTCGATTTTCTCGACACGACGCAGTACCCGTTCGATTTCATCACGCTTAAAGCGGTCCAGCAGCGCAATGCGCGCACCGGTACCGGCTGCGTTACCGATCGGGCCAACATTTTCCAGATCACAGTCAGGGATCAGGCCCAGGATCATGGCGTACTTAACATCAATGTGAGAGCCGAAGGCACCGGCCAGGCCGATCTTATCAACCGTTTTCACACCGAAGTGATCCATCAGCAGACGGATACCGGCATACAGCGCCGCTTTCGCCAGCTGAATTGCCCGCACATCATTCTGCGTAATCGCCAGAGTCTTCTCGCCTTCAAACAGTACATACGAATAGGTACGGCCTTCAGGAATGACCCGGGATGACTTTTCAGCCATGGCAGGATCAACGACACCGTTAACGTCCAGAATGCCCGCCAGGAACATCTCCGCGATGACTTCGATGATGCCTGAGCCACAGATACCGGTAACCCCGGTTTTCGCGACGCTCTCAGCAAAACCTTCTTCATCGGACCACAGTTCACTGCCGATTACCCGGAAACGCGGTTCCAGGGTTTCAGGATCGATACGTACCCGCTCAATTGCACCGGATGCCGCACGCTGACCACAGCTGATCTGTGCACCTTCAAAGGCCGGCCCCGTCGGGCTTGAAGCCGCTAACAGACGGTCTTTGTTGCCCAGTACGATTTCAGCATTGGTGCCTACGTCTACCAGCAGAGTGACTTCATCAACCATATCCGGACGTTCTGCCAGAATAACACCGGCGGTATCAGCGCCAATGTGACCGGCAATACACGGCAGGATAAAGGCCCGCGCCTGCGGATGCATTTCCAGATCCAGCTCAGCCGCTTTAAGGGAAACCGCCCAGTCAGTAGCCAACGCGAATGGCGCAGATCCTAACGGAGTCGGATCAATGCCCAGCAGCAGATGATGCATAATCGGGTTACAGACGATGGTAATTTCCAGCAGATCTTCCACCGGTACGCCGGCACGCTTCGCCGCCTGCGCTGCCAGTTCGGATAAAGCTTCACGTACCACACGGCACATGTCTTTATCACCACCTTCATTCATCATCACGTAAGAAACCCGGCTCATCAGGTCTTCGCCGAAGCGAATCTGAGGGTTCATTACCGACGCTGAAGACACCACATCACCGGTGGTCATATCGCACATGTGCGCCGCCACAGTGGTGGAGCCCAGGTCAACAGCCAGGCCATAAATCTTGTCTTTCTTACCTTTCCAGACAGCGATAATATCCGCCTGTTCATCATCGTGATGGTGAACCGCCACGGTGATTTCACGGGTTTCGCTTTCCAGAGCAGGTTGCAGCTGCTGAATCACAGCCAGTTCAGCATTGGCATGAGGAACATCGAACTGTTCGAACAGGCCCTGCTGCAAACGGCGCAGATCAGAAGCAGGTTCGTGCATGTTCGGAGGAGTAACAGTCAGGGTATAAAGCTTCACTGCCGGATCGAGACGAATGTCGATGTTGGCGGCTTCTTTTACGATATGCTGTTGGTGCATCTGGCTCTCAGATGGTACATCAATAACCATATCGCCAAGAATCTGTGCCGAACACCCCAGACGACGGCCTTTCAGCAGCATCTTCTGGAACTTTCGTTTCTCGGTTTCAACCTGAGATGGCGGGGTAATATTTTCCGCCAAAGAAGAGATGCCGTGCTTGGAAAACTCGCCGACACTCTGTTGAATCTGACAGCGGCCGCAGATACCACGGCCGCCACAGCTTGACTCCAGATCAACCCCAAGCTGCTGAGCAGCCTGGAGGATTGAAGTCCCGGTAGGAAACTCGCCGCGCAGCCCGGTAGGGGTAAATACTACCGTCGCCATCTCAGCGGTCTTCTCTACATTAGGCACGGCGACGACGACCACCGGCACGACGACCACGACCTTCACCTTCAGCAGGTGCTTCGCGGAAACGCTTGATCCAGTTTGCGCAATCCGGGTCACGGCCCATCATTACGTCGGCACCCAGAGTAGAGGCGATGATCTCGTCATGCATTGGGTTAGCAATCGCAGAGGTCATACCCGCCTGGATAGCCATAGACAGGAACGCACCGTTTACACCGTTACGGTTTGGCAGGCCGAAAGAAATGTTAGACGCACCACAGGTAGTGTTCACTTTCAGCTCAGTACGCAGACGGTGAATCAGTTTAAATACCTGAACACCTGAAGAGTTGATTGCACCGATTGGCATTACCAGCGGGTCAACCACTACGTCGCAGGCAGGGATACCGTAATCCGCTGCACGCTCAACGATCTTCTTAGCCACTTCGAAACGTACGTCCGGATCCTGGGAGATACCGGTTTCATCGTTAGAGATAGCAACAACAGCAGCACCGTGCTTCTTAACCAGCGGCAGTACACGCTCCATCTGCTCGTCTTCACCGGTTACAGAGTTAACCAGCGCTTTACCCTGGTAAACGTTCAGGCCGGCTTCCAGTGCTTCAACGATTGAAGAGTCGATACACAGTGGCATGTCAGTGAAGCCCTGAATCAGCTGGATAACTTCAGCCAGGATACGCGGCTCGTCTGCCAGAGGGATACCTGCGTTCACATCCAGAATGTGAGCACCGGCAGCGATCTGAGCTTTCGCATCAGCTTCTACACGGCTGTAATCACCTTCTTTCATTTCCGCAGCCAGGACTTTACGACCGGTCGGGTTGATGCGCTCACCGATGATGGTGAACGGGCGCTCGAAACCGATGACGGCTTCTCGGGTAGCGGAACTGATAATAGTATCGGTCATCTTGCAAATATCTCCTGGGATAATTTATACACTGCCGGATCCGGGCGCCTCGCCATCAAAAAAATGTCCGACAGTTATTTGTAAAACCGCAACGGCGGCATCATTTACACGAGAAGCAAACAGCTTTTGGCCACCTGCCATTCAGCCGGTTCAGTGAGAACCCGCCAGCCAGACCCACATACGGAACCTGACAGTTAATCTTTCAGCTCAACCGCGATACGCTGGTTAAAGCTTAGCAGTGCGTCACCCAGAACACCGGTGCCGCCATAATAGTATTCGTATTCTAAACCCAGCTTTTCAGCAGCCTGCTGAGCCAGCTCCTGCAACTTAGGATCATTTGTCTGGGCAATATAGAGGAGTTTTTTGTAGTGTCCGAAGTACATGGGCATTAGCTCAGGCTTATCTTCAAGCCCCATGCCACGGATCACTAACCGATCAAAATGACGGGTCAGAAAGTCGGTCAGGTAAAACGTACCCAGTTCCGCTTCATTAAATTGCTCAAAGACTTCACCGCCACTGAAGAACTCGTAGCAATGACTTCCCGGCACCCGTTCAACCCCTTCTGCTTCCAGCATGGCATCCAGCTGTCCGCCGGTACCACAGTCACCATAAGCAACGAAGATCTCCTGATCCTTTGACTTGGCAATATCGATCAGGTGTTTAACTGCCCCGGTAATCTGCTCGGGGTAGTTATGCAACTCCGCCGTAATACACTGGGGTTGCAGATGTTCCCAGCCATTTGCTTTGGAAATCATGGTGATTTCCCTCAGCAGGGCGGAACAGGTAATAACAACTGCCGGTGCGTCTGGCTGGTTGGCGCTGGTTTCAATTACCTTTTCAAATGAACTGGTAAAATCATCAACCCGGTTAGCCCGTCTCGCTGGCCTACGACTGGTCCTTCTCGTCCGCATCGCAAAGCCCTCCGGCAGTTTCTTACTTCACAGAGATTATGCTGCGCGCTTAGCCGCAACCATCTCTTTAGCCATATCAACAGCAACCGCTGCGTCACGGCAGTAACCACATGCACCAACTGCATCGCCGAATTCCTGGTTCAGTGGCGCGCCACCTACCAGTACGATGTAGTCGTCACGGATACCTTTCTCTTTCATGGTGTCGATAACGACCTTCATGTAAGGCATGGTAGTGGTCAGCAGTGCAGACATACCCAGGATATCCGGCTTGTGCTCTTCCAGAGCGGCCAGGTAATCTTCAACCGGGATGTTGATACCGATATCGATCACTTCAAAACCGGCACCTTCCATCATCATCGCTACCAGGTTCTTACCGATATCGTGGATATCGCCCTTAACGGTACCGATAACCATTTTACCCACAGACTCAGCACCGGTTTCAGCCAGCAGAGGACGCAGGATAGCCATGCCGCCCTTCATTGCGTTTGCTGCAGACAGTACTTCAGGTACGAACAGAATGCCGTCACGGAAGTCAACGCCGACGATAGTCATACCGCCAACCAGTGCTTCGTTCAGCACGCGGTCAGGGCTCCAGCCACGCTCCAGGAAGATTTCAGTTGCTTCAACAACTTCTTCCATCAGACCGTTGTACAGGTCATCGTGACACTGTTCTACCAGCTCATCATCGGGCAGCGTGGACAGATCAAGTTCTTCATCATCGTAATATTCTTCAGACATTCAGCTAACCCCAATAACATTTTAGTTTTTTAGTATGTATCAGACCTTCTCTGAGGCCTGAATTTATATATTCATTTTGCCCAGTACTGAGCCAGGTGCTCCTGTACTGTGAACTGATTCAGCTAACCCTGTCATTCAGGATAAGACCAAGACCCGATTTTGTAACATTTTCTGCGTAGCATCCTGACAAGAAAAACGCTTTTTCGTGTCATAAAACGACCTTCGCAAACAGCCATGTGACTCAAACAGGCAAATCAGTCGGCAATATAAGGGCTAAGAGTAGGTTCACAGCTGGGCTGCTGCTAATATTTTCGCGACACAAAGTTACTGGAAAGCGACACAAAAAGTCGTACCCATTTTTGAGCAAAAAATGCACGAAATAAAGCAGCGTAAAAGCGACACTTTATGATCTGCAACCGACTACCCTAACGGTTTTGTGATCACATCCAAACAACTGTTTTCCCACTGCCTTTTTCGCATTTTTGCTAACCTGCCCTCCCTGGCAGGTTCTGCCGGAGGCCCTATCCGACAACCATCGCTGGTGGCAGATCCGGCGGATCCGGATAACGTAATAAACCACCAAACACGGACTGATCAGCAATGCTCCGGGAGACCGCCGGAAGCTGCTCCATACGGACAAGAAAATCATTCAGCGCCGGCAGCATCAGCAGCTGTTCAGGATCAATCGCCAACCCCTGTGGATAGAGCGCCGCCCAGCGTGCCAGTCCGGCCAGATAAAAATCACAGACCGACAATTCACTCCCCAGAAACCAGCCCTCAGGAGACTGTTTTTGTAAATGGGCATTCAGTAATGAGAAGTGGCCGAACACCCGCGCTCTGATCTTATCCAGAAAAGCATCAGAAGACGCATCATCCGGGCAATAGCGGTCTGAATAAAACTGCACTTTCAGGTCAGCATGCAGCGTATTGGAAAGGTAAAACATCCACTGTAAGCAATGCGAGAAAGCCTCAGGATTCTCTGAAGCAGGTACCAGTTTTCCGTGCTTTTGGCCCAGGTACAGTGCAATTGCGGCCGTTTCAAATACAGCATGTTCACCGTCCACCAGCGTGGGAATCAGCCCCTGTGGATTCAGTTCCAGATAACGGTCGGTGCGATGTTCGCCCTGCCCCCTGTTCAGCCAACACAACTCATAAGATGCGTCGAGCTGCTCCAGAATCATTTGAATAACAAGATTCGCGCTGTCCGGCGCGCTGTATAACAGATAGCTCACTGCCCTTCCTCCCTAAATCACCCGTCATACCATCAGAATACTGGCCAGCTATCATCCCATCTGTTCCTGATGCGAATCCGGAGATAGTCAGTTGCGACCTGAAAACAGATCAGTCTGTATTGACCCGTACAAAGACTTCCGTATGAAAAGCCGCCTGGGCCGCCGGATAGAGATATTCTTCACCTACCGGGCAAGCCCGGCGGGCGGCACAGCCGAAGTGATTACAGTGATGATTCGGCTCACTGGCCAGAAATTCCGCACAGGTTTTATAGAGATATTGCTGGCCGGTAAACGCATCAACCGGACAGGCAGACAGACAGGGCTGGGAGCAGTCGACGCAGTCAGCAGCAGAGTCATTAACCGTCTCTGAGAGGTGCTCAGCTAACTCAGGCAGCGCATCGGTCAGCAATGCGAAGCGATAGGCATGCCAGAGGCCATAGCGGGGATGTAAAGCCATTCCCAGCGGGGAACTGTGGCAGGCACGGGCACGCTTTGCCCAACTGACAAACGGCCAGTGAGGTGGCCCTCCGAAAGGAAATAACGGCGTAACAGCAAACTCACCGGACAGCTGTTCTGCTACCCGCTGGCTCCAGCGGTCCAGCGGATTGTCAGTGCCATCGGCATATTCAGCCGAGACACTGAATACCGGCCACATTTCAGGGCCGGCATTGCCGATCAGTAATAACTGCCGCGCGGTCTCTCCATCCGGTAATGCCGGCAGTCGCTCTTCTTCATCGACCTCCAGCACCCCCAGTATTTTCAACCCCAGCTCAGCAACCCTTTGTTGCAGATCGGACATACGCACCTCCGCCGGCCTTCACGCCGGATGAATTTATGCGCTGCAGGCCTCCGGTGCTTCCGGCAGGTTCAGCACATTACAGTCAGGACGGCCGCTGGCTGTGGCCGTTATCTCACAGTCCAGAAACAGCTCGCCATCAATATCATGCTTAATATGGTTATCACTGCGGCTCAGGGAAATCTCGATGGATTCAGCACCGGCTTCCTGGGCAAGACGGGTCGCCAGATCAGTCACCAGTTCTTCCGCACAGGTAACCGCTTTATCCAGATCACTGAAGCGTTTTGGCTCACCCTGATGGTACAGACAGAACACCCCGAACGTCGGCTGAGAAATGGTCACATGGGCACGCTGTACCACAGAGCCCATCACAGCACCCACCGCGTTCGCCACATCACCATGCTCCGGCAGATGCAGATCCAGACCGATCTTCTTCGCGACACTTGGATAGTAACTGGCCGCAGGTGCGCCCACCGCCACCAGCGGATAGCCGCTGGCAAAATCCACTTTGAACAGTGGATTACTGGATTCTTCTTTATTGCCGTCCAGTACCAGATCAGCCAGCAAGCCGGCCAGACTTTTCGCCTTGGCACCGCTCATTTTACCGGTCTGATGCAAACCTGACTCAATCAGCACGTGGCTGATCTTCTTAATCACCAGCTCATAGACTTCCTGACACGGAGAGACGGCATCTCCCGGTGGCCATGTCCCCATGCCATAGAGGTTACGCAACTGTTTTGCCCAGATCTTGGCGGCAATTTCAGCGGTCTCTTTACACCAGTGATCACTCAGACCCAGCACATGAGAGGCATCAGACGGCGTGAAGCCACTGTAGATCGCCAGACCTGCCCGCTGTAAACGTGCCAGCGCACGGGCCAGATGACGGTTTTCTTCCACCGCCGCATCCAGCTCAATTGGCCCTTCACCCAAACGTTCCCACGCGTAGGCCTCATCCGGTGTCAGATTCGCCAGCATCTCTTCATTACTTTCAAGGCGCATGACAAAGCGGTTATTCCGGGCATTCGGATACGCATTATGCTGGTGTAACAAACGTTCTTTCACCCAGGGATATTGTTTGCCCAGCAGACACATAGGCACCACTCTGCGCGGGCCAATCGCAAAGCCTTCACTGGTACTGAAGGCCACTTCACTGTCGCCCCCCAGACCGATAGCATAAATACGGACAGCCTCAACCATTGGCTGCCAGTCACCGACACGGGCACCGTCGGAGCACAGCTCAGGCTTACCGTCGGTGACAATCGCGATATCGGTGGTTGTGCCCCCCATGTCCGCCACGACAGCGTTCTTCAGGCCACTCAGGGCACAGGCCCCAACCACACTGGCCGCAGGCCCGGAAAGTACAGTCGCCACCGGTTGCAGCAGCGCCGTCTGGGTATTTACCAGTGAACCGTCCCCTTTCACAATCATCAGGGGCGCATCAATCTCATGCTCACCGACAATCTGTTTCAGCGCCGTAATCAGTTTCTGAATATAAGGCACCATTCGGGCATTCAGCACGGCGGTTAATGCCCGCTGGGGCGCTCCAAGGCTGCTGGCAAGCTCATGACCACAGGCCACAGGCTTACCGGATAATTCATTCACCAGATCCCGTAACTGAATCTCATGGCTGGCGTTACGGGTACCGAACATGCTGGAAATGGCAAACGCAGACACCTTATCCCGCTGCGCCAGTATAAATTCCCGCGCCGCTTCAAGATCCAGCGGCTCAGCTTCATCACCGGTTGCCCCGTGACCACCGGCCATCAGCAGAGCAGCATCGTCGCTGACCATATCCATCAGACCACTTTTATCCACCTGACTCTGGGTATAGCCGGGCAACATCACACATACAGGTGCCCCGTGCCCCTCCACCACTGAGTTAGTCGTCAGGGTCGTTGACAGGGCGATCAGGGTAACGTCTGTCAGATACTCTTTTGGCAGGCCGGACAAAGCATTACCGATACCAATGGTCAGATCATGTCGGGTGGTCAGACTTTTAAACGTCGCCATAATTTTATTCTGATCATTCATGATGACCGCATCGGTATACGTACCACCGGTATCAATACCTAAACGAAACGCCATAGTTTACCCCTGAGAAAATAGTCCGTCCGAAGCACCTCAGCACCGTCTGAAAACGGCGGTGACAATACTGGAATCAAGCAAAATGGATTTAACACAGTGATGCCCTGGCACGCATCACTGCCAAAGAAAATATCGTGACCGAAAGAATTAAACGTGAACGCTTATACTTTTAGACGGCGGTTACGGCCACGGCGCCCACTGGCACCACCGGCAGCACGTTCAGCCTTACGCCGTTCCAGCAACTCATTTACCCGGCCTTTCAGCTCAGTTTCAAGTGTGGATTTGGCGGTGGCATCGAACATCTGCCAGTCATCAATTTCAACTTGTGTACGACCGCAACCAAAACACCAGCCGGTATCACCGTCGGCGACACATACGCCCATGCAGGGTGTCATTTCCGCCTCTGCAATCAACTGCTCATCGGATTTCAGTTCACCGTCGGATTCAGCGATCATTGCGTCATCGATTTTCATTATAATTATCTCTTGTAGCACAGCATTAAAACGGCACCAGGCCATAGAACGTTTTTGCCAGCCGCACCTCCGGGCTGACAGGTTTCTAGATACCTCAATAATAATAGCAAAGCAAGACGCCACAGGAGACGTGTCGCTTAAGCGTTTAGAGAGGTCACAAAAAGCAAAGAAAATACCTTTAAAAACCCTGCGCACATAAGGGAAATACGGCATAAATATGCAACTATCCGACAACCGGTATGACAACCAGCAACAGACATTTTTTTGCCCGTTAACGGCAGACTGTTCAGTTGCTACAGTCCTGCGCTAATATTGACACAACATTTAAGGAGCTCAGGCATGATGGATTACAACGCAACCCGCGATTATTTACTCAGCCGTCCCGAAGCGGCAGAGGATTTCCCGTTTTATCCCCATGTTGCTGTTTTCAAAGTCTGTGGAAAAATGTATGCAACGCTGTCGATGGATAAAGCCGATGACGGCTCAGCAGCCCCCCATATGAACCTTAAATGCGATCCGGATGAAGCGCAGATGCTACGGGACATTTTTCCCGCCGTAAAAGCGGGCTATCACATGAACAAACGCCACTGGAATACGGTTATCCTCGACGGCAGCATACCCGAAGGCGAAGTCCGGCGTATGATCGACCGCTCTTACGGGCTGGTCGTTAAAGGCCTCACCCGCAAGCAGCGGCAACCGCTGGAGCTCAGATACAGCCCGGAAGAACTGTACCGGTAGCGCTGAAAACTACACAGACGCCTGTAATTGCTGTTCACGGAAATCCGTGGGCGAAAGGCCAAAAAATCCCTTGAAGCAATTACTGAAATGACTGGAAGACACAAAACCGCTGGCGACCGCGATATCTGTCACGGATGCCCTGCTTTGCAGCAGCAAAGATCTGGCATATTTAATGCGCAATTGCATGTAATAGCGGGATGGTGAAACATCAAGGTGATGCTGGAACAAACGCTCAGTCTTTCGTCGGGACAGGCCGGCCAGAGCAGCCAACTCATCTACCGTCAGAGGCTCTTCGATATTCCCCTGCATCAGCTGAATCATCGTCCGCAGCGCATCCGGATAATCATTACAGTCGGCAAGTCTGATGCCATTCTGCGTTACCCGGCCAGAGGTTTCGGCAAAACGGTCACAGCTGAGAATTTCCCTGACCGCCCTTGTGATTGCATCCCCCTGTAAATGCGTAACAAGCTTCAACATCATGTCCAGAGCGCTGGCTCCGCCAGCACAGGTCAGAATCCTGTTTTCGAACTGAAAACTCTTATCTGTTAACTGTATCAGCGGATACTTTTCGCGCATCAGTGCATGATTCTGCGGATGCAACGCACAACCGGTTTCCTGCAAGACCCCGGCATGCGCCAGGCTTATCGCCCCATTCCAGATGCCGCCTAAAATAACACCTTGCTTAACCGCCCGCTTTAACACGGCAGATAAGTGCCTGTTTTCACTGAGTTCACACCGAAAACCGCCGCATACAATTAACACGTCCGGCAACTGACTGTTGAGAACAGATAACTGATCTACAGTACTGATTTCAATGCCCAGATCACTCAACACCTGCTGCTGATGTACGCCATAGCTTTGCAGTTCATAGCGCTGCACGCACTCGCTGGAATCATCGGTGTGGCTCACCAGATTAGCGGTTACCAGGGCATCATATGCAGCAGTGAAAGCTGGCAGGCTAAAATGTTCCAGCAGAATAAACCCTACCCTGACCGGCCCTTTCACCTGTAGGCGTTCTTTCCAGACACCCGCCGGATTATGCTCAACTTTCATACATTTCCTCCTGCCGGAAACAGTAAGCTGATCTCTGATAAAGCAGAAACCATTTACAATTCAAATCATAAATAAATATTCATTTGCTTTGCTTATTTAAACTAGGCTATGTTCCGGTAACGGCGCTCGCCTCTTTCACACTGAAAACATCGGTAATACTGCTATGAAAAACCTTCCAATGGATCTGCTACGCACATTTACCACCATTAATGATCTCGGGGGTTTCACCCAGGCGGGAGACCTGCTGGGACGCTCTCAGCCTGCGATCAGCCTGCAAATAAAACGTCTGGAAGAAATGCTCGAAGTCGCACTTTTTAACCGCGTAGGCGGCCTTAAACTTACAGAAGAAGGTGAAATTCTTTACAGCTACGCCCGTAAAATTCTGGAGATGAACGACACCGTCTGTTCACGTTTATCCACCCCCAGCCTGAGCGGTTCCGTTCGCCTGGGAACCCCTAATGACTTTGAAGTCTCTTTTCTGCCGGTATTGCTGTCGAAGTTCTCCAGGGCTTACCCCGATGTCACCTTAGATGTCCGCTCAGATGTCAGCATTAACCTGCGTAAGGAATATAAAAAAGGCACCTATGACTTCGTCATGACCATGGATGAATATCCCAATCATGAATACGCCAAAGATGACTTCATTATTGAACCCTTGTCATGGGCCGTCGGACCAACCTTCAGCTTACCCCAGGATCAGCCCGTCCCTCTGGTGCTGTATCCGAAGGGCTGTATCTACCGGCAACACATCACCCAGGCACTGAATAAAGCCAATATTCCATGGCGGGTACTCTATTGCTCATCCAGCCTGCTGGGCATTAAATCTGCGATTAAAGCGGGCCTGGGTATCAGCGCTCTGTCTTTAAATACCATGCCAAAAAGTCTGGTGCCTGAGCATGGTTTCGAGCACCTGCCGGCGCTTGGCCAGGTAACCATTGGCTTTAACTACGACCGGAACAACCTGTCTCCGGCAGCCGCGTTACTGCTGGATCATCTGCGTAACGGCCTGAAACAGAACCAGGGTTATCCAAGTGCCTTTAACCTGATGCCGGACTGATCCGGCATCAGTATCCCTTCCTTAATCAGTCATCCAGTAAACTGGGCAGATACAGACTAAGCTCCGGTATAAAGGTCACTACAAACACCATAGGTAAATGCCCCAGCAGTAAGAACTTCATCGTTGGCCCGATATACTTATCCAGCGATAGCTTGGTCACCCCGCCCGCCATATACAGCAACGGTGCACAAGGGGGAGAGATATTCCCCAGTCCCAGATTAGTCCCGACGATAGCAGCAAAATGAATAGGATCGACGCCTATCTTTTGCACCACAGGCATCAGAATAATCGCCGCCAGCACCCCGCCGGAAACATCGTCAACAATCATGCCCATCAGCAAAAGCAGCAGGTTAATGATCAGCAGCAGGACGATTTTGTTATCTGAAATACTCAGTAATAAATCAGCAAACTGATTCGGTATCTGGGCCAGTATCATGCCCCTGCTCATGATGAACAGGAAGAACAGCACCATAATCACTGAACCGGTCAGAATCGCAGCATCTTTACTGGCGTTGAAAACATTACGGAGCGTCATCGTGCGGTACACAACAAAGCCAACAAACAGGGTATACACCAGCGCGACAGCGCCGGCCTCGGTAGGCGTAGCCACTCCGCTGTAAATACCGCCCAGAATGATAAATGGCATAATAATCGCCAGTGTGGCACGTTTACCTGCGGTCCAGATTTCCCGGCCGACCTCACCCAGAGGTAATTTGGGTGCAACCTTGATACTGGTGTTATTACGCAGGAAAAAGAAATTCAGTGCACAGTACACCAGCGCTAACAGAATGCCCGGCAACATCGTCGCCAAAAAGACTTTAGCCACTGATTGCCGGGTAGCGATTGCGAAAACAATCATCGGAATACTCGGCGGAATCATCAGGGCAAGCACAGAAGAAACAGCCACCAATGAGGTCGCATGACCTTCCGGATAGCCTTCGCGAATCATTCT
>CAKZPE010000074.1 GCA_937138495.1 uncultured Oceanospirillaceae bacterium
ATAACTCCGAGCGGGGCGTTAAGCCCGGTCAGCCGGTCGGTGGACCTAACCCGCGGGCAGAGAACAAATATGGCCAGATTGTTCGCTGGCGTGAAGCCGGTGGCGATAACACCGCGGCATCTTTCGACTGGGACCTGTTTCTGGTGGCGGGTAACCCGACGATCCACAAGGACTTCTATGCCGGTTCCGCCAACATCAACGATGAGAACATGTTCAACAGCCCGGATGGCTTAGGCTTTGATCAGGCAGGGCGCCTGTGGATCATGACAGACGGTAAGTACTCTAATATTGAATCCTATGCTGGCATGGGAAATAACCAGGTGCTGGTGGCTGATCCTGAAACCGGTGAAGTGCGCCGTTTCGCCACTGGCCCGATCGCCTGTGAGCTGACAGGCCTGACGTTCAGCCCGGATCAGCGAACAGTCTTCATTGGTGTGCAGCATCCGGGCGAGAAAGACAAGCCTTCGCACTTCCCGGCTGGCGGTAACAGTAAGCCCCGTTCAACCACCATGGTTGTACAGCGTAAGGATGGCGGCATCATCGCGGCGTAAATTGCAGCATAAGTTGCTGCGTAGCCTTCTGTGCTGAAAGAAAAAGCCAGCGGTTGTCCGCTGGCTTTTTGCGTTTTACAGGGAGGCGAGTTTCTGTGCCAACTGCTTCTGGCGATGGATCAGGTCATTCAGGTCCAGACCGTTAATCTGCCCGTCGGTGACCCGCCACTGGCCGGCAACCATTACCTGATCTGCCTGCTGGGCGCCGCAGAGTACCAGTGCTGCCAGTGGATCACCGGCACCTGCAAAGCGCAGCTCATCCAGTTTATACAGGCCGAAGTCCGCCTGTTTGCCTACTTCCAGCGTGCCGATATCATCCCGGCCTAAACAGCGGGCTGAACCTTCGGTGGCCCAATTGATGGCTTTCTGGTGGGTTATTTCTGATGCAGGATAACGTAGTCGCTGTAGGAGGAATGCCTGACGGACTTCCTGAATCATATTGGAACCGTCATTCGAGGCTGAACCGTCTACTCCCAGCCCCACCGGGCTACCGGCGGCTTCCAGTTCCAGTGTGCGACACTGGCCGGAGGCCAGCAGCATATTGGATGACGGGCAATGGCAGATACCGGTGCCAGCGGCCCCCAGACGAGCGATCTCAGCATCATTGAAGTGAATGCCGTGGGCCAGCCAGACCCGGTCGGTTAGCCAGCCGACTTTTTCCAGATAATCCACCGGACGCAGGCCAAACATCTGAATGCAGAAGTCGGTTTCGTCGTGGGTTTCGGCCAGGTGGGTATGCAGGCGAACATCGTGTTTAGCCGCCAGTGCGGCACTGGCTTTCATCAGGTCTTCACTGACGGAGAACGGTGAGCAGGGGGCCAGTGCAACCCGGCTCATGGCACCGTCATCAGACTGGTGATATTGCTGAATCAGCCGCTCGCTGTCCGCCAGAATGGTATCTTCCGTCTGGACGGTGGTTTGTGGCGGCAGGCCGCCGTCTTCTTCACCCAGACTCATGGAGCCCCGGGTCAGATGCACCCGTACCCCCAGTTTTGTTGCTTGCGCCATCTGAATGTCGATGGCGTTTTCCAGCCCTTTGGGAAACAGGTAATGATGATCGCTGGCGGTGGTGCAGCCGGATAACAGCAGCTCTGCCAGTGCTACCTGGGTGGAAATTTCGATCATTTCCTCCCCAAGCTTTGCCCATACCGGGTAGAGGCTTTTCAGCCAGCTGAATAAGGATTTATTCAGTGCGGCAGGAAAGGCACGGGTCAGGGTCTGGTAGAAATGATGGTGGGCATTGATCAGCCCGGGCAGCATGACATGCTGGCTGGCATCGAATACCTCATCGACCGGTGCGGCGGGCTGGCCGCCGGCGGGTATGAGTTCCGCAATGGTGGTGCCCTGAACGACGATACCGCCGGCAGAGTTGGCATTTAGGCTTGCCAGTGGATGCTTAATCCAGATTCTTGAGGCGTCAGACAAAATAATCTCCTTAGAAGTTTGTCTCACAAATACATGCGAATAGCGCCTGAAATTTTGATGTGGCAGGGATTGGGCGTGTGTGACTGCCATTGGAAGACGGGAAAAGGCATTCCCATCGGTAATACACATCTCCTGCCGGTTGTAGACTAAACTGGCAGGGGATTGGTGGCTATTTTGCCTGATTTTGTTAGCAGATTGCTACTCTCTGTTGTGCCGGCTTATCTCAGGCGGTTTTATCTTCAGCGGGCAGATTGCCGGTTTCCGTCTGCTCTTCAGTGACTTTTTCAGCGGTTTTCAGCGGCAGGATAAAGTTCAGAATAATGGCGGAAAGCGCCCCGATGGTCAGCGGTGAGCCAATGATGTTTTTCAGCTCCTTTGGCATGGCGGACAGTACTTCCGGAACGGATGCGACGCCTAAACCCAGGCCAATGGAGATCGCGGTAATCAGCATATTACGGCGGTTTAATCCTGCTTCTGCAATGATCTTAACCCCGGCCATCGCTACGGTGCCGAACATAATCAGCGTTGCGCCACCCAGTACCGGTTTAGGCATTTGCTGCAGCACGCCACCAATGACAGGGAACAGACCAAGCAACACCAGAATGCCGGCGATGAACAGCGCCACGTGACGGCTGGCTACCCCGGTGAGCTGAATCACACCGTTGTTCTGGCTGAAGGTGGTCATCGGCAGGCTGTTCAGGGTCGAGGCAATGGCAGAGTTAACACCATCGGCCAGTACACCGCCTTTGATACGGTTGATGTATACCGGACCTTTAACCGGCTGTTTGGATACCATGCTGTTGGCGGTCAGGTCACCGGTGGTTTCCAATGCGGTAATCAGGTAAATGATCGCGATGGGTAAAAAGGCTGCAAAATCAAAGCTGAAGCCGTATTTGAAGGGAACAGGAATGGCGATCAGTGAGACATCGTTCAGGCTGCTGAAGTCTACTTTGCCGATCGACCAGGCCACGATGAATCCCACCGAAAGCCCGATGATGACTGCACTCAGGCGCAGCATATGAATCTGAAAGCGGTTAAAAATCACGATGGTGATCAGTACTAATCCGGCCAGTGCCAGGTTGACCGGGGCACCCAGGTCCGGTGCGCCGAAGCCGCCGGCAATGTCGGTCATGGAAACCTTGATCAGCGACAGGCCAATCAGAGTAATGATGGTGCCGGTGACCACCGGGGTAATGACACGCTTGAGCTTATCGATAAAACGGCTGAGGAATATTTCCACAAAGGCCGCCAGAAAGCAGACACCGAAGATTGTGGACAGGATTTCATCCGGCCCGCCACCGTTGCCTTTGACGATGAAACCGGCCGCCAGAATGGAGCTGAGAAAGGCAAAACTGGTGCCCTGTACACAGAGCAAACCTGAACCGACAGGGCCGATACGCCGTGCCTGAATGAAGGTGCCGATGCCGGAAACAATCAGCGCCATACTGACCAGATAAGGCACTTCGCTGCCTAACCCAAGTACACCGCCGACGATCAGGGTTGGGGTAATGATACCGATAAAGCTGGCCAGCACGTGTTGCAGTGCGGCGAATGTGGAAACGGAAAAGCCGGGTTTATCATCCAGTCCGAAGACCAGGTCGCTGTGCGCAGCGTCGTCTTTGTTTGCCATTGTTTTGCACCTGTATTTTTTATTGTTGTATTCCTTAACTAATGAGTCAGACAGGACACATTAGATATCGCTAAGATAAACCCTGTAAAAAATACTGTCTACAATATAAATTTCAGATTGTGCACATTTTTATTTTATATTGTCTTTTTTGTTATTTCGGCGTCTTTTTGTTTTCTTTGTTTAGTTATTTAAAAATAAAGGCTTAGGGGGTATCTGTTTTGTATACCCTGTGACGGAGGTGCCTTTTGGGCAGCGGTTTATAAAAAGCCCGGCATGTGCCGGGCTGTAAGATGTATCCGTGACTGAGCCTTTACTGAGGCCACTTCATTTCACCCATCATTACCCTGGTGCTGATATCCAGACCAACGTCCTGTGGGAAATCAGGATAGAGCCGGATCATACGTGCACGCAGGTCTGCCGCATCTTTTGCCTGTGCCGCCTGTGCTTCGAACGCGAGCACATAGTCGCGGGTGAAGTCCACTGAGCGGGTATCCAGACGGGGATTCTCCAGATAATGTCCGGGAATGACGGTATCCGGTTGAAGGGCTTTGATGCTTTCCAGTGTATGGAGCCATTGCTGGCGGGATTCCGGTGTCTGATTATCGGCCATCCAGACGTGCTGGTTCTCATAAACGATGACACCGCCGGTGACGGTCTTGGCGGAAGGTACCCAGACGAAAGTGTGCTTCGGGTCCGGACCGTTCAGGCCAATGATCTCAACTTTTTGACCATCGACCGTCAGGCTGTTGCCCGGCAGCTGTTCTGGCAGAACCAGCTCAGCAGGGGCATTGTCTTTAAGAATCGGGCCCCAGTACGCCAGTTTAGGCTCCATGCTGCCGGCAATGTAGGCACGGGTTTTCGGGCTGGCGTAAACTTTTACATCCGGAAAGTTTGCCCGGATCACGTCCAGGCCAAAGTAAAAGTCCGGGTCGCCGTGGCTGATGAATACTGCTTTCAGGGTTTTCCCCCCGGCGTTCAGCATATCGACCAGCTTTTGAGCGTCATTTTTCTGAAACTGTGCATCCACCAAAACAGCTTCGCTGGGGCCGCTGATAATGCTGGAACTGGCGGGGAATATGGCCGCTTCTTTCGGGTTGTAAACGTCAACGGTCAGAGCTGCAGAGGTAGTTTTCGTCGGGGCAGTACAGCCGCTCAGGCCCGCAATTCCTAATACTGCGGCACCCACAAGTGCCATTATCCGACGGCGGCTGAATGTTTGGTTTGCGTGTTTCATGTGTCTCTCCGGATCTGTAATGACAGGTTTCCGGTTAGCTTAAGTTGCTTATATCGATTGAAATACCGGAATGATCGGCAATAATTGTTGCGTATATCGGGTGAATCTTTAAAGATCAGCCGTGTCTGATTAGTGTCTGACTGAATAACCTTTCCAGGGGGAAAACATGGACCGGATTACTGCGGCAAAGGTATTTGTCACCATTGTTGAACAGGGCACCATGGCGGCCGCCGGTGAACGGCTGGATATGTCCCGGTCGATGATCACCCGTTACCTGAGTGAAATGGAAAATTGGTCGGGCAGCCGTCTGCTGCACCGTTCCACCCGTCGCCTGAGCCTGACTTCGGCAGGGGAAGCGGCTTTACAGCATTGCAGGCAGTTGTTGGATGTGGCGGACTGTTTGCCGGCGCTGAGCGATGCTGATCTGAGTGGCCCCCGTGGGCTGATCCGGATCAGCTGTTCACAGTATCTGGCGCAGGATGCGCTCGCACCGCTGATTAAGCAGTACCTGAGTGATTATCCGCAAACCTCGGTGGATTTTCATATCAGCGGTGAGGTGGTGGACTTGGTGGCGGAACGGATTGATCTGGCAATCCGCATCAGCCAGGAGATCGACCCGAATCTGATAGCCCGTCCTCTGGGTGTGTGCCGTTCAGTGATATGTGCCACTCCGGCTTATCTTCAGGAACAGGGCATGCCGGCTACCCTTCAGGCACTGACGCAGCATAATTGCCTGACATATTCCTATTTTGGTAACAGCCTCTGGTCCTGCTCGCGTCAGGGTGAGCCTGAAGCCGTCGCTGTTCGGGGAAATTTCAGCGCCAATGATTCAATGGTAGTGCTGGGCGCTGCACTGAACAGTGTGGGGGTTGCCATGCAACCATGGCATGCAGTCGCAGAACATATCCACAGTGGCCGGCTGATACAGCTGCTGCCGGAATATGAACCTCAGGCCCTGAACATTTATGGCGTTTACCATTCCCGCAAGCACCAGCCTGCGGCGTTGCGGGTGATGCTGGATCGCCTGGTGGACTATTTTGCTGCTCAGGATGACTGAATACGCCGGGAATGTCCGAATCAGTCAATAATTGTTGCTGAACTGGCACCTGCTGCTGATACCGCTGGTACTGATAGCTATCCGGCCGGGTAATTAAGCTCATGATCTTTATCCTTAATACAGGAGCCTGGTGATGAGCACAGATGAAAATACAGAGCGAAAGGTTTTACCCTGTCCGTGTTGTGGCAGTGAGGTGACGTGCAGCGCCGGATTCCAGAACGGTTATGGCACCTATTATTTTGTGAAGTGCAGTTGTGGATTATCGATTAACGGCCAGTTTGAGGCGGATGTGTTGCAACGCTGGAACCGACGCGAAAGTGCCGGCTGACAGCAGGGGGAAGAAAGGAGCAGCCTGTGCTGCTCCTTAATAAAGACTTTTACAGTCAGGCGTTTTCTGCCTGAGCAGAGACTGTTTTACTGCGGCGGGATATCGGAAATTGCGACAGCAGTACTCCGGCAAGCATCAGTGCACAGCCGGTAAACTGTCGGGTATCCAGATGTTCATTCAGCCATAACCAGCCTCCCAGTGCTGCAAACACCGCTTCCAGACTCATAATAATGGCCGCGTGGGAGGCCGGGGCTGACCGCTGACCGATCACCTGTAAGGTATGACCGATACCGACGGTGAGTACACCGGCAAAGAGCAGGGGCTGCCAGGCGGCCAGCATATTCGTGCCGCTGAATCTGTCTGTTTCAAAGACCAGTGCCAGCAGGGCGCAGAGCAAACCGCAGAAAATAAACTGCAGCAAAGACAGCATCAGGTTATTCAGCTGTTGCGCCAGCCGGGAGATGATCAGTACGTGTCCGGCCCAGAAGGCGGCACCCAGTAATATCAGGGCATCTCCAGGATTGATGGTGAAGTCTTCGCCTATGCTTAACAGATACAGACCGGCAACGGCTACTGCAGCCCCCAGCCAGGTATTGATACCGGTTTTATGGGCCAGTATCAGGCCAAAAACCGGCACAAACACAATGTACATGCTGGTGATGAAGCCTGCGTTTCCGGCGGTGGTATATTGCAGGCCGGCCTGTTGCAGAGAGGCACCCATGAACAGAATGAAACCGGCTGCTACGCTGCCGGTGAACATGGCTGGCCAGTTACTGACAGATGTCCGGTGCCACAGCAGGCAAACGGGTATCAGCACCAGTGCGCCGAGTAAAAAGCGCCCGGCGTTAAAGCCAAACGGCCCCAGATAGTCCAGCCCCATACTTTGTGCTACCAGAGAAAATCCCCACACGGCAGCAACCAGTAACAGGATCAGGTCGGCGGTATATTTATTGTTTTGCATGGCCTGTGCCCCTTAAAAAAAGGCACAAATTACCTGCACACAGCGGCCGGGGAAAATCAAAGATCTCATGGGGTATTAGCTGGATTCACCGGCACCGCCGGGGGCTGCCTAAGGCTCAGGCCTGATCCTGCCTGCCTTGTGTATTGTAAGGTTGGTCTGGCAGTAACAGTGTGGTTGGCAGGTCACTGCCTGATATGGATTGTACTGCTAAAGGGCTTTCTTTATGATCCGGGAAGGACGTACAGGCAGTCGTATAAAACGTGCCTCTAATTATAAAAATAAACAGAAAATCTGTGCTGCCCGCTGAGTATTCAGCGCCGGGATAATCATTGGTCAAACGATGATATCCGGTTGCGGCTGTGCAGATTTCGGAGGGATGCTATTGCCCTCCGGCAAAGTCTGAAGGGTGAGGAATTATGCTGCTACCGTTTAAGTCCCTGTTGGTTTTTGAAGCGGTGACCCGTAACAAAAGCTTTACCAGAGCCGCCGAAGAGCTGAATGTGACGCAGTCGGCGATCAGTCACCAAATTCGTAATCTGGAAGCGTATTTTAATACCAAACTGCTGGACCGGTCCGGGGTGGGAATTGCACTGACCGAAGAAGGTGAAATTCTTTATAAGGATCTGTCAGCATCAATGGCGTTGTTGCGCCGCGGTGTGAGCAGCCTGAAAGCCAGTCTGGCGTTAACGCCTATCGGTATATCCGTACGTTCTCACTTTGCCCTGAAATGGCTGTCGTCGCGGTTGCGGGCGGCGGATTTCAGCTATGATTTCCGTTTTTTCCACAGTAACGAGCCGGCGGATTTCTCTAACGCGGATATCCATGTATCCATTGAATGGCTGCATCTGGCAGAAGTCCCGGCCAATGCCCGCATGATCGTGTCGGGCAATCTGACCCCCGCGTGCCATCCTTCTCTGCTGGAAGGGATTGATGACCCGACTGATCCGCTGTTGCTGCAGCGTTTTGCATTGCTGCACGAAACTGACGTAACCAGTTGGCAGGAATGGTTACAGTTGGCGGGTGTGGATGGTTTGGTGCCGTTACGCAATGAGTATTACAGCGATACTAACGTGCGCCAGCAGGCGGCTATTGAGAAGCAGGGCTTTGCCCTTGTTTGTCCGGCACTGATTCGGGATGACATTGCTGAAGGCAAACTGGTGTGCCCCTTTGAGCAAAGCCTGGACAGTTATTCCTATTATCTGATTGTGCCGGAAGACCGGCTGAACATTGCCAAGGTACGGGATTTTGTTCACTGGCTGAGCCACACCATGTGATATGTTGGGCAATAAAAAAGGGCTACTGAGTAGCCCTTTTTTGATGCCCGGACGGTTTAGCCAGCCTGGGCCGACTTCTTCAGACTGAGGTTGTCCGGTTCAGAAGGTGAAGCCTTTTGCGAAGGTACGTAATCTGAATCGGTCAGCATCGAGCTGAGAAGGCCGATAATCATCATGATCATCACGATAGAAAATGGCAGTGCCGCAGCAATAGATGCTGCCTGCAGCGCTTTCAGTCCGCCGGCCAGTAACAGTACGGCAGCGACAGCACCCACTCCCAGACCCCAGATAATCCGGAATTTATGCGGTGGATTTTCACTGCCCATCGACAGCAGGGTACAGATCACCAGCGTACCGGAATCTGCTGAAGTGACGAACCAGGTCAGGATCATCAGAGTGGCTAGTGCCGCCATGGCCCAGGTTGCCCATTCAATGCTCAGGGCTTCAAGGGTGACGTACAGCGCGGTAGTCAGGTTGTCATTGACTGCTGAAACAATGCCGCCGTCGCCGTAAAGTTCCATGTGCAGCGCGGTTCCGCCGAACAGTGACAGCCACAGGAAGCTGACCAGACACGGAACCAGAATCACGCCTAACAGGAATTCACGTACAGTACGGCCCCGGGAAATGCGGGCAATGAACATACCCACGAACGGTGCCCAGGAAATGTACCAGCCCCAGTAGAAGACGGTCCACCACCCCTGCCACTGGCTTTCCGGATTTGGATCGGTCCAGAATCCCATCGGAATCATATTCCACAGATAGTCGCCCACGCTGGTCACGTAGAAACCCAGCAGGAATACCGTTGGCCCGGCAAACAGGAAGAACAGGAACAGAATGGCGGTTAGCTTGATGTTCAGTTCACTCAGAATCCGGATACCTTTGGCGACACCTGAAACGGCTGAGAAAGTCGCTGCGACAGAAATAACGGCAATCAGAATTACCTGGTTGATGACAGAGATTTCCATGCCAAACAGGTAGTTCAGGCCTGCGTTCATCTGTGAAACGCCCAGACCCAGAGACGTCGCAACACCGAAAATAGTGGCGAATACCCCCAGCAGGTCAACGGCATGGCCCGTCGGGCCGTAGATTTTATCCCCAAGGATTGGGTAAAGCGCTGAACGAATTGTCAGTGGTAAGCCTTTACGGAACGCAAAGTATGCCATCGCTAAACCGGCAATGCCGTAGATTGCCCAGCCATGGAAGCCCCAGTGGAAAAAGGAAATGCGCATGGCGATCTGAGCTGCTTCTGCGCTGCCCGCTTCAACACCGGCCATGGTCATGAAGGGGTTACCCTGAAAATGGAAAATCGGTTCTGCGATGCTCCAGAACAGCATGGCGATCCCCATGCCTGCGCCAAACAGCATGGCAAACCAGGAGAAGAAACTGAATGCCGGACGTTCGTCGTCGGCTCCCAGCCGTAAGCTGCCCATCTTGCCTGTGGTCAGCCAGATACTCAGGAAAAAGAACACACTGATCAGACTGACGTAATACCAGTTGAGAGTGGTCTGTATCCAGTTTTTGATGTCGGCATAAACCCCACCGGCGTAGTCGACATTCATAATGGTAAACACCAGAAATGCCACCACCATACCTTTTGCCAAAATCCCCATAGAAGGATTAATGCCGGAGAAAAGCCCCGACTCGGCAATGCCTGAATTGTTGTTTTTGTTGTTCATAATCTCTCCCGGCGCGGGCAAATGAGTAAGAGTACTCAGAGGCCTGATGCCGCTCTTTTATTGTTGTAGTGAGATAAAGAGGATCATCCTGAAACACTGTTATGCAGTGCTCAGCTGGTTCCGGTTTCGCCAGCTACGACTGACCAGAATTAACAACCTAACAAGTGCTGAAATAATCGCCCAATGCAAATTTCACACAGGGTATGAGGCTATCTAATAACATCTGTGAAACGACTTTTCATGTCCGAAAAAGGCAATCCTGACAGACGCTAAAATGCTTTTTTTACTCTGGCTTGTATCCCTCTATCTGGCTGTAAATAAAAAGCTTTTAAGTGATGCTCTGTGCCATTTAGTCCGTTTTACCTGGTGTCGCTATTACTCAGGCTCATGACCTGTGTGGTATTTGAATTGGGCCTGCGTGTTCCCTCCCTGATAGATTTTTATCCGCCAGCTAGGGCATAGCTGTTTGAATGCTGTTGTGCCTGACCAGACCTTATGACGCGTCTGCAGTCCGTTATCCGCGGTTCACTGCAACGCCCCGATATAACGACAATAATGTTCGGAGAAAACAATCATGTCCCTGATTGCAACTGATCTGGCCAGTGCCAGCCTGGAAGCCTTCAATGAGCCGGGTGAAGTGAAGCGCGGTCTGCCACCGGAAGCCTATACCAGTGAAGCCTTTTGGGCGGATGAGAAAGCCCACCTGTTTCCACAGAACTGGGTGTTAGTGGGTTTTGCACACGAAATGGCCAATGCCGGTGATGCAATGCCGGTGAATGTGGGTGACAGCCCGGTTCTGCTGGTGCGTAACCGTGATGGCCAGATTAACGCCTTTCATAATGTCTGCCGCCACCGCTGCCTGAAACTGGTTGATGAGCCAATGAATGTCGGCCGTATGCTTAAGTGCCCGTATCACGCCTGGGCTTACGGGCTGGATGGCGAGCTGCGAACCACGCCTTACTTTGGCGGAGATGATCCTAAGTCGGTACCGGAAGGTTTTGATGCCAAAGAGCATGGCCTGACACCGGTGCGCTGTGAAGTCTGGTACGACTGGGTCTTCGTGAATATCAGTGGTGATGCTCAGCCATTTGACGATTTCATTGCCCCGGTTAAAAACCGTTTACAGGGGATGGATTTCGACCAGGCAAAGCTGGTTGGTGTCATTGATCTGGGTGTTGTGGACACTAACTGGAAGTTCCTGATGGAGAACTTCATCGAGCCGTATCACGTGCAGTTTGTGCATGCGTCAACCACAGACCAGCCATTAGTCGACCACTACATTGTTGACGATGGCCACTGCCAGGGCAGCGCGGTGGATCTGGATGACAGCGATGAAGGGGGCGATGGCAGCGGTAATACCCTGGCGGTGAGCTCCCGTTATCTGACCCTGTTCCCTAACTTTGTATTTGGCCGTTATTTTCCGGATCAGATGGGTGTGCACCTGAATGTCCCGCTGGGGCCGGATAAAACCCTGCAGCGCCGGGCGATATACATGACCGATGGCACCGAGCTGGATGCAGATGCTGCAGAAAAACTTAAGCAGCTGTGGGTGGACGTACACATTGAAGATCACGAAATGTGTATCCGTTTGCAGGAAGGCCGTAAATCTCAGGTTGCCCAAACCGGCGGTGTGCTGTCGCCGCACTGGGAGCGCAGTGTGCGTAACTTTCAGGAACAGGTTGTTGCTGCCTTAAGCGAATAATGATTACCGGCCGGAGGCCATTATCTCCGGCCATTTTTAGCCACACAGGCTGCGTTGAAGCCTGTGGTTTTTGAGTGGGGTGAATGATGTCTCAAGCCAATAAATTCCGTTTAGATCACACCATGATCCGGGTGCGTGATCTGGAAAAGTCTCTTGATTTTTATTGCCGGATTCTCGGCATGGAAGTGCTGCGTAATATCGAATACCCGGCCGGTCGTTTTACCAATGTTTTCGTGGGTTTTGGCCCTGAAAACGTAACAACGACGCTGGAACTGACCTACAACTGGGATCAGGAAACCGATTACGATAAAGGTAATGCTTACGGCCATCTGGCGTTCAATGTCGATAACGTTGTCGATGCCATGGCGTATCTGGAGGCCGAAGGTGTCACGATTCGCAGCCCTGCCAAACCCATGAATCACGGTACCCGCATGCTGGGCTTCGTGGAAGATCCGAACGGCTATGTGATTGAACTGAACGAGCCGGTAAACCGCTGAGTTCGGGCGTCTGAATTCAATTGAGTACCACAACAAAATCCAACCAATAAATCCAAAAAAGGATAGCTGTTATGCCTACACCAACGTTATTTAAATTTTCTGATATCGAGCACCGTCTGGTTGAGCTGGAGCCGGGCGGCACTTATATCAAACCCTGGGTGAACACCAAAGTCAGCGAAAGCATGGCAGGCGGTGTGAACTTCCTGAACAATGTTTCCATTCCATGGAATCTGGAAGTGGATGAAATTGTTTTCGTTAAAGAAGGTAATTTCCGTCTGATCGCCGATGGCGAACCGTACCAGTGTGCGCCGGGTGACGTGCTGTACATGCCTAAGGGTATGGATGTGAAGTACGAATGTGACGAAAAATGCGTGATCTTCTACGCGGTATATCCGGTGGACTGGAAGCAGCAGCTGGGTATCACTGAAGTACCGGGCATTGACCCTGAAGATATGTAAGCACCAACCCTTCAGGCCTTTAATACTGGCCTGAACGGACACGGGGAGCACCGGCTGTGCTCCCCGTCCTTAATTTTATCGTAACGAACATATGTCAGCTGGTGGCAAACGTGCCACGGATACCGGCTGTCCGGAGGTGAAGTATGACTTCTCAGCCAATCACAACCCGCATCAGTGCCATTGAAGATATTGCCGCACAGACCCGCGCTTACACCCTTGAAGCGACTGATGGCAGTGAGCTGCCTGCTTTCAGTGCCGGTGCTCATATCGACGTATTACTGGGCAATGACCTGATCCGTCAGTATTCCCTGTGCAGTGACCCGGCGGAACGCCGTCATTACCGGATTGCGGTACTGCATGAGCCTGATGGCAGAGGCGGATCTGACTATATGCACCGGCAACTGCAGGTCGGGGATGAACTGAATATCCACCCGCCGCGCAACCATTTTGAACTGGATATGAGTGCAGGTAATTACCTGTTACTGGCCGGTGGTATCGGCATAACGCCTATCATGCTGATGGCCCTGCAACTGCAGGCTGCCGGTAAGCTCTTTACTCTGCATTACCTGTGCAGAACCCCTGAACAGGCGGCATTCCGTCACTGGCTGGAAGATACTTTCGGTGCCGCGGCCGTGTTCCATTATAGCTATGGGGATGCAGCAAAACGGTTGGATTTAAGTGCGTTATTTGCCGCGCAGCAGCAACCCACTCAAGTGTATACCTGTGGCTCGGAAGCCCTGTTGCAGTCGATTCTGGATGCCGCTGACCCGTTACCGCAAATAGAGGTGAGCTTTGAGCGTTTCAGTGCCGTGCCGGTCGCAGAAGATGCTGTCAGCGAGGCCTTCGAAGTTGAGATAGCCAGCAGTGGCGAAATCCTGCAGGTCGGTGAAGCCCAGACGATTCTGGAAGTGTTACAGGACGCCGGTCATCAGATTGAAACCATGTGTAAGGAAGGGTTGTGCGGCAGTTGTGAAGTGGAACTGCTGGAAGGGAAGGCCGATCACCGTGACAGTGTGCTGAATGATGCAGAAAAAGCTGAACAGAACGTGCTGATGGTGTGTTGTTCCCGGGCCCTGACACCCTGCCTGAAATTAGACCTTTAACACCATAATAAAAAATTAAGTAACGGAGCCTGACTATGCTGAATGCCGAAATCGTGCAGTTATCCTGTCTGCAGGATAACTATTGCTGCCTGATCCACGATGCAGAGAATAACATTACGGCAGTGATTGATACCCCGGATGCTGAAGTGATTGAAGCTGCGCTGGAACAGCGGGGCTGGCAGCTGGATTATATACTCACAACCCATCACCACTGGGATCATATCGATGGCCATCTGGCCCTGAAGCAACGGTATAACTGCCGGGTGACTGGTCCGGCTGAAAATCAGGATGAGATTCCCGGTATTGATCAGACGGTCGCCGGTGGCGATACGCTGCAACTGGGCCGGATCCGTATGCAGGTTATTGCAACACCGGGACATACTCTGGGGCATGTGTGTTACTGGGCGCCTGAGCTGCAGGCTGTTTTTGTGGGTGATACGTTATTTTCCATGGGCTGTGGCCGCTTATTTGAAGGTACGGCTGCACAGATGTGGCAGAGCATGCAGGCGTTGCGTGAGTTGCCGGAAGCAACGGCCATTTACTGTGGCCACGAGTACACCGCCAGTAATGCCCGCTTTGCTCTGAATCTGGAGCCTGATAATCAACTTCTTCAGGAACGTTGTGAGCAGGTTCAGCAGCTGCGGGAACAGGGGGTGCCTACGCTGCCGACCAGTGTTAACCAGGAACGGAAGACTAACCCGTTTATGCGGGCAGATGTGCCTGAACTGCAGGCATTAGTTGGGATGGAAGGCATGCCGCCGGCTGAGGTATTTGCGGAGATCCGCCGGCGTAAAGATCAGGCCTGAACAGGCATACAAGCATGCTGCGTCCTGAACCGGATGGCCGTTACCGGCTGACATTTCTGCTCTTGCCCGGATATTCCATGGCGTCATTACAGGCGGCTATAGATCCGTTACGACTGGCTAACCGGATGCTTGGCCGGGAATATTATCAGTGGCGTTTACTGGGCAATTCTGTCGCACCGGTAACCGCCAGTAATGGCCTGACTCTGCAGAGCCATGATTATCAGTATGATGTCCCGGCAAATCTGTTTGTGGTGGCCGGTCAGCAGCAATGGCGGGAACATTATCCGTTACTGCACTGGTGGTTACAGACCTTATACCGGCAACAGACCGTGTTTGCCGGCATTGGCGGCGGCAGTCATTTGCTGGCTCAGGCGAAGTTACTGAATCGCGGGACGGTCAGCATGCAGGGGCCTGCAGCCCTGCAGTTTCAACGTTTGTATCCGCATATTCAGGTGTCGGATAAACCCTATATGTTGCCGGACCAGCATACGGATTGTATCAGCAGTGCCGGTGGTATCGCGCCGGGTCAACTGATGCTCAGTTTTGTGGATAAGCATTTTAACAGTACGGTTGCCGCTGCTGTTGCTGAGGCAATGATGTTGCCGGGTAAGTGGGATCTCAATGACGGTGACGGTCTGCACAGAGTGGCGGATGTACGCTTACGCCGTGCGGTGGAGGTGATGCAGAAGCATCTGGAACAGCCGCTGAGCAGCAGCGAACTGGCGAACCGGGTGCATGTGTCGGTTCGGCACCTGGAACGGTTATTCAAATTGCATGTTGAAATGACCCCCAGCGCGTATTACATGAAGATGCGCCTGCAGGCTGCCCGTCGGTTGTTGTATCAGTCCGGCGGGGATGTAGCGGTGATTGCCAGCCGTTGCGGTTTTAAATCCGGTGCACACTTTTCCCGTACTTACAGCCGCCACTATGGCATCGGCCCCAGTCGGGACAGACAGCGTAAATGGCGGCAGGCAGGACAAACTATGGCTGATGTTTACTGAGCCGCTTCCGGTGCATACAGATAGTATTCATCGAACAGTTCTGCCAGCTCTTCATTCGCAGCGACTTCTGTAAGGAATTTGTCGATACTTTGTTCCAGAAAAACTTCTTCCTCTGGTTTGAGTTTTTGACTGTTATCCAGAGTCCAGAGGTTCTGTACCTCGGAAGAGGTCATTTCATAATGATGAGAAGAGATTACTTCGTCACCAACCACCACTACGTATAACACCCGGTAAACCTTACTGGAAACGATCGGGATGATCCCCAGAGTGGTGATAGACAACATTGCTGATGAAAATCCAGCGGCATCCTGCTTGCGCTGTGCCCCGTTCAGTGCCAGAACACGTATGGGGGAGCCAACGGCTTCTTCATCAAGTTTGGTGAATGCATTGTAGCTTTCCAGTTTTTCTTTAATCGGCAATGCTGTGACGTTGGTCTTGAAAAATACCGGCGGGTAGAGCTTGCCCTGATGCTGATATTTTTCAGCCTTCACCGGTTGTTCTCTGGCTTCTTCAGCCGCGATAGTCTGGACGAATCCCAGCGCCATAATAATGAGCGCGGTGATGACGTTTATCCCTTTCGCTTTCATATCAGTATCCTTACTTGTAGCAGAGTACGCGGGTGGTGTATTCAACGGCCTGCTGCGAAGCCTTTTCAAACCCTTTTGCTGATTTTTTGCCGGAATAGCTCAGGTTGTTGTTATCCAGAAACTGTCGGATATAGTGGTTCGACAAGCCAAAGTTTATATTCTGGGTGGTTGCGCCTGCGGACTTTACTTTATCCTCGTTGATGGTGCTGGTGACCAGGCCGGTAAGCTGGCCGTTGTAGTTTACAATCGGGCCTCCGCTGCTACCTGACTGAATGGGAGCCGAATACTGAAATGAACCAATGGCGCCTTTCAGTCCGCCCAGTGAGCTTACATTCCCCAGCGTCAGGTTAGCCTGAGCCGTTAGCAGAGAGGAAAGGGGGTAACCTGTTGTGAAAACCTGTGTGCCCAGTTTTACTTCGCCCTCTGAGCTGATGCGGGCATAGGCGTTTGGTACCTGAAAAGCCGGGTCAGTCATTTCCAGAACGGCGGCATCCAGGATCCTGCTTTGCGCAACCAGACGGGTATTGTAGGCTTGCTCGTTATGTTTGATCTGGGTAAGCAAACAGCCGTTAATGACATGGGATGCAGTTAATACCTGACCCGATTCGTTCATAAAGAAGCCGGTCCCTGTGCCGACAGGTTCAACACCGTCAAGCAGGGTTAAAACATTTTCAGTTGTGACTGGCGGGGCGGGTTGCGCGTTTTGAATGGCTGCCAGATCTGCACTGCCTGTTTTATTGAGAAACTGAGTTGTCGCTTCTTTAATGGCCTGAGCATAGGCATTCATAAAGATAGTTTCATAACCGCCTCCGATCCCGCCGGTACTTGAAGAGCCTTCTGTCAGACTTTTGAATATTATCTGGCCGTTGCGGTCTACCACTTTGGTAGAAAGGTCTACCGTTGCAGTACCAAAAAATGGATCAAAGTCGACGGTGGAGGAAAATTTAAATACGTACTTTGCCTGGCTCCCCAGTTTTAATTGCTGTGCAGCAGGGAAAATACCCGGCAGTACCAGTTCCAGTGCTTCGTTAAACTGTGGACCGACCGCAAAGACCCAGCGGCCGCCGTCTCCGGACTGTTGCTGCATGACTCTGGTGAGCTGTTCTTCTTCAGCGTAATAAGCCACCGGAATACTGATCGGGGTACTGATAGTTTTGTTGAGCTTGGTCGTTGTTTTGATTTCCTGCACATTTTTAACAGGTACAGCGTTGCAGCCAGTTATTAAAACGGCGGTCAGAGCAATGACAAGAAAGCGCATAAGAGTCCTTTTCCGGGAAGGTACTGATTCCATTGGTTAAGGACTATCCTGAAATTTGCATTTCCGGTCAAGCAGCACATGATTTTCCGTGTCAGATTGGGCAGGATTTATGTCTCAGATCACTTCTGCCGTTCGTTTTCGCCCGGTCACCAGAATTATCAGGGCAGCCACAAAAATGACTGCTGCACCCACAATTTCGCGGCTGCTGGCCTGTTCATTGAGCAGTAGCCAGGCCAGCAGCATGGTGGTACCGATTTCGGTCATGGCCAGCACCGAAGTATCGGTGGAACGGGCGATCAGGCGGATACCGGTGAGAAACAGTGTCAGTGATAACAGGGTGCTGATAAATACCAGCCCCAGCACGGCGCCGTATCCCTGAATGCTGTGGGGGAAAATAGCTTGCCCTGCCAGTGCTGGAATCGCGAAGCAGATGAAGGCTCCACTGCTGATCTAGGTGATTGAGGTGAGGGTGTCCTGCCGGGACAGAAAGTGATTATTCAGCATGATATAGATGCCGTATATAGCCCCGGCAGAGAGGCCCAGTAAGAGGCCGGTCAGGGGCAGGTCGCTGTTAATATCGACGCTGATATACACGCCTCCAATGGCTAACAGTACTGCGGTAAGTTTAAGCAGCGACATTGCTTCCAGACGCAGAATCACCGAGAAGACGAAAATATATAGCGGGAACATATAGAACAGCAGGGTTACCAGCCCGATCGACAGCTGTTCAAGAGCTGTGAAGTAACACAGGGCACCCATGCCTACCAGCATGCCAATGGCGAGTACCGGGAATATACGGGGGGTATCAGCCGGTGGCCGGCATTTACGCTGGTGCAGCACATACAGATGTAACAGACAGGCTGCGAGCATGAAACGTAACAGCATCAGAGCGATCGCGTTGGCACCGTCTTCATAAGCAATCCGGGCAAAGATAGGCTGGAAGGCATAACACAGGCCCGCGGCAATTATCAGCAAGGCACCTTTTAAGTAACTTTGATTCATGATCGTCCATGCTCCTGAACAGCGTTTGGTGGGTCTGAAAGCTGTCACGGTAAGGATTGTTCTGCGTTGCGCCAAGCACAAAAAACTCATCCTTTATGAACTGAGGTAATAGCCTGTCATGACCGTGTCGTATGATGTTGCACCGGATCTTTCCGTATGAGGGTGAACACCCCATAAGAACTGCAGTCCAGGTGTTTTTAACCGGATGTCAGATGGAAAATACAGATGGCTGGGATTGGTTTTTCAGATGCCTGTTTTCAGTGATAAAACAGACTGTCAGTGAGTGGTTTTTACACGTCGCATAACCGTTCACGGATATTATCAGTAAAGTATTTAACGGCAGTATCCGGTTCGGCTTTGCCGTGACGCAATTCGATGACAATGGCATCCAGTCTGGGCAGGGCATATTCATCCTGGCTGATGATCCGCCAGTTTGGCTGTATCAGTCCCGGTGAGGTTGCTGTGATGGCCAGGCCGCTGTCCACGGCTATTTTTACCCCGGTTACCCCGGTGCATTCAAAGGCGATGTAGTAATCCTGCTGACTGCTGCTCAGGGCGTCGAGAATATTTTTACGAAAGCCGCAGCCATGTGGGTACAGCACCAGTGGCAGGGGGCCCTGTGGAATGCTGAAATGTTTATCGGCGACCCATACCAGCGGATCACGGCGCAGCATTTCGCCGCCTGTGTCGGTTTCCCGCCGGGTGACGAGAGCGATGTCCAGATCACCATTCTCCAGACCTTTAAACAGGTTATGGCTGATGTCGTTACGGATCTCTAAACGTATTCCCGGGTAGCGGCTGGCAAATGCCTGTACCGCTTCTTTGAGGATCAGGCTGGCATAATCGTCGGGAATCCCGAATCTGACCGTCCCGCGCACCTCTTCAGGGTTCAGTGCATTGATGGCTTCATCGCTGAGGTTGAGAAGCCGCCGGGCGTATTGCAGCAGTACTTCGCCGTCCGGGGTCAGTTCTGCCTTGTGATAGCTCCGTTCAATCAGCTTGCAACCGGTGAGCGCTTCCAGCTTTTTCAGCTGGATGCTGATCGCTGCCTGGGTCTTGTTGACCCGTTGTGCGGCCAGCGTCAGGCTGTGACATTCAGCAATGGCCTTAAAGGTGATGAGCAGATTCAGATCGAGATGGCGCATAGTGATTCAGGCAAAGGTAGCGGTTAATGAATCTGTATAAATTATATTTAAGCTGTGCTTATTTCAATTTAAATATATTTATGTGAATCGGCATTTTATAGTTATTCACATCTGAATAACACGGATCTGCAAAGCACACTGAAAGCTGCAGATCCGGCGATGGGATCCCGAGTATGCAAACACGTTATGACTATATTGTTGCCGGAGCCGGCTCTGCCGGTTGTGTGGTCGCACGGCGGCTGGCTGATGCCGGCCATCAGGTATTGCTGCTGGAGGTGGGCAATTCCGATAAATCCTGGATTCTGCAAATGCCGGCGGGGCTGCGCTCGGCCTTTAAACCGACCTCAAAATATAACTGGTGGTTTCATACTGAACCGCAAAAGCATCTGAATAACCGTGAGATTCAACAGCCCCGTGGCCGGGTACTTGGAGGCTCATCCTCGATAAACGGTATGACCTGGCTCCGCGGCCATCCACTGGATTATGACCGCTGGCAACAGGAAGGGGCTGAAGGCTGGGACTGGGCAAGTTGTTTGCCGTACTTTAAAAAAATTGAAAACAGCACCGTTAGCAGTGTATATCGCGGCACGGCCGGTCCGGTGGGCGTACAGCGCCAGGAGCTGCTCAGTCCGCTGAATGCAGCCTTTCTGGACGCCGGACAGGAAGCTGGCTGGCCACTGACCGAAGACGTCAACGGTTATCAGCAGGAGGGGGTGTCCCGCTTTGAGATGAGCGTGAAGAAAGGGGTCCGTAACAGCACGGCGTTTGCGTATCTGCATAATATGCCGGCCCGGGATAATTTAATGGTCTGGACCGGTTGTCAGATTCTGCAGGTGAATATGCAGGATGGGGCGGCCACTGGCTGTAAGGTGCAGTATCAGCGTCAGGTAGTGGATGTCAGTGCCGATAAAGAAACCCTGCTGTGTACCGGTGTGTTTGGTTCGCCACAGTTGCTGATGCTGTCCGGTATAGGGCCGGCGGCACATCTGGCTGAACATGACATTGAGTGTAAAGTGGATTTACCGGGAGTGGGTGAAAACCTGCAGGATCATCTTGAATGCCATATTCAGATTGAAACTAAGCAGCCGGTGTCACTGAACCGGGAGTTACAGCCGCACCGGATGTTGTGGGCGGGGATGCAGTGGTTTGGTGCGAAGGCCGGTGTGGCCGCTGTTAACCAGTGTCACGTAGGCGCGTTTCTGAACAGTTCGCCGGAGATCGTGCACCCGGATATTCAGTTTCACTTTTTCCCGGTGTTTTTTGATAAAGACTGGATTCCGGTTCCCACCACTTATGGGTACCGGATCGGTGTCGGGCCGATGCGGCCAACCAGCCGGGGCACTGTGCGTTTGCGCAGTAATAAGGTGACAGATCCGTTACGGATCGATCCGAATTACATGGCCACTGATGAAGACTGGCGGGTCATGCGGGAGGCGATGAATCTGGGACTGGAAGCGGCCCGGCAACCGGCCTTTAAACCGTTCCATTACCGTGAAGATACCCCCGGCATTCATATCCGTGAAGGCAAGGCGATGGATGACTTTATTCGCGAAGATGCCGCCAGTGCATACCATCCGTGCGGCACCTGCAAAATGGGTGCAGCAGAGGATGCGATGGCGGTGGTCGACAGCCAGTTACAGGTTCGGGGTGTACAGCACCTGCGGGTAATCGATGCGTCTGTCATTCCTTCCGTGCCCAGCGCAAATATTAATGCAGCGACCATAATGCTGGCAGAAAAGGCCAGTGATATGTTGCTGGGCAAGCCGCCTTTAGTGGCGCAGGTACCGGAGTATTTCCGCCGGCCGGGTGTGGCCGGTCAGTTCTCAGATCAACCTACAGTAAACGGAGACGTATCGAATGTCTGACACAATGATAGAAATTCACAAGGCCAGCGCTGAAGAGCAGGCGGCCTGCCAGAGCTGGGAGCTGTGGGAAAGCGGTGAGATCAGCGAGTTTGCCTATGATTACGATCAGGATGTGCAGTTCATCGTGCAGCAGGGCGAGGCAGTTATCCACACTCAGTTTGGTGATCAGGTGGCGATTGCGCCGGGTAACAGGGTGGTCATCCGGGCCGGTGTATCCGGCCGCTGGGATATCTCAGCGCCGGTGGTTAACCGGTATATGTATTTATAAAAGTTATTTGTATCGGCTTGCTTTCAGGTTTGGTTACATGTCTGCCAGAAGGCACGGGAACGGATTCCGGGCGACGGATAAATATACAAGGTATATCATTAAGTGATATGCTTTGGCGGAAAACAACATGGATGTTGATCATGGCATTGAAAATCTGTTGGATCTTGACGGAACAGTTATCGAAGCGGATAGCGAGCTTGAGTACTACGTTCATTTTGATGTGAAACGGGTTGACTGCTCGGAAGGCAGGCCTCATGGCATTAAGTATTCGCTGACACTGAGAGATAAATGGAATAACCGGTTAATGGGATTTGATAATGCCCATCCGGTTAAAGCACCGGGCAGTGGTTTTATCCGTCACCGAATGCTGAACAAATATGATCACCAGCATACATTTAGAAATGTTGCCGTGATTATTCCTTATGAATACTTTAATGCTGAGCAGCTTCTGGTGGATTTCTGGGCCAGTGTGGATGAAGCGCTGAGAACAGACTGTAGGAGTACAGATTCATGAGAAAACTGGTGATTGGTGTTGCCTCCGGCGCTGTCATACGGCAACGGACAATGGACATCGCTGCCGGAAGAGTCAGGCCTGATGACTCTGATCCTAAAATATGGGTAACATCACTGGTATCTGTTGGCCGCTTACTCAATGCTGAAAACCTGGCGATGATTGATACTATTCGTGAGAAACACCCGGCAACTATTACAGATCTGGCCCGGCTAATGAACCGGGAGCAAAGCAATGTATCCCGTACATTAAAGCGAATGTCAGAATTTCATATTGTTGAGTTTGATGAAACCGGTGGCAGAAAAACACCCGTTGTTAACTGGGATGAAATTTCAATTATTCCTTTTCAAATGAGTGCATAACCGATGGCGGCAGAATTCTGAACCGCGGGGCTGTGTATTTCTTTGCTGTTTATGTAATCCCAGTACTGCCGCGGATAATCTTTAGGTTAGCGAGGTGAACCTTTACAACGGTGTTATACGGTAGGAGCAGCGTCGCGCACCGTCGAGGATATAATCGTCCCGGCTGACCGAGGCCTGTTCCGCAAACAAAGACTGAAACAGTTGCAGTTCAGAACGGCAAAAGTTCTGACAGCGACGGGCCGCGGCACAAATCGGGCAGTGGTTCTCAATAAACCAGTAACTCTCATCATCTTCCTGCCACTGCGCCATATAGCCTTCCAGGCTGCGCAGCTCCACCAGTTTCTCCAGTTTCTTTTCCAGCGTCGGACAGTTGTCCAGCGCAGCATGGTACTGGCTGTCCAATTGTTGTTCCCGCTGGCTGATCAGTTGCTCCAGCCCGGCATCGCCAAACACTGTCTGAATGGAATCTAGCATGGTGATCATCAGTTCACCGTGGCTGTCGGGAAATTGCTGCCAGGCCTGTGCTGTCAGTTGCCAGTAACGGGAAGGGCGGCCCCGCCCGGAAGAGATATCTTCCCAGCTGACCAGTTGGCGTTCTTCCAGGGCCAGTAAGTGCTGGCGCGCCCCCATGGAGGTGATATCCAGATGTTTACCCAGGGCCGCTGCGGTTTGGGGCCCTTTGGTTTTGAGTCGGTAAAGAATTCGGTCGCTGCTGTCATTCATAAAATCAATTATGCGGGATTAATTTATTTAATCAATCAAAAGCTTTACTTAATAAGCGTCCTTACTCAGAATAAATAAAGCATTTAGTTTATTTAATTGGTTGAAGCATCTATATAAGGAGCCGCTTATGCGTTATTCCCCTTCACTGCAGTGGGCCATCTGCCTGACAGTCTTGCTGTCGGTAGCCGGTTTCAGTATGCCGGCGCCGGTGCTGACGCCGCTGTTTCTTGATACAGAAAAAACATTATTCACCGCGTTGGCAGGGCTGGATCAGGTGACCAGAGTTTGGTGGCTGGGGGCGGTGATTTTACTCTATCCCATCGGGCAGCTACTGGGTGCACCACTGTTTGGGCGTTACTCGGATAAGGTTGGCCGTAAGCAGGTTCTGCAGTTTACTTTAATGGGGGTGGCTGTTGGTTATCTGGGGATGGTGGTGGCCATTCATACCGGCAGTTTATGGTTGCTGGTGATCAGCCGTCTGGGGGCGGGATTCTTTAACAGCAATGTGGCCATTGCACAGGCCATTGCGGCAGATATCAGTACGCCTGAAAGTAAGCCCCGGCTGTTTGCACGGATTAATATGGCGCTGAATCTGGGCTGGATTATCGGTCCGCTGAGCGGCGGCTATGCCGCCTATGCCTGGGATGATTACAGTCTGCCGTTTGTCTTTGGTATGTCGCTTGCTCTGGTGAATATGCTGATGATCACGCTCTGGTTGCCGGGTATTAAGCCCAGTGCGGAGCAGCGTCAGCAGGTACAGGTCAGACAACAGCAGAGCTCCCGATGGGCGTTATTAAAGGATGCAAAATTGGCACCGCTGTTCGCCCTGACGCTGTTCAGCTACCTGGCGATCAGCATGTACTTTTCTTACTTCAATGTTTACACCCTGGAGGTGTTTAATTTTGGCCCGCGGGAGATTGCCTGGAGCGCGGTCTGCATCAGTATACCGATGATGTTTGGCAGCTGGATCGGTGCCCGTTTAAAAGCCCGGATGGCAACGTCAAAACTGGGCATGACCGGACATGTGTTAATGGCGGCAGGCATGTTTAGCTTACCCTTAATGAGTTCACTGGAAGGCTTTGCGCTGACCTTACTGTTGACCGGTGTAGGTATGACCATCAGTGAGCTGGCCACATCGCTGGTGGTATCCAATGAAGCCAGTGAGGCGCGTCAGGGAGAGGCCATGGGCATGTACCGTTCTGTCAGCATGGGCAGTGAACTGGCGGCGGTCGCCATGGGGTCGGTGCTGATTATTGCCGGGGTTCACTGGGTATTTATGGTGGCCGGCGGGTTCAGTGCATTAGCCGGTTACGGGTTCCTGATGCGCAAGCGGGCAGTTGCCCGGGGGAAACTGGCAGTGGCGTGAGTTGTTGTTGCTGAAAAGTTCTGTCAAGGTTGGCCGTATCCGCTGTCAGGCGGGTACGGTCTTTTTTTCTGGCTTAGCAGAGGCAAAACCATGACGCCACAAATGATGAAGGCAGTGGTCACCACCGGTAACGGCGGGTATGACCAGCTGGTGTATAAGGATGTGCCGGTACCCGGATTACAGCCGGGTGAGGTGCTGATCAGAGTACTGGCGGCAGGCATTAATAACACGGAAATTAATACCCGGCTGGGCTGGTATTCGTCATCGGTCACAGAATCGACCAACGCGACGTCTGATGATGGGGTAACGCCTGAGAGCAGTGACGGTGGCTGGAATAAAGAGACCCCTTTTCCGTTTATTCAGGGCACAGACTGTTGCGGTGAGGTGGTTGACATTGCGGCTGGCGGGAATGCTGCGCTGACCGGTAAACGGGTGCTGGTACGTGCCTGTATGCGGGAACATGGCTATGAAAGCCTGGATAACATCTGGATGGGGTCGGATTTTGACGGGGCATTTGCGGAATATGTAAAAGTACCGGCCAGCGAAGTGTTCAGCGTTGACTGTGACTGGAGTGATGCGGAGCTTGGGACGATTCCCTGTGCTTACGGAACGTCGGAAAACATGCTGCACCGGGCAGAACTTAAGGCCGGTGAAGTGGTGTTGGTAACCGGCGCATCCGGCGGAGTGGGTTCGGCGACGGTACAGCTGGCAAAACGCCGGGGAGCAACTGTCATCGCGGTTGCCGGGGCGGATAAACATGCGGCAATGGCTGCGCTGGGGGCTGATCAGCTGCTGGCCCGGGATGCTGATTTGCTGGTATTACTGGGTGAGCAGTCGGTGGATGTGGTGGTGGATAATGTCGCCGGCAGTAATTTTCCGACTATGCTGAAACTGCTTAAGCGCGGCGGGCGGCTGGTGTCTTCCGGTGCGATCGCCGGGCCGGTAGTGGATCTGGATATGCGTGACATGTATCTCAAAGATGTTCGTCTGATTGGCACAACAGCCTGGGATGAACCGGTGTTTCCAAATCTGATCAGTTATATCGAGAAGGGGGAGATTAAACCGTTACTGGCGGCGACTTTTCCATTGCGGGAGATTGTGGTCGCTCAGCAATTGTTCCTTACAAAGCAGCATGTGGGTAAGTTTGTTTTGTTGCCTGAGCACGCGGGGTAATCCGTGGCTTTTCCTGTTTTAAACCTGAGATTAGCAGAGCCTGTGAAGCCGAGGGATGTGAATGTTTAAACGGTTAGTGGCAGCAGTACTGGGTGGAGGGCTGTTTTTATGCCTTCAGGGCGCTGTCTGGGCCAGTTCAGGTGAAGCTGAAACTGAAACTGAAGAATCTGCGTATATCTTATATGACGTGAATGACGGCCGTCTCGAAGAAGCTGACAGTTATTTGCCGGAACAGATTGACCGGCAGAGGGCGGAAAGAATATGGCGGGTGTTTGCTGCCATTGTACCGGCGAAACAACTGTTACGGGTGCAGGAATATTATGTGAATGGCCCGGAGAATGAAGGAGGTGCTTCGGTTATCCCGGTGGATGACGGCTTGCATACCTGGCAATTGTCCATTGATGAAAAGTCGGTTGATTTACAGACCCGGGAGGATATGGAGAATCTGGCCTTTCTGCTGATTCATGAGCTGGGCCATATTATTACCCTTAACCATGAGCAGGTTGATGCTGATTACTCCGCTTGTCAGCAACGCATCGAGCTGGATGAAGGATGTGCCCGGCAAGGGGCGTATATTAACCGTTTCGTGCAACAGTTCTGGACACCTGAGATGCTGGCGGCGGTGAAAAATCAAACGGCAGCGGCAGTGATCAGTGAACGCTATGCCGGTCATTTTCTGGATGAGTATGCCGCCACAAATCCGGTGGAAGATATTGCTGAGAGTTTCAGTGTTTTTGTCGAAGAAGAACACCCGGAAGATTGCCGGGTAAGTGTGGCTGAGCAGAAAATCTGCTTCTTCTATGGGTTTTCTGAACTGGTGAACCTTCGCACTCAGATCCGTGCCGGGGTGGCGGAGTTATAGTTGTGGCTGGCGAACGTACTGTAAACGTCGCGCCAGCCGGTAAACGAAGCTATTCAGTCCGGTCCAGTGAGACCTTTTCACTCAGCAGGCAAAGCATTTCCCACATCAGGGTTGCACCAACCAGTGCGGTTGCGCCGCTCGGATCAAAGGGAGGAGAGACTTCCACCAGATCGGCACCGATCAGATTCAGGCTCCGCAGGCCCCGTACCATCTGCTGTGCTTCGACTGTCGTCAGCCCGCCAATTTCCGGTGTACCTGTGCCCGGTGCGAATACCGGGTCGAGGCAGTCAACGTCAAAGCTGATGTAGGTGGCCTGATCGCCGACGACCTCTCTGGCAACTTTCAGTGCACCGGCAACTCCCAGCTCGGTAAATTCTTCCATACGCATCACGCGGATGCCCTGTTCCAGCCCCCAGTCATCATCGGTTTCACTGTACAGCCCGCCGCGGATGCCGATCTGGACGATGCGTTTCGGGTCCAGCAGGCCTTCTTCAATGGCCCGGCGGAACGGGGTGCCGTGGGTGTATTTGCAGTCACCGAAATAACGGTCCCAGGTATCGGTGTGGGCATCAAAGTGCACCATGCCCAATGGCCCGTGTTTTTTCGCCAGAGCCCGCAGTACTGGCAGGCTGACCAGATGATCACCGCCAGCCCCCAGCGGCATAATGTTATGTTCGACCATCTCAGCTACGAAATTCTCGATCATATCCAGCGTGGGTTCTATCGCCAGCGGGTTAACCGGTGCATCGCCAAAGTCAGCGCAACGGGCCAGTTTGAACGGGCTGAGGTTCAGTACCGGGTGAACCTTGCGCATCAGGGCTGAGGCGTCACGGATCTGGCGGGGGCCGTGCCGGGCACCTGCCCGGTTGGTAGTACCGCCATCCCAGGGGATACCGTACAGGCCGATATCGGCATCGGGTGCTTCGGCAATGCTGTAATGGGGCAGGCGCATAAAGGTGGCAATGCCTGCGTAACGGGGTACTGACTCGGATGCCAGTGGGCTGAAACGTGTGTCCTGGGTAACTGACATATGAGTTCCTCACCTCAATGATCAAAAATTCACTGTAAGGCGGGGATAGATGTCGTTAAATGGCAATTGTGACGGGTAAAGTTTCCGTTTTTGGAAACTAACGGGCCTGCTCAAACGCTTCCAGTAATGCCGCCCTTAACAGGTTGGGGCGGGCATCACGGCGGACGATGATTTTAAAGGGCACCTGATAGCTCAGAGTGTCCGGTAGCAGCGGGCGCATCAGGCCTTTTTCTACCCATAGCGCTGCGTAATGATCCGGCAGGAAACCGACATACTGACCACTGAGAATCAGGGTGGCGATGCCTTCAACCTGATAAGACGTGGCGGCCGCTTTCAGTTCCGGAAACTGTTCTTTAAGCAGGAATGAATGGGTATAGCCCGGGGCGATAAAATCGTGCTGACTGATGCGGGTCATATCGACAGCGTCTTCTGACAACTTAAATAACGGATGACGGTTACCGCAGTAAAACAACGAGGTTTCGGCGTGCAGGTTGTGATATTCAAGCCCCGGAAGGATATGGTGCTGAGGGATGATCCCCATATTGGCGCGGCCTTCGATGACGGCCCGTTCTACTTCGTTGGGAGAAGCCACCTGCAGGTTAATTTTTACTTCCGGTTCCTGCTGGTGGAATTTACCCAGCACTTCAGTAACCGGTGAATGCGCATCAGTGAGCATGTTATCGGTCAGGCCGAGGGTGAGTTCTCCGACTAAGTGATTATGAACGGCGTTAACATTGGCGCGGAATTTTTCCAGATCAACCAGCAGTTCCTGTGTGGCTTTATACACCAGCCGGCCATGTTCGGTCAGCTGGAAGCCGGAACGGCCCCGTAAACACAGGTGCATATCCAGCCGGGTTTCCAGATCGGACATTTGCCGGCTGATGGCTGAACGGCCGATATTCAGTTCGACTTCTGCCGCCGAAAAGCCGCCGCATTCCACCACGGTTTTAAAGACCCGTAACAGTTTCAGGTCGATATCGGCAATTTGTCCGGACAGGCTGGTGCGTTTCATAGATTCACAACTTAACGGCTGGGTTTGGTATCAGGGTAACCGAAAAAAGCCCTGTCGGCATGGGCCGGCAGGGCAATTTTTACTTATGAAGCGAAGCTGTTGCAGGGCGCTTTATACTTCGTCGCGGCCTAACAGACGCAGTACGCGGTTCAGTTTGTCTTTACCGCCGATGCTGTCATAGTGCTTTGGCCATACGGCAGTGGTCGCTTTTTCAATCCACTCTTTTTCACCGTTGGCTGGGTCTGTAATGACCATGCCTTTTTCGATCAGCTGCTGCTTGATGCGGGCTTCGTTTGCGGTCAGGAATTCAGCACTGTGTTTGGTGGCTGCCTTACCGGCTTCAACAATCGCCTGCTGTACTTCCGGGGTTTGCGCCTGATACACGCTTTCGCTCATGATCAGCGGCTCAATCGAGAAGATGTAACGGATGTTTGTGACGTACTTCTGTACGGTATCAAACTTCATTGCATCCACGGTGACATACGGGTTGTCCTGGCCATCCACAACGCCTTGCTGAAGCGCTGTAAATGTTTCAGACCATGCCATAGGTGTCGGATTTCCACCCCATGCCTTATAAGTATCGATCATGATTTCGTTTTTAGGCACCCGCACAATGACTTGCTGCAGGTCTTCCAGCGTTTCGATGGGCTGCTTGGAGTTGGTCAGTACCCGGAAACCGGTGTATGCCCAGCCAACGATCCGTACGCCGGCATCTTTAACGGTGTTTTCTACCAGTTCTGCACCCACTTCACCCTGGGTCAGCAGCTCGGCTTCATCCAGACTCTGGATGACGTATGGCAGGGTGAAGATGCCCACTGTTGGCGAGAAAGGCGTGACGTTGTTGATCGCCAGAATAGAGAAGTCCAGGGTACCCAGACCTGCTTCAACAACGGTGTCCTGTTCGCTGCCTAACTGGCTGTTCATGAACAGCGTACCGGTGTATTCACCGTTGGTTTTGGCTTCCAGCTGTTCCACAAATTTCAGACCGAATGCATGCTGTGAACTGCCTTCGGAATCACCGCCGGCAATTTTCCAGTCAGTGGCTGCAAAGCTGCTGGTACAGCTGCCAATGACCAGTGCCGCGGTCAGAGATACGGCTGTGGAGATATTATTTTTATATTTCATACAAACCTCAGATAGTGGTGTTGGGCTCCGGAGACCTGCAGCGGTCTGGCCGCTATTTTCGGCAAGTCTGTGCTTCATCCTGCGGTAAAGATCCTTGTAGATAAATGCAAACATTCAGGTCTTTAGTTGCTGAAAACGGAAACTGTTTGTGGCACGCGTAACAATGTTAAAGCAATAGTGGCATCGAATGTATAGCTAAAAAGTGGATCTTTTATTTAGAGAATTGTGGGTCTTTTTGTTGACCGGTTTTACTTTATTCTACCTCCATCAAACGCCGCGGAGTGGCGCTAACTTTATCAGCCTGACAGGGGGTGTCTGATGGGCGTAATCCATAAAGTCGATTCGCAGCAGCTGCCTGCAGAGCAGAATAAAGCGAATAAGATCCTGCGTGGTGTGCTTCGTTTACTGGATAAATTCATGAACAGTTATACCGCATATAAAGCTGCCGAACTGCAGCGAATCTATGACCTTCCTGATCCTGAGAACAGCCGTAACCGGCGTCTCTGAGAGCCGTTTCGCGTGTGTAGCGATTTACCGGCGTGTCCCCTGATAAGGAAGGCCGCCGGTTTTTTTTCTGTCTCTTTATTTGCTGCTTTACCTGACTATAACTTCACAGTTTAGGCTTCAGGGCTTTACAGTACAGCGGAAAGGAGAGAGACCCGATGTCAGAGATATGTGTGCAGGATGCTGATTTTATTGCACAGTTTGAAGACTGCAGCTTAGCGCCGGAGCATTTTGATCACCGCGGACACATCCGGCTTGCCTGGTTGTATATGAATAATTATGGTTCGGCAGTTGCGCTGGAAAAGCTGGTTACAGGCATTCGCCGTTATGCCGGCAGCCTGGGGGCGAATGACAAGTTTCATTACACCATTACCGCCGCGCTGCTGAAGATTCTGGTGTATCGTCAGATACAGTGTCAGGCTCCGGACTGGCAAATTTTTATTAAGATGAACAGTGATTTACTGACGGATGCACAGGCGCTGTTGCTGCGGCATTATCGACAGGGCGTGCTGTTCTCTGAGGAAGCCAGGGTCAACTGGGTTGAACCTGATCTGATTCCGTTTTCAGCGACCGCACTGAATAACAGATAAGGGAACTCATGAGCAGAGGGTATGCGTATGTATACGATTGGCGAGCTGAGCCGCCGGTTGGGTTTATCCCGCAGCAGTTTGCTGTATTACGATAAAATTGGCCTGTTACAGCCCAGCGGTCGCAGCGCGGCGAATTACCGTCTGTATAACGCAGAGGATCTCCGGCGGTTGGAGAATATCTGCCGTTACCGTCAGGCAGGTCTGACGCTGGATGCGATTGCACAGTTACTGGATAGCGAACCCCGGTTGGCGGGAAATATTCTGCAGCAGCGGTTACAGCACCTGAATCAGGAAATTGCCGGTTTACGGGAACAGCAGCACATTTTGCTGGCGTTGCTGGAGGATCCTGCTCTGCAGACGCAAACCCGGGCACTGGATAAAGAGGCCTGGGTGGCAGTACTGGCAGCCAGTGGTATGGATGAGCAGGCACAGCACAACTGGCATATTCAGTTCGAACAGCAGATGCCGGAAGCCCATCAGGATTTTCTTGAATCGCTGGGAATCGGCGCAGAGGAAATCAGACGAATCCGGTTGTGGTCAGGAATGGCTGACCGGGGAATAGCAGAATAGACGGGAGTTTCGCGGTCAGGCTTCCATTTGAAAACAGATGTCTGACCGCGATAACCCGGAGTGTGGCAGGATGGGGGTTAACCCATCAGGTGCTGCAGGCTTTCTAGCGTACGCTTGGTCTCTTCAGACAGCGGCATCACCGGCATGCGGCATTCTTCAGTACACAGACCTAACAGAGAGGCTGCATACTTAGGGCCGGCCGGGCTTGGCTCTGCAAACATCGCATTGTGCAGCGGCGCCAGCTTGTCATGAATCGCCAGCGCTTCAGCAAAGTTACCTTCCTGACAGGCTTTGTGCATCTGTGCGCACAGGGTCGGTGCAACGTTCGCGGTGACTGAAATACAGCCGTAGCCGCCGGAGGCGTTGTACGCCAGCGCCGTCATATCTTCACCGGACAGGTAAGAAAATTCTTTGTCGATGACCAGACGTTCCTGACAGATGCGTGACAGGTCACCGGTGGCATCTTTCACGCCGACGACCCGTGGCAGTTCAGCCAGACGGGCCATGGTTTCCGGCAGGACATCGACAATGGCACGTGGCGGAATGTTGTAGATAACAATCGGCAGATCAACGCTGTCGTGAACCAGTTTGAAGTGCTGGTACAGGCCTTCCTGATTCGGACGGTTGTAGTAACCGGCAACACACAGCAGGGCATCAGCACCGGCGTCCTGTGCATGACGGGCATACTCAACGGCTTCTACAGGGTTGTTGGAACCGGCACCTGCAATAACCGGTACCCGGCCTGCAGTTTCTTCCACAACGATTTCGATAACACGCTTGTGTTCCTGTTCGTTAAGGGTGGGCGATTCTCCGGTGGTACCGACCGGCACAAGGCCGTTGGTGCCACGTTCGATCTGCCAGTTCACCATTTTACGTAAAGCATCTTCATCCAGCTGGTTGTCGCGTAATGGGGTGATAATGGCGACATAGGATCCGCGGTACATGTTCAACTCCTGGGTTGTTATTGGCCACAGCACACAAGCAAAAAAAAACCGGTGCGCCTGCGACCGGTTTTCGTATGTGATTTTTTGCTGTCTTTCGCTACTTCACACGCACGCCGAATCGCCAGGAGTTTTGCCCGGTTTATCGTTGCGTTTATCAAAAGAAGCGAAAGTTGCCAAAATTAAATCCGTGTTTACTATTGGAGCAGGAATTTAGCGGGTCTTGGAGTTGCAGTCAAGCTGTTCGGGCGCTTAGTTTTGGCTTCTGCGACTTTGGTATCCTGATCTTCTCAGAAGCGGCTGCAGATCACGGTTTTACAGGCCTGTCGACGCGGCATTGTATATTTTTCTGTATACAGTTTTGCGGTTTGCAGATAATGAAAACGAAGCCCGGAGCGCCAATAGAAAGCTCATTGGGAAGTATTTGCAGGGGTTTTGCTGCACAGGCCACAGTCGCGGCATTTAATGCCATCGTGAATGGGGAAAATTGGCAGATCGAGCAGCATTATCGACAGGAAGGTCCAGCGTCGGCCAAACTGGTAATACTCAGTATTGTGGCTGTGGCAGGCCGGGCAGGGGGCTGTATCACAGCCCTGTTCTTCCACTAACGCAGATTCAGACTCTTCAGCAAGAATTTCCAGTGCCGTTTCAGCCTGTGCTTCGGGGACCTGTAGCCGGACGCCGCCCATGGCGTTGGAGTACAGCCATTGCATGTTTATGGTGTGTTCGTCGGCGACAAAAGGGTCCAGGCCGGCGCATTCAAGTTTGGCCCGGGCAATGTGGGCTTCGTAGGGGAAAGAATAGCGTGCGACGGTAACCATATCTGTTCTGCTCCCTGTGTGAGTATCAGCGGTCTTCGCTGGGGCTGAGCTGGAACTGGTTGCGGTAACTGCGGGTAAAGTGAGGTGCTGAACTGAAACCGCAGGCAATGCCGATTTCTGCAACACTCAGATGCGATTCCCGTAGCAGTTGCTGAGCCCGCTCCAGACGGATTTGCATATAGTAACCGGTGGGGGACTTATCCAGATGGCTGCGGAACAGCCGTTCCAGTTGCCGTACCGATAAGTGAGCATGTTCCGCCAGTTCACCGGGGGACAGCGGGTTTTCGATATTGGCTTCCATCTTGGCCAGCACTTTTAACAGGCGGGGATGGTGAATCTTCAGCCGGGCGGCCAGACCAATTCGCTGCTTGGCAGATTTTTGCCGGATGCCGCTCTGGATAAACTGTTCGCAAACATTAATCGCCAGATCGTGGCCAAATTCTGCCTGAATAATATGCAGCATCATGTCGATGGCCGCTGTACCGCCGGCACAGGTAATCAGGTTTTTATCGATCTCGAACAGTTCGTTACTGATCTCGACACCGGGGTTGTCTTCCTGAAACGCCGGCACCGCTTCCCAGTGCAGGGTAAAGCGCTGATTGCGTAACAGGTTAGCGGCGGCCAGTACGTAGCAGCCGGTATCCATCGCCCCGAGCACCGACCCTTTTCGGTAGAGCTTTTTTAACCAGGATAAGGTGGTGTCGTTGATGTGCTTTTCCGGATTGAAGCTGGCACATACAAACAGGTTTTTCGGTGTTTCAACATCCTGAATGGATTGTGTTTGCTGAATGGCTAACTGATTACAGGCGTTGACGCTTTCACCGTCGTCCGAGAGCAGTTGCCAGCGGAAAATCTCCCGGCCCGCAAAGCGGTTTGCTACCCGTAGCGGTTCGATGGCAGACAGTAACCCAACCATTGCGTACTCAGGCAAGAGCAGAAAAGAGATAGTAAAAATGCCGTCGTGGTCGGGCTTAAGGATCATAGGCGGATTTTCCGGTTGGTCAAACTAAACTCAGTGGCGACGGTGCCTGTAGCATTTATACCGTTCGCACATACAGCGTTACCGAGAGTACTATAACTTGACAAAAATACCCTAAAAAAAGTGAACGTTTTCTTTTACATAGGGGGTTTTTGTCGTGTTGGCGGCAGGATTTGTCGTGGTAAGAAAGGTTGTCGCAGAGGACGGTATTGTCCGTGCCTGAATAATGCGATTTTACCTTTGTTCAACAATTCATTGGATATCCTTGCTGAGATTTTTACCGGGCAGTAGAGGATACGTTAAGCATGAAGAAGGTTGCTGTATTTGTTCCTAACCGTGATCAGTTTGGAAATATTACCACTCAGATACCCATGTTGTATGCGATTAAAAAGCAGCATCCGGCTGCGCATATTACCCTGTATAGCAAATCAGATAACAGCCAGTTGTTAGTGAATGCCGGTGTTGCCGATGCGTTAATAAACTATCAGCGCTGGAGTTTTTTTACCGTTTTGCGCAGCCTGAATGAGGCGAACTTCGATACCGTATTTAATGTGTATTCCGGCTCAGAGAGAATCCATTGTGCGGTGCTGGCTTCCAGGATTAAACGCAAATATGCATTCAGTAATTCACGGTTACTTGATCAGTCAAAGCTGTATAACCGGCACATTCTTGTGGATAAAGGAACGCAGTACATTGCGCTGAACAATCTGGAAGTGGCCAATGCTGTGCTGGGTACCGACTTTGATACAACCATTATTGAAGAGTTGGGCCACGGTGATTCTGACGGGAAAACACACCTGACACTGGTGCCAGGTGGCGGTGCCGGCGAGTTTAAAGTCTGGCCGATAGAGAAGTACTGTGAAGCGGCTAAGCAGATTTTTGATGGCGCAGGTAATATCCGCAAAATCAGCGTTGTATTAGGTCCGCAGGAGGCGCAGAAAGCCGTGCAGGCAGAGCAGCTGCTGGCCGGCTATCCCTACGAAATTGTGTTGTCTCCGTCGGTGATCGAATTAGTTGATCTGGCCAGGGTTTCCGCATTAACCCTATCGAATGATTGTGGCCCGTGTCATATCTTCCAGATGATGAAAGTCCCGATGATCATGATCTGGGGATGGTATCTTGAGCCGGACCTGTGCAAATCACCCTATCATGCCCTCACCAGTTGGTATCAAAACAGCGATGATTCATGGTGTGTGTTTCCGACGGAGTCAGAAAAAAAGATCGCCACGGTTTCGGTTGAACGTGTTACGTCGCTGTCGCTGATGCAGCTCACCAGACCGCAACCGATGGTCAGAGAAGAGAGCGTCCTTTAAGGATGTAAACGTTTAAGGAGACAGTTGCTGGCTCAGGGGCAGGAAATTTGCCAGGGCAGACTGTCGCCCGCCATGGGAACTGTACGTTCTGCTGCAGGCGTGCTGCAGCGCCAGCCGCTGGCGACCGGTATACGCATGCTGCGGTACACCTCTGTATCGGTGGGCAGAATATCGGCAATGCCCAGTGCTGCACCGTGAAGGTTCACAGCCTGTTGTAACGCAGTACATATTTGCCCGGCGGATATCCGGCCATGTCTGTGGGTGACGTAAGGCGGGGCCGGGGCTTCGCTGCTGCGGTCAATGATGACGATGCCATTGTCGGTATCGGCCTGGCTGAGCAGGTTCCATGAGTGGGCATCAATGGCGGCGTAGTCTGCTTTGTCATCCCGGATCAGTTGCAGGCTGGCTTCGTGGGAGCCGCTGATCAGATACTGATCGGCCTGCCAGCCCTGTGTGGCAAACCATTCCAATAAAGCATTGCAGCCGGAACGTGAGCTGGGGGAGTTAACCACCAGACGTTTGCGTGGGCGTGTTTCTGCGGCTGTGACGATATGGCTGAAGTAGTGTCCCGGCTGGCAGTCCAGATCGCTGAAGACCGGACGGGCAACCGGCATAAGTTCGCTGGCCCGGGGGGTAAACAGATCCGGCCCGCAGCACTGGCTGACCAGCAGTTGTGCACTTTGCCACTGGGTTTCCAGCGGTGTCGTCCGGTCCAGCAGCAGCGGTAACTGTTCAGTGCGTTTATCTGATAACTGATCAGACAAACAGGCGTGCACCGCTCGCCAGAATACATCTAGCTGTTGGTGGCTGGCCCTCAGGTCATACCAGGGGAGGCTGGCGATCAGTGTCACAGTATTCGGCTGTCCGGCAGGTGTCATGGTGTAATTGCCGGGCAGGATACACCCTTGTGACTGTTTAAGAAATAGCCAGCGTAGCTTCCCGCAGCCAGTCGGTGAAATGAATCACTTTGGCCAGCCCCTGCCGGTCATTGACGATGTCCAGCCAGTAGCCGGCAGGACCGGATACTTCGGTATCGTTGAATTGCACCAGGCTGCCGTCCGCCAGCTCATTCGTGATCATCTGTTTATCAATTATGGCAAATCCCGCGCCGCCTTTGACGGCATTGATGACCTGGTCCAGGGTGCTGAATTCCATGCCCCGGGCGGGGTCAATACGGTCCAGTAATCCGGCGGCTTGCAGCCAGTTGTCCCACACGGGCAGACGTTTCCCCTGATGCAGGATATGCAGCAGGTTATGGTTTTCCTGTTCCAGATGCCTGGCCTGTTCCAGCATGTGCGGGGCACAGACAGGGATATGCTGCTCCAGTACCAGCAGTTCACTGTAATGTTGCGGGCGGGCGGTCTGGCCGAAACGGATCTGGCAGTCGAAAATGATCTGATCGTTGGCCTGATCCTGCACGGACAGTTCCAGTTCCCGGAAACGGCTGTGGAAATCACTCAGGCGGGGTGCCAGCCAGCGGGTGGCGTAGGTGGGCGGCACCAGAATATTCAGTTTCTGCCGCTGATTCGGGTCCCGTAGTTCCTGCACGGCCCCTTCCATCAGGTTGAACGACTGCTCCAGTTTTATCAGTAACTGGCGGCCGGCATCGGTCAGCTCCAGCCGGTGGTGCAGGCGGATAAACAGCGGTACGCCGAGATAATCTTCAAGCTGTTTAATCTGACGGCTGACAGCGCCCTGTGTCACGTTGAGCACGTGAGCGGCCTGGGTAAAACTGAGCTGTTTACCTGCTGCTTCGAATACCCGCAGGGCATTCAGGGGAGGAAGTGCACGCATAGTCGTACTCTGGCCACTGATTTTCCTCTGAGGTTAGCAGTTTACCGAAGCGGATCAAGTGGTTAATGGTGGAATAAGAACCCGTGTCGCATCAGGGCATGGTGTCTGCAGCGGAAATCATTAGAGTGGGCGAATAAATATGTTAACGACCCTCTGACGGAAATATAAAGATGCAGACTCAGGCACTGATTGAAGCGTATTACGACGCATTTAACCGGAATGATATGGATGCCTTTCTGGCATTACTGACCGACGACGTCCGCCATGGAATTAATCAGGGCGGTACGGAAGTGGGCAAAGAGGCTTTTGCCCGTTTTATGGATAAAATGAATGCCCATTACAAAGAACAGCTGACCGACATCGTGGTGATGGTGTCTGCGGATGGCAGCCGTGCTGCAGCGGAGTTTGTAGTACACGGCGAATATCTGAGCACCGACGAAGGTTTACCGGTCGCGAACGGGCAGACCTATGTGTTACCTGCCGGGGCGTTCTTTGATATCAGAGACGGCAAGGTTAACCGCATCAGTAACTATTACGATCTGGAAGACTGGATTGCACAGGTCAGCCTGTAGTCCTGTTGAAACTGAGGAGTTCAGACGGGCATGGCAGAACTGACGGTTGAACGCTACAGCGGTGCGGCGTTACAGCAATATATACCGGCCATCGCCGCATTGCGTATTGAGGTGTTCAGGGCGTTTCCCTATTTATATGAGGGCACTGAAGCCTACGAGGCGGAATATTTGCAAACCTATGTGGAGAGCCCCGGTGCCGTGGTGGTCATCGCCCGGGACGGTGATCAGGTGGTTGGCGCGTCGACCGGGCTGCCACTGGCGGCTGAATGCGCTGAATTTCGCCAGCCGTTTGAACAGGCAGGATATGCTGTGGAAAATATCTTCTATTGTGCGGAGTCCGTATTGCTGCCTGCTTACCGGGGGAAAGGGGTAGGAGTGGCATTCTTTGAACAGCGGATTGCCCATGCCCGGGCAACCGGTGATTTTGACTGGCTGACCTTCTGTGCGGTACAGCGGCCTGATGATCACCCTTTACGTCCGGTGGATTACCAGCCGCTGGACAGCTTCTGGCAGAAACGCGGTTTTACGCCGGCACAGGGGCTGACCACTGAGTTTAGCTGGCAGGATGTGGATCAGCCGGGAGAAACCTCTAAGCCTATGCAATTCTGGATGCAGGCGATGCCTGTCGGAGATATCTGAATCATGACAACCCGTTCCCTGAAAATCGCCACCGCCCAATACGATATTGGCTATTTTGAAAGCTATGCCGCCTATTGTGAAAAAGTAACCGGCTGGGTGAATGAGGCCCGTGAACAGGGTGCTGAACTGCTGGTGTTTCCTGAATATGCCTGTATGGAACTGACGTCTTTATTCGCAGAGCCGTTACGGCAAAATATCACTGATCAGCTGGTGGCATATCAGGGCCTGCATGATGACTTTTATCGTCTCTATGCAGAACTGGCTGCCGTGCATAACCTCTATATTCAGCCCGGTACCTTTCCGGTGGCCGATGCGGCGGGTGACGGTTATCTGAACCGGGCGTACCTGTTTGGCCCGCAAGGTGAAATTGGCTATCAGGATAAACAGATCATGACCCGTTTTGAGGACGAGCACTGGCAAATCTCGCCGGGAAATGAACTGAAAGTTTTTGATCTGCCGTTTGCTAAGGTTGGCATCAATATCTGTTTCGACAGCGAGTTCCCGTTATTGGCCCGTCAGCAGGCAGAAGCCGGTGCTGAACTGATTCTGGTGCCATCCTGCACCGATACGCTGGCCGGTTATCACCGGGTACAGATCGGGTGTCGGGCCCGGGCGCTGGAAAACCAGTGTTATGTGGTACAGGCGGCTACTTTAGGCGAAGCTGAATGGTCACCGGCGGTGGATGAAAACCATGGTGCGGCAGCGGTATACACGCCGATCGACCGGGGCTTCCCCCATGACGGCATTCTCAGTATCGGCCCGATTGATGAGCCGCAGTGGGTATATGCTGAGCTGGATTTCGACCGCTTGACGCATGTGCGTAAAGACGGTCAGGTGCTTAACCACCGGGACTGGGATAAGCAGAAGCTGAAGGCAATGGCGGAATAACTGATGGTTTAGTCAGTCAGCTTTTTTTGTTTTTTTAGGTGCGCCACCGATCAGAAATCTTCATCAATGGCTTCCTGTAACTGTTCCGCCAGTGCCGGAAAGTCTTTTCCGTAGAAGGCTTTTTCCCGTTTGGTGAAATGGCCGCCTTCAATGTAGTAATCCCGGCTTTTACTGCCGTTGCTGACGGTTACCCACAGGTGAGTCTGATAGGAGGTTGCATCATCTGCCCGGGCGAGTACGTTGGCAGTGCCCCGGATAATCCAGCTAACGGGCTGATAGCCCAGCTTCCAGTCTTCTTTACGTTTCAGGGCGGTGACTTTAATGCTCACCGGCGCATCCGGCTGCTCTGCTGTGTAGTAGATGTCTTCTAAGTGCCGGTTCAGGGCACGGATCTCACCGTTGAGCATTGACCGTGCTGACATCTCCAGAGCATCGGGGGAATAGGTGACAGACAGCACCCGGGTTTGCAGTTGCGGTGGCTGGGTGTTCGTGCAGGCGGTAAGCAACAGGGTAAAAGTAAGGGTAAATATCAGGCGCATGGTTTTGTTCCGGCAGAGTGACACAGACAGTGTAGATGTGACCGGTGGCCCGGGAAAAGATTTCATTACATATTCTGAGACCTGAAAGATATCCGCCGGCGATCAGTTCGCCGGCCGGTACTGCTGTAAACGTGCCGGGGTGATAGGCAGATGAACAAACGCGGCAAACAACCCCAGTGCCGCACTGATGATCAGCGCCAGGTCGTATGAGCCGGTGGCATCAAAAATCAGCCCGCCCCACCAACTGCCGAAAAAAGCGCCGATCTGATGGCTGAACATCACAAAGCCAAACAGTGAGGCGAGATTTTTCGGGCCGAATATTCTGGCAACGGTGCCACTGGTCAGCGGTACCGTGGATAACCACAACACCCCCATAATGATCGAAAACAGATAGAACAGGGGTTCGCTGGCCGGTATCACTAACAGTAACATGATCAGGCAGGCCCGCAGCCAGTAGATCAGGGACAGTAACCAGGGTTTATGCCAACGGTCGCCTGCCCAGCCCGCCAGAATAACGCCTGCAACATTTGCCAGCCCGATCAGCGCAATGGATTCAGACGCGACCGATGCGGGCAGGCCGCAATAGGCGACAATGCCGGACATATGCACCGACAGGAAGGCAATGTGAAAACCACAGACAAAGAAGCCAAGGTTCAGCAGCTGATAATCCCGTACTTTAAAAGCCGCTCCGATACTGCGCCAGTCGATTGTCTGGGGGGCCGGTGCTGAAGTCCGGGTTTCAGTCTGTGCCGGGGGTAACAGCGCCTTGGCAAACAATACGATCAGCACAATGCTGCTGGCAAATATCAGAAAAATTTCGGACCAGTTAAAGTCTGCATCAATCTGCCCCAGCGCAAAGGCGTAGAGAAACTGTCCCAGTGAGCCGCCGGCACTGGCAACCCCCAGTGCAAAGGTCCGGTTATGCTCCGCGAAACGTTTTCCCACCGCTGCCAGAGCCAGCGGGTAAGTCGTGGCTCCCACACCGACGCCGATCAACAGGGCATTGCCGGCGAAGAACATCCAGCCATTGCTGGCCAGTGCGGCCAGCACCATACCTGCGGCATAGAGCAGGGCGCCGACGGACATTACCCGGAATAGTCCGTAGCGTTCTGCCAGTATGCCGGCAAACGGTGCTACGGCACCCCAGAGCAGATTTTGTATGGCAAAACCAAAAGAGAGCTCTGCCCGGGGCAGGTTAAGATCCAGACTTATTTCCGGTAGCATGATACCGGTGGTCTGGCGAATGCCCATGTTAACGGCCAGAATGATGGCCGCTGCAGCAACGACAAACCAAGGGTTGGATAAGATACGATTCATTGTTTAAGCCGAAAAAACCGAAAGATGTAAGCGTGTTAGTAATGTAGATACAGTGGTTCAAAATAACACGTAGATGGATGACCCTGTATCAGAATTCAAAAAGTGTTTTTTAGCTAATGACGTTAGTGTTCTGAGAATCATTGATGGAGTGATTGTGGGTTTGCTGTTTAACTTTTTTCCCTGACCTCCTCCAATCCTTCGGCCACTATTGAAGCATAAAGATTTAAGTCAGGCATAAAAAAAGGGGCCTGCGTAGCAGAACCCCTTTACCCATTGGCAACTTTTAAATGCTGTTTTCAGCGCGTTAGCTCTTACCTTTCCATGGCACCAGGCGGTCTTCGGCTTTACGCATCAGTATTTCGATGCTGTAACCGATGATTCCGATGATCACGATGCCCATGATGACGATATCCGTTTGCTGGAACTTGGAAGCTGCGATGATCATCTTACCGGCGCCTTTTTCAGCGGCGACCAGTTCTGCCGCAACCACGGTTCCCCAGCAGACACCCATGGCGACCCGGGCACCGGTGAATATCTCCGGCAGGGAGTTAGGCAAAATTACCCTGGCCAGTACCTGACGCTTGGAAGCGCCCAGGGAATAGGCCGCATGTACCTTAGTGATATTCACACCGGATACACCGGCACGGGCGGCGATGGTCATTATCCACAGAGATGCCAGGAACAGCAGGCTGATTTTGCCCTGCTCCCAGATGCCGAACCAGATGATGACCAGCGGAATCAGTGCCAGTGGCGGGACCGGGCGCATAAATTCAACAATTGGATCGAACCAGCCGCGCAGCCAGCCATTCAGACCCATGGCGAAGCCCAGCGGAATGCCGAACAGGCAGCCCAGCAGGAAACCGATGACAACCCGGGTCATCGACCAGCCAACGTTCTGCGCCAGGCTGACATTCTGATAGCCTTCCACGGCGATGCTGATGATTTTCTCAACCACGGCTTCCGGGGCCGGTAACCAGATAGCTTCCATTTGCCAGCCGGCGTTCGGGGTAAACGACAGGCTGCCTTTGGCGGTCATCCGCACGGTGCCGTGATCCACGTTCAGTGTGGTACCGGGGCTGATCGGCTGGTTATCCACATGGGTAACCTTATAGCCTGGCTGATCGCCGCCCTGATCATTCTTCTGTGCCTTGAGCAGCTTGCTGCGGGAAACCGGTACGATGAGCTGATCATCGTGAGCGAATCCCTGAGCGGTATTCAGGTTGAAATTCTGTTCCGGGGTGTCGGCATCTTTCACCTGTACGTGGACGGTGGCCACTGCGCTTTCACCCCTGGCATTTTCTGCTGTGTAGGTGAAGCTGGTATTGCCGCTGAACGGGCCGGGAACATGTAAGGGTACAATTTTTGAGCCGGTAAAGACGCCCCAGATTACAAAGATGGTAATGACCGCCAGCACTGAAGCGACCCGGTTAGCGGTGACCGCACTTTCATCACCAAAGGTGACGGTTTTGCGGCTGGTAAAGTCTGCATGTTGCGGGCGGAACTGTGATACCAGGCTGAATGCCATATAACAGAAGCCACTGATGCCCACATACAGTGAGAAGATGATCGCGATGCCGACCGCCAGAGAGAGGGTGTCGGAGGTGAGTGCGAGAAATTCCTGCCACATATTAAGCCTCCTTACGGCCCATGATTTCTTCTTCCATATCCCAGATCATGCCGAGAATTTCTTCCCGTTTAACTGCAAAATCAGGATGCTTCTTAACTTCCCGCAGATCGGCGCGGGCGCCCAGTTCGGCGAAGGGTAACTGGTATTCTTTGTGAATACGGCCCGGGCGGGGGGCCATCACCAGCAGGCGTTCGCCCAGTAACAGGGCTTCCTCGACTGAGTGGGTGATGAGGATGATGGTCTTGCCGGTTTTCTTCCAGATATCCAGTACCAGACTTTGCATTTTTTCCCGGGTCAGGGCGTCCAGTGCCCCCAGGGGTTCGTCCATCAGAATGACGTCCGGATCGTTGGCCAGACAGCGGGCCAGTGCGACCCGTTGCTGCATCCCGCCGGAGAGTTCATATATCATTTTTTCGCCGAAGGCATGCAGCCCGACGATTTCCAGTAACTCATCGACCCGGGCGTTAATGGTGGCATCATCGGTGCCTTTCATACGCGGGCCAAAGCCGATGTTTTCCCGGACGCTCATCCATTCAAACAGGGCGCCCTGCTGGAAGACCATACCCCGTTCACGGCCGGGGCCGAGTACTTCAGTATCGACGGCATCATCGTGACTGAGGATGACATGCCCGGACGTGGGAGCCAGAAAGCCGGCAAGGATGTTGAGCAGGGTGCTTTTGCCGCAACCGGAAGGGCCGAGCACGGACATCAGTTCGCCTTTTTTCAACTCCAGGTTGATGTTCTTGAGTGCTTCAACGGCGCTGCCATCCGGCAGGTCGAAGGTCATGCAGACGGCGTTTATTTTTAATCCTGACATGGTGATTTCACTTCTACAGATTCTCAACAGAGGCACCGGCGATGGCGTTCAGATTGTCTGAATGCCATCGCCGGACCGGACGATCACAGCTGGCTGCTGGCTTGCAGATAAGAGGCATTTACCGCGTCATCGTAAGAGTCGCGGGCCTGTGGGATCGTGCCCTGTTTGGTAAAGAAGTCCGCGACTTCTTTGAGGAAGACCTGCAGATCACCCCCCAGCCATGCCTGGCTCAGTTGCTGATCCCGTGCCGGGAAGCTGAAACCTGCCAGTGTACTGCTTGCAGATGCGTCATCCATACCGGCAGCTTTGGCAATGGTGGGCAGCATGGCAGCCGGTTCCTGTTTGTAACGGCTGTTCATGTCGGCGGTCACGTCGAGGAATTTTGCAACCAGTTCTGGGTGCTCATCACCGAAGCTTGCAGGAATAACGGTGGCGTCAAACACCTTGATACCGATGGCTTCTTTTTCCGCACCGGTCAGCAGGACATTGCCGTGCTCTTTCATACGCTTGAGCGCGCCGCCCCAGCCACACACCATATCCAGGTTGCCGTTGGCAAAGGCCGCTGCCGCATCCGGCGGGGCCATATCAACGACTTTCATGCCAGCCGTATCCACACCGAAGTATTCCATTTGTTTCAGGAAACCGTAGTGAGCTGCGGTGCCGATGGGTACACCGACTTCTTTACCTGCCAGCTCTTTGGCGTTGGTTTTGTCGATTTCCAGATCTTCACGGACCACGCAGTTATCGTTTTCAGAGTAGGCCACGGCGACATCAATGATTTGCAAGTCCTGCCCGGCAGAGGCGGCGACTACAAAGGGTGGAATGCCCTGTGAAAAAGAGATCTGTACATCGCCGGATGCCATCGCAGCAGACATGGCGGTGCCTGAGTCAAAGGCAACCCAGTTGATCTTAACGCCCATGGCGTCTTCATAGGCCTGTGTGCTCTGTGCATACAGGTTTGGTGTTGGCCACTCAAGGAAGTAGGCGACGGTGATTTCTTCACGGGCCTGGACGCTGGTGCTCAGGGCCGCGGTCATAGCTGCACCCAGCAGGGTGTGTTTCAGTACGGCTTTGGTCTTCTGGTATTGCATAGGTACTCCATTTTAAAAAGTGCAGATTCAGTGCCGTCAATCGGCTAAATCCGGTGTTATTGTTATTTTCAACTTCGTTTTTGGATTGGAATGTGTCCTCTGTTGAGTGGCGAACGGAAATAAGTAAAAAACCCCGGCCAGGCCGGGGAATCAGGAGTTGCTCGGTTCAGGCTTTCAGTCGGGCGTTGCTTGGGTCGTAGGCACAGCCTTTGATCCGGCGGGCCGGATAGGTGTTGCCCAGAACTTTCACGCTCAACTCAGCGTCTAATGCGGAACGGCGTACATAGGCCAGTGCAAGGCTTTGCTGGATACGGTGACCATAGCCCCCGGAGCTGACCTGGCCGACGATTTCGCCGTTGCAGTACACAGGTTCCATACCGGTGCTGGCGTCGACGTCAGTGGTGTCAAGGCTCAGCAGCACCAGACGGTGTTCGTCATCGCCACGGGATTCCTGCAACGCAGCCTTGCCTTCAAATTCGCGGCCGTCGGTTTTTACGAAGTAGCTGAGGTTGGCTTCACGGCTGTTGAATTCCAGATTCAGATCGTGACCCCACATCGGATAACCTTTTTCCAGGCGCAGGCTGTCCATAGCACGCAGGCCAAAGTCGCCAATGCCGTGTGCGGCACCGGCTTCCATCAGGGCATCGTAAAGCGCCAGCTGATGTTCGATTGGGTGGTGCAGTTCCCAGCCCAGTTCGCCAACGAAGTTCATGCGCAGGGCCCGTACCGGTACACCGGCGACTTCAATTTGCTGGCCGGTGAACCATGGGAAACTGTCGTTATCCAGCGGGGTATCGGTCAGTTTGGACAGAATGCGGCGGGCTTCAGGGCCTGCCAGTACCAGGGTGCCGTAGTCGCGGGTAATGTTGTTCAGCTGTACGGTGTTATCTGCAGGCAGTCGCTGGCGCAGCCAGTCTTCAACCAGCAGTTCTGCAGCAGCAGGGGCCATGATGTAATAGTGCTGATCTGCCAGTTTGGTGATCGAGTATTCCCAGGCAATGCCACCGTTACGGCTCAGCGGGTGAGACAGGGTGATAGCGCCCACTTCCTGTGGCGTCTGGTTCGGGGAAATTGACTCCAGCCAGTTGTATGCGCCGGCACCGCTGATCTCAAACTTGGTGAAAGGCGAAAGGTCGATGACACCAGCTTTTTCCTGTACCAGGCGGCATTCTTCGGCCACGGCTTCAAACCAGTTACCCCGGCGGAAGCTGTGAATTTCTGTGGCGGGCTGACCTTCAGGTGCAAACCAGCTGGCCCGTTCCCAGCCAAAATAAGCCCCGCAGACAGCATTTTTCTGCTGCTGGCGTAACAGGGCCGGGACGGTTTTCTGATCCCGCATGGCCGGACGCATGGCATATTCGTTGGCATAGCCCAGCTGATATTCGTTGGCATAGACTTCGGTGGCTTTGGCCACGGTGTACTCGTGGTTGGCATAGTCACCGAAGCGGCGCGGATCCAGTTCAAAGAAGTCCAGTTCGGGATGCCCGTCGACAATCCACTGCGCCATGAAGTGGCCGGCACCGCCGCCCTGTACGATACCGAAGTTGAAACCGGTGCAGACAAAGTAGTTATCATAGCCGTGAACCGGGCCGATCAGCGGGTGGCCGTCCGGGGTGTAGGTAATAGGACCGTTTACCACTGTTTTAATGCCGGCGGTGCCGATCATTTCGATCTGTTCCATTGCGGTACACATGATCTCTTCGATCCGGTCCAGATCCGGTGCCAGCAGCTCCTGGCCGAAAGCAGCAGGTACGCCGTCTGTTGCCCACGGAATCCCGCCTGGCTCATACGGGCCAAGGATCAGACCTTTGCCTTCCTGACGCAGGTAGTAAGACACGTCCGGGTCGCGCAGCATCGGGATCATGTGATCCAGTTTTTCCAGTTCCGGCACGTTATCGGTGACAACAAACTGGTGTTCCATGGAACACATTGGCAACTGGTGGCCAACCATTTTGGCTACTTCGTTGGCGCGGAAACCGGCAGCGTTGACGATGATGCCAGCGTCGATAACACCTTTAGCGGTGGTGACTTTCCAGCGACCGTTTGGCTGTTGCTCGATGCTTTCTACCGGGTTTTGACGCACGATGGTTGCACCGGCAGCACGGGCGCGGCTGGCCATCGCATTGGTAATGGTGGTCGGGTCAATGTGGCCGTCATCCGGATCCCACATACCGCCCAGCAGGCCTTCGGTGTTCAGGTGCGGATACAGTTCTTTAAGGCGATCAGTATCGACCATTTCCAGTCGCAGGCCAGCCATTTCGCCCATGGCGACGACGCGTTCAAATTCATCCATACGGTCCTGGGTGTGTGCCAGACGTACTGCACCTGTCTGGTGGTGGGAAACCCCGCCTTCGTTTTCCTGCTGCAGACGGGCATACAGGCTGATGCTGTACTGCTGCAGTTTCATGATGTTGTAGCTGTTGCTGAAGTGCGGCAGGTTACCGGCTGCGTGCCAGGTGGAGCCGGCCGTCAGTTCCAGTTTTTCGGTCAGCATGACGTCTGTCCAGCCCATCTGGGTCAGGTGATAGAGGGTGCTGACGCCGGCAATACCGCCGCCGATGATCAATACTTCAGTGGTGTTCTTCATTGTTATTCTGATCCTGTTTGTGGTGCATGGTCCGGTGGTTTGATAAAGCCTCTCGCCACTTGTTGACCGGATGATTCCATGCTAAATATCCCTTTAACTCCAAACAAACGATTTAAAACTTGATAATTAATAAGCTCTACTTATGGATAAATTACTGACGTCAAAAATACAGCTGAACTGGCTCCGCACATTTGAAAGTGTCGGTACCTGCCTGAGTTTCACCCGGGCCGCGGCAGAGCTGCATATGAGCCAGTCGGCGGTGAGCCAGCAAATGCAGTTGCTGGAACATCATCTGGGGCAGCAGTTATTCATTCGCGCGAAGCGATCGGTGCAGCTCAGTGATGCAGGAAAAGCGTTCTTGCCGCTGGTGGAAGAGAACCTGAAACAGCTTAATATTGGCGCGGCTAAGATTTTTTCCCCACGGGAAAACGCCACGGTGGATGTCAGTGTGAACAGTGCGTTCAGTGTTTTGTGGATGGGGCCGAGGCTGCATAATTTTACGGCCATTTTTCCGCAGATTTCGATCCGGCAACTGGGCACGAACTGGTCCAGTGATTTTGAAATATCCACCGCTGAACTTGAGATCCGTTATGGCTCCGGAAGCTGGGAAGGCTTCACCTCTGAGCGTTTGGTCACACCGCAGTTACGGCCATATTGCAGCCATGAAAATGCCCGCTGGATACGCCAGCCGGAAGATATCCTTTCGCTGACTTTACTGGATGTGATCGGTACACCTAAGGGCTGGGAAGCCTGGTGTGAAGGCCATCAGCTGGACATGCATCAGGCCCGCAGTTTGCAGTATATGGACAGCCATGGCACGGCTGTTTCAATGGCGGCTAACGGGCTGGGTATCTGCCTGATGTACGATGAACTCATGCAGCATGGGGTGCTGGCACAGCAAATGACAGCCCCGTTTGCCGACACAATCGCGACAGAAGGCAGCTATTACCTGTGTTATCGCAGCGGTAAAGAGCTGTCGGAAGGGGCCCGGTACTTCGCTGACTGGCTATTAGAAGAGGTCAGTTTTCCTTTACGTTATCAGCGTTAAGGGCGGCCTGTGCGGCAGCCTTGTCGCAACGTTTTTTATGATAATAAATGCCCATGCCCGCCAGGGTAACCGCTGCGCTGAGTAGTTGTATCCCGGTCAGGATTTCATCCAGCAGGATGAAGGCAAAAATCATGGTGAATAACGGCTGCAACAGGGTGATATGTACAATCCGGTTAATGCCATGCTGATTGATAATGGCGAACCACAGGTAGTAGCCAATGATTGATGAAAAAATCACCATGTAAACCACCGTCAGAATCACCGGCAGGGTAATCTGCGAGACCACATCCATGTTGTGCCCGGCCAGGTAATAGCCAAAGAAACAGGCAGGCGCGGTGATGATGCCGATCCAGAACTGCAGGCTTAGCAGAGGCACATCTTCCAGTCTGCGAATTATGATATTGGTCATTGCCCAGCAGATCATTGAGGCGACGATAATCAGGGTTCCCAGGGTTAAGTCCACCGAGCCGCTGAGCATCAGCGGGATCGCTGTACCGGAAAATGCAATGGCGATGCCGGTAACCTGTTTCCGGCTGAGGGTTTCCATTTTCAGCAAATAGGCCAGCAGGGACGAGATCGGCGCGCCGGTGATTACAATGATTACCGTGGTGTTACTGCTGACATAGCTGGTGCCCAGTGTCAGCAGGTAAAAGTGACCCACGCCCATTAACAGGCCGATCAGCATCATGCTGGGCAGTTTACGCCAGGGAATCCGGGCGAAGGGCAGCAGTAATACGGCCAGCAGGGCAAAACGCAGAGTGTTCAGCAGGCTGGGGGGAATTTCTGTTACGCCGATTTTAAGGGCAACAACATTCAGCCCCCAGATAGCGGTCACACATACGGCAGCCAACAGTGGCATTCTGATTTGCATGGATCGTCCTTGTCAGGTTGGCCTTGCCTGCAGAGCAGGGAAATAAAGCAGAGCGGTATTATAGAGTTAACCGGGTGACTTGCAGCCGTTTAACGGGTTTGCTCACAGATGGCATGCCGGGCTTTCTTACTCAGTGATTGCAGGGCTCTCTCATAGGAGTTGTTGATCAGCATGCGCAGATAGGCTTCCGGCAGCCGGGCGACACTGACGATGCTGATCCAGTGAAAACGGTGCATATAGCGGGCGGGTTTTATACCTGGCTGATCAGTGAGCTCAAGAAACTGTTCCGGCGTCACTCTGAGGCTGAAGCGCCATTGCTCAGGTTCACTGGTTTTGAAATACGCGAATTTTTTGTTACCCACCTTATAAGTCAGAATATTGGCCGGCGGGCCTTTTTGTGAAGCTTTACTGCCGGGTAATTCAGAGCAGTATTGTTTAACGTCTTCCGTATTCACGCTGGCTTCTCCGGCCGGTTATTCAGGGTGGGTATTTCAGCCTTCAGGCTGGTTGGCTGCGCTAACTGCACTATATTGATATTCGGAGGCGTTTGCATTTCAGTTTTTGTGTGCTGCAAGAGGATTCCCTTCAATATAATAAATAAAAGAAGCCTGCTGTTAATAACTGCTTTGGTTTCAAGGAGTTGTTGTTATGTTTTCCCGTCGCCGCTTTCTGCAGGTCGCCCCGTCCGGCCTGATTCTGAGTTCTGCGCTGGGCAGTGCTGTTGGTACTGCTATGTTGTCGACCCGGGCCAGTGCTTTTTCTATTCCGGTGTCCGGGGTGGAACGGCTAACAAGGATGCTGGTGGAAACGCCACGGGCTGAGCTCCTGCCATTACTGGTGACCAAGATTAATCAGGGGATTTTCCCCCGTTCGCTGCTGGCAAGTCTGACGATGGCGGCGGTGCACCATGTGGAGCCTTATCCGGATGTGGGTTTTAAATACCATGCAGTGATGATGCTGTCGTCGGTGCATAACACCTTGCGGCACCTGGATGAGTCTGAGCAGTGGCTGGGCATGCTCTGGGCGGCGGATACGTTCAAGCAGGCGCAGCAACATGATACCTTCAACGGCGACTGGCAGTTACTGGATGCGGTTGAAGCAAACAGCAATGATCCGCTGGGAGATTTTGTCCGCGCGATGGACAGCTGGGATGGTGAGGCGGCGGATATTGCCATCAGCCAGTTAGCCGGTGAGATGGATCTGGATGAGTTATTCCCCCTGTTGTTTTATTACGGTGCCCGGGACTTTCGGGATATCGGGCATAAAACAATTGCGGTGAGCAACAGTTATCGTTTGTTACGCTTATTTGGTGATGCCTATGCGCAGCCTGTGCTGCGCTCCACTGTATATGCCCTGCTTAATCATGAAGGGGAAAGTCATCCTTCGACCAGCGATCACCTGGCGGATAAGCCCTGGCGGGCGAATGTCCACTTTGCCACGCTGTTTCCGCTCAGTTGGGAAGAGGGCAAGCCGGATCCTTCACTGGTACCGGAAATTCTGACCGCACTGCGCAGCGCCCGGGCGGATGAAACCGGCTCGCTGGTGGTGGATATGCTGCAGCAGAGCATCGCGCCGCAAACGTTGTGGGATGGCATTATGCTCAGTGCCGGTGAGTTGCTGACCCGGGTGTCAGGCATCACCAGTGTGCATGCCAACACCTCCATTAATGCTATGTATTATGGCTATAAGCGCTCTGGTGATGATCAGACCCGGCGAATGCTGTTGTTACAGGCAATGTCGTTTGTGACCCTGTTCAGGAATCTGCTGGGTGACCGGCGCAAAGGCATGATGATTGATGCTCTCGAACCGTTGGAAACGCTCCCGCTGGGGGATGAGCAGCAAACCTTTGCTGAATTGTTTGCCAGCATCAGTGAAGACCGTTCAGCTGCAGCCCGGCAATTACTCTACGTTCTGCAGCAGGGCGGGGACGCCAACCGCTACCGGGCGCTGGGGCGGTTTTATACCCTGCAGCAGAATGCCGGTTATCACGATTATAAGTTTACCGAAGCGGCCTTTGAAAACAGCTATGCTATATCCCCTGAATGGCGTAACCGTTATCTGGCGGCCAGTGTGTACTACATGAACGGCTCCGGGGATAAGCTTAATACTGTGGTCAGTGAGGCCCGCGAATTACTGCAGGCATGAGTCGTTAGCGGGTATCATTTTTTGTGTTTTTTTCGCTTAGAAATTCTCGGATGACGCGTTAGCGGATATCCGGTTAAATAGCCGCTTTTACACCTTCAGGACATACACAGCATGGAAGGGTTAAACGCGGAATTCTGGGGCATGACGCCACTGGTGATGGCGTATTTATTTGCAGCGGGCATCCTGTGCGGAGCCATCAATGCAGTGGTGGGTGGCGCGACACTGGTGGGCTTTCCGGTGCTGATCAGCGTGGGTTTACCGCCCAGCGTGGCCAATGCCAGTAACTTTCTGGCCACTATGCCGGGCTATGCGGCGGCAATTCCCTTTTATATGCATGAGTTGCGGAAGATGGGCCGCCGGGCGTTGCTGATTATTACGGTCAGTGTGATTGGCGGCGGGCTTGGCTCTGTGATCCTGATCTTCAGCCCCAGTGAGATCTTCGTTACTCTGACACCTTATCTGCTGCTGGTGGCAACTCTGCTGTATGCTTTCGGTGGCCGGATCAATCAGTTTTTCAGTCAGCGTCGCAATGGCGAAGACATGAAAGACAGCCTGATGGGGAAGGTGTCTATCTTCACTTTTTCGATATACGGCGGATATTTTGGCGCCGGGCTGGGCATTATCATTCTTTCGATTCTGAAGATCATCGGTTACCACGATTATCATGAATCCAATGCCATCAAGAATCTGATGATCACTGCCGTATCGTTGCTGAGTATCGCCATTTTTGTGGCAGGCGGTCTGGTGTCCTGGCCGGAATCCATCGTGATGATGTGTGGCTCTGCGCTGGGAGGCGTGGGGGCGGCCAACTATGCCCGCCGGTTACCGCAGGATTTGTTGAAAACTGCCATTGTTGTGTTGGGGCTGAGCTTTTCGGCCTATTACTTTTTGAAATAGCTGATGGATTGACCGCCAGCAATCGTCGGAGGATTCATGACAGGGGCAGGAACGCCAGCGCTTGCTGAATGTCTCTGAAGTCACTGATTTGCTGGTGGTGCCGGGTGCGGTTGCCCACCAGTATGAAATTGAAATTCAGTTCGTGACAGGCCAGTCGGTCCCACTCACCGTCACCAAAATAACTCAGGCTGCCCGGTGTATTGTCTGTGCTGGCCTGTTGCAGTGCCCGTTGCATGATCTCTGTCCGGGCGTAGTGGTCGTTACTGGAGGCCAGCGGCATCCCGCTGATATCTATACCTGCAGCCGTCAGCTTCAGCCGTGCAGTTTCTGCCCAGCCGCCGGTGGCCAGCGATAACTTCACTCCAGGCTGGGTTTTCAGGTAGCGAACGAAGGCTGCCGCGCCGGGAATTTCATATACCGGTGTTTGTTGCACATGGGCACGGATCATTTCAGTGAAGAGTGTTTTGACCTGTTGATGAATCTCGGCGAAGCGCGCTTGCAGGCCGAGTTGCTGCAGAAAATGCTGCAGCACACCGGAATCGGTCACGTGTGGGTATGTGTGCCAGTCGCCGTTAAGGGAGTGGCCGGTGATTTCCTTTACCGCTGTCATATAGCAATGTTCATCAAAATCGAAGGACTTAATCAGTGTACCGTCGATATCAAACATGATGTGGTGCATAACGGGCGTCCTGTGCGGGAAGGGGGCACTTTTAAGTGTTGCACAGATTGATAACAGTTGTGTTGCAACTTTGGTGGCGTAAGCGGTTAAAAACGGTGAGTGCGTCTTACCGGACGGGGAAATGGGCGGGATCAGGTCATGAAACGCCTAAAAGCCCGTGGATTTCGTGGCGTCCGGGCGGCGGATAGATTAGCATCGTACCCTGTAGAACATTTTATTTACGGGTAGTGGTTTTTTATGGCAAAGCGCGAAGACAATGCCGCCGGTAACGGGGCGCAGACTGATCAGTATACGACGGATGTAGTGCATTTTGACCGTCGCATGGCGAATGCCAATGGCACGATTCACAGCCCTGTACATCCTTCTGTGCAATACACCTTTGAAAGCGTTGATCACCTGATCGGTGCGTTCCAGGGGCGTATCAAAGGTAATTCACCTTATGCCCGTCAGGGCACCCCGAGCACCGCTGCTCTGGAAGCCAAACTGGCCAGTATTGAAGAAGGTGTGGGTGCCGTAAATTTTGCGACAGGTATGGCTGCGATTACGGCGGTATTTCTGACCTTGCTGAAAGCCGGCGATCACCTGATTGTTTCAAAATATCTGTTTGGTAATACCGCCAGCCTGCTGGATACGCTGGCAAACTTTGGCGTGGAAATTTCCCGTGTGGACGGGACTGATGTGCAGAATGTGATTGATGCCCGTCAGGCTAATACCCGTATGGTGTTTGTGGAGTCTGTGGCGAACCCGGGCACCCAGGTGGCTGACATGGTTAAAATCGGCGAATTCTGTCAGCAGGAAGAGCTAGTGTATATTGTGGATAACACCATTTTGTCTGCCTGCCTGTTTAAACCTAAAGCAGTGGGTGCTTCGATGGTAATTCACTCGCTGACGAAATCTGCGGCCGGTCAGGGCCAGGCGCTGGGCGGCGTGGTGATTGATACCGGCCTGTATAACTGGGAAAACTATCCAAACATTTTTGATAATTACCGCAGCGGTGATTCCAAAATGTGGGGTCTGATGCAGGTACGCAAAAAAGGTTTGCGTGATATGGGCGGGACGATGAGCTCCGCGACGGCTCACCAGATCAGCCTGGGGCTGGAGACCATGGCATTGCGCCTGGGTAAGAGCAGTGAAACTGCACTGGCAGTGGCTGAGTTTCTGGAAAGCCATCCTCAGGTGGCGAAGGTGCATTATCCCTTCCTTAAGAGCCATCCGGCGAATGCGCTGGCGACTGAGCATTTTGGTGCCGGTTCCTGGTTATTGTCGTTTGAACTGGCGGATGCCGACAGCTGTCTGGAATTTGTCGATGCGCTGCAAATCATTATGAAGGCGACAGGTCTGGGAGATTCCCGCAGCCTGATCATTCCGGTAGCCCATACCATTTTCTGGGAAATGGGGCCTGAAAAGCGTCAGCAAATGAATATCGGTGACGGTATGCTGCGTCTGTCCGTAGGGCTGGAAGACAGCCAGAACCTGATTGCCGATCTGCAGCAGGCATTTGAGTCTGTGGCGAACGCTTAAGCCTGAACTGCGCTGAGATTATGAAAACCGGTTGTTATCCACAACCGGTTTTTTTGTGCCTTGATTTCAGTGCTGAAAGGCGGAAAGGGTGTTTTTCAGCGTGTCAGACAGGGTATTCAGAGTCTGGTTGATCTGCCGGGAACCGGCAGCGTGACTCTCGACCTGATTGGCCAGCTCCCGCACACTCTGGACACTTTCATCCACGCCTGAGGCGGCGTGTTGCTGCTCACCGGTGATGGCCGCGATGCTCTGATTCATTTCTGTCAGGACTGTCAGGGCGTCGAGTATTGCACCTAATGATGTTTCTGCCTGTTGTGAGAGCTGTACGCCGGCATCCACCTGGGTACGGTTCTGTTCCAGTGAACTGATGGCCACCCGGGACTGAGCCTGCAGGGCTTCGACCATTTCCTGTATTTCATTGGTGGAGTTGCTGGTGCGCTGGGCCAGGGTACGGACTTCATCTGCCACGACGGCGAAGCCCCGGCCCTGATCACCGGCCCGGGCGGCTTCAATGGCAGCATTAAGTGCCAGCAGGTTCGTCTGTTCTGCAATGCCATGAATCACCTCCAGCACGTCGCCAATGGAGGTGCTGTGCCGGACCAGTGTGTTCACACTGGTTTCGACCTGATCAAACTGCTCTGCCAGATGCTGAATGGTGTTGGCGGTGGTTTTTACATCCTGCTGACCGGCCTGTGCGGTGCGGGAAACGTCATTAACCTGGCTTAACCCCCGGTGGGCAGTACGGGAAATATCTTCGGCGCTGGTGCCTAACTGGGTAGCGGCCGCCGCAATGGTTTCACTTTGCTTTTGTTGTTCGACACTTTGCCGGTGGGTGGTTGTGCTGATCCGGTAACCTTCGTCTGCGGTGATCTGCAGTTGGTTGCTGACAAAGCCAATGTCATCCATGGTGAGGCGCAGTTTGGCGAGCAGCTTCTGAGTGGCGGCAGACATGGCCTGGATTTCGTCCCGGCCATCCAGTGACAGGGGGCGGGTCAGGTCACTGTCGGCTTCTATTGCCAGCAGTTGCTGTTGCAGAGACTTCAGCGGGCGGGTGATCGACAGAATGATCATCACGGCAATGCCTAAGGTAACGGGGACAGACGCCAGCAGCATCAGCAGGGTAATGGTTTGTGTGGCCGTAATCAGTTGTTGGGACGACTTGCTGACAGCGGCTACGTCCGCACTGGCGCTCAGGGTGTTATCCAGGGATTGCTGCACTTCGGCACTGGCGTTGCTGAGTTTAGCCTGGAACAGGTTCGTCAGTTCCAGAAGCTGCTGATTGATTTCGTTAGCGAGAATATTGGCATCACCGATTTCGACGCCGGCGAGGTTATCTTTCCCCTGCTGGTAGTAGTTACCGGCGTTATCCATTAGGGCCCGGTAGGCCATCAGGTTTTTCAGCAGGCGTTCTGTGAGGCCGGCTGCATCGGGAGCGTTACTCAGGTTTCTTAGCTGGGATGTCAGCAAGTCAGCGGCGCCGGTGGCGTTATTGAGGGATTCATAATACTGGGTGACGGTGCCGTCGAAGTACCAGAAGATCATATCTGAAAAGGTTTTCTGTACCTCCTGTGCCTGCAGTAATTGCTGCTGAGTTGTGGTTTGCAGCCTGACCTGAGCAGCCTGATGATCCAGCCATTGATTTTGCTCGTTTACACTGAGCTGTTGTTGCTGGCTTCCCTGTCGCAGCTGTTGCATTTCACTGAGCAGAAATCCGAGTTCTGCGGCCATGACCAGTATCAGGAAGATAACCAGTCCGAGAATGCGGGTGGTGACATTAAAACGGCGAAGCCGGCTGATCATGTGACCTCCTTAGTTATTGTTATGTGGAGCATGATGGTAAGCAGGTGGGAAAGTACAAAGGAAGGTTGCGGTCATTAAGGGTATTTTGAGCATTTTGTTCGTGCCCAGGAGGGCGTCAATGGTGGCCAGTGGTTTGCTGGCATCTTTCAGCGAAAGGCCAGGCTGGCAGCAACTCTGGCGATCAGTTCGGCCTGACGGTTTACCCCGCACTTGTGAAAAACCACTTTTAGCAGGGAGCGAAGGGTGTGCATGGAGCGCCCCGTTTCGATGTGTATTTGTTGCAAACTTTTACCGTGGAACAGCATGGCAACGGTGATGGCTTCAACTTCAGTTAACCCAAAGATTTTACGTAACAGGGGCAGGTGTAACTGGCGACGGTATTCAGAGATGGTCATCAGGGTCAGTGATTCGGTTTCGTCCGGGTGGAGGATGGAAGGTTTGTCCTGTCTGAATGGTGTCAGGGTGATGATGAAATCCTGATGAGTATCCCGGTAATAGAGCTCACGGTTAATCTGCCCTGTCAGGTGCAGGCGGGTGTTCGCCTGCAGTGCACTTCTGACATCGGTTTGCAGGGATGCTGGCAGGCGGAGAATGTCTCCGGCCCCAAGCGTAAGCCAGTTGTACCTGTCCATCATCTGTTGGAACTGCTGGTTATGTTCACGGCATTTCATTGCCGTGTTCAGCAGCACGGCAGGTTTGTTCAGATACCGCAGTTCCTGTATGGGGCGGTTGTCTTCACGGACTGCCTGAATCGCTTTAATGGCGGTTTTTAAATGCGGCCGTAACGCGGCAAGATACTGCCAGGTATTGTCCTGTGAGTAACTCAGTGCCCCGGCCTGACGCTGCAATGTCAGCTTGATGATTTTTTCCCGGCGATCATTCAGGGACAGCCAGATGGAGTAATCTGTGCCGACTTCCGGTCTGATCCAGTCGTTATAAAATTCCGATGCTTTAAACGCTTTCAGGCTGATGAGCTGATCGGAAATGAAGATCTTACTGAACAGGCCCGGGTCATCGGCGGCGGCTGCCGTCAGCACATTGATCTTTGAGTAGTAGGCTTTGTAAGGCACCAGCGCGTCGGCGGAAAATCCCTGAAAATACCCGTCGATGACTTCCATTGTATGGTAGTCATCGATCTGTAACGTGCCGCTGGTACTGTGAGTTTTTTGCCGTATAAGGGTCAGTAATGCTTCAAGGTATGCGGGGTTAGCCACTGCCCGGTACAACAGGTCCAGCTCGTCATTGATTTTATCAGGAGTCACAGTTACTTCATCGCTCGCCCATAAGAGATACGCTTTATACGTAAATCTCAGAGGGGCAACACCCCTCAAATGGGGGGAATTAACTGTATTGTTTTTGGCGCTGAATTATCGGTATGCCATGCTGGACGCTATTTTTGCAACCAGTTCTGCCTGACGGTTTACCCCGGCTTTGTGGTAAACGGTTTTTAAGCATGAGCGCACGGTGTGTTCCGAACGGGAGGTTTGTTCACTGACTTGCCGGATACTCAGACCCTTAAAAATCAGTACTGCAATGTTCAGCTCTGCCTGCGTGAAACTGAAGAGTTTTCGCAAAAGGCTCTGATTAAGTTGCTTTTCCAGTGGCGTAATTGTCAGTAATGCGAGTCTTTGTCCACCGCGTAGCGACAGCGGAGAAGCGCTTTCCTGGTAAAAAGGAAAGGTTTCAATGCTGTAACTTATACCCGGTTCAGTGGTGTGAATAACTGGTTTTTGTGATTCGCTGGGCAGTACAGGATACCGGTGCGCATGAATTTTACTGTGGATCGCCTGCCTGACCTGATCGGCAATGCTATACGGCAGAATTAATCGGTTATGCCGGTCTAATTCTGGCCAGTTATTATTAGCGATGAAGTCTTCAGCTAACGGATTTAAGTCCTGTACCAGCATTGAATCATCGACAATCAGAGTCGCCTTATCGAGATAGCGGATGGTTGAACTAAGGTTATCTGAGTGACTGTCCAGAAGGCTTATCGCTTTTACAGCCGATACCAGATGAGGCCGGAGTGTATTGATATACTGCTGTGAAACTTCCTTTTCAAATGCACCGGCGTCGGCCGTTCGCTGAAGGGTCAGAATGATCATTCTGTCATTCGCATAATCCTGTAAACAGGCACCCATAGTGTATTCAAAATGACCATAGGGCTTTACCCAGTCGACATAAAATTCTGAGTCCCGAAAGGCGCTGCGGCTGAGTACCTGATCTGAGGTGATACTGCTGGAATACAAGTCCGGATGAGCAAGCGCATACTGTTTCAGAACATCTTTACTGGAATAATATTCCATGTAACTGTTGTTGGCCGCCTCACTGTATCCCTGAAATATACCGGTAAGAGCCTGCAAAGTTTTACGGTCATCAACCTGAACTGAGCCGCCCATACTGTTGGTTTTTTTTCGCAACAGAGTGAGAAAATCTTCCAGGTACTTAGGGTTAGCCACTGCGCGGTAAAGCAGATCTATTTCATCTTTTGTATCAAGGGATTTCACTGGATACCTGCACGGCCGTTCAAAATACAGAGTTTGACTACATTTCCGGAGGAGATATCTGTAACTGATCAGCCCGGAAAAACAAGACTAAAGTTTAATGCATAGAGCAGGCTTTGCCTAAGTATCATTGTTTCGGTATTTAGATTAAAAAGTAATCGTTTTAGCGGTCTTTTCTGAGGCTAAGCTAAAAAAAGATATAAATCACCCCCCGTTTTAGGGGTTCTGTACTCACTTCTGAAAGGCATCATGCGGCAAAATTTTTCACGCATGGACCGAGATGATGACGCTTACAGTTCCCTTAAAAATGCTTATAAATACACCATTAATCAAGCCGCTGACGCTGGCTGTTGCCTGCGCCATCAGCAGTGCCGCACTGGCGACGAATACCTATGATGCTGACCTGACGTTAGGCTCGGATTTCAATACGGATATTCTGCTGGATACGTCTGGAGGGCCTTTACTGACGCTGGATACAGCAGGTCATGATATAACCCCGGCCACGAATTCAGCGATTACAGTGGCCAGTAGCAAACAAGTCATGATCAGGGTGAGGGATGGCAGTGTTATCAGCGCCAGCCCCGGTTACAGCGCCATTCAGATCCAGCCTTCAGCGACAGATGCTGTTACAATAAATAATGCTGGCACCCTGCTTGGTAATAGTGGCGGGACGGTTATTCTGGGCGCACCGACAGCCAGCGGTCTGTTATCAGTGGCTAACCTTTCAGGTGGTGTGATAGGCAGAAGTTCAGACTATAACAACACGGTCATCGCTTCAGGTTCACGGCTTTCGTTTACGCAGAACTATGGCTCCACATTCACCGGGGGCATTGTGGGGTCAAACGGTACTCAGGATCGGCTGCATTTGAATGCGGGTAATTTTAGTGGCCACGAAATCTCGCAGGTTGAAATTGTCTTTATAGGGCAGAGTGCGGGGGCGGGTGAAAATCTTGAGATCCGTCGAAAGGTAACGGTGGATAACGGGGTAAATAAGGGCAATGTACACCTGATGGCCGGTGAGCTGTTCCTTGCCGGCGCTGCCGGTACGCCTGCAACTGAGAGTTTTGTGGATAACGGCCGTATTCATATTACCAACGGTAATTTTCACTCGTTCGGTGCTTCCAATATTGTGTTTGAGTTGTCGCCCAATGATTCTGCTGAGGCGCGGATTAAGGTGTCCGGCGCGGGTAACAGCGTAAACCTGAATACAAACACTCAGTTAAAACTTGTACCGACGAATGGCACGTTTTCCAGCGGAATTCTGAATAAAGATATTGTGTTGTTTGAAGTGCGTGACGGTGCAACCGTTGATGGCTGGCTGGGGGATGAAAACAGTGCTCAGTTCAGTTCTAACTTTGAGATATCTCCGTTGCTGACCAGCCAGTCATCGGTACAGAAAGCGGTAAATGGTAATGGTGTGGCCGTTCGCTTCAGTGCCGGTGGTTCAGGGGGCGGTTCATCGAAACTTCAGAACCTGGCCAGCAGTGGCGGGGCAAACAGTGCTGATGTAAAAGCGCTGGGTGTTGCGGGTGATTTATCCAGCGGAATCATTGCTAAGAATGGCAGCAACGTGAGCCAGCAGGAAGCGGATTTTGCCGCGGTGATTGTAAAAGCAACCGATGCTGAATCAGCCAAACGGTTAGCACAGGAACTGCAGGCGCAGGGTAATACCGCGAACATTATTGCCGCCCGCACCGCGCAGCAAAGTGCCATTAAGAATGCCACTGGCCGTATACAGTCGATTCGTTTAGCCAACAACAGAACTGATCTGAGTGAGCTGGCCTTTGCTGCTGCAGAGAGCTCAGCCAGCACCATGACCGACGCCGCAGTGGGTACACCTCTGTATGCGCAGCAGGGTATCTGGGTTGAAGGTGTGAATGTTTCTGCAAAACAGTCTGACAGCAGTGCTCAGCTGGGGTATGACGCTGACGCCAACGGTTTAAGCATTGGTTATGACCGCCAGTTAACGGATCAGCTGTTACTCGGTGCTGCGTTTACTTACGGCAAAACTCAGGCCGACGTGAATGGCAGCCGGGATAACAGCGACATCGATACCTATCAGCTTAGCCTGTACGGCAGCTATGAAGGTGAAACGCCGGATGGCCGGGAATGGCTGACAGATGCGGTGCTGAACGTGGGTCATAACGAACATGATAACGAACGTTATCTGGACGGTTTCAGCGATCAGGCACATAAAGCCAGCTTTGACAGTAAGCAAGTAGGCTTACGGGTAGTCAGCAGTGTTGGCTATGAGCATAACGGCTGGTCGATTGCGCCAAGCCTTGGCTTTAACTATGCCAAAGTGGACCTGGACGGTTATACCGAAACCTCGGGTCCTGCGGCACTGAAAGTATCCGGACAATCTATAGAGCAGGTTGAACTGGGGGCTGGTGTCAGCACCCGTCGCAGCTTTGATGTCGCCGCCGGTAAGCTGGAACCTTACGCAGGGGTGATGGCGTGGCATGATTTCAATAATGACGCTCTGAGCAGCACCAGCCAGTTTGCGCTGGGCGGTAACAGCTTCACCAGTGCCGATGCCAATACCAGTGCTAACCGTGTACAGGTGAACCTGGGGGCAAGCTTGCAGATCAATGAACAGACGAATCTTGGCTTTGGTTTTGAGCATAACAAGAGCGGTTCTCTGAAGAGTAACCAGTGGAATCTGGCGTTGCGTTACGAGTTCTGAGTGTAAAAGAGTTGTCAGAGCCCTGGCGGTACCTGCTTATTCTCTGCCAGGAAGTCGCAGGTCAGGGCTCTGCCATGGATGGCTGTTTTTTTAGCCTGATTCTGATGCTTTGGGCTAACGCTAATCTTTTTTACAGCAGAGATTAAAGGCTCTGCTTGTATTTGAACGTACCTTCCTCCTTATCAGCCCTGCTGCCGGACAGCAGGCTGCTTCCTTTTCTGAACAGTCAGTACAATTCTCATTAATTCATGGACTTAACCACATAGCTGGTTTCAGATTTTGGCCCGAAAGGGCGACTGATATTCATCATAGCGACACATATTCTTTTCCTTCCCTCCGCTGCATTGGCTGATAAACCCTGCTTTGTATAAAACGATGTGCTGCAACAGGCATTTGAGCATCCCTGCTGATATCTATATGGTTGTGTACGAGTGCATTAAACTTTTGGCCAATATCCCCTCTAACAGATATGACAGGGGAGTATTGATCTGATGAGTTGGTGTAGCGGATTTTTAGTACGCAATGCATGTATGTTTATGAAAAAAGAACGCTTGGCAGTATTGATAAGCAGTGTTGAAACAACCGGACGTGAATCGGACGGGCGTGCTTCAGTCCCTGACATACGGGCATTGTTTTGAACGCCCGCCGGAATGACCTGAGCAGCAAGGATTGCTATCAGCAAAGACAAGGAAGAGTCGATGGCTAAATACCTGAATACAATGGGTACCTCATATATGTTTGAGGGAATCATATCCAGAGCAACCCGGCAGGTTGTGCTGGTCAGTCCGTATCTCAGTGTGAATAAACGCATTAAAGAGCTCATCCGGGAAGGTGTCCGTAACGGCATCCGCTTTCATATCATGTACGGTATGCAGGAACTGAAAAAGTCAGAAAAAGACTGGCTGCTCAGCAAACCGCACGTCACCCTTTACTACAACGAAGACGTCAATGCTAAGTGCTACCTGAATGAAAAGCATTGTCTGATCAGCAGTATGAGCCTGCATAAATACAGTGAAGTTAACCTGAGTGAGATGAGCATTCTGCTTACTAAACGTGAAGACCCGGAGAGCTATCAGGCGGTTGTCAGAGACATTGCCCGTTTATTCCGCAATGCTGAAAAGCAGAATATTCAGATGTTCAGTATTGATTTTCCACCGGTGCTGCAGCCGGATCAGCAAGTTGAAGACGCGCCCGCGTCCCATAAAATTCTGCAATCTATGCATGTGGATAAAGATGATCCGGCAGGTGGCGGAAAAATACACAGTGCCATGCTGGCTGCCCGGCACAGAACCACCGTTAAGCAACTGATGAAATTTTTCCGCCTTTCCGGTTTGGTTGAAGATGTTGATGGTCAGGTGTTACTGACAGATAAAGGCCAGGCCATTGGCGGTGAGCACCGTACCGGCCAGCAGGGGGATTATTTCCTGTGGCCGGAAGATCTGGATATAGAGCTGCTGGTGGAAGACGTTGAGTTTGACCATTGATATTCAATAGAGAGTAGAAAGGTACTTTTCTATCTCTCTGGGCGTTATAGTTAAAAAATATACGTAGCGTGATAGAAAATATGGTGAATGAGTTGACTTTGAAGAAATTATCTAATGATTTTTTGTTGTTCAGGTGGGGGGCTTTTATATCTGGATATGTATTACTTATTGTATCAGTTCCAATTTTTATCGACTATTTTATTTCTGATTATATTTGTTGGGATGAGCTTATAGTTGGGCCTGTGACAGCCGCTTTTATAATGTTTTATTGTTTCTTTTTTTCACCAGGCTATACCAATGTTGTATTGGTTTTAGGCTTTATAATTAGCACTTTAATTGCATTTGTTTTTACACCGATAGCTACATACCCTGAATGTCACCCAAAGGCCTATGAATATACATATATGCCATTGTTATTTTCATGTTTGTCTGGGGGAGCTGTTGTAATGTTGTATTGGAATAAGCCTAAAAGCTAATTTATAGTTTTATATATTTTTATAAATATGATTAATAAACTATAAAAGTACTAATAGGCGTATATAGGTAAAGTTAGACTGCTATTACTCAGTGTTATCAGTGACATTATCTTCGAAACATTCTGTGTAATCTGATTAATCGCTTGTGGGAATATAAAGGAATAAAAAAATAACTGATTTTATTACTTTTAAGATGTTTTAATAATGCTTCATAAGCGAGATTATATCTGTGCATACATTTCTGTAGATCATCTTTTGTTATAGTATCTTTAACCGCTCTAGATCTGGAAAACTGATAAGCGTTTGTTATCTTGTGTAGTACATTCGGTGAATGTGTGTTAATTAGAAGATTGATTAAGTATTCATTGGACTTCGTGCTTTCCCAAGCACTGTAGTCTAAAATTTTCACACCGTTAGATTTATATCGAAACAGCACTTGTTTATTACTTATTATTTCCATCAAAAGGTGGTTTAGAGTGTTTTTAGTTTGAATATATTTAAATATGTTAGGTATTAAAATAGAACCAGTGAGAATTGAAAGTACTGCAATAAGTATATTTTCCATTTTGTACCTTGCCTCCGTATTATAAACTAATATCTCTAGCTCAAAATTTGAATTCTATATGATAAGTTAGTGTTGAAAAACCTGAGGTTAGATATTCCATCATAGAATTGTCAATTGAGATTGTGTTAATGCAGATGTTGTCTTTCTTCATCAGGGGGAGCAAACATGAGCAGTGGTAAAGAGTCTTGCTTTGTATTCCCAGATAATTTCCAAGCACACAGCAATGAAGCGCGATAGAATATTGCCCAATATATAACGGGAGACTGCTTTCGTCGCGCAGGGCGTTGTTTTGTGGGAAGCATAGTCGTTGGCAGGCTGAGTAAGCTTTTAGTAACAACAAGTTAGAGTTTTACGATGGATATCGATCATATCAGGCGGGAATATTTACAGGATGGTCTGAGCCGGGAGCAGCTGGCGCAGAGTCCTTTTGAACAGTTTAATACCTGGCTGCAGCAGGCGGTGGATGCCGGAATGCAGGACCCGACGGCGATGACGCTGGCAACCGTGGATGCTGACGGACAGCCGTCGCAGCGGATTGTGTTGTTAAAGGGCTCAGATGAAAACGGTTTTGTGTTTTACACCAACTATGGTTCCCGTAAGGCGGAAGACATTGCGGCGAATTCGAAGGTGAGTCTGCATTTTCCGTGGCATGCGCTGGAGCGACAGGTGAAGATTTGTGGTGAGGCAGTGAAGGTGCCGACCAGTGAGTCCCTGAAGTATTTTTCGTCCCGCCCGGAAGAAAGTCAGCTGGCGGCATGGGCGTCGCAGCAAAGCCGCCCGGTGTCATCCCGGCAGTTGCTGATGCAGCAATTCCAGTCGATGAAAGAAAAGTTTTCTAAAGGTGAGATTCCGTTACCGGATTTCTGGGGCGGTTACCGCATTGTGCCGACCACCATTGAATTCTGGCAGGGCGGTGGCAGCCGTTTGCACGATCGCTTTAAGTATTACTTACAGGCGGATGGTAGCTGGAAGATTGAGCGGTTAGCGCCCTGATCAGCCCCGTTTACCCGCATAACTGAGTACGAATACCCGCTGTTAGCGGGTATTTTTTTGTCTGTGTATTTGGCGGCTTTTTCACTGCGATTCTGAACTGAAAAAGCCATCGGTCAGGATGGCTTTTCGGTTTGCAGAGTTCTTAGCCTGTATTTAGCCGTTCAGTCAGCAACGGTCACGTTGTGCTGGCCGTTGCTGTTTAGCCAGCGCCGTACAAAACCGTTGCGTTTCTGTTCGCGCACGAAGTCCTGCAGGTATTCCTGAGCGATACAGTTGTTGCCACAGAGCGCTGTTTTCGGCACGCACATGGCCTGGTCAATGGTCATGAAGTTTTCATCCAGCACTTTCAGGTCGGGATTTTCGGCGGCTATCTGTGTGAGTGACTGACGTACGCCGGCGGCGGCATCCAGCCCCTGTTCCAGAAAAATTTCGGCGGCGGTTTGACCGTCTTCCGCACGGACGACTTCTGCCTGTACCAGATTGCGGCTCAAGTGCAGATCGTAGGCGGCCCCTTTGTTGACGCTGACGCGCATACCGGGCTGATCGAGGTCGAGGTTAGTGTTGATGTCGCTGTCTTTGCGAACCAGATAACAGCCTTCGATGAGGACGTATGGCCGGGTAAAGCCGATGGTTTCGCCACGCAGCGGATCACGGGCAAGAAATGCCAGATCCCAGTGGTCAGCAGGGTTGTCACTGTCGAGGGCTTCCACAACCTTACCGGCTGCGTCGTACTCGATAATTTCCATCACCAGACCAAGCTGTTTTGCCAGACGTTTGGCAAGTTCGACGGATATTCCTTGCGGTTCATGGGTGTGAGGGTTACGTTGTGCCAGTACCGGGTTGCCGAGATTAATTGCTACCCGTAAGCGGCCGCTTGGCGCCAGGTGCCGGCCGACAGAATCAAAATCGTATGGGTTGAGCATGACCGTTCTCTTGTTGTTTTTTACAGCCTATCCTGCGACTTGGTACAACAACAGTTTTCGCGCATATAGACTGTAAAGTTCTTTAAGCACTTTTTGAACATTTTGTGTATGTTCAGCGTTTTTTATAGCAATAGATTCAAGGCATTGCCATAGGGTGTTGGTATAAAGGTTTAATCTTTTTGATTTTGGCGGTGTATTCAGCCATTTTTGCATGGCTTTGTGCGTTTTACGGGTTAAGCCGGTACTTACGTTCCGGCCGGCCGACACTGCCGTAACTGACTTCAGCATGCAGTTCATCGCTGCTGACCATGTATTCCAGATAGCGCCGGGCGGTGGTGCGGCTGGCGTTGATGTAATCACCCACTTCGCTGGCATTGAGGGCGATATCTTTGTCCTGCAGCACCTGGCGGATTTTATCCAGAGTAATGCTGTCGATGCCTTTGGGCAGACGCTGGGGTTGCTGGCTGGCTTTTGGCACCTGACCACGGGGCAGCATAGTGTCGACGTTTTGCTGATCCAGTGATTGCAGGGCCTGCAGTTTGTTCAGGTGCTGCCGGTAGTTATGCAGGGTTTCCTGCAGCCGTTCGAAAACCAGCGGTTTGAGAATGAAATCAAAGACACCGCCGTGTAAAGCTTCACGCAGGGTGTCCACTTCTTTGGCAGCGGTTACCAGAATAACGTCGATACTGCTGTTATCGGCCCGCAGTTTGCGCAGCAGGTCCAGCCCGGTACCGGTGGGGAACTGGACGTCCAGCAGGATGAGATCCGGCTGCATGATTTCCACCAGGTCTTCTGCTTCTTCCAGCCCATGGGCCATGCCGACCAGTTCAAAGCCTTCGATCCGTTCGAGAAAGCGTTGCTGGATGGCGGCTATCTGGCGGTCATCTTCGGCAATTATTACCCGGATATCAGTCATGGCTCTGTACCTTCGGTATGTAAACGATAAAGCGGCTTCCGCTGTTATCAGCAGGTTCGAGGGTGATGGTGCCGCCCAGATCATCAAGCAGTTTCTTTACCAGATACAGGCCGATGCCGTGGCCGGAACCGGTTTTACTGGTGACGCCTTTTTCAAAAATGCGTTGTTGCTGGTCACTGCTGATACCTGCCCCCTGATCTTCTATTTCAAAGATTAGATCATTTCCCAGATCCGTCATGGATAGCTTTACTTCTCCGCCGGCTCCCCGGTGGCTGCGGGTGGCTTCCAGTGCGTTGTCGATCAGGTTGCCGAGAATGCTCACGAGCTGATCCCTGGGAAGGTCTTCCGGCAGGTCGGCCATCTGGCTTTCCGGGTCGATATTCAGGCGCAGGCTGAGCTCCCGGGCGCGGTTATATTTGCCTAGCAGACAGCCGGCGAGAATGGGGTCTGGCACTGAGGCGACCAGCAGGTGAATCAGTTCCTGGTGGTCCTGGGTTTCCTGGCCGATCAGTGCCAGGGCTTCTTCTTTTGCGTTGATCTGAATCAGCCCGGCAATGGTGTGCAGCTTATTGGAGTATTCGTGCGCCTGGCTGCGCAGGCTGTCGGCGTATTGCTGGATACGGGTGAGTTTTTTACTGACCTGATCAAGTTCGTCTTTGCGGCGAAAGCTCGATACTACGCCGGTAATAGTATCGCCCTGATGCAGGGGCAAACGGTTCACAATCAGGTTTTTACCTTTCAGCCAGACTTCGTTATCGAACTGGGGTTCGCCGCTGGCGAGGACTTCCAGCATGGCACTGTCGGGCAGCAACGCTTCGATAGGCTGACCGGTGAGGTCGGTGTCGCCAGGCAGGCCGAGGGTTTTAATGGCGGTCTGGTTAATGGTGGTGATCTGGCCTTCGCTGTTGATGGCGATGATACCTTCCCGGACGGATTGCAGGGTGGCTTTCTGTTCGTCGAACAGGCGGCCGATCTGTTCCGGTTCCAGCCCGAAGGTGGCTTTTTTAAAGTGATCAGCAAACCACAGGGCGGTGAGTACGCTGAAGGCAAAGGCGCCGATGATGACCAGTATCAGCGTGATGCGGTAACCGGCAATGGTTGCTTCAACGGTATCCAGCAGGTAACCCACGGAAATGACGCCGATAATGTCTTCACCGTTGTGATCATAGACCGGCACCCGGGCCCGCATGGACCAGCCAAGGCTGCCTTCGGCTTTGGATATCCGTTCGATACCTTCTTTGAGGGTGGGGGATATATCATCGTCGTCATCATCCACCAGTGACAAACCGATCATCGCCGGGTTGGGGTGAGACAGGCGAATGCTATCCTGGTCGCCAAAGACCACGAAGCGGGTGCCGGCTTCTTCAGCCAGGTGCATGCTCAGTGGTTGCAGCATGGTCGAGTCTTTATGCTGAACGGCATCGATCACTTCCGACATGGCGGCAATGGTTTTTGCCACGTGCAGGGCTTGTTTACCGATCTGCTCGTCGAGCGACTGGTTCAGGTTATGTAACGCAAACAGGCCAATGATGCTGGTCTGCAATAAGGCAATCAGACCGAGGATCAGTACCATGCGCTTTTTAAGCTTCAGGCTGCGTATGGAGAATTTCATTATTTTTCTTATTCCGCCGGATACTCCATGAATACTAAGAAATTTTTTTCAGAAAAGCCCGTGAACTTTATGCACAAAAGGTGCTTTAAATTCTTTAATGCCATTAAATCCACAATCTTCTGTACTACGTAATGAGCGACTACCTTGAAGGCTGAGAATAACGATAAAAACGCGAGGAAACTCAAATGTTCGCCAAGAAAGCCTTCTCTAAATCAAACCTGATGGCGGCGTTGCTGACAACCTGCCTGACGGCCGGTATGTCAATGCACGCGGCAGCTGTTGATAACATTCACTTTCTGATTCCCGGCGGTGCCGGCGGTGGCTGGGACGGTACCGCCCGTGGTACCGGTGAAGCCCTGACCAAGTCTGGCCTGATTCAGGAAGTTTCATACGAAAATATGTCCGGCGGCGGTGGCGGTAAAGCCATTGCTCACCTGATCGAGACGGCCAGCCAGCAGGATGAAACCCTGATGGTTAACTCAACGCCGATTGTGATCCGTTCCCTGTCTAAAGTTTTCCCCCAGTCTTTCCGTGATCTGACACCCGTTGCAGCCACCATTGGCGATTTCGGTGCCTTCGTGGTGAAGAAAGATTCCAAGTACAACAGCTTTACTGAAGTCGTGTCTGATTATCAGGCTGATCCGCGTGCGATTAAGATTGCCGGCGGCTCTGCCCGTGGCAGCATGGATCACTTAGTGGCTGCGATGGCGTTTAAAGCGGCCGGTGGAGATGCCCGCCAGGTGCGCTATGTGTCTTACGATGGCGGCGGAAAGGCCATGGCCGGTCTGTTGTCCGGTGAGGTTCAGCTGTTATCCACAGGTTTGAGTGAAGCCCTGACCCTGGCTGAAGCCGGTGAAGTGCGGGTGCTGGTGATGACCGGTGATGAGCGTAACGAGGCCGCGGCTGAGGTACCGACTCTGAAAGAACTGGGCTACGACGCAGTGTTTGTAAACTGGCGTGGTTTCTTCGCAGCGCCGGGTATTTCTGATGCCAAAAAGGCTGAGTACGTTGCTGTTTTGCAGAAAATGTATGACACCCAGGAATGGGAAGAAGTGCGTGCCCGCAATGGCTGGAGCGAAATCTTCAAGCCGGATGCTGAGTTTGTCAGCTTCCTGCAGGAACAGGAAACCGAAGTCGGTAACCTGATGCGCGACCTGGGTTTCCTGAAGTAAATCCTGCCGTTTTACCTCTCACGTGATTTGTCTGCTGCCGCGTACCACCGGTACCGGCAGCCAGACACCCTGACTGGCTGTTCAGCCCTGTTGAAACCGGGTTGATGCAAGAACAGCCTGCAAGTGTTTTGTCCGGGAGTATTTCCATGACGATTACCAAAGACCATATTGGCGGCCTGGTGTTTCTCTGCCTGTCGGTTGCTTACGGCTATTACGCCCGGGATATCCCTCTGTTACCCGGGGATGAGTTCGAACCTTTCACTGCCCGCAGTGTGCCCAATGCACTGGCCTGGATTGGCGGTGTGTTATCACTGGCGCTGATTGTGACGGCAGTGTCTGATCCGGCACAAAAATTACGTCTGACAGGGCTGGATTTTGGCCTGGTCAGCAAGTTACTGATTTTAGTTGTGATGTTTGGCCTGGCACTGGACTGGCTGGGCTTCCTGCTGGCGACGGTACTGTTTCTGGTGGCGGGCTACTGGCTGTTAGGTGAGCGGCGGCCAAAGATGTTACTGATCGCTTCGGTTCCCTTTGCAGTGGGTATCTGGTTTGTACTGACCCAGTTGCTGGATATTTATCTGGCCAAGGGAAAATTATTCACAATGTTAATAGGAGGCTAGGACAATGCTGGATGGAATATTTACCGGTTTATCCACTGCGCTGATGCCGTTTAACCTGTTAATGGTGGTGGTTGGCTGTTTCGCCGGTACCTTTATTGGCATGTTGCCGGGGCTGGGACCTATCTCGGCGGTGGCGCTGATGATCCCGATTACCTACGGGCTGGATCCGTCTTCCGGCATCATTCTGATGGCCGGGGTGTACTACGGTGCAGTATTTGGTGGCTCAACGTCTTCAATTCTGATTAACGCGCCGGGTTGTGCGGGCACTGTGGTTACCTCTTTTGACGGTTAC
>CAKZPE010000075.1 GCA_937138495.1 uncultured Oceanospirillaceae bacterium
TTCGATCCTCGACGCCCTTCTCGGATTTCTCCAGCAACTCGTTCAAAGCTTCGTCTTTCATGCGCAGCTTGAACCAGTCGGCTCGCGGCAGTTCCGCCAGGTAGGCTTCTTCCAGCTTCGCACCCTTTTTCAGGCCCGGACCACTGATCACTTCCTGACCTTTCAGAGCGGCCATCAGACGCTCGAACGTCGCACCTTCAACAATGCGGTACTCGTCTTTCAGGTCCTTACGGTACTTGTCCAGCTGCTCTTTCTCGATCGAAAGCGCTCGGGCATCTTTCTCGATACCGTCACGGGTGAAGACCTGAACGTCAATGACCGTACCACGGGTACCGGTCGGCACACGCTGAGATGTGTCCTTAACGTCAGACGCTTTTTCACCAAAGATGGCACGCAGAAGCTTCTCTTCCGGGGTCAGCTGGGTTTCGCCTTTCGGCGTTACCTTACCAACCAGAATGTCGCCGGGGCCCACTTCAGCGCCGATGTAGACAATGCCAGACTCATCCAGCTTGGACAGTGCGCTTTCACCCACGTTCGGAATATCTGCGGTGATTTCTTCGCTGCCCAGCTTGGTATCACGAGCCACACAGGTCAGTTCCTGAATGTGGATGGTGGTCAGACGGTCTTCCTGAACCACTTTCTCGGAGATGAGAATGGAGTCCTCAAAGTTGTAACCGTTCCAGGGCATGAACGCGATGCGCATGTTCTGACCCAGAGCCAGCTCACCCAGATCCACAGAAGGACCATCCGCCAACACATCGCCACGGGCAATCACGTCACCCTGACGCACGATAGAACGCTGGTTGATACAGGTGTTCTGGTTAGAACGGGTGTACTTGGTCAGGTTGTAGATATCCACACCTGCATCACCCGCCTCAGTCTCTGCATCGTTTACACGTACAACAATACGCGCCGCATCAACTGACTCGATCACACCGCCACGCTGTGCGGTTACACATACACCGGAGTCACGGGCAACATAACGCTCCATACCGGTACCAACCAGCGGCTTGTCAGCACGCAGAGTAGGTACAGCCTGACGCTGCATGTTGGAACCCATCAGTGCACGGTTAGCATCATCGTGTTCCAGGAACGGAATCAGCGCGGCTGCAACGGATACTACCTGACGTGGAGATACGTCCATGTAGGTAACTTTTTCCGGAGCCATTACGGTGAATTCGTTCTGGTGACGTACGGCTACCAGCTCATCAGTCAGGCGGTTGTTATCGTCCATACCGGCAGATGCCTGTGCGATAACGTGACGGCCTTCTTCGATGGCAGACAGATATTCAATTTCATCAGTTACCAGACCGTCCACAACCTTGCGGTATGGGCTTTCAAGGAAACCAAAGTCATTAGTACGCGCATACGTAGACAGCGAGTTGATCAGACCGATGTTCGGACCTTCAGGGGTCTCGATTGGACATACACGACCATAGTGAGTCGGGTGTACGTCACGTACTTCAAAGCCGGCACGCTCACGGGTCAGACCACCAGGCCCTAATGCGGAGACACGACGCTTATGAGTAACTTCAGACAGCGGGTTGTTCTGATCCATAAACTGGGACAGCTGGCTGGAACCGAAGAACTCTTTAACAGCAGCTGCAACCGGCTTGGCATTGATCAGATCCTGAGGCATCAGGTTATCAGATTCAGCCATGCTCAGACGCTCACGCACTGCACGTTCAACACGGACCAGACCTACACGGAACTGGTTTTCTGCCATTTCGCCAACAGAACGGATACGACGGTTACCCAGGTGATCGATATCATCCACCACACCTTTACCGTTACGGATGTCGATCAGCGTCTTCATTACATCCAGGATATCTTCTTTATCCAGGATGCCTGCACCGGTTTCATCTTCACGGGCCAGTCGACGGTTGAACTTCATCCGGCCAACAGCAGACAGGTCATAACGGTCGTCGCTGAAGAACAGGTTCTCAAACAGACTTTCCGCAGACTCTTTGGTTGGTGGCTCACCAGGACGCATCATACGGTAGATTTCTACCAGAGCTTCCAGCTGGTTGCGGGTTGTATCAACACGCAAAGTATCAGAGATGAAAGAACCACAGTCCAGCTCGTTGGTGTACAGGGTTTCAAACTCAGTGATACCCGCAGTACGCAGCTGCTCCAGCAGATCTTCTGTAATCTCAGCATTACCTTCACACAGCACTTCGCCGGTAGAGGCATCAACAATGTCGCGGGCCATTACCTTGCCAACCAGATATTCCGAAGGAACATCTAATTGAGTCATGCTTTCTTTTTCCAGCTGACGGATATGACGAGGCGTAATACGGCGACCAGACTCAACAATGACGTTACCACTGGAGTCTTTAATGTCGAAAGTAGCGGTTTCACCACGCAGACGCGTAGGCACCAGGGTCATCAGGCAGTCTTCACCGCTCAGTGTCCAGCTGGTGTTATCAAAGAAGGTTTCGAGGATCTCTTCAGCGGTATAACCCAGTGCGCGCAGCAAAATAGTTGCCGGCAGCTTACGACGACGGTCAATTCGTACAAACAGGTTATCTTTAGGATCAAACTCGAAATCCAGCCATGAACCACGGTATGGAATTACACGTGCAGAGTACAACAGCTTACCGGAAGAATGCGTCTTACCTTTATCGTGGTCGAAGAACACACCCGGTGAACGGTGCAGCTGAGATACAATTACACGTTCAGTACCGTTCACAACGAAGGTACCGTTATCTGTCATCAGGGGCATTTCGCCCATGTAGACTTCTTGTTCTTTAATGTCTTTGATCGCTTTATTTGAAGACTCGCGATCATAAATCACCAAACGTACTTTTACGCGCAGCGGTGCCGCATAGGTGATACCACGCATCTGACATTCTTTAACGTCAAACACTGGCTCGCCTAGACGATAACCTACATATTCCAGCGCGGCGTTTCCTGAATAGGAAACAATTGGGAATACGGAACTGAAAGCCGCATGTAACCCGGCATCTTTTCGCTCTGCGGGATTAGCATCCAGTTGTAGGAATTTCAAATATGAATCCAACTGAATCGCCAGCAGATAAGGCACATCCATTGCTTCGGGTAATTTACCGAAGTCCTTACGGATGCGTTTCTTTTCAGTATATGAGTAAGCCATCTAAGTTCCCCAGCATCTGCACCTGAAAGATTCGACCAGACCGAAGGTTAATTCTCGATCTGTGAACCGCTATTATTATTCTGACTAATAACGGAAAAAGGCCGGTGACATTTTGTCACCAGCCGTATGCGTATCAGCTATTAACTAGCGTGACACAAGGCATAAAAGCCCTTACTTAACTTCAACAGATGCGCCAGCTTCTTCCAGAGCAGCTTTCAGCTCTTCAGCTTCATCTTTGCTAACGCCTTCTTTAACTGCTGCTGGAGCGCCGTCTACCATGCCTTTAGCTTCTTTCAAGCCCAGGCCAGTAGCTGCACGAACAGCCTTGATTACGTTAACTTTCTTGTCGCCAGCGCCAGTCAGAATTACGTCGAATTCAGTCTGTTCTTCAGCAGCACCGCCAGCGTCGCCGCCAGCAGCAACAGCTACAGCAGCTGCTGCAGATACGCCGAATTTTTCTTCCATTGCTTCAACCAGCTCAACAACGTCCATTACAGACATTTCAGCGATTGCATTCAAGATATCATCTTTAGACAAAGACATGGTTCAATTCCTAAAATAGGGAGCTCAGTAAGCTCGTATAATCTATTTAAAAAGCGCTTAAAATTAAGCGGCTTCTTGTTCTTTCTGTTCGCGAAGGGCCGCCAGAGTGCGGACCAGCTTGCCTGCTGCAGCTTCTTTCATAGTGCGCATCAGCATAGCAATACCTTCGTCGTAAGTTGGCAGAGAAGCCAACATGTCTACAGCAACTACCTGGCCTTCAAACACAGCGGTTTTCAGCTCAAACTTGTCATTCTTTTTAGCGAAATCCTTCAGGATCCGCGCACCGGCACCTGGGTGCTCAGTAGAGAATGCAATTAGAGTAGGGCCTACGAATGATTCATTCAGACATTCGTAATCAGTGCCTTCTACTGCACGGCGAGCCAGGGTGTTACGTACGACTTTCAGCCATACACCCGCTTCACGTGCCTGCTTACGCAGTTCAGTCATTGTCTCAACGGAAACACCGCGTGAGTCAGCAACAACAGCAGAAAGAGCACCTTTAGCAGCTTCCTGGACTTCAGCGACGATCGCTTTTTTGTCTTCGAGTCCTAATGCCACGATTTACTCCTGGGTTAGTCTTAATCGACTGTTTACCAATCATTTTATCCACAAGTGGATAAAACGCCGAGTACGGTGGTTGAATTGATCCTGTTAAGGGGATCACACCGTCTGCGCAGGCCGGAAACCATTAAGATCAACAACTAAGCTGATCACCTGCGGTCTTTGACGGCCCCTGCAATAAACTGCAGAGACCCTCAATTTTTTACTGGCTTAGAATGACAGTGAAGACTGATCAATCGCCAGACCCGGTCCCATAGTAGTGGACAGGGTTACTTTCTTAACGTATACGCCTTTCGCAGAAGATGGCTTCAGCTTTTTCAGCTCAGCCATCAGCGCTTCCAGGTTGCCCTGAATCGCTGCAGCGTCAAAGTCTACCTTACCAACACCTGCGTGGATGATACCGTTCTTATCAGTACGGAAACGTACCTGACCAGACTTAGCGTTGTTAACCGCAGTTACAACGTCTGGAGTTACAGTACCAACTTTAGGGTTAGGCATCAGACCACGTGGACCCAGAACCTGACCCAGCTGGCCAACAACGCGCATTGCATCCGGAGTTGCAATAACAACGTCAAAGTTCAGATCACCGCCTTTGATCTGTTCTGCCAGGTCGTCAAAACCAACCACATCAGCGCCGGCTTCTTTAGCTTTCTCAGCATTTTCGCCCTGAGCAAAAACAGCAACACGTACTTCTTTACCAGTACCGTTAGGCAGCACACTTGAACCACGAACGTTCTGATCAGATTTACGCGGATCAACGCCCAGGTTAACTGCAACGTCTACAGACTCTTTGAATTTAACAGCAGATACTTCAGACAGTACCGCTACAGCTTCTTCAACTGTATATTGCTTACCAGGTTGTACCTTCTCAGCAATCGCCTTCTGGCGCTTAGTCAGCTTAGCCATTATTCAACACCTTCTACGTTCAGACCCATGCTACGTGCACTACCGGCGATAGTACGGACAGCTGCATCCATATCAGCAGCAGTCAGATCAGCCATCTTAGTCGTTGCAATCTCTTCCAGCTGATCACGGCTAACCGTACCAACTTTCTCAGTATTAGGACGACCAGAACCGCTCTTCAGGCCAGCAGCCTTCTTCAGCAGCACAGATGCTGGCGGAGTCTTAGTAATAAAGGTAAAGCTGCGATCTGCATAAACAGTAATTACAACAGGAATCGGCATGCCGTTTTCCATGCTCTGAGTCTGAGCATTGAACGCCTTACAGAATTCCATGATGTTTACACCGTGCTGACCCAGTGCAGGACCAACTGGTGGACTTGGGTTTGCAGCACCGGCAGCAACCTGTAGCTTAATGTAAGCTTCGATTTTCTTAGCCATGTTTAACTCCTAATGGGTACAAGCGCCTTTCGGCTCCCCGCTTTCAAATACGGAAAAACCCCAGCGCCCACAAAGGACCGCCGAGGTTATTACCACACGTCTTTTATCAGGCTTTTTCGACCTGACCAAACTCCAGCTCAACCGGAGTCGAGCGACCGAAGATCAGCACTGCAACCTGCAGGCGGTTCTTCTCATAATTCACTTCTTCAACAACACCGTTAAAGTCAGCAAACGGACCGTCAGTAACACGAACCATTTCACCTGGCTCGAATACAGTCTTAGGACGCGGCTTATCAGCACCACTCTCAACACGTTGCAGGATCGCATCCGCCTCACGCTCAGTGATCGGCGCAGGCTTATCAGCAGTACCGCCAATAAAGCCCATTACACGTGGAGTATCTTTAACCAGGTGCCAGGTCTCGTCATCCATATCCATCTGAACCAATACATAGCCCGGATAGAACTTACGCTCTGACTTACGCTTCTTACCTTCTTTGATTTCGACAACTTCTTCAGTCGGAACCAAAATATCGCCGAAGCGATCTTCCATACCGGCCAGTTCAACGCGTTCCTTCAGGGAGTTCATTACGCGTTTTTCGTAACCGGAATACGCATGTACAACGTACCATCGCATAGCCATGCTCTTTTCCTCTTTAACCGATTACGCCGGATACAAGCCAGCTCAGCGAAGAATCAAGACCCCACAACAGCAAACCCACGATCAGAACAGCAACTGTCACGATCATTGTTGTTTGCGCAGTTTCCTGACGACTAGGCCAAACCACTTTTCGAATTTCTGCCTTAGCTTCTTTAAACAAAGTAAAGAAAGCCGCACCCTTCTCTGTTTGCAACGCAACAAAACCAGCTGCCAGAGCCAATACAATAAGCGCCAGCACACGGTACAGAAGAGACTCTTCAGAATAAACCGAATTACCAACCACACCTGCCACAACAAGCACAGCTACTACAAGCCATTTAAGCCCGTCTAATTTTGAACCTTCGGAAGTCGCTTTAGAATTCACGTTCGGCCTCGGTATCTGAAGAACTGCTTGATTTTATTGTGATGCCAACCCTGAAAAGGATTGGCAGGCCAGGAGGGACTCGAACCCCCAACCTGCGGTTTTGGAGACCGCTGCTCTGCCAATTGAGCCACTGGCCTACTGCAATAGGGAGGCAAATAATACACGCCTCCCTGAGTAGTAGCAAGCTTAACTTGCTAAAAATTCAAAGATTATTCAATAATCTTTGCAACAACGCCCGCACCTACTGTACGACCGCCTTCACGGATCGCAAAGCGCAGACCTTCTTCCATCGCGATTGGGTT
>CAKZPE010000076.1 GCA_937138495.1 uncultured Oceanospirillaceae bacterium
CTTTTGATATTTCTGGGTCAATAATTTTCATAATTTCAACTCCTTGACTTGTCCGATTACAGCCTGCGAACCTTCGGTTACAAATAGGTCGTTGAAGTCACATTTTTGGTTTGGGTTATTATTTATTGTTGGGACGCAATAAAATCCATTAACGGCACGAGCTGCTTTTTTGGCGGCTGCCTTCTTTTTTACTGTCTTTTTGTGTGTTTTAGCAAGACCTACCTGGTAGGTCTTTTTAGTATTATTACGCGAGGGCAACTTTGACTGCGCCTCACGGTCTTCATTCTCTAGTTGCTCTAAAGGATCACTTGAAAGTGACCCTAAGACATCATCGTAATAGTCAAGCAAAGCGGATTGTGCATTACTTGGCTTACCTGAATCAGGAGGATTCACGAAAAGACACCCTCTCGAGTCATACGAAGCTTAAACTCAGCGTAATGATAGTCATTTATCATTTGTTCAGCTAAATCTAAAAAGCAATGTCTAACTTTAAACGATAACGGGCGACGAAGGTAATACAATGCATTGAGTAATATTAAAATGGCTTGAACTTTAGAATATTTTTTAATCGTAAATTTAGATGATGGAAGAGGTATAGTAGGCACTAAGGAACAACATTTTAATATTGATGGCGCTAAAATTTTTACTCTACCCTGATATTCTGCATTTTTAGGTTCGATCTCAAAAAACTTTGATATGGGCACTGTTTCTTCATGCACACTCGCCCCTCCTTCGAATAAATCTAGAAGGTAATCCTGTATCAACTCATCGTTGCGATTTAAATCACTCTTGTTTGAAGCATGTTTATGACTCATGACATCACCTAAGAAAACCGAATTTAAACATTTGGAAGAGGTGGTAAAGCGGCTGGCGTTAAGTCGCTTTGATGTGGGGTTTACGCTGCGGCATAACCAGAAAATTATCCATCAGTTACGTCCGGCTTCTACTGAGGCGGAACAGGAGCGGCGGATAGCCAGCCTGATGTCACCGGCCTTCATTGAAGAGTCGATGCGGGTGGATGTCAGCGCTGATGCGTCCGGTTTGCGGCTATGGGGTTGGGTTGGGCTGCCAACGTTCTCCCGGAGTCAGCCAGACTTACAGTACTTTTTTGTCAATGGCCGGGTTATCCGGGATAAGGTGGTTTCTCACGCGTTACGTCAGGCCTATCAGGATGTGTTGTTCCATGGTCGTCACCCCGCCTATGTATTGTTTATGGAGCTTGATCCTGCGCTGGTGGATGTCAATGTACATCCGACCAAGCATGAAGTCCGGTTCCGGGAAAGCCGTCTGGTGCATGATTTTATTTTCCGGACGACTCACCGGGTGATTGCGGATATGCGTCCGCAAACCGGTGAAGATACAACCGGGATTCCGGATGCTGTGCTGACAAATGGTGGTAACGCACCGACCAGTGATTTTCTGCCGTCACCGGGTGTGGCAGGTGTTGGTCAGAGTTTTCAGCAAGGGCGAATGCCGCTTTATCAGGCTTCTTCGCAGGCTGAGCGGCCTTCTGCCGGGCAGGTGCGTGAACAGATTCAGCAGTATGGCCAGTTACATTCAGCGGCTTCGCCGGCGGCACCGGCAGCAATGCCGCTTATGAATACTGCCGGTGTGGTGATGCCTGATGTTGATGAAACCCAGTGTCCTCCCATGGGGTATGCTGTCGCGCAGTTACACGGCGTCTTTATTTTGGCGCAGAACGATACTGGCCTTGTGGTGGTGGATATGCATGCAGCCCATGAACGGATTGTGTATGAGCGCATGAAGACTGCTTACGAGGCCGAAGGTGTCCGTAGTCAGCCGTTGCTCGTGCCGGTCAGTATGGCGGTTAGCAGCGGTGAGGCTGATTGCGCTGAAGAGCAAAGTGAAGTGTTCCGTCAGCTCGGGTTTGAGATTGCCCGGATGGGCGAAGAGACCATCGTTATCCGTCAGGTGCCTGTGGCGCTCGCTAACGGTGATGTGACCAAGCTGATTCTGGATGTGATTGCGGATATGCAGCAGTTTGGAAACAGCCGTAAAGTGCAGGAGCATGTTAATGAGCTGCTGGCGACCATGGCGTGCCATGGTTCTGTGCGGGCTAACCGGCAGTTAACCTTGCCTGAAATGAACGCACTGTTACGGGATATGGAGCAGACAGAGCGCAGTGGGCAGTGTAACCACGGTCGTCCGACCTGGACGCAAATGTCTATGCAGGAGCTTGATGGCCTGTTTATGCGTGGCCAGTAGATCCTGCGTCGATTAGATTATTTAATTTTTTGGAGTACGACGTGACGACGTCTTTACCGCCGGCCATTTTTTTAATGGGCCCGACTGCAGCAGGTAAAACTGATCTTGCGATGGCGCTTTGTGATTTGCTGGATTGTGAAATTATCAGTGTTGACTCGGCGATGATCTATCGCCAGATGGACATTGGTACCGCCACTCCCGAAGCTGAGTTGCTGGCCCGTTATCCGCACCGTCTGGTGGATATTCTTGATCCTTCAGAGGCGTATTCTGCTGCAGATTTTCGCCGTGATGCGTTACAGCATATGGCAGAGATTACTGCCAGGGGCAAGATTCCTTTGCTGGTCGGTGGCACAATGTTGTATTACCAGGCGCTGATGAAAGGTCTGGCTGATATGCCGGAGGCTGATCCGGCGGTCCGGCAGCGTCTGCTGGATGAGGCTGAGAGCAATGGCTGGGAGTCTCTGCATAAACGGTTAGCAGAGGTCGATCCGGTTTCTGCTGCGCGGATTCATTCGAATGATCCGCAGCGTTTGCAGCGGGCGCTGGAAGTGTATGAACTGACCGGTAAGTCCATGACTGAGCACTGGCAGGCACAGGAAGCGTCCCGCGCGCCTTATAACATGCAGTCGCTGTGTGTGATGCCCACGGAGCGCGCAGTATTGCACCAGCGTATTGAACAGCGTTTTCATCTGATGCTGGAGCAGGGCTTCGAGGAAGAGGTGAGGGCGTTATGGGCCCGTGGCGATCTGGATGTTTCTATGCCGTCAATCCGCTGTGTTGGTTATCGGCAAATGTGGGAGCATTTTCAGGGGCAGTGGGACCGTGAAACAATGATCCATAAAGGCATTGTGGCGACCCGTCAGTTGGCAAAACGGCAGATAACCTGGTTGCGCAGCTGGCCTGATTTGAAAACTTTAGCTTCAAATGATCCAAATTTAACGAATAATGCCTTGAAATTGTTAGAGGGTGGCATTATATAATGCTGTAGCTTGAATTTTTCGGACCGTCCGGCTTTTTTGAGGCGGTCACATGCGCAGGATTTTTAACAGGATTTGAGTTGCGCATACTTTTTTATTATCGATTCACAGGAAGGAGCTTCCAATGTCAAAAGGGCAATCTTTACAAGACCCTTATCTGAACGTACTGCGTAAAGAACGCGTACCCGTTTCTATTTTCTTGGTAAATGGTATCAAGCTACAGGGGCAAATTGAGTCATTCGATCAGTTTGTTATCCTGCTTAAAAATACTGTCAGCCAGATGGTCTATAAACACGCAATCTCAACTGTGGTCCCGGCACGTCCGGTGAAGTTGCCACAGGGTGATGAATCGGCTGACTGAGGTTCTAATTGTTTTTTGAGCGTCCCGAGTCTGGCGAATGCGCCATTCTTGTCCACATAGATATGGCTGATGAGGCGGACCGGGAAAGCCCGAAAGAGTTAGAAGAACTCGCGCTTTCTGCTGGTGCCGACCCCGTAGATATTCTTACCGGGAGTCGTCATCAGCCCAGCCCGAAGTTATTCATCGGTAGCGGTAAAGTTGATGAGCTGAAAGCCATGGTGCATCAGTATGATGCCGAGTTGGTGATTTTCAATCATTCACTTAGCCCCGGTCAGGAACGTAATCTCGAAAGAGAGTTACAGTGCCGGGTGCTGGACCGTACCGGTCTGATTCTGGATATTTTTGCTCAGCGTGCCCGTACCCATGAAGGTAAGCTTCAGGTGGAACTTGCGCAGCTTGAGCATATGTCTACACGTCTGGTCCGTGGCTGGACACACCTTGAGCGTCAGAAAGGTGGTATTGGTTTGCGTGGCCCGGGTGAAACCCAGCTGGAAACCGACCGCCGGTTACTGCGTGCCCGTATTAAAAGCATCCTCAAGCGACTGGAAAAAGTCCGTAAACAGCGTGACCAGGGGCGTCGTGCCCGTAGCCGTGCTGAAGTACCGGGTTTGTCGCTGGTAGGTTATACCAACGCCGGTAAGTCGACGATGTTTAATCAGCTGACTGAAGCAGAGGTATATGCGGCTGATCAGTTATTCGCAACCCTTGATCCGACCCTGCGTAGAATTGAAGTGGCCGATGTCGGTCAGGCTATTCTGGCAGATACGGTGGGTTTTATCCGTCACTTGCCCCATAAGCTGGTCGAGGCGTTTCGTGCTACCTTGCAGGAAACCATCGAGGCAACATTGTTGCTGCATGTGATTGACGCCTTTGATGAGGACCGTCAGGAACATATCGACGAAGTGAATGCGGTGCTGGGGGAAATCGGTGCGGATGAAGTCCCCTGTCTTGAGGTGTATAACAAGATTGACCGCATGACGGGTATTGAGCCACGCATTGACCGTAATGATGAAGGTGGCACGATCACTATTGCTGAACCTTTAGGTATTGTTTGTGCAATCGTTCCAACAACAAACCCTACTTCAACAGCAATCTTTAAAGCATTAATCTGTCTTAAAACACGTAATGGCTGTATCTTCTCTCCACACCCACGTGCTAAAAATGCAACTAACTATGCAGCTAAAGTTGTATTAGATGCAGCGATTAAAGCGGGCGCACCAAAAGACATCATCGGTTGGATCGACCAACCA
>CAKZPE010000077.1 GCA_937138495.1 uncultured Oceanospirillaceae bacterium
TTTTGCGGCTCCGGCGCCTGTTCGATGGTTTCCAGAATCATTTCCCCTTCAGGTATACCCAGCTCGCGGCGCATATGTGCGAAGTCATGTACCGGACGGGTCAGCGTCCCGTCCAGATCAAATACCCAGTGACGAAACTGATTCAGATCGAACATAGCCCCTCAGATTATGAATAATTAACGTCGTTAAACGGATCGATCGGATTTTCCAGCGCACTGTCTTCGCTGCGGTATAGAATCTGACCTTCCAGTTTGAAGCCCTTGCTGTGGAACCAGCGAATCACTTCTTCACGGCTCTCATCGGCTTTAAACGACGCCTGCCATGCCATCCCTATACGGTAAAAATACAGCACCAGCAGAGCTGCCGCAGCGCCCAGATAAAACTCAGATGCGAAGGCAAACAGCAACGCGATTACACCGGCAATCCAGACCCGGCTGGCTTTAGCTTCTTTCAGACGCTCGAAATGGTCCTGATAATTTTCATCAAACTTAACAAAACGGCGAAAGTTCTGTTGCACATCATACTTATCCTGCGCAGCGATACTTGGCTCCATCACTCTTTTCCTTTCTTTTGTAGGCTCGTATAAAATCGCTGTTCTGTCTGTACGCAACCCGTGCCCTGACAGATCAGCTCAACAGCCCGGCGGTTACACCGCCAGACTCTTAGTCAAAACTTCGAATACATCTTTCGACAGATCACCACTGGCTTTAATGCGTTCCAGCTCGGCCCGCATCTGTTGCTGACGCGCAGGCGCATACTTCTTCCAGCGGGTCAGTGGCCCCAGTAAACGGGATGCAATCTGTGGATTCTGTTTGTTCAGCATAATAATCTGGTCCGCCAGGAACGCATAGCCGGAACCGTCCCGGTGGTGGAAGTTTACCGGATTCTGGCCACAGAACGCCCCGACTAATGAACGGATCTTATTCGGGTTCTTTGCATCATAGGCGGGATGCTGCAACAGAGCTTCAACCCGTGTCAGCGCACCGTCAGATGGCGTACTTGCCTGCACCGACAACCACTGATTCACCACCAGCGCCTCATTCTTCCATGTTGCATAGAAGCGTGCCAGCAACTCATCGGCTGCTGCGGTAAAGTCAGAATGAGCCACCAGGGCCAGAGATGCCTGCTGATCGGTCATGTTATCTGCTGCATCATACTGCTGCAGGGCAAACTGAAGATATTCTTCTTTAGCCGTTGCCAGCAGGTATGCCAGTGCCAGATTCTTCAGGCTGCGACGGGCAATCGAATCCGCACCCGGGCTGTAATCAGCATCACTAAGATTCGCCTGATAAACCTCCAGCCACAGTGACTCAAGTTCCGCCGCCAGTGTGTTACGGACACATTCACGCACCGCATGAATCGCTTCAACATCAATGACTTCTGCCAGTTCACTCAGGTAAGCCTGGCTTGGCAGGGTCAGAATCTTACTGACCATGGCTTTATCCAGTGAATCATCCGCCAGTACTGTACGGTAAGCACTGATCAGTTGCTCAGGCACCTGCAACGCTCTGCCGGCCTGATGGTCTTCAATCAGCCCCTGCATAATCTCAACCGCCAGCTGCTGCGAAGCATCCCAGCGGTTAAAACCGTCGCTGTCGTGCTGCATCAGGAATACCCGCTCATCGCGGCTGTACGGATAGCTCAGTTTTACCGGCGCAGAGAAACCGCGCAGCAATGAAGGTACCGGCGCAGCATCAATATTATCGAAGTGGAACACCTGCTCCGCCTCAGTAAAGTCCAGCACCACAGACGTAGCACCATTCGCCAGCAAATAATCTTCCCCCTGAGGATTCAGCAAGCCAACTGCAACCGGAATGTGAAACGGCTGTTTTTCAGCCATATCCGGGGTGGCCGGACAGCTCTGACGCAGTGTCAGGCTGAAACGTTTTGCATCCGCATCATACGCACCACTGGCGTCAATCACCGGTGTACCGGCCTGGGAATACCAGCGACGGAATTGCGTCAGATCACGGCCGCTGGCGTCTTCCATCGCCTTCACAAAATCATCGGTGGTAACCGCCTGGCCGTCATGACGGTCAAAATACAGGTCTGACCCTTTGCGGAAGCCTTCTGCACCCAACAGGGTATGGATCATCCGCACCACTTCACAACCTTTTTCATACACAGTCAGGGTATAGAAGTTCGAAATTTCAATAAATGACGCCGGGCGAACCGGATGGGCCATCGGGCCCGCATCTTCAGCGAACTGGGCAGTACGCAGCAGGGACACATCTTCCACCCGCTTAACCGTACGGGAGTTCATCTCTGCGGAAAACTCAGAATCACGGAAAACAGTGAATCCTTCCTTCAGACTCAGCTGGAACCAGTCACGGCAGGTCACCCGGTTACCGGACCAGTTATGGAAATACTCATGAGCAACAACGGCTTCAACCCACTGGAAGCCCGCATCAACTGTAGTGGCAGGATGCGCCAGTACACAGGAAGTATTAAAGATGTTCAGACCTTTGTTTTCCATCGCCCCCATGTTGAAGAAATCAACAGCAACCACCATGAAGATATCCAGGTCGTATTCACGTCCGTAGACGTCTTCATCCCAGCGCATGGATTTTTTCAGGGAAGCCATGCCGTAATCCAGCTTATCCAGATCCTTCGCTTCAGCAAAAATCTGCAGCTTCACCTCTTTGCCGGACATGGTCGTAAAACTGTCTTCGATGTATTTCAGATCACCGGCAACCAGCGCAAACAGATAAGCCGGCTTAGGAAAAGGATCCTGCCAGCGAACCCAGTGACTTTCACCCTCTTCACCCCGTTCCACGGCATTACCGTTAGATAGCAGCACAGGATAGGCTGCCTTATTCGCAACCACAGTCGTTTCGAATACGGACATCACATCCGGACGGTCAGGATAAAAAGTAATACGACGAAAACCTTCGGCTTCGCACTGAGTGCAAAACATACCGTCAGATTTATACAGGCCTTCCAGCGCCGTATTATTCTGCGGTTCAATGATCGTCACACAATGTAATTCGAAGCTGACCGGAACATCAGCAACGCTCAGTTGTTCACCCTCACGCTGATACTCGTCTTCTGTCAGGCAGCGGCCATCAACAGACAACTCTTCCAGTACCAGGTCCGGATGGCCATCCAGTAGCAACGCGGGGTTACTCTGCTGGCAATCAGGGTTACGGCTGATTTTAAGGTCCGCAATGACCCGGGTATTTTCCTCGCCCAGTTCAAATCGCAGTGCAGTTGTTTCAATCAGGTAAGCCGGTACCTGATAATCCTTCAGAAAAATCTCATTCGGTTGTGGCTGAGTCATCAAGCTGCCTTATGTATTCTGTTACTTCCTGCCGTCGCTGACCGGCGGTGCCACCGGGTGCTTCCCTGCCCGGCTTTGTGGCCATCGCCCGGCAGATACAGCGCCGGTAAAAGTGTCATGTTTCGGAACTTAGCAATTGGAGGAGTGAAGCGAAAAATAATTCCCCTCAAACTGCACTAAATTCAACCCGGTAAGCCGTAAACTTACGAATATTAATCACGCCGGTATCTAACATCAGATACTGGCCTTTAATGCCCTGCAGCACACCTTCCACCTCAGGTGTTTTATCCAGATTATGGCTGCTTACCTTGCTGGGATAGTTAAGCACAGGGTAGTTAATTTCCAACACCTCAGCATCGCTGAGATGCTCAAACTGTGTATCGTGCTCCTGCTCCAGAGCCGCCAGTTCATCAGCGCACAGGGCTAACAGGCGATCCCGTTCAGCTAACAGATCAAGCGTATCCACCTGCCCTTTAAGCATGGTTCGCCAGTTGGTTTTATCACTGACATGCTGACCGATAACACGCTCCACCAGACCGGACCAGCGGCGTTCACTGACCTTAAGAATTGGCAACGCCTGAACAGCGCCCTGATCAATCCAGCGAGTGGGTAACTGATTCCCCCGGGTAATCCCTACTTTGATGCCGGAAGAATTGGCCAGGTATACATAGTGGCTCTGTTTGCAGAAACGCTCACCCCATTCCGGATCACGACAGGTTCCCAGGTGATAATGGCACCGCTCAGGGGCCATGATGCAGGTGTCGCACTGAGGCAGTTTTTTAAAGCACGGATAACAGTGACCCTGCGCAAAACTTTTCTTGGTTTTACGGCCACAATTCGTACAGTTAATCTCACCGGCGAAGCTCAGCCGGATATGCCGGCCAAGATAGTCATTAAGCAAAACATCCTGGTCATCCAGAGTTAACCGGTATTCAACCGGCTCGGCCAGGCTGACCGGCATCTTACTTAACACACCGCAGCCAACCTGCTGCAGAATACTGATATCAGTGCTCATTTAAAATCTTCAATACCTGAGGCTCAAGAGGGTTCTTGCCATGCTGGCTGCCGTCTTTTTTAGTACGGTCAATGTATCCGCTACGCTGTTCTTCCGGCAGGTTCGCCGCTTCATAGGCAATCACCGCGCGCAATGATGTTTCCCGCTGCTCCTGACTGAGCTTCTGTCCGTTCGGCCACTTACCCAACTCGACAGCTGTTTTAAGGCTGGCATAAACATCCGGCGTCATGGCCTGGATCATTTTTTCAAAAGTCATATCGGTCTCCGGTTTGGGGTGCCAATACTAGCACAAAGTATTCCCCTCAGGGATGACGAAGCTTACTGACAGCCCTGGCAATTAACGCCAGCATGACCCCGGTTAACAAACCGGCAAGATGTGCTGTATTAGCGACCTTCCCAAACCCAAAAGTCGCCAGCAGGTCGGAATACCCCAGCGCCAGCATAAAGAGAATAAATCCCAGAATCGCCGGTGGCAGTCCAACCGGCTGAAGAGGTTTTAAACGGTCCCAAACGACAGCAAACCCCAACAGCCCAAACACCACACCGGACATTCCTAAAAACAGTGGACCGCCGTCCCAGAACTGGGCAATATTTGAAACCACGCCGGTCACCAGCGCCATCAGAATCAGTGAAGGAGAACCAAACAGCATCTCCAACCTGCGGGCAACAATCCACATCCACAGCATATTAAATACCAGATGCAGCACACTGCCGTGCATGAATACAGGGGTAAACAGACGCCAGAGCTCGCCTTTACCCAATTCGGCCCAGATATCCGCGCCAGGGGGCTGATACCCCTGCACCTGAAAATCAACGATGGACCAGACGGACATCGCCTGTAAATCAGTACCGAAACCCACCATAAAAGTCGCCAGAATACTCAGCACTATCAGTAAAACCGTTACCGGTGTTCGCTTCAGCTCAGCCAGTGACACAGCTCCCTTGCGGGGATGATTGCTGCGCACATTTTGCAGGCTGCCGCCCTGCTGCCAGTGCTCAAACAGTGCCCGGACCTGTTCGTCACTGACACTGTGCGCAACCAGCAAAATCTGCCTGTCACCTTCTTCCAGTACCCGGTGCGGCACACTGTGTTTCCACAGCATGGCGGTAAACTCACTCAGATCGACATCAAGCGGGACTTCAAGAACAGGCTTCATAGGCTCCTAGACCGGGTCGGCAATTTCTTTACGCACATCCACCCAGACAAACTTATCCGGATCAATGGATGTTTCATCATCCAGCCGGTACGCCACCAGCTTACCGTACTTCACCGCACTGTAATCCAGACAGGCAATATTATTTGCCAGCGGCTGAGGCTTGCCTTCACACCAGTAATGGCCGATGAAAAGCAGCGCCTCTTCCGGTGAATAATGAATCAGATCAGCACGGTCAGCATCAGTCAGAGACGCACGGGCCACATGTTCAGGCAACGGATCCGGCTGAAAAACCACATCAATATAATACTGAGGATCACAGGACCAGAATTTAGTTCGGAAAAAACGTCGCCGGAAGCCATCCTTACTGATCATCTCTTCGCCATTGGGCAGTTTCAGATGCGTGCCCCGCAACAACCGGTCCATGGTTTCCCATTCGTAGCTGCCAACGATTGCAGACTGATGAAGGTAATCCTCACTGATCCGGCTTCCTCCGGTGGTCTGCAAAAAGCGGCTTATATGCTCCTGTGACCAGCAGGCATGCACCACCCGAAACTGATCCTGCTCTAAAAACAGCGGCATATCCTGAATCCAGCTCAGAAAGTCCCGTTTATCTTCAGGATGATTAGCAAACTGCTCGAGGGTTTCGTTCAGAATGCGCAGGTGACGACGGTTATGCTCCCGCAGATACGGCATCGCCGATCCCGGCCGGCCCGGCGTGGTATACGAAAGGTAATTAAACTCATGGTTACCCATTACAATCTGGGCGTATCCCGCATCGACCATATCCCGGACAATATGCAGCGCTTCACGGATACGGGGCCCGCGGTCAACAATGTCGCCCAAAAAGATAACCTGTCGGGCAGGATGTGAATACACCCCGTTACGCTTACTGTAGCCCAGCTTTTCCAGTAACAGAATTAAGGTATTGGCGCAGCCATGCACATCGCCAATCAGGTCAAACCCCTGCCATTTTTGTTGCATATCAGTCACCCAGCTTCGTGCTCCAGCCGAGTTTTTCACGACAGGTCTGATAGAAATTATGATTCAGCGGATGCAGCAACTTCAGTTTTTGCGGCTTCTTATGAATGGTAATAGTGTCGCCGGGCGCACAGCTGATATCTTTCTGACCATCGCAGCTGATCGTCGGATAGGTTTCATTGCTGTCGCTGATTACCAGCTTCAGCTCACTGTTACCGTCCACCACAATTGGACGGCTCGACAGGGTATGCGGGAACATAGGCACCAGCACCAACGCATCCAGTTTTGGATGCATAATCGGACCACCGCCTGACAGCGCGTATGCTGTCGAACCTGTCGGGGTCGAAACAATCAGGCCGTCGGAACGCTGGGTATAGACAAACTGCCCTTCGATATACAGTTCGAACTGAATCATCCGTGCTGATTTACCCGGGTGCAATACACAGTCATTCAGACCGGTTGCTTCACCAATCGGCTCACCTTTACGCTTCACGACCACATCAATCAGGAAACGCCGGTCAACGGTATACTGACCATTCAGCACCTCGCCGACTTTTTCTTCTATTTCATGTGGCGCAATGTCTGTCAGGAACCCCAGATTACCCCGGTTAACCCCCAGCACAGGAACGTTCGACTGAGCCAGGCTACGGGCCGCGCCCAGCAAACTGCCGTCGCCCCCGACCACAATGACAAGATCACATATCTCGCCCATCATTTTCGTATTACACGTTTGTTCGCTGTGCCCGGGCATCAGTGAAGCAATCTTTTCATCGAGGATGGCATTCAGACCACGCTCCCCCAGGAAGCGAATCAGATGCTTCAGGGTATCAATCACTTTAGTGCTGCCAAGCCGCCCGATTAAACCGATATTACGAAAATTATCCATTAGCTCTCCAAAATGCAGTCAGGTAAACCTGCCACACATATTATTCTGTCTCTTATCACTGCCGGTTATCTGAATTGCGAAACCGCTGCAACTGTAACGCTAATCGCTCATTCATTCCCCGCAAGCCCTGCAGGCCCCCGGTATGTACCATCACCAGCCGGGTTCCCGCCGGAAAAACACCCGCGGCGAGCAAATCTTCCAGTGCCAGCAACAGCTTACCGGTATATAACGGCTCCAGCTGCACACCGCTACTCAGGCAAAAGCGCTCGATACAGTCCGCCAGCCGGGGAGTAATTTTACCATAGCCCCCTTCGTGCGCATCGAGAATTAATTGCCAGCGCCCACTATCAGCATAGCCTGAACACGCCAGCAAACGGCGGATGTCATCATACAGGAAGTCGGCCCCTTTTAGCGCCGGCACACCTAATACCTGAGTAGCAACAGGCGCAGCAGCAATCAGCCCGGCCAGCGTAGCACCCGTGCCACATGCACAACACAGATAATCCACATCTGCGGCATTACCGAGGGCATCTGCAATTTCCATACAACCTTTGACCGCCAACGCATTCGATCCACCTTCCGGTAAATACTCAAACTCACCAAAACGTTCATGCAGAACAGATATAAAAATGTCTGACTGTTTCTCCCGATACTCCGCCCGGCTCACAAACTCCAGCCGCATACCCCAGGACTCAGCATCCTGCAACATGGCAGAAAGCACGGCCGGCCGCTCGCCACGCACAACACCAATAGTAGGAATTCCCGCCTGATAGCCGGCATACGCCAGCGCATGTAGATGATTTGACCAGGCCCCGCCAAACGACAATAACGGGCAAGTTTTTCCCGCCGCCTGATATGCAGCCAGATTATATTTGAGCTTAAACCACTTATTACCGCTGATAAACGGATGAATATCCGTCAGATCCAACAACCGTAACTGCACCTGCTGCCGGGCAAACGCTGGCGGCGTAACATCACGTAAAGAAAGGGAAAAATCAGTTGACGACACGGCTCAGCAATCCAAAAATATTGCCCGCATCATATAGGAGTATCCGACATCTGCCCAGTCCCGGCCGAACGCCGGTTTTATCAGCCTGCAGCGACTGTCAGTAACAGCTGCAGCCTCAGGCTATTGCTTCAGCATCCGGCGCCTTCACATCAGCACAGGCCTGTAACGGAACAGCACAGTTACCACCGGCATGTTTCGCCCGGTACATGGCCATATCCGCCCGCTGAATCAGATGATCCACCGGCTCATTGCCATCAGTTGAAGCCACCCCCAGACTCATCGACAGACAAACATCCCCTTCAGCTGCAAATTCAGGGGAATAAAAACAGCTGGCATTAAAGCGCTCACGGATACGGTGCGCAGAATTCATGCCGTGATCACCGTCGGTATTAGGTAACAGCACCATAAATTCATCTCCGCCGTAACGGAATGCCAGATCAGAATCCCTGATAGTCTCCAGCAACAACTGCCCCATTCGCCGAATTACCTGATCACCTTCAAGATGCCCCAGCCGGTCATTCACCTGCTTAAAACCATCCAGATCAATACAGATAAGGCTGGCACTGGCAGCATAACGTTTGGCACGCTCCATCTCTTTTGACAACCGCGAATAAAAATAACGCTGGTTATAGAGGCCACTCAAATCATCAGTAATGGATTGCTTCTTAAGATTGGTTTCAAGCGTCTTCTGCTGTGTCAGATCATGAAAGAAACCGATACTGCCCCGCTGGTCCCCATCCATAATCAGTGAAGCCGACAACCGGATTGGAATACGGATGCCATCACAGGAAAGAATTGCGGTTTCGTAACCTTCGAGCTTACCCGGCGCGCCCAGACGGCCGGACAACATCGTCAGCATAACTGCACGCGCATCGGCCTCACTGGAATAGAGAGCCCGGATATGCATTGCCCCGACAACATCCGCAGCCTGATACCCTAACAATCTTTCTGCCGCCGGATTAAAAACCGAAATAATACCTTTACTGTCAACGGCAATAATAGGATCTGGGCATATCGCGGTAATTTCACTTAACACAGTAGTATTTCTCATAGGTTATCCGATACCTGAAAGTTCCAAACAGTGTATAAAGTCAAACAACACAAACATGTGCACCGGGTAGAAAATAGTCTTCCACTCCGGATCCTTGTTATCTATCAGGCTATCGAAAAGACAGGGCTGAACATCAGATGGCGCTTTTAAGGGCGTAATAGAAACATAATCACACCCCTACTGCACCACGCAGATTACCCATAATGACAGTAATGATATTAATTTTCCGTTCAGCCAGAAAAATCAAACAAATGTACTAAAAATCAACTAGATCAAAGTTGAACAAACAGGCGGCTGAAAGCGACAGCTTCAGGGCGATAAAATACACACCTGATGGCACAAACAAAGAAAAAATAAAGAGACAAAATAAAGAGAAAAACAAAGAAGTGGCGGAACGGACGGGACTCGAACCCGCGACCCCCTGCGTGACAGGCAGGTATTCTAACCAACTGAACTACCGC
>CAKZPE010000078.1 GCA_937138495.1 uncultured Oceanospirillaceae bacterium
GATGGCATCGGCGCCCACTTCTTCGGCGATCTCGATCAGGCGTTTGGAAATCAACGGACGTGCGATGGAGGTACCCAGCAGGTAGAGCCCTTCATAAACCGCGTTGGCGCGGAACATGGGGAAGACGAAATCGCGCACAAATTCTTCGCGCACGTCTTCGATGTAGATGTCTTTGACACCCATCATCTCAGCTTTGGCGCGGGCTGGTTCAAGGCGTTGCGCACATCATCCCCAAAGGGCTCGATCACATCCTCTTCGTGCTTGGCCTGTTCTTGTTGTCGAATGATCACAATATCTTCTTCTAATATGCCGTCTTCAATCAGTGAGTCACCCCGAACACTGAGAGCAAAGTGGCGAGATTTCTGATCGAGGAAGTGTTTAGGAACAAAGGTTGTTTCCGTTGGGTTTTCAATTGCTTCAATGGGGTTACCTGCAGCGACAAGGCCGAGGAGTGGTATTTCTGAACTATATTCGTCGTGGACAATTTGCACAGCTCTAGTTGAATCTGATTCTTCCTCAACCACTGGAATACCGCGCCGTGCATTCCAGTCTGCTTCTAGAAGACCGGCCTCTTTGAGGTATTTTAGATAACGTTGGACTGAGCCAAAAGATTTGAAGCTAAAATGCTCTTTAATTTCTTTACCGACTGCCATAATGCAACCTTGTTAGCTGAGTGAATCCAGCTGGCGGTGATTCCCTTTCAGGAGGCCGCCAGCACCGGACTTACCAGGTCTGAGTGCTCTTGAACTTCTCAATGCACTCTTTCAGACCTGCCGCGATCTCGTCATTGAAGTCGCCCTTCACGTTGATCTTCGCCATCAGTTCAGCGTATTCGCTGTTGGCGTAGCTCAGCAGAGCAGCTTCGAATGCCTGGATCTTGGCCACTTCAACGTCTTCAAGGAAGCCTTCAGTAGCAGCGAAAATCGACAGACCCATGTCCGCAGTAGACATTGGAGCGTACTGACCCTGTTTCATCAGTTCAGTAACGGCTTTACCGTGCTCCAGCTGCTTACGGGTAGCTTCATCAAGGTCAGATGCAAACTGAGCGAATGCCGCCAGTTCACGGTACTGAGCCAGTGCCAGACGTACACCACCACCCAGCTTCTTAACGATCTTAGTCTGAGCAGCACCACCTACACGGGATACAGACAGACCGGCGTTAATCGCAGGACGGATACCGGAGTTGTACAGATCGGTCTCAAGGAAGATCTGACCATCGGTAATGGAGATTACGTTGGTTGGTACGAATGCAGATACGTCACCACCCTGAGTTTCAATGATTGGCAGTGCAGTCAGGGAACCGGTCTGGCCCTTAACTTCGCCGTCAGTGAACTTCTCAACGTAGTCAGCGTTAACGCGCGCAGCACGTTCCAGCAGACGGGAGTGAAGATAGAATACGTCACCCGGGTATGCTTCACGACCTGGCGGACGGCGCAACAACAGGGAGATCTGACGGTAAGCCCATGCTTGTTTCGTCAGGTCATCGTATACGATCAGGGCATCTTCACCGCGGTCACGGTAGTATTCACCCATTGCACAACCGGCATAAGGTGCCAGGAACTGCATTGCTGCAGGATCTGATGCACCGGCAGCTACAACGATGGTGTGATCCATCGCGCCGTGCTCTTCCAGCTTACGCACAACGTTAGCAATCGTAGACTGCTTCTGACCTACGGCAACGTAGATACACTTAACGCCAGTGCCTTTCTGGTTAATGATCGCATCGATCGCAATCGCCGTTTTACCAATCTGACGGTCACCGATGATCAGCTCACGCTGACCACGGCCGATTGGCACCATGGCGTCGATAGATTTCAGACCAGTCTGTACAGGCTGATCTACTGACTGACGGTCGATTACACCAGGTGCAACCTTTTCTACCGCGTCGGTCAGTGAAGTTTCAATTGGGCCTTTACCGTCGATCGGGTTACCCAGGGCGTCTACTACACGACCCTGCAGTTCCGGACCTACAGGTACTTCCAGGATACGGCCAGTACAACGCGCGGTCATACCTTCAACCAGGTCCTGGTAGTCACCCAGTACTACAGCACCTACAGAATCACGCTCAAGGTTAAGCGCCATGCCGTAGACACCGCCAGGGAATTCAATCATTTCCCCGTACATTACGTCAGCAAGACCGTGAATCAGGATGATACCGTCAGAAACGCTGACGATAGTACCTTCATTACGGGCTTCAGAAGAGACATCAAGTTTCTCGATGCGGCCCTTCAGAATCTCGCTGATCTCAGATGGATTCAGTTGCTGCATGTTTAATCCTCACACTCAGGCGGACAGGGCTTCGGCCAGCTTAGCCAGTCGGGCACGAACGGAGCCGTCGATAACCAGATCATCGGTCCGAACGATTACACCACCGATAATAGATTTATCTACTTCGGAAGTCAGACTCACTTCGCAGCCCAGCTTAGTGCTAAGCGCCTGAGTTAATTTTTGTTGCTGCTGCTCGCCCAGATCAAAGGCAGTTGTCACATTAATATCAACAGATTTCTGCTGATTAGCTTTCAACTGCTCAAACTGCGCTGAGATCTCTGGTAACAAAGCTAAGCGCTGATTTTCTGCTAACAAAGAAATGAAGTTCTTTGTTTCTGCAGTCATTTGCTCCTGGCAAACGTCAATCATGACTTCAGCTTTCTGCTCGCTGGTTTGTGCCGGGTTACCCAGCACCTGACGCATGGTAGGATCCTGAGCAACTACCGCAGTAGTTGCCAGCATTTCGGACCACTGATCCAGCGTATTCTTTGCCAGCGCATGCTCGAAAGCAGCTTTGGTATAAGGTCGAGCGACTGTATTTAATTCAGCCATCATAAACCTCGCTTAAAGCTCAGCAGCCAGTTTTTCAACAAGCTGTGCGTGCGCGCTTTCGTCAACAGATGCTTCCAGAATTTTCTCTGCACCGGCAACAGCTAATGCTGCAACCTGGGCACGAAGAGCTTCTTTGGCACGGTTAGCTTCCTGTTCAATTTCAGCCTGAGCAGCCGTTACAAGGCGATCGGCCTCTTCACGTGCTTTCTCTTTGGCTTCATCAACAATCTGGCTAGCTCGCTTATTAGCCTGTTCAATGATGGCGGCCGCTTCTTCCTTGCTCTGACGCATATCGGACATGGCTTTTTCCTGAGCCAGTTCCAAATCGCGTTGTGCACGGTCAGCAGCGTCCAGACCTTCTGCAATTTTCTTCTTACGTTCTGCCAGCGCACCGGTAATCGGTGGCCAAACGTATTTCATACAAAATACAACGAAGAAGGCAAATGCAATGATCTGACCAATGATGGTTAGATTGATATTCACGCCATTACCTCTCGTAGTTACTAAAAAGTTGACTTAAAAAGTAGGTACCCATAAGGGAAAAAAACCTAGCTCTACTTATTCAAGTGCTTTATGCAACCGCGAACAGTACGTACAGACCCAGACCAACACCGATCATAGGTACGGCATCAACCAGACCCATTACGATGAAGAATTGAGTACGCAGCAGAGGGATCAGTTCAGGCTGACGCGCAGCGCCTTCCAGGAACTTGCCACCCAGGATGCCGATACCTACAGCAGCACCTACGGCGCCCAGACCCATCATCAGTGCACCAGCGATGTACAGCAATGCCATTTCCATCAGTTTTTCTCCGATATTTAATTGCTAAAGTTTAAGTTTAAAAAGAAATCGTTAAATTAATTATTCAGTGATCACGCAGCACTTAGTGCTCTTCATGCGCCATGGCCAGGTAGACAATTGTCAGGACCATGAAGATGAAGGCTTGCAGCGTAATTACCAGAATGTGGAAGATCGCCCATGGCACAGACAACAGCCATTGTGCCCAGAAAGGCAGCAGTGCGATCAGGATGAAGATCATTTCACCGGCGTACATGTTACCGAACAGTCGCAGGGCCAGAGATACCGGCTTGGCCAGCAGTCCAACAATCTCCAGGAACAGGTTGAAAGGCAGTAACCACTTACCCAGTGGCTGGAATGCCAGCTCACCCAGGAAGCCACCCAGACCTTTCATCTTAATGCTGTAGTAAACAATCAGACCAAAGATAGCAAACGCCATACCCAGGGTTGCGTTGATATCCGTTGTCGGAACAACCTTCATGTACTCAACACCCATTTGCTGGAATGCATACGGCAGCCAGTCAACAGGGACAAGATCCATGGTGTTCATCAGGAAGACCCAGACAAAAATAGTCAAGGAAAGCGGCGCAATCAGTGAATTCTTATGATGGAAGATACTGCTAACATTGTCGTCAACGAACTCAATGATCGTTTCTACAAAGTTTTGCAGGTTTCCAGGTACACCAGAAGTTGCTGTAACAGCAACCTTGCGGAACAACCAGATAAAGAATAAACCTAAACCCACAGACCACAACATAGTGTCCACGTGGATCGCCCAGAAGCCCATTTCTGCTGCTTCCTGGCCACCGTGCGCGAAGCTCCAACCATTGACCGGGTGATTACCGAAAGTCAGGTTGGTGAGGTGGTGGGATATATAGGCTGAGGAAGTCAGTTCGCCGCTAGCCATTATTATCTCTCTCGTTAAAGTTTTTGAAATCTTTTATTCAGTTGCAGCTGAACGTATATACCGATCAGCTGCAAACCAATGTAAGTGCCAAATAAGGAAAATGCATTCACCGGCTGAATCAGGATGAATACCAGCGCAAATGCTACCGCTGTCATCGCCATTTTCCATATTTCACTTGCATACGCCTGACGCACAACCGTGCCGGCGGTTTGTTTAACCGGTGCATTTAGCATCTTCCGGGTAAACCAGATGTTAGGCAGCATATACAGTAAACCGCCCAACACTGCCGAATAGCCGGCAGCTAAGCTGTAAGCGCATGAAAATGCAGCAATAATAAGGGTGCAAACGATCTGAACCAGGAGGGTTTTACGGAACTCTTCGAGGGCAATACGGCCATGAACGCCAAGCTTTTTTGGCTGATTTTTCATGTCTTTTTTCACCCTCAATCCCCTGTTTCGAAGCCACTGCACCAATCTACGCCTCCGAACAGCCTGCGCATTATAGGGACTTAAGGCAGCCGCATCAATACAAGATACGGGCTTTTAGACGTTTGTCTTGATTTGATGAATTTGCATATACCCCTCTGAGGGTATGGCGGCAGGCTAAAATACCCTGCAGAAATTTATACCAGCATTATTCCGACAAAATTATCCGGTGTTCAGGGTCTGATTTTCAGAACAAAATTATCTGAGAAAAGCTATTAACCGGTATTAAAAATACTTAATTAAATTAAAAACGGGCTGTAAAAACAGCCCGTTTGATTATTTTTTATACAGCTTTTTCAAATTACTGCATTTTACCCATCAGCGTTTCCAGCATTTCCGGGGAGTCAAAATCGATGGTGATCTTGCCTTTACCTTCGACTGTTTGCTTGATCGCCACTTTGGTATCGAAATAACTGGTCAGGGATTTGGCAAACTGCTCCACCTGTGGATTCGGCTCCACCACCGGCTTGGGCGGCTCATCTTTTTTCTGCTGCAGCCGGCGAACCAGGTCTTCTGTCTGACGAACCGACAGGGTTTTGCCCACCACATCTTTCGCAGCACTGATCTGTTCTTCACCTTCAAGCCCCAGCAGCGCCCGGGCATGGCCCATTTCCAGATCGCCGTATTCAAGCATGCGCTTAACATCTTCAGACAGGTTCATCAGACGTAGCAGGTTAGTTACCGCGGTACGGGATTTACCCACTGCATCCGCCACTTCCTGCTGGGTCAGATCAAATTCAGTCTTAAGGCGGTCCAGCGCGATCGCCTCTTCCATGGAATTAAGGTTTTCCCGCTGAATATTTTCGATCAGCGCCATGGCAATCGCCGCTTCATCCGGTACATCGCGGATAATCACCGGTACTTCACTTAAGCCAGCCATCTGGCTGGCACGCCAGCGGCGTTCACCGGCGATAATTTCGTACAGGCTGTCTGACACCGGACGAATCACGATAGGCTGCATCACGCCCTGGGCTTTGATGGAATTTGCCAACTCTTCCAGCGCCTGGGGTTCCAGATCCCGGCGCGGCTGATATTTGCCCCGCTGAATCTGATCAACCGCCATGAGTTTATAACCGTCCTGCTGACTGCCAGCAGCTGCGCCTGTCTCTGTGCCAGCATTTTCAACCGCAGAATCCTGCTCTGTTGCCGTTGACAGTAATGCGTCCAGACCCCGGCCTAAACCCCGTTTTTTCGTTACCATTGATCAATCTTCCTGCTGCGCAGCCTGCGCTAATTTCTGTTCCTGGGCGGTTTTGCGGATCAGTTCACCGGCTAACGCCAGATAGGCAACCGCACCCCGGGAGCTTTTATCATACAAAATGGCCGGTAATCCGTGGCTGGGGGCTTCCGCCAGCCGGACATTGCGTGGAATTACCGTGCGATAAACCTGATCACCAAAATATTCCACCAGATGATTCGAAACGTCTTTGGTCAGACTCATCCGCGGGTCAAACATGGTACGCAAAATGCCTTCAATTTTCAGCGCCGGATTCAGGCGACTGTTAATTTTCTTCACCGTTCCGATCAGGGAGCTAATGCCTTCCAGCGCGTAATATTCGCACTGCATAGGAATGATGACACCGCTGGATGCGGCCAGGGCATTGACGGTTAACAGGTTCAGGGATGGCGGGTTATCGATCAGTACAAAGTCATAGTCATCGCGGACTTTTTCCAGCGCCATTTTCATGCGGAATTCCCGCCGTGGCATCTGTAACAATTCCACTTCAGCGGCGGTCAGGTCGCCGTTAGCGCCTACCAGATCATATCCGGCCGGTGACTGTTTGATGATGGCATCCTGAATTTCAACTTCACCGGTCAGTAATTCATAAACGGAACTTTTCAGGTGGTGTTTATCCACCCCGCTGCCCATGGTGGCATTGCCCTGCGGGTCCATGTCTACCATCAATACCCGCTTCTTGGTCGCCGCCAGTGACGCCGCCAGATTCACGCAGGTGGTGGTTTTACCCACGCCACCTTTCTGGTTAGTGATGGTTAAGATTTTTGCCACAGTCAGGCTCTCCCAAAAATCAACAGATGACGCTCACCTTCCGTGCCCGGTACCGAAAGCTCAAGGCTCTCATGTAAACGGATATGCTCCGGCAGTTGCTCAATTTCCTCAACAGGATACATGCCTTTCATGGCAAGAAAAACACCTTCCGGCGTACACAGGTGTTCGGTCCAGCTAAGCATGTCCTGCAGGGATGCAAAGGCCCGGGAAATGATACCATCAAAGCGAATTTCCGGCTGAAATTTTTCGACCCGTTCATGCACCACGTCAACGTTTTCCAGCTTCAGTTCGGCTTTAGCCTGAAACTGAAAGCGGCTTTTTTTGATATTACTGTCCAGCAGGGTAACCGGCAGGTCCGGCCGGCAAATCGCCAGCGGAATGCCTGGCAGACCGGGACCACTGCCAACATCGATCAGGCGTTCAGCATGGATATGCGGCAGTACACTGAGGCTGTCCACCAGGTGACGGGTAATCATTTCTTCCGGTGAACGTACCGCGGTCAGGTTAAAGGTTTTATTCCACTTCACCAGTAACGCGTGGTATTGCAGCAGGCTGGTATATTGCTGATCGTTAAGTTGCAAACCTAACGCATCACACTGTCGTTGCAGTAACGGCAGGTATTGATTATCCATGTGCGGCTTTTCCCCGACCCAGTTGCTGTTTTTTCAGATGTACCAGCAGTAATGAAATTGCTGCCGGCGTCATTCCCTGAATACGGGTGGCCTGAGCAATGGTTTCAGGACGCACGTCCTGCAGTTTTGATTTCAGCTCGTTAGACAAACCGCCGACAATATCGTAATCAAAATCAGCCGGTAACAGGGTATTTTCCTGGCGGCGGACTTTTTCGATATCGTCTTTCTGACGGTCAATATAGCCGGAGTACTTAATCTGGATTTCAACCTGTTCTGCGGCCTGAGTATCTGACAGGCAGTCACCTTTAAGGCTCGCCACGTCGGCGTACTTCAGCTCCGGACGTTTTACCAGATCATGAAGGTTATATTCCCGCGTCAGCGGTTGCTGAAGCTTGCCGTTAATCACATCGGCTTCAGGGGTGCCCGGCTGGATCCAGGTACTTTTCAGACGCTGGTTTTCCTGCTCAATGGCTTCTTTCTTTTCACAGAACCGCTGCCAGCGAACATCACTGACCAGACCCAGCTCCCGGCCTTTTTCCGTCAGACGGATATCGGCATTGTCTTCCCGCAATATCAGACGGTATTCCGCCCGGCTGGTAAACATCCGGTAAGGCTCTGAGGTTCCCAGGGTAATCAGGTCATCCACCAGCACGCCGAGATAGGCTTCATCACGGCGCGGATACCACTGTTCTTTTTCCTGTGCCCGCAGGGCAGCATTGACCCCCGCCAGCAGGCCCTGAGCACCGGCTTCTTCATACCCGGTCGTACCATTGATCTGACCGGCAAAGTACAGACCGTTGATGACCTTGGTTTCCAGAGTGTGCTTCAGATCCTGAGGGTTAAAGAAATCATACTCAATGGCATAACCCGGCCGGGTTATATGAGCATTTTCAAAACCTCTGATGGAGCGAACGGCTTCCAGCTGAATATCAAATGGTAAGCTGGTAGAAATACCGTTCGGATACAGTTCATGGGTCGTCAGCCCTTCCGGTTCAACGAATACCTGATGGCTGTCTTTATCCGCAAAACGCATGATCTTATCTTCAACGGACGGGCAATAGCGTGGCCCGGCACCGTCGATCACACCGGTGTACAGTGGCGAGCGATCCAGCCCTTTACGGAGAATCTCATGGGTCCGCTCATTGGTGTGAGTGATATAACAGCTGATTTGTTGCGGCTGTTCAGCGCTGGTGCCCAGATACGACATAATCGGTGTTGGTGTATCACCTGGCTGTTCCTGCATCAGACTGAAGTCAACACTGCGGGCATCAATCCGTGGCGGTGTCCCGGTTTTCAGACGGTCAACCCGTAAAGGTAATTCCCGTAACCGTTGTGCCAGTGCAATGGATGGCGGATCTCCGGCGCGGCCACCGGCATAATTATCCAGACCAATATGAATCTTACCGCCCAGGAAAGTCCCCACGGTCAGTACCACATTGCGGGCGTAAAATTTCAGGCCACTCTGGGTAATGACGCCGGTTACCTGATCCCCTTCAACAATCAGATCATCTGCAGATTGCTGGAAGATTTGTAAATTCGGCTGGTTTTCCAGAATAGTGCGGACAGCGGCCTTATAAAGGATCCGGTCTGCCTGAGCACGGGTTGCCCGTACAGCGGGACCTTTGCGTGAATTCAGAACACGAAACTGAATACCACTGCGGTCTGTGGCAACAGCCATGGCACCGTCAAGGGCATCAATTTCTTTTACCAGATGACTTTTACCGATGCCACCGATAGCCGGGTTACAGGACATCTGTCCCAGGGTTTCAATATTGTGTGTTAACAACAGGGTCTTCACTCCGGTACGGGCTGCTGCTAAAGCTGCTTCTGTACCGGCATGACCGCCACCAATAACAATCACATCGAAGTGGTCAGGATAGTCCACCGATAACCTCATTAACGTTGAATGCTTATATCGTACTGGCCGTCAGAACTGATCAGTATTCGGTCACTGTAAGACCACTGTTAAATCAGGTTCAGTATTGGCGCTCGAAAAGGCTGACAATTATAGACGGATGCGAAGCATTAAGAAATGATTAAAATTTGATCAGGTCTTTTCTGATTAACTTTTTAATTAATATATATAGATTAGGTATTTAAAGATCTTTTTTATTTTTATGTTTATTATTAGGCAGCCACTTTTCTGTGCTTAAGTATTAAATATTTAACAAAATCATATACTTGCTTCTATGTTAACTCTGTTATATTCATCCGGATACTGCGTTTATAAGCCGTTCAGGAGCTGTGTATAACAGGCCTACTTATCCACCGGGTCTTTTGTCCCCAGCTTCATCCATGGCTTATACCTGCGCAGTTATACAGCATACGCACAGGCTAATGTGAATAAGTTTTGCGCGTTTTTACTGTTGTAGCACATCTATATATACTGACCTGGCTTGTGAATAAGTTTCTTTACCAGGGAATATGGACAGGAGAATCACGGTGACAGCTATTTTATCTAATCCGGTGGCGTTAAAACGTGCCTTCTTTATCTGTCTGGTTATTGGCAGCTTACTCAATCTGATTAATCAGTGGTCTGCTTTTTTGGGTGACAGTCAGTATCAGTGGTTACCCGGCTTACTGACATTCTGTGTTCCTTTTTGTGTGTCTTTGTTTACCAGTTGGCTGGCATCCCCTGCGCGGCAGGTTAATCAGGTTGAAATTCCCGATCCCCTCGCGGAACATCCGGTTCTGGATGATGTGGATCAGCTGCACGGTCTGTCCCAGCAGGTGCTGGCGAATGCCACCCGGGTCAATGGTGCTTCTAAAGAACGGTTACAGTTTTTTGAAGATCTGACCGGCTCAGTGCATTCTTCTATTACTGAACTGCAGGCAATTGTTGAGACCCTGAGGGATAACCAGCAGGCGCTGGATGAATTGCAAAGCAGCTTTGCTCTGGTGTGCAGGGAGACCGGTTCTCTCAGTGATGAAATTCGCAGTTTTTCATCGTCTTCGCTGGAGTTGCATGAAGAAATTGATCAGTTTCTCAGCTCATTTGAAGGTATATCCCGTATGGCAACGGCGATCTCTTCTACTTCTGAACAGACTAATTTACTGGCTTTAAATGCAGCCATTGAAGCGGCCCGGGCCGGAGAAGCTGGCCGGGGCTTTGCGGTGGTTGCCGATGAGGTTAAAAATCTGGCACTGAGTTCACAAAATAATGCCCGGGACATCAATGAAGATCTTAGTGGCCTGCAGAAGCATGAAGTGGTTTTGCGGGATAAGATTGCTCAGATGACCAGCTCGGTTGAGTCTGCGATGTTATCAGTGTCTGAAGGCAATCAGTCCGGGATGGCCAGCACGACCCATGATGCTTACCGGCGTATTGAAAGCCTGTTTCACGGGATGGCAGATATCAGCGAGCGTACGACCCGGGAACTGAGTAACTTTGAACGTATTTCTGAGCAGTTCGGGCAGGTATTACAGGACGCTGAAAAAGCCATTCATGGCTCAGCCGCCAATATGGAAATTGGCGACTCCATGGTTCAGCTCAGTGAACAGGCGAAGGTCAGCCTCAGTCAGTAACCGTTTTCATCGCCTGCAATATCTGGCGGTGGAATTCTCTGATAGCACTTTCCTGTTTGCTGGCGTAAGCCCCGACGGAATACCAGGGGGATGCCAGAGATTTCTGCTGCTGTTTACAGACATAGATATCCTCCGCCATGAAATCACCACTGGCTAAGGGATCTTCCCCTTCTTCCTGACCGGCCCGGTTGGATTTATCCGCTTTGGTCGCTGTCTGTTTCTGATAGTGGCTGTAACTTTTCCATTCCTGGCTCCAGAAACGCCAGTCTGAAGCGGGCATTACCCGGGTGCGGGTGATTACCCGGGTTTTATCCACAGCCAGCGGAATGATTTGGAAAATTGACCAGGACGATTCGTCTGCACCTATCCCGAAGCAGGGAAACAGCATGGGAACATAAGCCCCGAGCGGTTTTTCCGGGGTGAAATGATCAATGACCGGCAGTGGGCATTGTTTATGAACGTTGGCCGCATACTCATCTGTTAATGGTTCATAAAAGTGAAAATGCGGGCCACAGAAGCCACTTTTCTGTTGTTTGTGGTTGTACATATTCAGGCTGGTGCTGTGCAGATGGGACAGGTGATAGCCATCGATATAGTTTTCCACCACCAGCTTCCAGTTTGCCCGGATATCATGGCGGGTCGCGGTACCCTCCTGCTCCACCAGTTCACTGACCCTGTGAGGGCCCAGATAGCTGTCTATACCCTGGCGCCATACCTGCAGAGATTTCGCCTCCGGGTTTGGGTGTACCCAGATCATGTTATCCCAGCACTCGACCCGGGCAGGGTGTAAACCAAGAGTGCTTTTATCCAGGTCAGCAAATTCTTCTTTCTGTTGGGGGACAGCAATCAGATTGCCTTTAAAGTCATAACTCCAGTCATGGTACGGGCAGGTAATGGCCTTACCGGTCTTGCCACAGGTCCGCAATAGCTGGGTGCCCCGGTGACGGCACATGTTATGAAAGGCCCGCAGTTCACCGTCCGGCCCGTGAATGACCATGATACTGGTGCGCCCTGCCTGAACGGTGAGAAAGTCGCCGGGCTCAGGTAAATCTTCACTGAAACCGGCAAACTGCCAGTTGTTTTCAAACAGGGTAGCCTGTTCCCGTTCAAACCAGCTTTGTGAGGTATAGGCGGATTTGGGCAGTAAGAGTGCGGTGGGTAATGTCATAAATCTTTCCTCAACCGGTGTGGCTGATCAGTATGGCGGCGATTAACAGCCAGCTTGAACAGGTCAGCCAGTACAGAAATGTATTATTCTGGCGGCTTATTTTGTCGATCAGTTCAGTGTAGCCCCGTTGCAGATCGGTGACGGTGAGTATCAGAATGATGATGCCCCACAGCCAGTACCAGCCGTTCAGGGTTGCCAGCCACATCAAGGCCAGAAGGAGAACCGGCCGCTTCATTGGCCTGTCAGTGACTGCCACTGCCAGCCTAGGTTGTTTTGCCGGCGCCAGTAGCGTTTCAGAGTGCGGCCAAGGCTGTTGTACTCCCGTGCAAACCATTCAGCACCCTGCTCCAGTTGCGCAGGTGTCATTTGTGCAGGCTGAAAAACCGCGTGGTTGCAGTCATATTTTGACCAGTCCCGGGTGAGTATGCGGCCTTCCCGCTGATAACGGCTAAACAGGTCAGTGCCGGGAAAGGGGGTAAGAATGACGGAATCACAGTGGTCGAGCTGGATATCTGCGACAAAATCCAGGCTCTCTTCGAAGATATCTTCGTTATGCTGATCAAAGCCAAAAATCATTGCCGAATCCACCGCGATTTTATATTCATGTAACCGGGCGATGTTCTCTTTTGCCCGGTTGATTCGGATGAATTTTTTGCCGGCGGCATCCAGTGCTGTTTGTGAGGGGGTTTCCAGCCCGATTAACAGATAAAACAACCCGCTTTCAGCAGCGGCTTCTAGGATGTCCGGATATTCAGCGATATTCAGGGTCGCTTCTGCTAACCAATAGATATTCAGCGGTTTCAGCGCCGCGAACAGTTCCATGGCGTAATCACGGTCAGCAATCAGATTATCGGCATGGAGTTCAAAATACTGGCCTCCGCTGGCTTTAATTTCATCGACAATTTCACCCACCGGCCGGTAATGGAAAGTAGGAAAGAATTTATGCACAGTGCAAAATTCACATTTGAATTTACAGCCTCTGGAAACCATCACTGAATTCAGGCCGCCATAGGCGTTCAGATCGATCAGGGCCTGTGGATAAGGTCTCATTCTCTGTATGCTGACGGGGGCTTCGTTACGGTATATCCGTTGTAACCGGTGATTCCGGAAATCCTGCAGTACTGCGGGCAATAATTGCTCTGCTTCTCCACAGATGACGGCATCCCCATGCTGCAGGGCTTCTTCGGACATAAAGCTGGGATGCAGGCCACCAAAGATCACAGGTATACCCCGCTGACGGAATGCTGCGGCCAGTTCATAACCCCGCAGTGCGTCCGGTGTCGACATACAGATGATAACCAGATCCGCCGGTTCATGCAGGTTTGCCGGTGCTTGTGAGGTTTCATCAAGGGTTTTTACACAGGCCCAGTCCGGGGCGGCGGCTGCCAGTGCATTGATGCTTTGTGGGGGAGCCCCCATGGCCTGTTTGTAATCTTTGAAGGCGCTTTGGGCGCTGGCTTTTATGGCGTATATCTTCATGGCTTTCTCCTTGCCGGATATCCCGCTGTAACGGAGATACCCGGTGGCAGTCCTGGTCAGATCAGCTGGCTGAGAGAGGTTTGATTATGTTTTTTCAGGTTAGGGAACAGTGTGTGGATATCTTTATCCGCCACTCCGAACCAGCGGGCCAGTTCGGCATATAGCTGGTCTGTTGCCGTGGTAGGAATCAGGACGCCGTCACCGGCATCCTGCGGATTGGCATCCCCCAGTGACAGAGATGGGTACTGCCCATAGACTTTTCCCCCTTTTACGGCGTTACCCATCACCAGCGTGTTGCCACCCCAGCCGTGGTCAGTACCGTTGCCGTTAGAGGTCAGGGTCCGGCCAAAATCAGAACCGGTGAAAGTAATGACCTGATCAGCGATGCCCAACTCATTCAGGCTTTGCTGAAATTCTCCCAGTGCCTTGCTGAGCACTGACAGCATCCGCTGGTGGTTATTGAGCAATTCATCGTGATGATCCCAGCCGATATAGCGCAGGAAGAAGGTTTGCTGTTGCAGGTTTAGCCGGTCAGCGGATTTGATACTGCGGGCGACGGCTTTCAGCTGTTGAGACAGCGGTGTGTCTGAAAAGTGAGTGTTCACACTGACGGGAGATAACGCATCCCGGTAGGTTTTATGCCGGGCCTGTGCCTGCCGGGTCTGGGCCAGGTAAGTGTGCTTAAACGGATCCTGGCTGTAATCAGCGTTTAACAGGGTTTCAAAACTTTCCAGCAGGGCCTGATTCAGCGGGGTTTTTTCTTCGTTAACAATCAGCCCTACACTGCCCTGATCGGTGATGCTGTAATGGCTGCCCAGTACGCCATTTTGCATGATGTTACTGCCTGCCAGAGAGATATTCATGGGGATCTGGCTGTCTGACCGGCGGGGTTGAAGGGCGTCGGCAAAATACCCGAACCAGCCCTGATTAATCCGGGCATCCGGCCGGGATGTTTGCCAGTGTCTGAACTGATCCGCGTGGGAGAGCAGCCCCAGCGGGAGCGTCGCTGAGCCGTTTTGCATGGCTAGTTTACGGGTCGGTTCAATCATCGGTGCGATATTGGCCACAAAGGCCAGATTTTGCTGATTAAACAATGTCTGAACCTCCGGCATCGCCGGATGCAGGCCAAATTCCCTGCCCTGCTGATCGCTGCGGTTATTCAGAGATAACAGGTTGTTTTGTGCCAGCGCCAGGTTGCTGCGGCTATTGCGGTATTCCCGGTAGTGCTGGTTGTCCCGCGGCACCAGCATATTAAAGCTGTCGTTACCGCCATCCAGCATAATGAAGACCAGTGCTTTGCGTGCCGGGCGTATATGGATATCCTCTGGTGACGGATTGCTGACGGCACCAAAGGCCGGTGTGGTAAAGACCGGCGCGGTGCCTCCCAGCAGGCCGGCACCTGCCAGCCCCAGTCCGGATTTTAATAGATGACGGCGGCTTGCGTTTACCTGAGTGTGTGTTGGCTGCTGCATGATCAGGCCTCCAGGACAGTGAATTCAGGGGAAATGGTCAGCATGAATGCGATGGTCTGAACCACCCAGGCGGGCTGATCCCGATAATGCTTAAAGGCGTTCAGAATCTGCGGTTTGATGCTCAGACCTGTTTTACCGGTCAGTAGCAGGCTCATCCGGTCGATCAGGGCTTCATGGCTGGCGGGGTCTTGTGCCATGGCTATCTCTGCACTGAAATCAAAGTGCAATTTGTTATCTGCATCGCCGTTCAGGGTATCCGGATTGAGTTCCGGAACATTATGAACCCCCGGGGTGCTGTTGATCCGGGTGCTGACAGCGGGCAAATATTCGCCGAAGAACCAGTAATACATCATATTGACGTACGCGATGGCTGTGGCGGATGTATGCAGTTCAAATTCCGGTGCCACTAAACCGGCCAGTTCCAGCGGGCCATGAGGGGTAAAGTCCGGTTTATAAAAGTTGAAGACTGTCGGCGAGGATAGCGGATGCTGTTGCACCAGCGTTTGCAGATCATCCCCGATCAGCCACAGTTTTCCGGAGCGGTTACTGGCACGGAAGGCCCGTAATATCTGGGTAGCCCGCAGTAATGGGGATTTTAGTTTTTGTGATTGCAGGGTCTGACCGCCTTCCTGCCGGGCGGAAGGAAAAGACTGGCTGGCGGCCGGATTACGCTGTGGATACGTGAGAATCTCACGGATTACCGCTTTCAGATCCCCTGCTTTACCAAACTTTGCTGCCACCGCTTTAACATAGGCTCTGGACGGGTTTGAGGTGACCAGCTGATTAATCAGCCGGGTGGCAATAAAGGGAGCGGTGTTCGGGTGAGCAACCAGTTGCTGAACGGTTGCACGGATTTCCCGGGCGGCGTTCAGTCCGGCGGGCAGTTTTACCCGGCCACTGAGCAGTTGTTTACTGCCCCGGTCATGGCGATCTTCGTCTACCGACATAGGATTCGTCATATTGATGAACGGCGGCACCTTATAGGTTTTGTCGATGCCGTCATCAAAGCTGACTGTGTACCCGTTATAGCTGTTTTCCCAGAAGCTGGTATTCCATTCGTACTCATAGCCAGAAGCCTTAAGGCCGGTGAATACCCGGGCGAGTTCTTTGATGTCTGTGTTGTTATAGCTATCCAGAGGACGGCCGGCGGCATCGGTTTTGCGGCTGCCATCAGAGTTAAGCTCGTACAGGCCAATGGTGAATAACTGCATGATTTCACGGGCGTAATTTTCATCCGGATGGATGTGCTTAGCCGGCTCAGCTTTGTGGTTATTCATATGTGACAGGTAGACCCCCATGCACGGGTGCATACTGACGTCGTAGAGCAGGTCGCTGTAATTGCCGAAGGCATGCTTGTACAGAAGATCGTAATAACTGCCCATCCCTACTGCATCCAGTTCCAGCTGGGAGTTATCGGAGATCACCAGAATTTCACTCAGAGCCTGGGCAACCCGCTGACGCAGCAAATGTTCCGGTGAGGGATTCAGGGTTTGCTGCCACCAGGCCATGTGGAAGTACCATTTGTATGGCAACGCCGGGTTATTGCCCTCGCCGTTGATGGCGGATTCACCGTACTTGCTGAGCAGTTTGCTGCGGAAAAATTGCCAGATTTCCCGGCTGCTGTCCGTATAGGGACTGCCTGAGGGTAAAGTTGAATTTAGCTGATTATTCAACCAGTTATCTATCCCCTGGTGGGAAACATTCTGAAGGGTTTGCTGATCGGCACCCAGAGTGCCCTGCATCAGAAACCGGCTGGTTTGGGATAAGGTATTCATGGTCTCTCCCTGTAAATATGGTGTTTTTCAGGCACAGCGGTGCCCGCCGGATGTCTGTGGTTAACAGACATCCGTAAAAATGCGATGGGTCAGTGAGGGTGTTACTTAGCTGTCTGCCTGAGCTGTCGCCTTTTCAGCAGCTGCTTCTGCGGCTTTTCTTGCCCGGTAACCTTCCGGCCGCCAGCCGGGCCCGTGGAACAGGTAGCCAAAGAATTCCCGGGGGCTGCGGGCGCTGAGCAGATCCTTATAGAGCCGGGGGAATTCATAGAATTGCACCGTGATCGGATTTTTGCTGGTCATCGGCGTTGTCAGACCATAGTTTGGCAGTTCTTCTTCTGCTTTGAAGGTGCCGAATATACGGTCCCAGATAATCAGGATGCCACCGAAGTTCTTATCCAGATACTTCTCATCAGAGGCGTGGTGTACCCGGTGATGGGACGGTGTGTTAAACAGCCATTCCAGTGGTCCCAGTTTGCCGATCATTTCATTGTGTAGCCAGAACTGGTACGCCAGTACAATGATTTCGGCACCGATAACCAGCATCGGGTGGAAACCCATCAGGATCAGTGGGAAATGGAAGAATACCGGTAAAATCGGATCAAACATGCTGAACCGGAACGCGGTGGCTGTGTTCATCATTGTGGAGCTGTGGTGTACCGAGTGGGATAACCAGAACAGACGTACTTTGTGGAAGAAGTAATGTTCCGCATAGTAGGCAAAGTCTGCCAGTAACAGCACCAGCATTGCAGTATAGGCGTTGACCGGCTGTTTCCAGGGGATCATTTCATGGACGCTGTAGAACAGGTATACGGCACCCGCAAAAATAAAGCCTTCAATGACAAAGTAAGGGACCAGGGTAAAGATGCTCGACAGGCTTTCCAGAATGCGTTCGCCGTTCAGCCGTTTAGTGACGGCATCGTTGCCGAATTCCAGCAGCAGAAAAATCAGCGCGAATACCAGTACCCAGTCATAGATACCGAAGGAGATGTATTCGAAATATTCCAGCCAGCTGGCGGTCAGCAGATCTGTATCGTTCATAGTAATGTCCTTGCGTGTCAGGCTGTTTATTTAACCGCCAGGAACGCTACCTGGTTGAGTACCTGATAATTCTCATTCAGCAGATAGAGTTCATAGTCCGCGTTAAACGTCAGGGCATCGCCGAAACGTTGTGGATTGCTCCAGTTGTCGAACACGTTTTCACCGGTAAGGCGTAAATAGCGGCCACCGGAGACCTCCAGCAGGTCTATACCTGCCGGCACATAGCCCCGTTCGTTAACCACGTAGCCGATGGTCATCTGGACAATCTGTGCCTGTTGGTTGTAGCCGTGATAGACCGCGTACACCTGTGTGCTGTTAGTGATTTCCACCTTGCTCAGCAGGTCGGTATCAATAAAGCGCTGCCAGGCAGTATCTATCTGTGTTTGCAGCGGGCGCTGCAGGTTAAGCTGGAGGTGGGTACCCGCCAGACGCAGGGGCTGACGCTGTTCCGGTAGCTGGCCGGCAACGGTATGGGTGTTAACCGTCAGGCTGGGCCGGGGTGTCTGGGTAACCGTCGCTGTGGCTGTTTTTTGTTTGCTGACATCCTGTATATGCTGGCTGACAGCGGTGCCGGTATATCCGGTGTCACCGTAGGGGTACAGAATGATCCAGGCGATGAAGACAAACATCATAACCACAGCCAGGAAGTACAACGCCAGCAGGAATGGATTACGTTTAGGTAATACGGTCATTGGTTACTTCCTCTTCAGAGTTCCCAGAAGAAACAGGAAACTGCTACCGCCAGCCAGAGCAGTAATGTACTCCAGTAAGCGAAGGGTTCCTGAGCGCGGCGAAATTCCCGGTGTAGCCATACGCTGCCACTGAACAGATCCCAGATGACCCAGAGCAGTAACAGGATGCCGATCATAAAGGTAATAGTCATGAATGTAGCTCCGAATTAAGCAGGTTGCAGGGATCTGAGTAGCTGTTCTGCCGCCTGTTTGGCAGGCAGACGGTAATCTGACATCAGCCCCAGCGGACTCAGGGAGTCCAGATTGAAATAGAGTGACAGCAGGCCAAAAGAGATGGCTTTCAGGTCTCCGGCATCTGCCTGTGGGTAATCCTTACTTAACAGTGCACTGATGGCGGCAACGTTATGTTCGGTCCAGTCCCTGAGTTTTTGTTTGAGAGTTGCATCCTGTGCGGCGGAAAATAGTAATGCCTGAAACAACAGGCTGATATCGCTGCTGTTTTCATATTCGAACAGCATTTCCAGTAGTGCCTGGCCGAGCGCCGTCGGAGGCAAATGGGCTTCCAGGGTTATCCATTGTTGGTTGGACTGTTCTATGGTCCGGTCTGCCAGTTGTTCGATCAGTTCTGAACGGTTGCCTACGTAGTGGCGGACCAGACTGCGCTGCAGCCCCGCTTCTTCAGCAATACGTTCCAGCGTGCTGCCTTCCAGCCCAAAACGGATAACACAGCGTTGAAAGGCCTGAAAGATTTCTTCAGTACGTTCAGCTTTTTTACTTGGACGTCCCATGGTTTACCTGTGTGTTTCTCTGTGGGGTTAACGGATTCTTAACCCGGCTTAGTTTATTGTCAGTTTTGATAATTTACTGATTTCGATTTAAATTGTCAATTGTGACAATTTACTGTTTTGCTATGCCTTACTCAGTCTGGGTAATGATTGCAGATGAATGGAGGTATTCCTGTGTCCGGTGAACTGACGATATGGCAGATAATGCGTGCCTTTCCGGGAAAAGTCGCCACAACCTGGCTGTTAGTGGTGCTGGAGAATGTATTGATGGCCTGTCTGCCCTTGCTGATGGGTCAGACCATTGACGGGCTTTTAGCAGGTAAAACTGCCAGCCTGATGCTGCTGGCGGGTGTGTTTGCTCTGCTGGTGGTTGTGTCTGTGGTGCGGCGTATTTATGACACCCGGGTATACGGCACGCTAAAAGTAGAATTAGGGCTACGCTTGCTGGAGCGGCAGCCGGATCTGGCGGTGTCGGTGCGCAGTGCCCGTCTGGATATGTCCCGGGAGCTGGTGGATTTTCTCGAAAACGAAGTCCCCCTGCTGTTTACGTCGGTGATTCAGCTGACGGTCTCGCTGATTATTCTGGCGGGGTTTGCCGGTCAGCTGGCCTGGGCGGCGGTGGCGCTCACCCTGTCGATGTTGGCACTGTATGCTTGCTTTCACCGCCGCTTTTTCCGGTTGAATGCTGCGCTGAATGCTCAGCAGGAACGCCAGGTGAGTGTTTTACAGCGTGCCCTGCCTTGGCAGTTTCACCGTCATTTACGGATGCTGCGCCGCTGGGAAGTGAAGCTGTCTGACAGTGAAGCCTGGCTGTACGGTGGAATATTCCTGCTGGCTCTGCTGTTCATTGTGCATAACCTGATGGCCAGTGTGACAGTTGCACCGGTGACTGCCGGAAACATTTTTTCCATTGTCAGTTATTCATGGGAGTTTGTAGAAGCGATGCTTGGCTTGCCGGTGGCGTTGCAGAGCTGGAGCCGCCTGAAGGAAATTACACAACGTATTAATGGCTGCTGAGGTACGGGTCGCTGGTCGGTTGCTGTCTGTCACTGCACAGCTTATCCTCTGGCTGTGCAGATATTATTCAGGTGTTATCCACATGCTTTTACAGTGACAGGTGGCGGATAATTGACACGGATCAGACGAGTGCGACTTAAGTGTCAGATTAAGTGCCTGAAACGTTGCATCCCGGCGCTGATCTTTGCTTTACTCCCGGTGCTTAGATCGCCTTGAAGGAAAGATGTGTGTCGCAGTTTCAGGCAGTCTGTCAGTCAGACGCTTCTTACCCTGCATATATTCTGCAAGACGAGTTTTTCAGTAGTCTCATTTACAGGGGAAATATCCATGAAGTGGTTAGCCTTGATACTTGGCTTATTTACCGCAACTTCGGGTTGGGCGTCATCTGCTGAAGCCAGCGGAACCTTACAGGATCTGACCGCCAGCTGGCTGGGCTTTGCTGCCCTTGGCATCTTTTTTGTTGCTTACATGCTGGTTATTTTTGAAGAGCAGCTGCACTTGCGAAAATCTAAACCGGTGATGCTGGCAGCAGGTCTGATCTGGATTTTAATCGCCATTTACTATGTGGGTGAAGGTTCACCGCAACTGGTAGAGGGCGCAATCCGTCATAATTTCCTTGAATATGCTGAGCTGTTCTTCTTCCTGCTGGTGGCTATGACCTACATTAATGCCATGCTGGAACGGGGCGTGTTTGATGCCCTGCGTGACTGGCTGGTGGCGAAAGGCTTTGGTTACCGTCAGTTGTTCTGGATGACCGGTGTACTGGCATTCGTTATTTCTCCGATTGCGGATAACCTCACCACCGCGCTGATTATGTGTTCTGTGGTGCTGGCTGTGGGTAAAGATCAGCCGAAGTTTGTCATGCTTTCCTGTGTGAATATCGTTGTTGCAGCGAATGCTGGCGGTGCTTTCAGCCCGTTCGGTGATATCACTACCCTGATGGTGTGGCAGAAAGGGGTGATTGAGTTCAGTGGCTTCTTTGCACTGTTCCTGCCATCGGTGGTGAACTTTGTGGTACCTGCATTTATTATGCAGTTCTCCCTGCCGGAAGGCCGGCCACAGAGCCACAGTGATGAAATGACTGCGATTAAATTTGGCGGTCTGACAATTGTCGGTTTATTCCTGTTAACGATCGTAACGGCGGTAAGTTTCCATAGCCTGCTGCACATCCCGCCGGTATTCGGCATGATGATGGGGCTGGCGTATCTGCAGTTCTTCGGTTTCTATCTGCGCCGTAAATCTGTGAGCTGGCGTAACGGTATCGATGCGCCTCCGGGGGCCAGTGTAGACCCGTATAACTTTGACGTATTCTCTCGGATCGCCCGGGCGGAGTGGGATACTCTGTTCTTCTTCTACGGCATCATTCTGGCGGTTGGCGGCCTGGGTTTCCTCGGTTACCTGAACATGGCATCCGGATTCTTCTACGGTGATCTGGGACCAACCACTGCAAACGTGCTGGTGGGTATTCTGTCTGCCATCGTCGATAACATTCCGGTGATGTTCGCGGTGCTGACGATGTATCCGGAGATGTCTGAGATGCAGTGGTTACTGGTAACTCTGACTGCCGGTGTGGGCGGTAGCCTTTTATCTGTGGGCTCTGCAGCCGGTGTGGCTCTGATGGGACAGGCCCGTGGCCAGTATACTTTCTTTGGCCATCTGCGCTGGACACCGGTCATTGCACTGGGATACATCGCCAGTATCGGTGTGCATTTTCTGGTGAATGGCTGATAGCTGTTGTGAAAAATGTGTCACAAAATGCGTAGTTGTGACTGTGCGCTGTGGTTTGGTTTGGCTACTGTTATCAGCTAGATATCAGTTAACGGAGTTTAACCGTGCCAACCAAACGCTTACCGGAACAGAATGGAAATTCGTGTGCAGCGCACTGTACGACAGTCGCAATCAATGAAATTAAGCAAACGGCCTTAACTGCTACCTTTGCTGAAGATGATCTTTGGCCCAGTATCCAGTTTACGGATACCTGTGCGGTTACACGGCCGCTGGCGGCGGATAAGAACAGTGATCCCCGTCTGATAGTCAGTCAGATTAAACAGCGCTGGCCGGGTGTCAGCGTTAAACTGCTGTGCGATGAAGGCCAGAAGAGCAAAGCCATTTCTATGGTCAACGGGGTTATGCGCAGCGGCATGAGCGATATTTTTAACCTGTTGGTGCAGGAGGCGGTTAAAGGGACCATTACGCTGGATGAAGCGGTCTTTTATAACTGCAGTTATACCATGCACAGCGGTGCCAAACCCAGTGAAGATAACTTCAGTGGCATGCACAATATCCTGGTGGCGTATGAAGCCGGGAAGACCTTCTACTACAACTCCAATGAATCGAACCCTCAGTGGCAGGCCACCGCGGACTGGAAACATCTGGAGGCCCAGAACGGTGGTACTCACAGCTATGTTTTCAGCGGTGTGGCAGTGGCTATTTTCTGATTATCTGAAAGACAGGCACCGCCGGTGCCTGTCTGTACTTTCCTGTTTATACCTCAATGCCCTGCTGGCGCAGCCATTGCTGAAGCTGGCCTAACGGCATTGCGCCACTCATCCGCGCAGCTTCTTTGCCATTTTTAAACAGTATCAGGGTGGGAATCGAACGAATCTGCAATTGAGCTGCAATGGTCTGCTCAGCTTCAGTATCCAGCTTCACCAGCCGAAGCTGTGGCTCGAATGTTTTGGCAGCCTGATCGAAAACCGGCGTAAACTGCTGACACGGACCGCACCAGCTTGCCCAGCAGTCCACCAGTACCGGCAAATCGTTCTGTAATACCTGTTTGCTGTAATTGGCAGCGGTCAGGTCGAGAGGCTTGCCGGTGAAAATAGCCTGTTTACATTTTCCACAGTTGGGGTTGTCCTGCAGGCGCTCTTCCGGAATACGGTTAGTGACGTTGCAGTGCGGGCAGCTGATGTTCATGGTTATTGGCTCATTAAATCGTTTATTTTTAACTTATGCACATAATTCACAGGATGCTGTGTATAACATGTGATAAAGGTGTCGTTAAACTCTTAACTGTTGTTGGATTAAAGTGCTAATCGCCTATTTTTGCTGATTTTTTAATCAAAACCATTTTGGTGATATCTGAGAAGGAAAAATCGTTCACAGGGATTTGATTATCACATTGTTAATAACTTTTGATCTAAGCAATTTTGTTTTTATATCTTACTCACATAATCCACAAAAGGCTGTGAATAAGTTGTTATAAAGATGTAACTAATCTTGGGGTTTGTTCTGAATTAATCAGTCATCTCACTGATTAATAAGGTTATTTTTGTAAAAGTTTTCGGTTTTCCTGATAACACTGATCCAGTTCCCGGCGGACCTTACGCTGGGTATCACGGTGAATATCCAGCTGGCTGGCGAAGATTTCCCAGTTTTGCAGTGCGTCCAGAATTTCTTCAATGGCCTGCCGGGCCTGATGCCAGTGGCTGAAATTGGCCAGTGAAGCCAGCTTTTGGATGTTTTTCCGGTCAGGTTTTGAGGTGACGCCCTGAAAAGGCATGCTGTGCTGCCTGTTAGCTGCGGGACTGAAACCGGCGTTGTACATGGGCGCGGGTTGCCACTGACCGGTGTCATCCTGGATGAAGCTCCAGTGCTTGCTGTGATCGTCGCGGTTGCAGCTGAGTAAATTAAAAATTGCCCGGTTAAACATATCCCGGCCGGTTGCCGGCCGCTGACACAGTATCTGACCGGCGCGGATAAGTTGTTCATAACCGATGCCCGGTTGCCACCAGTGATTGCCCAGCAGGCCGGAGAGGCGCTGGATATGTTGTTGCCGGTGCTGATAATCCGGTCGCAGGTGAGCGAGCCAGGGAGCGGCTTTTGATTGTGCCGGCGGGGTGATCAGTTGCCAGGCAGGAATACTGATACCGGCCAGCTCAGCCATTTGCAGGTAGGCGGCATCGGCCAATCCCTGTTCCTGACCCAGAGGATTGGCCGGATGGCTGAAACGCAGTATCCAGGGTTGCAGGTGAGCGGCATTTTCACTGTGTAGCTGGTCCGGTATCAGGGGGTCGATATATACCTGTGCCTGCCAGGGCATGCCATGGCTGTGCTGGTCACTGCTGATCAGTGCCTGCACTTGTTCTGACAGACCATGACCGCTTGTTAGCATTCCGTAATAATCGGGGGGGGCTGTTTCAGTACTCTTTTCAGTACTCTTTTCAGTTATAGCCTCACTTTCTTCTGCCTGATAACTCAGTGCACCAATGAGGTCGCTCTGATCAGCCTGAAGAAAAGAGCGGCAGCGGGTCTGAGAAACCGTGTTCTGACCAGCACTGCGGAAGAAGTCCATGAGTGGACGCAGCCCCCAGTGCTGGCTGAGGCTGTCGGTAAACAGGCCTGGCAGGCAGTCAGCGTCCTGTTGGCTGAAACGATGCACCCGGTCATCAAACGGCAGCATGAAGGGTGACGGATTCAGTGGACGGTTCAGATAATCCTCATGGTACTGAAACAGCAGACTGTGCTGATTCTCCCCGAGGGTGCCTAACCGGAGCCGGCTGCCATCAGTCAGTTGTCGGTATACCTTCACTGTCAGTTGTGTCATTTCCCCAACTCCGCTGCAAAGTCAGCCGTAGCTGTCGCTGCTGTTGCCGGTTCCAGCAGGGCTGCCAGATTCTGAAGGTCATCCACGCATTGCCAGAGCAGCAGGAACTGGCGTAATGAAATCTGCCCGGAGGTTTCAAAGTGTTTGATGGTGGGAGCCGGTACAGTGCTGCGCTCGGCCAGTGCTGCCCGAGACAGCTTGTGTTGTTTGCGCTGTTGCTGTAGATGGCTGGCCAGCTGTTGCTGGATATCACTGGCGGTCAGGAGAGTAAGGTCAAACATGATATTTATTACGCTGGATATTATTTTATCCATTATAGTAATATTTTTACATAAATGGATATTATTTTATCTATGCATGGTTTTAAGGAATGACTTTCCCGAATGGAAACTGTGAAACTGCGTTCCCTGGTGTCAGGAATAGCGTTGTAAAAGGAATTGTAAAGGGAGCTGTGACAGAAGACATAATGCGGCGCTGCCGAAAAACCGTTGTGAGTGTGCAGAGGTGTTTTGTCAGCCTGGGAAATGTGCCGCCAGTATGCGTATAAACTGACGTTTGTGCTGATGTTGCTGGCGCAGTTCAGTGAGCAACTGTTCCAGTAGCTGCTGGGCTGCCGGCTGGCACAGTGGATGTTCGGTGGCATATTCAGGAATTTGCAGCAGCAGTTCGGCGATATAGAGGTAAGCCTCTTCAGAGGCCTCCTGCAGCAGGTTGTTCAGAATACGGCGGTAATAGTGCTGACTGTGTTGCGGTTCACTGCTGAGTAATTGCAGCGCCAGTGCTTCCAGATGGGCCGGACTGAGGGTGAGCTGATCAGCAATGATCCGGGCCTTATGTAACTGGCTGCTGGCGAGGTAAAACTCAAACAGGTGCTCATGGCTCTGTGTCAGTGCCTGGTGGCCTTCTTTACTGCTGCGTTGTGCGCAGCCAAGCAGATAGTGTTCGGCGGTTTGTTGTGACTGTTCTGCGCTGATGCCCTGCTCTGTATTTGCTTGCTGGTAGTTCAGATAACTGGTCTGGTTTTTCTGCTCGGTAAACAGTTGCCAGTACAACTCTGCGGATAGCCTTTCGTTGCCCTGCAGGGTGGCAAACTCTGCCTGTAAGTGTTGTTGCTGCTTTCGTTGCTGAAGATCCGGGGATTGTTGATTCAGAGTATTGAACAGCGTTTGCAGCTGTTGGCAGATCTCTTCACGCTGCATGTCTGAGAGGTTTTCGGCTGGACGCTTCAGCTGTTCCAGCTGTACCTGAATAAACTGCAGTATTGTGTCGTTGTCGCCCCGGCTGGCCGGCTGATTTAGCAGCTCTGTCAGTAAGCCATGGTCAGCGTATTCGCTGGCATAGCTGTGCAGCAGTTCTGCTAACGGCCGGTTGGCTGGTTGCTTTTGCCAGCGCTGCCGGGCCTGACGGATCAGTAATTCAAGACATTTGCCGGGAGCCAGTATGCTGAGCGGATCGGGGAATATTTCCCTGGGCTGTTCCAGCTGGTCCAGTAAATAAGTGGCCAGTTGTTCATCCGGCCAGTTTTGCCGCAGCAGTTGCTGGCTGTATTGCTGACAGCAGAGTTCGGCACAGGGATGCTGATAACCCTGAGGATCAAAGCGTATGAGTACCTGATTAAGGCGTTCCAGTGTATATCCACACAGTTTAAGCGCAGCCTCTGCAGCCAGGGCGTTCAGGCAACTGTCCAGATCAGTCAGTTCGGAGCAGGCGTGTTCAAAATAGTGCCGGATTTTCTGCCGCTGACTGAGTTTTCGGTAGGGCAGCGCCTGAGTGATCTGCTTACGCAACGCGGCAATATCCACTGCGCCGCTGGCAATTTGTGCCTGGCGTATAAAGCGTCGCTGCAACAGCGGGTCTGTCTGAATAAGTGCTTCTAACTGGCCGAGTAACTGTTGCTTAGACAGGCCATTTAAATAGGTATGAATACCGGATGTTTCAGCGGTGCTTGCAAGGCCCTGATCTGAACGCTGTTGGACGCTGAGTGCTGCAGCAACGCAGTGCTGGCAGAAATCAAATCCTTCAGATACCGGACAGTTGCAGGTGCTGTCGATTCCTTTTGCCGTTATGTTCAGGCTGACATGGTAAATCTGTTCGTCCAGTACAGCAGCGGTAATGGTATGGCCGGTCTGCTGCCAGTCGCGCACGGCTTCGGCACTGAATAGTCTGACGCCTTCTGCATAGCCGGCTTCACCCGCCAGGTTCGTCAGTTGTTCAGCGCTGAATTCAGGCGTCATAGTTTTACTTAAAGGCCAACTTTTCGCCGGTAGTCGGCCAGATTAATAACGGTGGCAATCTGCGTGGGCTGAGTGGGCTGGCTGTCCGGTGCGTCTGTTTCAGCGTCATCTTCGAGCATCATCAGACCCGTATCAATAAACCGGGGCAGCGGAATAAAACGTTGCTTTGCGCCGGTCGGATCTTTCGCTGTTTTCTGTAATTCGTTGAGATGCATGGCCAGACTGACACTGTGCCGGTCACTGAGTAGATGCAGCCCGTGCTGCTGGCAATAGTCCTGTATCCAGGATTTGATATCGGTGATGTGGCCACTGATGCTCAGATCAGTATTCCTGATAACGTCTACCTCAGTGATAACTTCCAGCAGGGCGTCTGCCAGCTCTTCGATATCCTCGAGGGGGGCTTCCGGGTCATCGAGAATAAACATTGCCATCTCGGTGCTCCAGCGATAATTCAGCTGTTGTATGAGGTCTTCCTGCTCCAGCCGAAGCGTCAGCGGGATAATAATGCAGTAACGGCTGTGGGCTTCTACTGCAACCAGTGAGCGGGATGAGTCCGGGCCGCCATTTTCAATAATATGGCATTGCCAGGCGAATATGTCGGCATTGCTGTGCAGGGGGTGTTTACCGGTGCCTTTAGCCTCTGCACTGCCCTGCTGAGGTAAATCCAGACCTAAATAGCGGGTCAGTTTATTGCTGAAAGACAGGAGAAGTTTCATTGAAGGATCACTTACCGATACAGAATGAGCTGAAGATCCGGCCGAGCAGGTCGTCAGAACTGAAGGCACCGGTAATTTCACTGAGGTGCTGCTGGGCCTGACGCAGATCTTCTGCTAACAGCTCCCCTGCTCCGCCAAATATCAGTTGTTCCTGGCCGGTGAGTAACAGGCTCTGGGCTTTACTGAGGGCCTCTACATGACGACGTCGGGCCAGAAAGCCGCCTTCAGTGGTTGCGGCATAGCCCATGCAGTCTTTCAGGTGCTGGCGCAGGGTGTCGACACCGATGTTAGCTTTAGCAGACAGTGAGATCAGGGTATGGCCATGGTGTTCGCCAATGCCGGTGGTTTCTGATGTCAGATCACATTTGTTACGAATGACGGTGATTTTGCTCTGATCTTCCAGGTTATGCACGAATTCGGGCCAGATCTGTTCAGGGTCATCGGTGGCGGTGGTTGTGCCATCTACCATTAGCAGAATCCGGTCAGCTTTGTGAATTTCTTCCCAGGCACGGCTGATGCCGATCCGCTCTACTTCGTCCGGTGCATCCCGCAGTCCGGCTGTATCTATGATGTGCAGTGGCATGCCGTCGATGTGGATGTGCTCGCGCAGTACGTCACGGGTGGTACCGGCGATGTCGGTGACAATGGCGCTTTCTTTGCCTGCCAGTGCATTCAGCAGGCTGGATTTACCGGCGTTGGGGCGGCCGGCGATAACCACGTTCATACCCTCGCGGATCAGGCTGCCCTGCCGGGCTTCCTGCATCACGCTGGTCAGTTGCTGAATGATGGCTTCCAGATCACTGGCGACTTTACCATCGCCCAGAAAGTCGATTTCTTCTTCCGGGAAATCGATGGCTGCTTCCACGTAAATCCGCAGTTGCGTCAGGCTTTCAACCAGTTGATGAATCCGTTCAGAGAACATCCCCTGCAGTGACCGCAGTGCGCAGCGGGCGGCCTGTTCTGAGCTGGAGTCGATCAGGTCGGCGATTGCTTCGGCCTGGGCCAGATCCAGCTTGTCATTCAGGAAAGCTCTTTCAGAGAACTCACCGGGATTGGCCAGCCGGGCCCCCAGTTCCAGTACCCGGCGGAGGATAAAGTCGATGATGACCGGGCCGCCGTGGCCCTGAAGTTCCAGAACGTCTTCACCGGTGAACGAGTTTGGGCCGGGGAAATATATACCAATGCCCTGATCAATCTGGTTGTTGTCGGCATCGTAAAAGGCGCCGTAATGGGCGTAACGGGGTGCCGGTTCTGTGCCTAACACGGCTTTGGCAATGGGTTTGGCCAGTTTGCCGGATACCCGGACAATCCCTACGCCGCCCCGTCCCGGTGGTGTGGCCTGTGCGGCAATAGTATCCTGATCAATAAGGGTCATGCTGATATCCGGTATGCGTTCAGTGTTAAGGACAGAGCGGGTTATCTTCGCCAGTGGTGCTGGCGGAGTCAACCGCGGGTAAACGTAAAAAAGGCCTCACAGGAGGCCTTTTTTAATTCAGATCAGGATGATCAGGCTTTTTTAGCGTTGCCGCCGTCACCTTCGATCTGTTTGTTAATCACGTACTGCTGAGCGATAGACAGTACGTTGTTCACCAGCCAGTACAGTACCAGACCTGCCGGGAACCACAGGAAGAAGATAGTGAAGACAATTGGCAGCATCTTCATGATCTTGGCCTGCATCGGGTCCGGAGGTGTCGGGTTCAGCAGTTGCTGAATGAACATGGTCGCACCCATCAGGATTGGCAGTACAAAATACGGGTCCATCACAGACAGGTCGTAAATCCACAGCATGAACGGAGCCTGACGCAGTTCAACGGATTCCAGCAGTACCCAGTACAGTGCGATAAATATTGGCATCTGCGCCAGGATTGGCAGACAGCCTCCCAGCGGGTTGATCTTCTCTTTCTTGTACAGTTCCATCATGGCCTGAGACATCTTCTGGCGGTCATCGCCGTGAAGTTCTTTCAGACGGGCCATTTCCGGGCCAAATTTACGCATTTTCGCCATGGAGCGGAATGCTTTGGCATTCACCTGGAACAGCGCTGCTTTCACAACAATGGTGATACCGATAATCGCCAGACCCCAGTTACCCACGATGCCGTGAATAGCTTTCAGCAACCATGCCAGCGGTGAAGCGATCCACCACAGGATGCCGTAGTCAACGGTCAGTTCCAGTTCCGGAGCCGCCGCTTCCAGCTTCTCAGTGATCTTAGGACCGGCATAGAAGTGTGCGCTTACTGTCTTGTTCTGGCCAGCAGGTACGGTAAATGCGGGAGAAACAAAGCCAACAATGAATTTGTCATTCGCGGTACGTGAGCTGTAGCTGTATTCAGCACCCGGTGCCGGAATCCAGGCACTCAGGAAGTAATGCTGACTCATGGCTACCCAACCGTCGTTGGTAACCACTTTTGCATTGGCCTCACGCATATCGTCGAAGGAAACCTTCTGGTATGCATCTTCAACGCTGGAGAATACTGCACCCAGGTAAGACTGCATGCCCATATCAGTGGTTTCAGACGGGTCAGCGCTGGCATCACGTTTGATCTGGCCAAAGAGCTTTGCCTGCCACGGATCAGCCGTCTTGTTATCAACGACCATGTCCAGACCGATGTCGTAGCTGCCACGCAGGAATTCATAGCGCTTGGTGATCACAACGCCATTGGCGGCGGTGAACGACAGGTCAACGTTCAGCTCGTTACCTTCCAGGGTGTAGCTGGTGCTGCTGCTGGAATATGTCGGACGGCCATCGCTGCTGGCATCAGGACCGTTCAGACCTACCAGACCGCTCTGGGAAACATAAGTACGGTTAGCACTTTGCTCCAGAAGAATGAACGGAAGATCAGAATCCAGTGCCGCTTTATATTCAGGCAGTGCTACCTGAATGATGTCACCCCCTTTAGGGTCGATCAGAACTTCCAGAACATCAGTTTTCACTGAGATCAGCTGGCTTTTCTTGGCAGCCGCTGTTGCCGGCGCTACGCCTGGCACGTCGGAACCGCTGGCGGCAGTTTCCTGCGGCAATTCACTGACTGGGGCTGTTGAGTCATAAGCGGATACAGTTTCAGCCTGAGCGACCGTAGCTGGCGGCTGGCTGTAATCCTGATTCCATTGCAAGACCAACATATAGGAAATAATGCCGAGTGCTGCAATCAATAATACGCGCTGTACATCCATGGTTGTTGGACCATTATCGTTATTTAGATTGGAATTTGGGCTTAGCTTTTTTTATCAGGCGAGACCAGCTGCGTTCAATAAGCTTATGAACCTGCTTATTTTCCATATCCCCCAGGCCTTTACGCGCCAAAATGACGATATCGACGTTGGGAAGTTGCTGCTGTTCAAGCCGAAAAGACTCGCGAATGATACGCCGAACGCGGTTACGATTGACAGCTAAACGGATATTTTTTTTGGAGAAGACGAAGCCGACACGTGAATGGCCGAGGTCGTTAGGACAGGCTAGGATCAGCAGATGTTGATCTGAGATCTTGAGGCTGGCTCGGTTGAATACCTGTTTAAAATCCCCACCGGTAAGGAGCCTCACGCGGCGGGGATAGCTGAATTCATTCATTCAGTGAGCCTGACAGGCAAATATTAAGCAGCCAGACGCTTACGGCCTTTAGCACGACGACGGTTGATTACCGCACGGCCGTTTTTGGTAGCCATACGTGCACGGAAGCCGTGAGTTCGAGCGCGCTTAAGATTGCTAGGTTGAAAAGTTCTTTTCATGGTTTCGATCCTACTAACATACAGTGTGGTGGTATCAGTAAGGTTGCTGAATCCCACGAGTCAAAAATAGACGCCGAATTCTAGTGAAATGCTGTACGGTTTTCAATCACTTTTTTGAGAAAAATCTTAATTAATGCCACGGCTGGCGCTGGCTGGACGGTTATTCACTGCTGGGTATAAGTTTCCATCTGGCGGTGGAAAATACAGAGATAAAATTATAAAAATCTGTTGATAAGTTCAAAATAACCTTTTTTATTATACGTTTGTCATGTTTGTAAGTCTGAATATTAACTGTTCCTAAGCTATGTATAGTCTGATTTTGAGGAGTGCTGTTTAAAAAATAATCATTTTCGGGCACTTTAATTGCTTGAAAACCGTGCCGTAAAAAGAATTAGTAACAGCCTCATCTAACTGTGGATAAGCCCGTTCAGAACAGGTATTATCGGCTGATTATTTATAGTCGCGACAAATAAGAAACATCTGTGTCGCATAGGCCGCTTCGCCGTGCAAGGTTGATATATGTCCGTTGAGTTATGGGAACAGTGCTTACAGAGTCTTCAGCAGGAGTTCCCCGCACAACAATACAATACCTGGATCCGTCCTTTAAAAGCTTCGCCGGAAGCCGCCGGTGAACTGGTACTGCTGGCGCCTAACCGGTTTGTGAAAGACTGGGTGAACGACAAATATCTGGGCCGTATCCGTGAAATCGTGAATGCGGTTTCCGGGGACATCAGCGGTAAAGTCAGCATTGATATTGCAGCACGCAGCACTGCCGGATTCCGTCAGCGTCCTGCGGCACCAGCGGTGCAGCGCCCGGTCAGGCCAACGCCGGCTCCGATGGCTCAGTTTGCTGAGTCCGTCGCTCCGGTTGCGCCAAGCCGTCCGGCACCGCCACCCCGCCAGCCGGTTCAGGTTTTGCCACCGGAAGATGCACCGACGCAGTTAGCCATTGATGTTGATAACAACGGTTTCGGTACCGCTGAGTCACAAACCGGCTTTGTTGAAGCTAAACCGTTTACCAATGCGCCGAGTGTTGAAGAGATTGTTGCTGCTGCACCTGCTGTGCCGGTGCCGAAAGCCAATCGGGTGGTTGAGGTTGAAGGGGGTGTGCGCCATCAGTCAAATCTCAACCAGGCCTTTACCTTTAATTCGTTTGTTCAGGGTAAGTCCAACCAACTGGCGCTGGCAGCAGCTCAGCAGGTAGCGGATAACCCGGGTGGTTCTTACAACCCACTGTTTATATATGGTGGTGTGGGCTTAGGTAAAACCCACCTTATGCATGCGGTTGGCATGGAAATGCTGCAGCGTAACCCGAATGCCAAGATTGTGTATCTGCATTCTGAGCGCTTTGTGGCCGATATGGTTAAAGCGCTGCAGCTGAACGCGATTAACGATTTCAAACGGTATTACCGCTCGGTTGATGCCCTGCTGATTGATGATATTCAGTTCTTCGCCGGCAAAGAACGTTCTCAGGAAGAGTTCTTCCATACATTTAATGCCCTGTTAGAGGGCGGTCAGCAGATGATCCTGACCAGTGACCGTTATCCGAAAGAGATTAACGGCGTGGAAGAGCGACTGAAATCCCGCTTTGGCTGGGGGTTAACCGTTGCGATTGAGCCTCCGGAGCTGGAAACCCGGGTAGCCATCCTGATGAAAAAAGCTGAGGAAGCCCAGGTACGTCTGCCGGACGATGCCGCATTCTTCCTGGCGCAGAAAATTCGTTCCAATGTGCGTGAACTTGAAGGAGCTCTGAAACGGGTGATCGCAAATGCGCACTTTACCGGCAACGCCATTACCACGCCGTTTATTAAAGAATCCCTGAAAGACTTGCTGGCATTGCAAGACAAACAGGTTAGTATAGATAACATCCAACGCGTGGTTGCCGAGTACTATAAGATTAAGGTGTCTGACCTGCTGTCCAAACGTCGCAGCCGCTCAGTTGCAAGGCCCCGCCAGGTGGCAATGAGTCTGTCCAAGGAGTTGACCAATCACAGCCTGCCTGAGATTGGTGATGCTTTCGGTGGACGTGACCACACAACCATTTTGCATGGTTGCCGCAAGGTGGCAGAATTGCGCGAGAGCGATACGGATATAAGAGAGGATTATCAGAACCTGTTACGTCACTTAACGGCGTAGTTTGCAGATTGCGACCTTTGCTCACTACTAACGTGCAAGGTCTCTGATTAATGAAGGGTAGGAAAACATGAAGTTTGTTATTTCTAGAGAAGCGCTGATCAAACCATTGCAACTGGTTGCCGGTGTCGTTGAGCGTCGTCAGACGTTGCCAGTGCTTTCAAACATTCTGTTGGTCGCCGAAGGCAACCAGTTATCGATGACAGGTACCGACCTGGAAGTGGAGCTGGTTGGCCGGGTTGAGCTGGAAGAGCCGGCTGAAGCAGGTTCTATTACCGTTCCGGCCCGTAAGCTGATGGATATCTGTAAGTCGCTGCCGGACAGTGCCATTATCGAGCTGACCCTGACCGGTCAGAAGATGGTGATCAAGGCTGGCCGTAGCCGTTTTACACTGTCTACCCTGCCTGCTGCTGAATTCCCGAATGTGGAAGACAGCCCGGAAGCATTTGAACTGACTGTGTCCCAGAGCCAGGTGCGTCATCTGATTGATCAGACTGGCTTCTCTATGGCGCAGCAGGACGTTCGTTATTACCTCAACGGTATGCTGCTGGAAGTGAATGACAACACCCTGCGTGCAGTCTCCACCGACGGCCACCGTCTGGCGACCAGCGTGACCGACGTTGTAACTAACAGCACCTCTCAGCATCAGTTTATTGTGCCGCGCAAAGGTATTCTGGAACTGGCCCGTCTGTTACAGGGCGGCGATGAAGAAGTGCGTCTGGTTGTGGGGGCTAATCATATCCGTGCCCACGCCGGTGATTTTACCTTCACGTCCAAGCTGGTTGACGGCAAGTTCCCGGATTATCAGCGCGTTATCCCACAGGGTGGCGACAAGTTCATGCTGGGTACCCGTCAGGAACTGCGTCAGGTATTCAGCCGGATTGCGATCCTGTCGAATGAAAAATACCGCGGTGTACGCCTGTCTCTGACCAGTGGCTATCTGCGGGTCATGGCGAACAACCCTGAACAGGAAGAAGCGGAAGAAACCGTTGCAGTTGATTACGATGGCGACAGCCTGGAAATTGGCTTTAACGTTAACTACCTGCTGGATGTACTGTCGATTGTGAACTCTGAAGTGGTTCGCTTCACCCTGTCCGACTCAAACAGCAGTGCGCTGGTTGAAGGCCTGGACGACGGCGGTTCCCTGTTCGTTGTTATGCCAATGCGTATGTAATACCCGCCGGCCACCGGAACCTGTGTTACGGTGGCCGCATACCTTTCTTCTATGTTTGAGACCACCTGCTTTTCGCGCCTATGCCCTTAACTACTCTCAGGGTGCAGCAGGTACGCAACCTCGCTGACATCAGATTCACCCCCTCTGCACATATTAATATCATTCATGGCGCCAATGGCAGCGGCAAGAGCAGCCTGCTGGAAGCGATTCATATACTGGGTATGACCCGGTCGTTCCGGACCAATAAACTGCGTCATCTGATCAGCAGTGGAACTGAGCAGTGTCTGGTCTTTGCCGAGGTCGATGCAATGGCGACCGGTACATCACAGCCATTAGGGGTGGAACGCAGCCTGGAAGGTGTCAGCCGGATGCGTTATGCCGGTGCTGACATCGATTTAACGACCCTGGCTGAGCTGTTGCCTATTCAGGTGATTAACTCAGAAACCTTCCAGATTCTGGAAGGCAGCCCGGCAATCCGGCGGGCATTTATCGACTGGGGCGTATTTCACACCGATCCGCTGTTTATTCGTCTGTGGAGAGGCTTTAAAAGAGTCTTAAAACAGCGTAATTCTTTGCTGAAATATGGTAAAATTGATCCTTCAATGCGCCAGATTTGGGACCGTGAGTTAGTCACCTATTCTGAGCAGCTGAACAGCCTGAGGGAAGACTATCTGGCGCTGCTGAAACCTGAGTTCGATCAGGTACTTGCAGGCCTGCTGCCAAACCTCGAAATTGAGCTGGGATTCAGCTGTGGCTGGGATCAGAAACGTGGTCTGGATGCTGTGCTGGCAGATAATTTAGAGCGGGACCGGAAGCAGGGTTTTACCAGTGCCGGACCGCAGCGGGCTGACCTGAGGGTTAAAGCCGACGGACATAATGCAGCAGAACGGCTTTCCCGGGGCCAGAAGAAGATTGTTGTCAGTGCATTAAAGCTGGCACAGGGTGCATTATTTTATAAGCTCAACAGCCGGGCCTGTGTGTATCTGATCGATGATCTGCCGTCCGAACTGGACGATCAGCACAGCCGGTTGTTTTGCAGCTATTTAGAAAAAACCAGTAACCAGTGCTTTATCACCTGTGTGGATAAAGCGTCACTGAGTGAATTTTGGTCTCAGGAGACTCAGCTGAGTTTCCATGAGATACACCAGGGTGAGTTAGTCACCCAGCATCAGGAGAGTTTATGAGCGGCGAAAATCAGGATTACGATTCTTCCAGTATTAAGGTCTTAAAAGGCCTTGATGCGGTTCGCAAGCGCCCGGGTATGTACATCGGTGATACCGACGATGGCAGCGGTTTGCACCACATGGTATTCGAAATCGTGGATAACTCCATCGATGAAGCGCTGGCAGGACACTGTAGCGAAATCAGGGTCATTATCCATGCTGATGAAAGTGTCAGTGTGTCAGATAACGGCCGAGGTATTCCTACAGATATCCACGAAGAAGAAGGTGTTTCTGCCGCCGAAGTTATCATGACCGTGCTGCACGCCGGCGGTAAGTTCGATGACAACTCCTATAAAGTCTCCGGGGGTCTGCACGGTGTAGGCGTATCCGTTGTAAACGCTCTGTCCTCCCGGCTGAAACTGACCATCCGCCGTAACGGCGATGTGCACGAACAGACCTATCATCACGGTGAGCCTGAAGAGCCGCTGAAAGTGGTTGGCCAGACTGACACTTCCGGTACTCTGTGCCGTTTCTGGCCGTCTGAAGACACGTTCAAGAATATTGAATTCAAGTTTGACCTGCTGGCCAAGCGTTTACGTGAGTTGTCGTTCCTGAACTCCGGCGTTGCCATTCGTCTGATTGATGAGCGCAGCGGCGATGAAGAATTGTTTGCTTACGAAGGCGGCCTGGGATCTTTTGTTGAATTCCTGAACAACAACAAGTCACCGATTAACAAGATGTTCCATTTCGACACTACCCATGAAAACGGTGTCGGTGTGGAAGTGGCTATGCAATGGAATGACAGCTTTCAGGAAAGCATTCACTGCTTTACCAACAACATTCCACAGCGTGACGGTGGTACACACCTGTCCGGTTTCCGGACGGCTTTGACCCGTGGGCTGAATGCTTATATAGAAAGCGAAAAACTGAACAAAAATGCTAAGACAGGCACAACTGGTGATGATTGCCGGGAAGGTCTGACGGCGATTATTTCGGTTAAAGTACCGGATCCTAAGTTCTCCTCGCAGACTAAAGACAAGCTGGTTTCATCGGAAGTTAAAACGGCTGTTGAGCAGGCAATGTATGAACTGCTGAACGACTTCCTGCAAGAAAACCCGCAGGATGCCAAGGCGGTTGTGACTAAGATGATTGATGCGGCCCGGGCCCGTGAAGCGGCGCGTAAAGCCCGTGAAATGACCCGCCGTAAAGGTGCGCTGGACATTGCCGGCCTGCCCGGCAAACTGGCAGACTGTCAGGAAAAAGATCCGGCCCTTTCCGAAATTTACCTGGTGGAGGGTGACTCAGCTGGCGGTTCAGCCAAGCAGGGTCGTAACCGTAAAACTCAGGCGATTCTGCCGCTGAAGGGTAAAATCCTCAACGTTGAGAAGGCCCGTTTTGACAAGATGCTGACCTCTGCCGAAGTCGGTACCCTGATTACTGCATTGGGTACCGGTATTGGCCGGGAAGAATTCAGCGCTGATAAGCTGCGTTATCATCAGATCATCATCATGACCGATGCCGACGTGGATGGTTCGCACATCCGTACCCTGCTGCTGACTTTCTTCTTCCGTCAGATGCCTGAAATTATCGAACGTGGCCATGTGTATATTGCCCAGCCACCGCTGTATAAGATCAAAAAAGGTAAGCAGGAACAATACCTTAAAGATGATGATGCACTGGATAATTACCTGCTGCAGGGTGCGATGGACGGCGCTTCAATGCATGTTAACGCCGACGCCCCGGGTATCTCCGGTACCGCGCTGGAAGACATCGTATCCCAGTACCGTAACGTTGACCGTATGATTAACCGTTTGTCCCGGGTATATCCAGAGCCGATCCTGCGTCAGATTGTCTATACGCCGCGTCTGGAAGTTGCAGATATGCGTGATGACCAGAAAGTATCTGAGTGGATTGATCAGGTCTGTGACGGCCTGGGCGACACTCTGGACGGCGGTGACGTGTATACCAGCGGTGCCCACGAAGATAAAGAGCATGAAGGTACCTTCATGCCAGAAGTAAACGTGTTACAGCACGGTGTCAGCAACCAGTATCTGTTCGATCAGACCTTCTTTGAATCGAAGGACTACGCAGCGCTGACCGCGCTGGGCGATACTCTGAACGGCCTGCTGGAAGAAACCGCTTACTTCAAGCGTGGTGAACGTACTCTGGAAACCACCGACTTCCCGCAAGGCCTGAACTGGCTGATGGACCTGTCTAAACGTGGTCACAGCATCCAGCGCTATAAGGGACTGGGTGAGATGAACCCGGATCAGCTGTGGGAAACCACCATGGATCCGGAAGTACGCCGCATGCTGCAGGTGACTATCGAAGATGCGATCGGTGCCGACCAGCTGTTCACTACCCTGATGGGTGATGAAGTGGAGCCGCGCCGTAACTTCATCGAAACCAATGCACTGAATGTATCCAACCTGGATTTCTGATCAGGATTGTTGTCATTTCTCATTTAGCGTGAAATGGTTTCTCATAACCGTGAAATAGCTTCTCATTTAGCGTGAAATGAAAAGTAAAAAAGCAGCCTGATGGCTGCTTTTTTGTTTGTTAAGATTAAGTTCTTATGCGGCTACATCATAAAGATGTTTAGCTGCTTGTTTTGCGTTTTGAGCCTGTATTAAATTTATCTCTTCCGCTTGGGCAAGTTCTTTAACCATTTCTACAGTATCTTGAAGTCGATTGATTGCTCTATCAGACAAAGTAGGATCATCGTATGACGGAGTTCCAACGATGATTTCATATTGCTGCGGTTTAATTAGCAGTTGGGATTTTTTTAAAGATTCTAAATCAAATAGCTTTGCTTTCATTGCATTTAAGGAAGCAGAAAGACGAGAAGGCACGAGTAAACCAAAGTTCGACACGTAATTTTCAGTTAAAAATCCATATGAAGTGAATATCTTAGTGTCGCTTACTTGTAACTTTTTATTGAAGTTTGAAGCAAAGTGAGGGTCGATTAGTTTAACCTCTTCAGAGATACTTCTTGTCCAGTTTTCAGTATATTTTCTAGGCTGTTCTTCATCATCTTCGCGATCTGCATCTAATGCTAAAGTGCTGAGACTTGCGCTAATCCGTATCGCTTGTTTTAAGATGCCTTCGATATTTTCATCTGCTGCATCGTATTTCTGACCTAGTTCTATACCATCAAATGGTGGCAACCAATTGTTAATTTTTTTGTAAGAACTGATCTCAGTATTTGCTGATTCTATTATCCAATCAATCATGGATTGCATCTGACTAGCTTGTGAGCCATAGAGGCAATCAAGAAGTTCTGGGCGGATTGCCTGGATGACACGGTGCTGTTTATCAGCGCCAATTGCTATTACTGCAACGGTGATTTTTTCACCGGAACCTATAATTGGTTCCAGATATACACTGTACCAGGAACCTTTATATTCGGGCGATGTAGGGAAAAGAGATTCTAAAGTATTCATACGGCCATCTCTTGCTGCTGCAGTTTCAAGCGTTTTGAAAATAAACCATCTAGTAAGTTAGCTCTATGTTCTAGGAAATTGATAACAGTAAGCACTTCGTTATCTGTTAAGTATGAACCAGCATAGGTCTTTTCAGAAATTATAGAAAAAGGAACCTCATTGTACTGAGGCAGTAATGCGGTTTTGACCTCTCTGTTGAGCTTATACTTATCGAATTCGCTTTTCACAGAAAATATCACATCTACAATTTGGTTAGAGTGAGCGCTTTCGTCAAACTTGAGGTTAGGGTCGACAGCATTTTCATGATCAATAAATGAAAATTCGTTACCACCGTCGTAAAGAATATTACCTACATTTCTATCCCAGTTTGCTATCCATTCATCAAACAATCCAATATCTAAAGTCTTAGAGAATTTTTCTAGCTTTATTATTGCTTCTTCATTTTGTGCGTGTCTTCTGAAGCTTGGGTAATTGGCATCTTCAGATCCAAAAGCTAATTGGTACTGCCCTTCTGGGATTTGAGGAAAAGAGTCAGCCGTGAGTTTAACGATTAATGGCTTCGGAATAGGCAACCCAAGAGACCTACCAAGAATTGCACATACACATTCAATATAGAGTTTCTGCGGGGTAATTTGCTTTATAAAGGCTACTACAACTTGATTGTGTGTTTTTACGTGGCCTTTCCATGTTGGATTTACATTCTGATCATTAAAAATTTGTGCACCTGGTAGCATGATGCCGATATCAACTTGTTCCATTGTTTAAATTCCTTGTTACCAGCTGATCAAAGCCAAAAGTCGTGTGACGATGAGTCTACAAGGGAATGCTTAGAAAAGCATATATCTACTGTCATTACTTTGGTGCATAAAAACTGTGTCGTTGTTCGCTAGTCTAGATTAGGAAAGCAAAATATGTGTTGTTCTTCTAATATTCTAATATTGCAATATTATGATATTAAAGGACTTTTTGCTTTTTTCTGGTTTTGGTTATATCTTGACCAGTATCTGTATTTTCTGAGAAAGCAAATGACACCTTTTGGCACCTATCTTGAATCTTTGCGCCGTTCACGACGAATGAAGCAATGTGATTTGGCCAAGATAATTGGCATTAATCCTAGCTATATCAGTGCTATCGAAAGTGGTAGTAAGACCCCTCCTTCGCATCAGATAACCCGTGCCATTGCAGATGCTTTAGATCTGTCTCAGAAAGAAGAATCTCTGTTGTGGGAGTACGAAGAGCAATCAATCAGAGTACTTCGTATTCCAGAGGATTTACCTTTGGCAGAGTACGCGGTAATCAATGATTTAAAGAAGGCTTTTGGGTCACTTGATCAAGAGAAGATTACGATTATTCGTGCAGTTTTGGCCATGAAAACAAGTCAACAACTTGGGTAGGTAAATATGTAAAAAAACGGGCAAAACTTACGCTTGGCCCGCTTCGGAGCAGTATCAGATACCGCCAGTTAGCACTCAAAGTATCTCCCCTGCCCTAAAGTCCGTCAAGTCTCATTACAAAGACAATTACTTCTATTACTGATAACGGTAAGGGTTTCTTATGTCTAAATTTCAGAATGTCGTGCCTTTTGGGCAACGGCATAGGGCTTCTTTGCCTAAAAAAACACGTTTTCAGCAAAGTCATAGCCGCTCCAGGGAGCCTGTTACTCGCTCAAGAATGACAGTTAGAGGGCGTTTTCCGTCATTCAAAATGGGAAGGATGATTGATTGGGAGTCACAACTTGAACGGAGAGCTTGCTATCGATTTGAGTTTTCTCCTGCTGTGCTCCAATTCCGTGAACAACCTGAATCTATTCGGTTACCAATTGATGGTCGGTTAACAAAGTACACGCCTGATTTCGAATTGCAGATGGCGAATGGTGAAACCTGGCTTGTTGAAATTAAGCCGTTTGACCATCTGCAGAGACCAGAGGTATCCAATGTACTTTCACATGCTTCTGACTGGTATCTGAAGCATGGCTATCGGTTCATTGTTATTACAGATGAAGAATTGATCGAGCCAGACTTGGAATCGAACCTGTGCTTTCTCAGGCACTTTCAGACTCATGTGCTAAGCAATGACAGCATTTCACATGCCCTCCATTGGCTAAAACAATCAAGTAGCCCAACACTTGGCGAGCTTCATGATTACTTTGGAGACAAAGTTTCTGCGTTCGCTTTGCTATGTCAGCAGTTGATTCACACCGACCTATCAATTTTTTTGAATTCTCGTTCACAACTATTTCTAAATGAGGATAAAAGCCATGCAAAGCTTCTCTTTTTATACCGGACAGCACCTGCTTTTGGACTTTGTTCAATACACAATTCTGAGGATTCTTGAGAACCAGGATGTTGTGTTGGAGCGTAAGTCTGATCTTTCTCTTCTCCAGATAACAAAGAGTTATCTCATAGACGCTTATAGCTCTGGTGAACTCGCTTTTCTTTCAAAGGTTTCTCAAGGCGCATTGGAGCTAGAAACAATAGAACGCGGAAGTTCGCGATTACTTGATACTTTCGATGAACAGCAGCAACGGGAAGCCATACGTAAGCATTCATACGTCAAATTGGCGGTTAAAAAGTTCGGAACGGAAATCTCCGTTAGTCAGTGTAAGTTATATATGGATTTGTTCGCGGAGAGGCTGAAAGATCCAACACCTCCCAGTGCGATCTCTTTGTATCGTTGGTGGCGAGCATGGAGTGAATCAGGCGGTGATATTTGTTCCCTTATAAATCGAACAGGAGGTCGTAACTCAAAGTACTTACAGGAGTATAGAGAGCTTATTTTTGAAGTCGTCGATGAAGTATTGATGCGACCTGAGTATGGGACTAAACAGGATGCATATGATTTATTCAAGTTTAGATTGAAGGAGTTGAATTCATTTCGCTTAGTATTACTACCAGTTCCTTCTCAAGCAACATTCTATCGTTTGCTCAATGACCTGATAGATCCATATGAATTAAAAAAAGCTCAGCAAGGTAAGCAAGCAGCTGATATGGCATTCAGGGTGAGTGGCAAGGGTGTAACTTCTTCTCGTATATTGGAGCGTGTTGAAATTGATCACACTCCTATTGACCTTATAGTTATAGATGAAGCTACAGGTGAAGCCATCGGTCGTCCGAGTTTAACGGGGCTTATTGATCATTATTCTCGTATGCCTTTAGGATTTTATCTCGGATTTGAGCCTCCTTCAGGTGTATCAGTTATGAGAGCTATACGGCATGCAATTTTGCCTAAGAGCTATGTGAATGATGATTATCCTGACTTTAAAAATGACTGGCCTGCTTTCGGTATTTTCACGCTGTTAGTTTGCGATAACGGCTCAGAATTTCATGATCATCAGCTAAAGAGGATAGCGTATGAGTTGAATACTGAGCTTTTCTATTGCCCGAAGAAAAAACCATATTACAAAGGTACTATCGAACGATTCTTAGGCACATTAAATAAGGCTATTTGTCATTCTGCTCCTGGGACGACCCGTTCAAATATTAACGCCAGAGGTAAATATAACTCGGAGCGAGAAGCATCTATCGGTTTGGAAGAGCTTAGAAGATTCATCCATGACTGGATTATCAATATCTATAACCATGAGTTTCATGAAGACTTAGGTGATAGCCCCTTCAATGTTTGGATGCAAGGGTTGAAGCATGTCGAACCTATCTTACCGGCAAGTCGGGATAGTTTGGATATGACACTTACTAAAGAGTTTCAGAGATCTATTAATCATCAAGGCGTTAGTGTCTTGAACCTTAAGTACAACTCAGATGAACTTGGCCTATTACGCCGTCAGTTGAAAGGTAATCGAAAGGTAAAAGTTCGAGTAGATCCAGAAAACTTAGAGAAAGTGTGGGTGTTCGATGAGCAAGCAGACAGCTTTTTTTTAGTTCCATGCCAGTCAAGCAGATATGTTGAAGGGCTGAGTGCTCGCCAGCATGATCATATCAATAAGAGAAGGAAAGATCGGCGTAAAGCATTAGATACTGATGAGTTACTTGAAGAAAAGGTGAGGTTTAAACAGGCCGTAAGAAATGCCGCAAAATCAAAAAGTATCCGTAAGAAAACTAAAGCCGCACAGTTGTCACAAATTCCTATTATCTACGGAGCGACTGATCTGGCTACCAAGAGCGCTGCGAAGGTTGCGCCTCTAAACCTTGATGATTTGGATGGTTTCGAAATGGATTGGAGTGAGTCAAATGGATAAAAAGCAGTCGGAAATACTTATTAGGTTTAAAAACCTTGTTATTCAGCACCCTCAATTCGAAGCAGCTATGAACCGTGTTATCGAAGCCTATCAGTTAAATGCTGAGACTGGTTTCCAGGTGAACATGATTTGTATTGGCATGTCCGGTACGGGTAAATCAACTTTGAAGCGAAAGGTTGAAGAGCGTTATCCAGCAGTTTTCACTGTTGACTGTAAAATTATCCCGGTACTTGTTATAGATACCCCTTCTCTTCCTACGGTTAAAAATATGGCTGAAGCAATGTTGTTTCAGCTAGGAGACCCAATGTTTAACCGAGGATCTGCTGTAGAAAAGACAGGAAGGATTCTTAACTATTTAAAGCAGTGTGAAGTGAAGCTTATTATTTTTGATGAGCTGCAACACTTTATTGATCAAGGCAATAAAGCTGCACCACGCCAAGTGTCAGATTGGCTGAAAACACTGATCGATCAATCTCAAGTTTCAGCTGTATTGATGGGGCTCGAACAGAGCGAGCATATCCTACAAATAAATGAGCAGTTGAGACGCCGGTTCAGTCGGAGAGTTGATCTAACGCCGTTCTCCATTCGCTGTAATCAGTCTTATCAACATTTTGCAAAGGTACTGCATGGGCTTTATCAAGTAGTAGAGTTTCCTTTGGCGAAGAATACAGATACAGATCTGTATAGACGATGGCACTTTGCTACCAACGGGGTAATGGCACATATGGTCAATTTGATCATATGTGCCTATCAAGTGACACTGAGGGAAGGTTACTCTTCGATTAATCAAAGAAGTTTAGAAGCGGCATTTATTGAATGTATTTGGTCTCAGGGTGAAGGTCGTCTCAACCCGTTTCATCGAGATTTTAATTTTAAGCGATTAACGAAGCCAGGAATGCCGTTCTATAGAGCTGGCTCGGTAGGCGGTGTGGTTGAATGACGCAGCTAATTCAACCTATTTGCTATCCTCAGCCCTGCTCTGACGAGTCCCCCGTTGGATATTTAATCAGAGTTTGCCAAGCAAATCAGTTTAATAATATTCGTTGGATGTACCCCGCTGAAGGTAAAGCATTTTCATTACGGCCTTCAGAAATATTGGAACGTTTGGTTAGTTCGCCCTGGACAGGGTTTGAGCAGATACAAGAAAGCATCTTACCGTTCAGCTCTCTGAGTCCAATTGAGCTGAATACCACGTCTTTAAGGTATTGCCCTGTTTGTATATCAGAGAAGCCGTACTTCCCTGTTAGCAGGCATGTGAAATGTACAACTGTTTGTACAGTTCATCGTTGCTGGCTTATTGATAGATGTTCCGAGTGCCGTGAATTAATGGAATATGGACGTTTAACGTCGATAACAGAGTGCCGTTGCGGGCATCCGCTTAAGAATGCTGAGGTTAATAGCGTTCCAAAAGAGGTTGTAAGATTTCAAGAGTTTATTGATGGTGTTGAAGAGTATTCTGACACGGATAGTTTTTGGCTGGGTAAGGATCTTTGTCCTACAAACTTTGGGTTAAAGAAGAGAATTGAACTCGCTTTTGGTTTCACTCAATGGCAGCCAGTTGAAATGAATGCTTTTTCTAGATCTGGCACGTTTGCTGGATTTAGTGATATCGAAACAGCTAAGCCTTATGTGTTGGCTGCTGCAAAGGTTTTTTTCTCAGATAACGATAGGTTTACACCATTTCTTCATCAGCTCCATCAACAGGTGTATGAGGATCAGGATGAGGGAGATAAGTTATTCAAACGATTCTATAAGTACTATTTTCGACACATAGGAGGAATGATAGATCCACTATATTCGTCGATGGAACGGTATATGAATCTCAACTGGCATTACTCTTTCTCTCAGAAAAACTCCCTTTTCAGTGACTCGATGATAGAAGGTCATCATTGGATACCTCTTCAAGCCGCCTGTAAGCGGTTTGAATTAGGTAAGAAGGAATTGAGTAGAGCTATTCTAAGTAAATCAGTTAGAGCCAGAGAGAAGCACTACAGAGCCACTGATCGCACATTTACGCTGGTATATCAACCTGATGTCATGCGGTACGTATATGAGAGTGCAAACCTGGTAAACGGTGTAACGGCTGCTAGCATCTTGGGTGTGACTAAAAAGCAGTTTTATCAGTTAGTTGATAACCATGTCATTCAAGGGCAAGAACCTTCAAAGCTGAGTGGTAGCACTTGGAAGTTTGAGCGTAGCCATCTACAGGAGTTGCTGGAAAAATTTACGAAAGTGCTGCCTGTTCTTGATGACCGATATGTGCCCTTGTCTGATGCTGTTAGAAAGGTTGGAAATAGAATCCCCTCTCCTTTTGTTTCACTGCTTCTTGCAATTGAGAAAGGTGATATTGAGGCAAAAGTTAATTCTCAGTCTGTGGGGTTGAGACAGCTATGCCTGTTAGAGTCTTCTTTAAAGGACTGGTATCAAAATCAAACCAGTAAAAATCGGCTATATACAGCGAGTGAGCTAGCTACAGAGTTGCAGGTTTTACCTGATTTGATCTCTGGCTTGATACGGGTGAGCATTCTACATACATGCCATGTACCGGAAGTTTCAGCACAGAGAATCACAGGACACTCAGTTCAACAGTTTAAAGATAGATATGTAATTCTGTCTAAGCTGGCTAAGTGTTCTGGCATGTCCTCTCAGAACATGAGGTCTGTAATCAAAGCCTGCAACATCTCGGCTATTGATGAAGACTGGGCTCTTGGTGAAGAGCTTTCAAACCGCGTCTACTATCGTCATGAACTGTTATCTAAGAAGGAGCTTGCGCCTTTGGTTGCTTCGATGAACGATTGGGAGTATTTGGACTGATCTGTTTGGCACCGCTTAAAAGTGGAAAGATTGGCGAACGTGAATTTTAAAAATCGAAGGCTTTTTTGTAAGCTATTAATATTAAAGGTAAAGAATAGATCTTTGTCGGCTTTTTAAAAGTGGAAGGATGAGTGTCTTCATTGAAGGTACGTATCTATGAACTTCTTTTCCCATACAAACTAGGTCTCTTAGTGAGTTCGACTTTCAGTACATTTTTATGCTGTAACTATCGCCTGAATCGAGTTATAGCTATTGATCTAGCTATTGTTGTTCCTCACTTATCTGCTTTTCTTTTAGCTTTGTATCTAGATAGGTTCTAGCTAGCATTGTACGAACCATCCAAATAAGCTCTTGTAAGAATACGATCATCATCACTAACAACAGAATTGCTGCGTACCAGAAAGATCTTTGCTGTTGGAGAGTCTCTTGTATGAATTTAGCATCTTCTTTACTCGTAAAAGATTTGCAAAGGATATCAATGCTATCTGATGTAAGACTGGTAAGATCAGCTAATTCTGCTCTTGTCTGCTGTTGACAGTCTGCCTTTTCAAAATGCCATTTATTCCTCTCTTTAAGTACTACAGAGAAGGATACGTTGGATACACTGTTTCCATTCAACGCCACCCAATCTGATTCAGCTTTGAGTTTGATAATTGCGCTATCGTTTGTCGTCAGAAATAGTAAAGGTTGTACCGCCCAAATTACGATTAGGATGAAAGTAATGGGGATTGCTAGAAAGAATTTATTGAGCTTTTGAACTTCGGTTTTCTCATAGTCAAAACTATTGCGTAGCCCTGCGAATTTTCTGATATCCAGTTCGTTGCTATCGAGCCAGCTTTGAAATAAGTGTATTTCTTTTAGTGATTTGGTTCGTATATTGAAAAGGGCATTAAATCTTTCAACGTCAATTCTCTCCTTCCAGAAACTATTCAGCTTATCATCATGAAATGCTGAACCACCTATGAGTAGTGCATACAGTCTACTCATAAGGTTGTAAGAGCTTCCTGATCGTACATGGAAAAACCTTGCTGCAACTATAGATAGACATACAGTTGGCACCCATACAGGGATATTGGTAATGAAGCTTATTAATGTTAGGTCTTTCATGGTGTGCTTTCTGTGCAACAGTAATCCAGCGCTATTCGCTAGCGTTAGCTATCCGTCTTAGATGTGATATCTAATAGTTTCAGGCATGATTTAGCCATACTTTATCTTCATCGGTGATGGCAAAGCAATGCTGGGGGCTAGCTGCAAGCAAGGCAGCAAGCTCTTCTTCAACGGAAAGCCTTGATAGTACAATCTGGTTATACTGAGCTTCCATCCTAATGATACTTAGTTCAGCGAAACCCGATTCATTAAGAATGACCTTTGGAATAATTAGCAAGGCTGAATCGTCAGACTTTTTTAATTTAATTACCATACGTGCCATCACCTATTCAATTCAATACATAGCATATATTGTAGCCTAATTGAGAACATAGAATGTATGAGGAATTGAGGTAAAGCTAGTAAGCATCATTTCCTCATAGCATCAAAAAACAGTTAGATTATGCTGTTTTTGTTTGGAGTTTTCTAGTTTAGACTGGAGCGGTTTAAGAGGAAGATAGCGTAATCTTGTCACTTAAGGAGCTATTTATAGAATACAGTATTACTATTTAAATTAGCTATTGATTTTATCCAACGTATAATTATTTATTCTTTATTTTGTATATTCCAGAGATAACTATACCTTCCATCACTAGAAATTAGTTCGGAGTGAGAGCCTTTTTCAATAATTGATCCATCTTCCATTACAATAATATTATCACACATATGCATGACGTTTAAACGATGTGCTATTATAATGACAGTTCTATCTTTACATATATATGGTAGCCTTTTTAAAATTTCTGATTCACTTTCATAGTCTAAAGCTGATGTTGCTTCATCGAATATTAATATCTTGGGATCTGATATTAATGCACGTGCGATCGCAATTCTTTGCTTTTGACCTCCAGATAAAAAGCTTCCATTTTCGCCTACTTGCGAATCCAGTCCTAATGGTAGCTCATTGATAAAACTACTAGAGCCAGAAAGGTGAACCGCTTGTTCTATATCAATAGAGCTATAATTATTATGTCCCATAATTATATTATCACGTATTGTCCCATTGAATAGAAAACTATCTTGTAAAACTACGCCAATCTGCTTTCTTAGTATAGCTGGTTCAACCATTGCTAAATCTATACCATCTAAAAATACTTGTCCACTTTGTGGCTCATAAAATCTTTGTATAAGTTTAGTTATTGTACTTTTACCAGAGCCTGAGCTGCCTGTTATACCAATAACTTCATTTGGCATAATAGTTAAATCAATTCTTTTTAGTATTTCAGGGCCGTCATCATAACGAAATAATACTTTTTGAAAATTAATCTCTCCTGATATTTTTTCTAACGATGACTTGCCAGAGTTAAGAGATAATTCGACAGACTCATTTAAAATTTCCCCTAGTCTTTTAATAGAAACAGTCGTATGTTGAAAATCTTGCCAAACCTGAGCTAGTCTTAAGATTGGCATAGTTACATGGCCTGCAAGCATATTAAAGGCGACTAATTCTCCCACTGACAACGTTGAGTCTAAAACTAATTGGACACCAAACCATAATATTATTGCAGAAGAAATTTTTTGTACTAGACCTATAACACCACCGCCAATATGGTTAAGCATATTTGATCTGAAATTGGCTTTAAGAGATAGGGCCAAGTGCTCATTCCATCTTTTAATAAAATTATTACTTATCCCTAATGATTTTATTGTTTCAATTCCTGCAACAGTCTCAGTTAAGTAAGCAGTATTACTTGCGTTTGTCTCATATTGAGTAGTGATGCGTTTTCTCAGTAGTGGTCCAATAGTAAGCCATATACATAAAAAAATTATTAGAGTAGCTAATACTATCCACGCTAAATCACTGGCATAGCTAAACATGAAAGCTAAAAATACACTAATAAAAACTAAATCAACACATAGCATTAATGCAGATCCTGTTAGAAAATTACGGATATGATCTAATTCTCTAACCCTAGCTATAATATCTCCTGATTTACGATTGCTGAAATAGCTCAAAGGCAATGAAATTAAATGCTGATATAGCTTTGCTGAAAGCTCGGAGTTAACTCCACTAGCTAAATGAGAAAAAATTGTTGATCTAAAATATTGCATTAAAGGATCAAAAATAGCTATTGCTAATAAGGCTATTGCTAGAACATCTAGACTTTGTAAACTACGACTTACTAAAACTGTATCAATAACAACTTGAAATATTTTTGGTGATGCAAGTGCAAAAATTTGTATTAATATTGATGCTGCAATTACTTTTTTAAATCGTGGTAAATGTTTAAGTATTGAAGGGATAAACCAGTCAAAGCTGTATTTTGATTTTGTTTTATAATTTAAACTATTTCGTGCAAGTAAAATAGCATTTGATTCAAACTGCTCTTCAAATGACTTTTTATCTAGCCAAGTTGAGATATTAGAGATAGGGTTATAAATTTTAATTTCAGTATTTGTTAACTCTTCAACTACATAATAAATGTTTTCTCTTTTAACTAGGAAAGGTATTGAAAAGTTAGTGAAATGTGTGTTTTTAATTTTAATAAGTTCAGCTTTGATTTTTATTTTTTGAGCGCAACGAATTATATCATTGCTTTCGAATGCTCCTTCATATTTTCCATGAAAGAAGTAAATATTATTAGGTGTTGCAGGTATATTTAAGATTTTTGCTGATTTTACTAATGCCATTAATCCAGAGTCTTGGTGAGGCTCTTGAATATTAGCCATAGATTCTAGAATTGATGTACTAGAAATATTATGTTTGCTCATGCTATCGCTCATTTAAAGATTCTGACTGGTATTCTTTTAGTGGGCTGAGTAAGTAACTAATTATTCTTCGTTCACCCGTTTTTATCTCTGCAGTTATTCTCATTCCTGGAGTAATCTTTAACTTATTGCTTGATAGTTCTAACTGAGCCTTTGCTAAATAGACGAGGCCAAGATTATCTATTTCTACCGAGTCTTTTGATACAAAGCTTACTTCTCCATTAATAGTTCCATACTTTGTATAAGGAAAGCTTTCGACTTTAATTTTTAACTTCTGACCAACTTTTATGAAAGCTACATCTTTATTGAGAATCATCATTTCAGCTAATAAATGATCGTTTTCAGGTACAATAACTAGTAAGTTTTGGGCAGCTTGGACTACAGCACCTTGCGTACGTAAGCTGAGCTCTTGTACTATACCGTTCACTGGTGAGCGCACATGCATTTTGCGAGCTTCTTCGTTAGCTTGTACTAATTGCTGTTGTAGGTCAGAAAGTTGATTTTGCTCTGTCACAAGACGTTCTAGTAATAGCTTTTTATTATCTTGAATTAACTCATCTTTTCTTCGAATTAATACATTTTCTTCAGCGCGTAAGCCTGCAATAGAAGCTAAAGTTTCACTTGCATCTCTTTTAAGTTCAATCTCCTCACGTTTTAGCTGCAAATAATCATTTTTAGGCAGGAATCCATTTTGAAAAAGCTTGGTACGGCCATCTAGTCTTTCTTTAGCATTTGCTATTAATTGATTTGTATCATGAACAACTTGAAAAGAAGCTTCTTGACGTCTTTGACTTTCTACTATTTGTGTATCAAGAGTTCGAATTTGTGAGTCGTAGCTTTTATATTCACTTATGAGAAATTCTTTTTCCCTAGTTCTTTGCTCTTCTGATAGACCTGATGGTGGATAGTAGTTATCTAAGGGGGAGTCTGTTAGTAAAGCTTTGACGCGAGAAATTTCTAGTTTTTTTGCTAAGATTTGATCTTGCAAACGTTTTTTTTCCACAGCTGAGATGGTTGGATTTAATTCTATTAAAACTTGATTTTTTATAACTTTCTCACCATCTTTTACGTTTATAGCCTTTACCTCTGCAAGGCTTGGTGCTTGAATTGTTTTACTTCCTTGACTAAGAATCAATTTTCCTTCAGCAGAAGCAATTACTTCAATCTTTCCAAGAATTGACCAGGTTAATGTAAGTAAAACTAAAAAAATTATTGAAAAAACAAAAAACCTTGCCACTGTTGCAGGAGGACGTTTTAAAATCTCTAAATGCTCTGGTAAAAATTCTAGCTCAACATTTTTTTGAGGTAAGTTTTTTAAGATGTTTTTTTTATTTTTCATAATACTACTATTTCTCATAAGTTAAGATAGATAGTTTAATAGTTCTATTACTTCTCCTTTAATGATAAACTAGAGGATTGCAAACGCCATAAACGTTGATACATACCAGAATTAATTTTTAATAGATCTTGATGAGATCCTGTTTCGACTATTTGACCGTTGTTCAAAACATAAATTTGGTCACAATCAACTACTGTTGATAGTCTATGTGCAATATAGATAATAGTTCGCTGATGACGTATAGACTCCATATTTTCATGAATGAGCCTTTGAGACTCATCATCTAATGCTGAAGTCGCTTCGTCAAAAATTATTACTTTTGGGTCACTAATTAGACATCTGGCAATTGCAATCCTTTGCCGCTGCCCGCCTGATAATGACTGCCCTCCTTCAGATATTACTGTGTCATATCCATCTTTCAATTTGAGTATGAAGTCATGTGATCCTGACATTTTAGAGGCTGCAACTACCTCCTCCAAACTTGCAGAAGGATTATGAATTGAGATGTTTTCACGAACAGTTTTGTTAAAAAGAAAGTTATCCTGTAGAACAATTCCGATATGTTTTCTAAGACTTTCAGGATTAATTTCAGTTATATTAACACTATCTAGAGTGATGCTCCCTTGCTCAGGTATATATAGCTTCTGTATTAATCTGGCAATGGTGCTCTTACCTGATCCAGAGGGGCCAACAAATGCTATCATTTTTCCATTTGGGATCTTTATATTAAAGTTATTAATAATAGGGCTTAATTGTGGTTCATATCTAAATGTTACTTGATTAAATGCTATATCTCCTTTTATATCTTTTATATTTTTATTCTGATCTTGGTTTACTTCTCTAGTATGATTTAAAACATCTCCTAGCCTATCTAAAGATACCTTTGCTTGGACGAAGTCGCGCCACAATTCTGTTAGTCTTATAATAGGTTGGCTGACATGGTTAGCCATCATGTTAAAAGCAATTAATTGTCCTATAGAAATTTCAAGATTGATTACTAGTTTACTACCAATCCATAATACTAAAACCATTGTTACTTTCTGTATTATTTGGACTATCATACTAGAAAGTGCCATCATATTTTGGACTTTATAGTTTGAATAAACAAAGTCTTTTGTTTGGTATTCCCATTTGCGTATTATTCTCGGCTCTAATGAAAGTGATTTTACTGTTTCTATTCCTATTAGAGTTTCAGTTAAAAAAGACGTATTAATGGCAGCGTCACGATATAGTATCTCAATTTGCTTTTGTAATGGTGCTGTAATTAACCAGGAGAAAGTGATATAGCAAGGTATTGATAATGCAACTATTAGTGTTAGAAATGGAGAATAATAATACATGACCATAAAGAAAATTATAGAAAAGCTTAAGTCTATTATTAATGTGTTAGCAGATCCTGTAATAAATTCTCTTATAGAGTTAAGTTCATTTACTCTTGTGACAGTAATACCAATACTACGTGATTTAAAATATATAAGCGGCAGTTCTAGAAGATGTTTATAAAGTTTGCTGCCAAGCTTTGTATCAATTTTTGTTGCAGTGTGATTTGCTAAGTATTGCCTTAATGTTTTTTGAGTTATTTCTAAAAATGACACAAAAATAAGAACGAAAATTAATACATCTAATGTTGAAAGTGCATTGTGTACTATTACTTTATCGAATATTACTTGAAAAAAAAGTGGAGTGATGAGGGCTAAAAATTCGATAATAACTGATGCCGCAAGTATCTCAATTGCAATACATTTATGCTCAAAAAGTTCTGGTATAAACCATTTTATATCAAAGCTTTTTAATAAATTATTTTTTACTTTTATTTTTAGATATGTATTACTCCATATATCATTGAATGCTTCTTCTTTTATAACTTGGGGTGTGGTCGATCTAGTTGATTTTATAAGATATTCATCTTTCGATTTGCTGGATAAAATCATCCATTCATTAGTAGAGCTACTATAAAAAACTAATGGCAAAATGCTATCATTTATAGATTCTTTTTTCATGGACCCATATGATGCTTTGCATTTTAAACAGTTTAATACTTCTTTATATATGGTTTTTAATGGTAGCTTATCTTTATTGTTTAATATTCTATCTAGGTCTTTTTGACAGTAGTCATTAATTTGATTTAATTTACACCAGATTAAAAAGCATTCAATCAAAGACCTAAATTCTTCAGATTTATTGCTATTACCCATTAAATACCTCTTTACAAACAACACAGATGAAATTGGCTTTCATAGGTATTATTTAGGCCTATGAAAGCCTAAACTGAATTATATATTTGGTTCCTCACCTTCCAATAAAGAAACAAAATAGCTTTGTATCTTTATAAAGTCATAAATATCCATTTTATCTATGGTTTTTACATCTAGACCGGTTGATATCTGTGTTAGTGTTAAAACTAGCTCTTCTTGCATACCCTGAGCTTTGACAGCTGCTTTTCTTAGGTCACCTGCAGTTAATCTTTTTAATGTAACGCTAGTAATTGTTTTTTCACCTACAGTTATTGGATATTTTAAATTATAAGTTTTAGGCATTTTTTTATCCTTTATAATTTTAATTGTTGGTCCTAACCTGTATCAAAAGATACAGGTTAGGCTTTAGCATAGATTATGCAAACACAGGGGAACTATTGATATAATTGTTAATAATATTTTGGTTGGCTGCATCTAAACTGCTTCCTGATTTTGATAGAAAGTCAGATGCTGCGTTAAAGCTTGAGTTAGATTGAGCTAATAGAGCAGCTGCACCTGATAGATTAGCAGAATAGCTTGAATATAATTGTCCGCTTTCTGTTGCAAATTGTTTTGCGTTATCTTCATTTACAGCTCTGCTATCTTTTCCTATTACTAGGCCAAAATCATCTGCTTGGTAATCATTCGCGCCAATCACTTTAACAACAGAAGCTTCTGATGCTGCATAAATTTCAATATCAGATATTGAAACAGATCCAGTTGAGCTGTTATAGGAGGAAATTTCGAATAAGTCAGCATCATTCCTTTTCCAGTTATAATAGTCAGATTGTGATCTAACGCTGAAATTAAACGTTCTGCTTCCACTACCTGTAAAGCTATCGAGACTTCTACCGTTCCATGTAAAGCAAGTCGAAGATGATGCGTCATTTGAACTTAGTGTTAAGCTAATATTGACGATCTCCCCTTTAACTAAATCACCTATGCTAAAGTCTAATAGACCTACTGCGTCTGGCTTATAGTTTAACGTATAGGTGTCATCCGAATATTCTGTGCTTGAATACAAGCCTATATTTTGGCTATATTCTGCAATATTATTAAATTTATAAAACTCATAATTATTTTGAAACTGACGAGCAAAGAAGTTATTACCACTTAACTCACCGTTCCAACCATTATATAGAGATAAAACATCAGTATTTTTTGAGCTACCTGGGTTTGTTCTTAAGTCGATATCAATTTGTCCACGATCATAATTGTTAACCACATAAATGTCGCTACCTCCTTGTCCCTTTAATCGGTCTTTTTCTGCCCAGTTACCTGTATTAACACCATTACCAATTATGACATTGAAATCAGAGTTACCTGTTAACTGGTCTCCGTATAATGAACCTTCGACATTTTCTACAGAATAGCCAAAGTCACCTTGTGCATCACCATTATATCCGTAGAAGTAGCTTTCTTGATTCCCTCCGCCATAAAAGTCCACACGTACGCCACTTTCAGATGATTTATAAACAATAAAATCTGAACCTACTCCTCCTTCTATATGATCAGCGCCAGCTCCACCTTCAATTAAATCATCTCCATGTTCAGCATAAATACTGTCTCGGCCTTCGCCGCCGAAAATTATATTATCCTGACCATTTCCCCATATTAAATCACGACCACTACTACCGTATACATTTTCAATTCCTGTGATATTTGCAACTTTCTTTGTCACAGATTTTGTTTGGTTATAATGCCCACCAGTTATCATATTTCGTTGATTCACTTGCCCAGAAGACAAGTTTATTTCTAAGTGGTGCTGAGAATATGAGCCAGTTGTCATCCAGGAAGTATTATCTGCATTACTTACTATTACTCCAGAACCAACATTACGATTATAGGTATCAAATTTTATGGTGTCTTTACCTGCTCCGCCGTCTATATTTTTTATATGGTGGTTGGTTCCGAGCTGTGTTATATCGATATCGCTTTCAACCGATATTTCATCGTTTCCGTCCTCACCATAAACTCTATCCGAACCGTAGCCGGTATTTATAACATCGTTACCAGTTCCTCCGTATATCGTGTCATTACCTTCTCCTCCGAATAAGACGTCATGCCCAGCGTTGCCATATATATGATCATCACCTTGATCACCATATATCTCATTGCCAATTTCAGAGCCAAGTAAGATATCGTTATACTTTGTTCCAATCACATCTTCGAATGAATCAGTGTAGGCAAAAGTGATTCCAGTAGACGCCACACCGTTTGGTGAGGTACCAGTGCTTAATCTATAATAGACTCCATTACCATTATTATTAAAATCACTTAAATCTAGAAGGTCAGTACCATCGCCGCCCCATAAGTAGGCATATTTTGTGCCGCTGTCGTCTGGTGCTTGGCTTGGGTTTAAAAAAACTACACTATCGTCGCCTTTACCTGCCCATAGTCGGTCTCCTCTACCAACTATAAAGGAGTCATTAAAATTTGATCCGGTTATACGGTCTCTTGCGTTATCAACTTCCTCACCAGCTGATGAGTTTATTAAAACTCCGTAATTGCTTTGACTAAAGTCAAAGTGATCTACATTATCTGTTCCACTAAACTCTTCAAAATTTCTGTGAGTTACTAAGGTTGGTGTAACTGTTATACTTTCGCGATAATTGTTAGAATTTGATGCTCGATAATCTATGGTTGTATTTAGCTTAATAGTTTCATGATCTACTAATACACCAGTTGTGGAAAAATAGTTTCTAAATAGATCTTCGGATAATAATAATCTATCGTATCCTTCACCAGCATCCCAAACACCATGATTGTTGACATCGGAGTCAATGAATTTCCCCCATGGATTATTTCTTAATGCATTTTCATCTATTGTATATTTTACTCTTAGTGCGCCATCTGCTGCAAAATGAGCACTATTAGGATCCCTTAAGTGCCAGCCAAAAAACCAAAATCGGCTGCCGTGATAATTGGCTACGTTTGGCGATACGATGAAAGTATCGTCGTCTGAAGTACCTTGTATGCTCCGGTCACCATGAGCAAGAAAAATTGCTGTTTCTCTATTTTGTTTCTCAGAAGCTGTATAGAAATTTTCCGCCTGGAAGACACCGTTTTTGATTGCTTGTCTTCCTTGATTATCCCACGAGTTTGTTAACTCATCATGGATACCTTGCAGATAAAAAACGTGGCTGCTACTTTCACCAACAGAGCTTTTAAGAACTTCATAACCTCCGTCAGAAGGATCCCAGTTATCTGCTACGATATGTTCGGATGTATAATTCTCTCTTAATCTAGCAATTATGTCTTCGAGATCTTCACTAAGAGCTGGGGGATGAATCAAATCGTTAATTAAATCGACTAAAAATGCTGCTACACCAATTACTGCTGATGCAATTAAACCTACTGGTCCACCGACAACGGCCGCCACACCTGAAGCCAACCATAAAGCTGAAGATGCTAATGAAAGTCCTGTCTGTAAGTTTGGATTTTTTCCTAGTGCTACAGCCGAAAATACCAAGTCAACGTATGCTACTGCTACCCCTGCACCTGCAAATACTTTTCCGATTCCTTTAGTAATTAATTTACCTGTATTGGCTGCTTTGGATACACTTCCTTTAGCTAAGCTGAATTGGTTTTTATAAACACTTGGAAATGTGGTTTTAAAAGACGATACACTACGTCCTGTTTTCTGAATTTGTCGATATCTATTCAGAGATGATATTCCACGTCCTATTGCATCGCCAAACTTATTATAAGTTACAGCTTGCATGAAACCATAACCAGTGACACTTCTTCGAATAGCGTAGAGTGCGTTTGAGCCAGTGCTTCCTAAATACTCTGCGTGAGTATCTCTTGGATCATGTAAGTCTGAGTGAGCTGCATCCCTCGTAAACGCTCTTGCTCCTAGCGTTGACCACGTGCCTACGTCTACAGCGCCAGCTAATTTTGTAAATGAAAGCATAATGTCATTTTCCTCTTTCAATATATTATCAATAGTACCTTTCCCGCCATAAAGTAAATTTCACACTGCGTTTTGCATAATGTGATACTTGTTGACTACTTCTTATAGTTCATAGGACACGAACTTTTATAGGCATTACTTTATGGTTAGGAGGAAGATATTTTTGATACTTATGAAGCTTTCCAGAAAAAAAAAGACTGCTTATTACTTTTATTGATACTTTCAAGTTTTTCATGGCTGTTACCGTTATTATTTTTATGACAGCTATGCTAATTTGTAATTTTAAAGTCTTCCTTGACGGAAATTACTACATAGCTATATACCGTCAAATTCACATTTCTTATTACACTTGAGTATTTGTTTAAAAAACATACAGCATGCCTTTCGGTTATGCAAGAATTTATTATAGGTCCAACGTTTTGTGTTTTTTGGTACCACGCGCTTTTTGTTTTGTAAGTTACTGAATTATATATGGTTAATATTATATCAGTATTTTCTAAATTAGATGTTTTATTTTTTCGCTTTTGCCTGAATTATGTAAGGAGCACTATTGGTAGACATTGTTTAGATCGAAGGTTCTTGTTTTTTACGTAGTAAGTTATTAGTATCGATATTTAGTATTAATGTTAAGTTAAGGCTGATGCGATAAGCTAAAAATTTTTTTGGAGTAGTTAGAGTTGATAAGAAATCTTCGTATATTGTCTTTGGCTTCAATTTTTTCTTTTGTTATTACTTTGTTTTACTCCTTTTTAACCTATATTGATCATCTAGCCTTAATTAATAAAGAAGACTTGCAGATTTTAAAAATGTCTGAAAGCTTCACACATACGTACTCAAAACTTAGAAATCTGGACATGGAAGTACCAGCAACTTTTACTAGATTATCCTTTGATGAATTCAATAAAAATAAAGATAGTTCTTCTGAAGAAAATTTTGTTCGTGTCTTTGGAGTCGGCCGCATAGGATTTGAGTTGAATGGTAAAACTAATAACTCTAATCTAATTAAAATTCATGACGATTATTTAATTAATCAAGACTTTACTCCTAGTTACAAAGTTAGATATGAACGTAATAATTTAATATCTCGTACTATTGTTCCTTCAATTGCAAATGATATCAGTTGCGTAGAGTGCCACAATAAAATACTTAATAATAATTTTTATAAAGAAGGTGATATGATGGGGGTCTACGTTGTTGAACGTGATCTTCTCCATTTTAATTGGGCGAGTTTATTTTATACCTTACTCTTGTTTATAGTATTAGTTTGTTTTACTTATTTTTTTCTTATTAGAGAAAAGAACCGATCTATAGAGCTTGTCAAACTTCAATCACGCTTAAGAATAAAAGATGTAAAGTTCAAAGCAAAGCAGAGAGAAAGCTTTCTATTGAGTCACGATACCCTTACGGGCTTGCCCAACAGGAAATTATTTAATGACTATTTATTATCTGCGACTATTAATAAAGATAAATACTCGATCATTGTTGGCATTGTTGATCTAGATGATTTTAAAAAAGTCAATGATACCATGGGCCATGCAGTTGGCGACCTTTTATTAGAAACGCTTGCTCATAGATTGAACTCTTACTTAGAAAGCTTTGATGGTATTGCTGCTCGCCTTGGTGGAGATGAGTTTTCTTTTGTTTGGTTAAATATTGATAATAAATATAAAATTAATGAATTCTGTGAAAGCTTGCTGAATGAACTATCTAAGAAAATTTCATATGAAAATTATACATTATTTACCAAATGCTCTATTGGTATTGCATCTTGGTCTGATACTAAGAATGGAAAACCTTCAGAAATACTTAAGTTAGCAGATATAGCTTTATATTTTTCAAAAAATAATGGTAAGAACAGTTATAGCATTTATAATGAAGTTGTCAGTTCTTCAGCGAATCAAAAAAGTGACTTATATAAATTCTTAAGCTTACAATCTAGAGTAGATAGTTTAAAAATTTTGATTCAACCTCAGCTTTCATTCACGAATAAAGATGTAGTTGGTTTCCAAACTACTGCAGTTTGGCAGTCCGAGTTTAATTCCATTAATTACGGTGAACTTGCAATAATAGCTGGGAGTGAAGATCTTTTATGGCGTTTGGATTTGATTATCTTACAGCGGTCAATTGATATTTTTTTGGAATTAAATAAGTCTGATGATTCTACTTTACCATTATCTATTGAAATATCTGTTAGCAGTTTTTTATCTTCATCTTTCGTTAAGCAATTACGGTTGATTGTTGAGAATAACCCCATTATTTATGGAAATGTTTTTTTTGTTTTAAATGAATCAGATGTAATAAAGTATTATACTCATATGAGCAATTTGTCTGACTATTTTAATGATTTGGGTATAAGGTTAACATTTGATAACTTTGGCGTTGAATACTCTTCAATAAATTATTTGCTAAAAATGCAAGTTAATAGGGTTATGGTTTGCTCGTCTTTTATCTGTGAGACAGATTATGATATTCTTCAGTATCTTTCGGATATTTCTACTAGCTTAAATGTTGATTTAATAGTGAAGAATATCCTTACAGAGCAATGTATTGAATCTCTCAGTAATAATTCGATTTACTCTATTCAAGGAGAATACTTTACTCCGCTATTAGATATTTCAAGCTTTAAATATTACTTAGAGAATAGTCATAAATAGACTCCGCTTTAGTAACTGTATTAGTTAATTTGGTAAGATACTTACTTTATGAGCTGTTGCAAGCTGTATGAGAATAGTTGCGAATGATTTCATTACTTATGAGAATTTTTGTTGGTATTGAAATCTCACATAGGATGATACGGCCTATGTTCCTTAGCTTCACTGTTTCACGCTATATGAGAAACGACAATTGTTGAATCTCATAAGTAATGAAATGAGATCTCATATAGCGTGAAATGAAGCAGCCGTAAGGCTGCTTTTTTTTGCTTAGCGAAAAGTTAAGTTATAGAGCTCTTAGTAAGTATGGGAATTGACAGTCTGGCTAATTCAGAAATCAGGTAATAATACGGAGTTGAATCGCCACCAGTTTTCTAGACACCTCTCTGCCATAGAAAAAGGCTTAAAAAGAGGTGCTTATGAGCAACAAACTGGACAGATCCCACTTTAATAGGCCGTAAGTCCATAATTCTTAACCAGGTGTCCGACAAATCGGGGTAAAACCATGGTGCTGAGTTTAATCTTGCTCAACTTCTAGGGAATATGCCGGATTCCGAGCAGTAATCCATAGATCATTGGTGGAGAGTCGAGTAATCCGGAGTATGCTTTATGGTCCACTTAACAGTGGACGCGTTGGCCGTAAAGCAGACTCAGGTATAGATTATCCATCTGGCATACTAATGATCGCTGGGGGGAAATGCCATTCCCCCCCAGTTCCTACCTTTGAATGTTTAGTTAACGCTTACATATCTCTTGACTGATTTGAATCAGTACAGCAATAAGAACAATCGCTATTCTTTCTATAATCAATCAGAATCAATACTTCTCTCTATTTATAGACTAAAGGAATAGACATGGAAGTAACCGCTAATTTACATGAATGTAAACATTGCACTGGTACTGGCACATGTACGAGTGCCCAAGATGGAGCTTCATGTTATGCCTGTGCTGTCAGGAATGAAATTCCTATATGGCGCAGAAAAAAACAGTATGGATTGATGTGCGGGTCCTGTGGTGGTATCGGAAAAGCAGAGCCCATGACAGAGCGTATCAACAAGAGAATCGCTCCCCTTCTTGCTATCTACCTCTCTATAGCACTAGTTGTTTTTGTGATTCTGGCTGCTTTTTCAGAGAATAAGTTCTTCTCTGAAATCCTAGCTTTTAGTAGCGCTATAATCGGCGCAGTTGTTGGTTTTTACTTTTCGAATAGAGTGAAGTGATCAATAGAAAAAAAAGATAAAAGTTTCTTTCTGTTAGCTTTAGAAATTGATTTGGCAGTGAACTGCAAAGCGTAAGATTGTTAACAATTTGAGTCGTGAGAGCTATGGCGAGTAAGCAAATACCTTTCGAGCGTAAATTTTCAAATTATTTAGAAGAACATTCATGGTCTCCAAATATTTGGGCGGAACAGGGATTACGTGATGAAGATACTCTTCAATGGAAGGATTTCAACCGGTATAGGTGCGTTGTAGTTTTAGCAGAGGGAAAGGCTGGAAAAACTTATGAGTTTAAGCAAAAGCATCAAAGTCTCAGAGCTGAAGGGGCATTTTCGTTTTTTATTCCATTAGAATTACTTCAAGATCATGATTTGTTGGACGTCATAACCGAAGAAGAAGAGCAAGAATTATCTCGATGGATGGAAACAGAAGACGATGCTGTTTTCTTCTTGGATGCTTTAGACGAATTAAAATTGCGAAATGGGACATTTCGGAAAGCTCTCCGAAAGATTCAGAAAGAAATTGGGTCAAATAAACGTTGTGCCCGTTTTTTTATTTCGTGCCGGCCCAATGATTGGAAAACAGAAGTAGATTTAAGAGATCTTAAAGCTCTTGTAGGAGTTCATGATTCGGTTACCAATCTAAAAAAATCTTGCGATGGTGGAAAGATATTTTATGAGATCATTTCCGGAGAGCGGCGAGGAGCTACACCGTATCCAGAAGAAAATCCCGAACCGATAAAAGTAGCAGTTCTTCTGCCTTTGTCACGTAAAGAAGTTGTTTCTTTTGCAAGACTACAAAACTCATCTAAAGCTCCTGAGCTAGAAAGGCACATACAAGAAAAAGAGCTTTGGCATTTATATCAGTTTCCGGATGATATTTTGTCTGCTCTTGATCAGTTAGTATCTGAAAATCGTTTAGGAAATCTCGAAGAGCAACTTAACTTTAGTATTCGAAAGAAGCTACAAGAAATATCTGATAAAAAAACCACGTCTTTAAGTGAAGATCGCGCATATCAGGGGGCTGAACGTTTAGCTTTGGCACTTATACTGATGAAAAGAAGATCTATAAACATCGATTCAAGAACCCTAAATTCGGATGGCGTTTGTGTTGCTGATATTCTGACCGATTGGTCTTTTTCTGAGCGTAAAGAGCTACTTGGTAAGCCTCTTTTCGATCTTACAGGCGTTGGATCTGTTCGCTTTCATCATAGATCGATCCAAGAGCATATTGTAGTGGTTCAATGAAGCCGGACACCGATTTAGGTGGTAATGTTGCCACCTTAGGAGAGGTATTCAATGGCAAGAC
>CAKZPE010000079.1 GCA_937138495.1 uncultured Oceanospirillaceae bacterium
TGGCATTCAGGGTGTCAGCACCCAGGTGATCCAGTTTCAGGAATACGTGATCGCCATCTTCACCACAGCCACGGCCTGCCAGAATTTCCAGCACCATAGAGCGGGCAACAACATCACGGCCAGCCAGATCTTTCGCGTTCGGCGCATAACGCTCCATGAAACGCTCGCCATCCTTATTGACCAGATAGCCACCCTCGCCCCGGCAACCTTCAGTTACCAGTACACCGGCACCGGCAATACCGGTTGGGTGGAATTGCCACATTTCCATATCCTGGGCCGGGACACCGGCACGCAGACTCATACCCATACCGTCACCGGTATTGATCAGAGCATTGGTTGTGGACTGATAAATACGGCCAGCACCACCGGTCGCAAGAACGGTCGCCTTAGCTTTAATATAAACTGTTTCACCGGTTTCGATGCAAATTGCGATAACACCAACCACCGCATCATCTGCATTTTTAACCAGATCGACCGCATACCACTCATTCAGGAAGGTGGTACCGGCTTTAATATTACCCTGGTACAAAGCGTGTAGCAGAGCATGACCGGTACGGTCAGCTGCCGCGCAGGTACGGGCCGCCTGACCGCCTTCACCAAAGTTTTTAGACTGACCACCGAAAGGACGCTGATAAATACGGCCTTCTTCAGTACGGGAGAACGGCAGACCCATATGGTCCAGCTCGAATACCGCCTGCGGGCCAACTGAACACATGTATTCGATCGCGTCTTGGTCACCGATGTAATCGGAACCTTTAACGGTATCGTACATGTGCCAGCGCCAGTCATCATTCGGATCCGCACTGGCAATCGCACAGGTAATACCGCCCTGTGCAGACACAGTGTGCGAACGGGTCGGGAATACTTTCGTGATACACGCAGTATTCAGGCCTGACTGGGCCAGTTGCAGCGCGGCACGCATACCGGCGCCGCCGCCACCAATTACAATCCCGTCAAAAGTCAGGGTACGTAACTTGCTGCTCATCTTATGCTCCCCACAGAATCTGAACACCCCAAACGACGTAGATAAAGGTCAGCAGACCACACGCCGATTGGAACAGAAAACGGATGCCGGTTGGCTTGATATAATCAGTAGAGATAGACCACATTCCGATCCAGGCGTGTGCCGCCAGAGACAGGATTGTCAGCAGCGTAAAGATACGCATCGCTGTGCCCTCAAACAGGCCATTCCACTGGTTGTAATCCAGATCCGGATTCATTAACAGATAACCGATCATAAAGATCGTATAAGCAAGCAGTACGACAGCTGTTACACGCTGGATCATCCAGTCATATAAGCCGCTTCGACCAAAACTTGTAATTGAAGTTACCATATCCATACTCCTGCCAGCAGAATTGCGATAGCCGCAATAATCAAAGTCGCTTTAGCGGCTTTCTGTCCAGACTCCAACTCTTCACAGTGACCAAAATCCATAATCAGATGTTTGATACCGGCAAAGAAGTGATACAGCAATGCTGAAACCAATCCCCAGGCAATAAGCTTTGCAAAAAAGCTCTCCGTCAGCATCTGTGCGGCAGCATTAAAACCCTGCTCAGACTCAAGAGACATCCCTAAGGCATACAGCATGAAGAAGGCACCAAAAAATAGTGCCAGACCAGTTGCACGATGCAGAATGGATGTAATCGCCGGTAATGGCTGTTTGATAGTTCGTAGATCTAAGTTTACGGGTCTTTTCTTGTTCACGGCTCTTGTTCACACTTTATTGGTTAGCCCGATCGCAGGGCTAAGTTATAAAAGGGTAGTGTTCAAAGACAAAGTAAGTACCTCGGTCCAACGCCTACACCCCTTTAAATACGGGCCTGCAAGCTGGTGCGAGAGTATACCAGCTCGCACTAATATTACAATTAAGCAACAGGTCTCTAAGCCCTTTGTCTAGGTTGTTACAGCCGGGTTACAGGGTCAAAAAACAGCCCAAAAAGGCTCGCTCAGCGCCTAAAATGTTTTCCTCCATGCGACAGATCATGTCGCATATACCACCGTAAAACCCGCGTCATACTTGGCCTCAGCCAAAATTGAATCACATGCATAATAGTGTCAACATTCTCACTTCACCACTCATGATGGGCAGTGTTAAATTTTTTTTCATCACCGCTGTTTCAGCCCTTCCCCACAGTGAGATACAGAGTCATACAAAAGTCGCTATCCGCAGTATAAACTGCTAATTAACCACTTCATAAAATAAGCATAACCATTTGATAATCAATGCATTACTACCTATGAAGATCGAAAAACGCCCTATGCTGCACCGCAACACAGAAATCCGAATATAAATTGACAATTTCGTGTAAGTCTCTATATTGTCTGGGTCCTATTACGAGCAGAGACTCAGACGAAACCCTGAAAAAAGCTTGGCAACCGCCAGGGATTGTTATCAATCTGGCTGTTGGACCAAGAGCGGTTTCCCTAACGTGACTAGTATTACAAGAGCCTCTGAGCAAACCCGGCCCCCTGCTTTTCTTATATATGCAGCAGCGGCTCTGCGGTTCCCTCAAAGGCTCTTGAGTCATTCAGATAACCAGAAATGATAGGAGCCTCTAATGGCTGACAAGAAAGCACGCTTAACGGTCGATGGTCTCGAGGAAGTCATCGAACTTCCGGTTTATTCCGGCACCACAGGTCCCGATGTGGTTGACGTACGCGCTCTGACTAGCAAAGGCCTGTTCACTTACGACCCCGGCTTCGTTTCCACAGCTGCCTGTGAGTCCAGCATCACGTATATTGACGGTGCTAAAGGTGTACTGCTGCATGGCGGCTACCCAATCGAACAGCTGGCAGAAAATTCCGACTACCTGGAAGTCTGCTTCTTACTTTTAAACGGCGAATTGCCAACACCGGAACAGAAAGAAGTCTTCGTCAAAACGGTTAAGAACCACACCATGGTTCACGAACAGATGACTCACTTCTTCAACGGTTTCCGTCGTGACGCCCACCCAATGGCCATCATGGTAGCAGTAGTCGGCGCCCTGTCCGCCTTCTACCACGACTCTCTGGATATCGACGATGCGCACCACCGTGAAGTATGTGCTTTCCGTCTGATTGCCAAGATGCCAACCATTGCTGCAATGTGCTACAAGTACAGCATCGGCCAGCCATTCCAGTATCCTCGTAACGAGCTGGACTACGCCGACAACTTCCTGCAGATGATGTTCGGTAACCCCTGTGAAGACTATGTAACTAACCCGGTACTGGCCAAAGCCATGGACCGTATCTTCCTGTTACACGCAGACCACGAGCAAAACGCCTCTACCTCTACCGTGCGCCTGGCAGGCTCTTCCGGTGCTAACCCGTTTGCCTGTATCGCATCAGGTATTGCCGCCCTTTGGGGACCGGCACACGGCGGCGCAAACGAAGCTGTACTGACCATGCTGCAGGAAATTGGCGACGAATCAAACATCGACGAATTCATTCAGCGCGCCAAAGATCCGGAAGACTCTTTCCGTCTGATGGGCTTCGGCCACCGTGTTTACCGTAACTTTGACCCACGCGCCAAGGTTATGAAGCAAACCTGTGACGAAGTACTGGCTGAACTGGGCATCGAAAACGACCCGTTCCTGAAGATCGCCAAGCGTCTGGAACAGATCGCTCTGGAAGATGATTACTTCATCCAGCGTAAACTGTACCCGAACGTAGACTTCTACTCCGGCATCATCCTGAAGGCTATCGGTATCCCAACCAACATGTTTACCGTTATCTTCGCCCTGTCCCGGACAATCGGCTGGATCTCTCACTGGAGTGAATTCCACAGCGGCCCGAACAAAATCGGTCGCCCACGCCAGTTGTACACCGGCCCAACCAAGCGCGATTACGAGAAGAAGTAATCCTCCGCGACACGCCACAAAAAAAGGCCATCATAAGATGGCCTTTTTTATTGTCTTCAGAAACAGATACGCCGGGAGTCGCTGAACGCAACTACTGCTGCTTTACTCAGGTTTTATCAACTCAAAACAGCAATGAATTTTTGCATTGCGCTTATAATCCAGATCAATGGTTGAGCGGGTAATATCCTTCACCTGATAACGCTGCTGCAGCGCCTCATCCAGCTTAAAGCGACGGTAATTATTAGAGAAGATCAGCTTGCCACCCGGACGCAGCAACTGCATTGCCTGATCCACCAGCATCACATGATCACGCTGCACATCCAGCACGTCATGCATTCGTTTGGAATTGGAGAACGTAGGCGGATCCATAAAAATCAGATCAAACTGCTGCCCTTTCTGTACCTTCAGCCACTTAATACAGTCTTCCTGCAGAAAATGATGCCGGGTTTCAGCAAAACCGTTCAGGGCAAAGTTCTTACGTGCCCAGTTAAGGTAGGTTGCCGACATATCAACACTGGTGGTCGAACGGGCACCGCCTTTAGCTGCATGCAATGAAGCCGTCGCCGTATAACTGAACAGGTTCAGCACATCTTTACCGGCAGACTCTTGCTGTATCTGCAGGCGTACCGGCCGGTGATCCAGGAACAAACCTGTATCCAGATAATCCTGCAGGTTTACCAGAATCCGGCAACCACCTTCCTGCACCTCAAAATAATGCTCAGTGGCGTTCTGTTTTTCGTACTGACTGGTCCCCTGCTGACGACGCCGCTGCTTCAGCACAACCTTGTCCGCCGGCATTTCAAGCAAACCAGGCAGGACTTGCATAACCTCCTGCACCCGCTCAAAAGCCTTAACGGTATCCACACTTTTAGGCGCTGCGTATTCCTGCACATGCAACCAGTCACCGTAGCGGTCCACGGCAACCGCATATTCAGGCAAATCCGCATCATAAATACGGTAACAGCTGATATCCTGCTTACGGGCCCATTTACCCAACTGCTTCAGATTCTTCTTCACCCGGTTGGCAAACATGGTCGCCCCTTCAGACAAGGCCACCGCACCGACTTCTGTTTTATACTTTTCCTGATCCTGCTGTGCTTTTTCCGCTGCCTGCGCCACCTCTTCAGCAGTTCGCGCACGAATATCAAACATCAGCAACTGACTTTCCAGCGCACCGTTATACAGCTTGTAGCGCTTATCCACCGCCAGCTTCATCATCTTGCACAGCTCAGGATTACCGGTAAATACTGCGGCACGCCAACCGGCAAAATCTGCCTTAAGCCGCTCACCAAGATGCTGATACAAAAAATACAGCGTTGGTTCATCGCCCAGACGCTCACCGTAAGGTGGATTCGTCAGCAGCAGACCCTGCTCCATTTTTGCCGGCCGCGACAGTTTCGCTAACTCGCGGCGTTCAAAATGCATCAGATGATCCACCCCGGCACGGCTGGCATTTTCCTGCGCTGTTGCCAACACTTTGGCATCAGAATCAAAACCCGCCAGTTTAATATTTACCGCGGCCAGACCTGCATCACGGCGCGCCTGCGCATCTTCTATCAGCTCACGCCACACGGACGCCTTATGTTGCGGCCAGTGAGTAAAACCGTATTCACGGCGCTGCAACCCCGGGGCGATATCTGCGGCCATCATCGCCGCTTCAATCAGTAAAGTACCCGAACCACACATAGGGTCGATCAACCCCTGACCCTGGCTGTAAAAATCCTGCCACTGACTACGGTATAACAGGGCCGCTGCCAGATTCTCTTTCATCGGCGCTTTACCCGCCTGCAAGCGATAACCACGACGGTGCAAACTGTCACCGGACAAATCCAGACACACCCGTAACTTGCCACGGTTCAGACGCACATTCACCCGTAAGTCAGGGCGCACACGGTCAACCGACGGACGTCGCCCGGTCTGTTCACGGATCTGATCAACAATCCCGTCCTTCACTTTCTGAGCACCAAAACGGCTGTGGCTGATCGCCTGTGACTGACCGGAAAAGTCGACGGTCAGCGTGCCGCTGGCACGCAAATGATCAAGCCAGCTAACTGCACGCACCGCCTGATACAGATCATCAGCGGTCTCAACCTCATCCGCTTCATGTAATACCAGTAATACCCGGTTAGCCACCCGCGACCACAGGCACACCCGGTACGCTTCTGCCAGCTCACCGGCAAAACTCACTCCCGCCAGGGTTTGGCGACAATCGCTCACCCCCAGGGTTTCAAGTTCACTAAATAAAACAGGCTCCAGGCCTTTGGGACAGGTAGCAAAAAAATTCATGGCAGACAGGATTCAAATAGATGGATGCGGGACACAGATTGTCAGGAAGCGCATGGTAACGCGCCAACACACATAACACCAGCCACACCTCCCGTAAACCGGTACCGCTAGATCAAAATCACCGAAAGGCAACTTTCATAACGTCAAAACAGTACAAATATTGCGCCATATCAGATGAAAATATTTCAAACATTTATTTGAAAAAAACCTGGCCGGATTAACTATTTGAAAAACCAGCCTTATTGCATGTGCGAAGATTACAAATTTATTAAAACCGTACCGTTAATATGCTTTTTTAATTACACAGCAATGCTGAATTGAGTATAAATGGTGAAGTGCGATATTCAGGAGCAAGAACACCCTGCCCCTGATCCACAGAGAAATGGATAGCTATTATTGCTGGCAGATTACCAAGAGTCACCCGACCCCTAATGGATTCCAGAGGACGGCTATCCTGCCTTCAATGTTAAACCTTAAAGAGAGGTTGTCTTATGAAAAGACAAAAGCGAGATCGTTCCTCCGTACTTTTCAACCGTGGTTTTCAGGCAGGCCTGATTGGCAAATCCCGGGACGAATGTCCTGTCAATAACGTCAATGATTTACGCAGTCACTGGATGAGTGGCTGGAGAGAAGGCCGCGAAGCACACTGGAATGGCCAGTCCGGGGTCTCCGCTATTAATATCAACCCGTCTCTTCATTAACACCCGACACCCCCGCCTCAACGGAAACGGCGGGGATCCGGTTTAAATTTTCACATTTCCTAAGCCTTAAAAAAGGGCCTGAAACGTCTGTTTCAGGCCCTTCTTCTTATCCGGAAAAATTAACCGGCAAAAACCCCTCAGCCATTCCCCAGCTCAGCAATGGCATTCACCGAATCACGGATAAGCGCCGGCCCCTGATAAATAAAACCGCTGTAAATCTGCACCAGGCTGGCACCCGCTTCAATCTTTTCACGGGCATCAAAACCGTCAGTAATGCCGCCCACACCGATAATCGGTAAAGCACCGTCCAGCTCACGGGCCAGAATACGAACCGCCCGGGTAGAACCACTGCGAACCGGCGCACCGCTTAAACCACCGGCCTCATCACCGTGCTGCAGGCCTTCAACCCCCTCACGGGACAGAGTCGTATTGGTTGCTATAACGCCATCCAGCTCAAACTGCTTCAGAGATGCCGCAACCAGGCCAAACTCTTCTTCGTTCATGTCCGGTGCAATTTTGACGGCGACCGGCACATACTTACCGAATACCTGCGCCAGCTTCGCCTGCTCTTCTTTAAGGTTCTCCAGCAACTCATTCAAAGAGTCACCGAACTGCAGGTTACGAAGGCCCGGCGTATTCGGTGACGATACATTCACCGTAATATATGTGGCCTTATCGTAAACCTTACGCATGCACAGCAGATAATCATCCAGCGCATTCTCAACCGGCGTATCAATATTCTTGCCGATATTAATGCCCAGCACGCCGCGGTAACGGCTTCGGGCAACATTCTCAAGTAAGGTATCAACGCCCAGATTATTAAACCCCATCCGGTTGATGATGGCGTGTTGCTGAGGCAGACGGAAGATACGCGGTTTTGGGTTACCAGGCTGCGGACGCGGCGTCACAGTGCCCACTTCCACAAAACCAAACCCCAGTGAAGACATCGCATCTATGGCGACAGCGTTCTTATCCAGACCGGCAGCCAGCCCCACCGGATTAGGAAAATCTATTCCCATCACCCGAACAGGCAACTCAGGCTGTTTACACGCCAGCAATTTATCCAGACCACTGCTACCCATCAGCTGCATACTCTTAAGGGTCAGATCATGGGAAACTTCAGGGTCAAGCTGGAACAGCGCGGAGCGAGCGAGTTGATATAACATTGGCGGCCACATATCGGTTTAAATTCAGGCCGCATTATAAGCAATCAGTGAAACAGAGTAAAAAGCCAACCCCCTATAAACGCCGGATATCGCTAAATTTTCCCTGATCATCGAAGCGAATCACAAAACTGCCGCTGATTCCGCTGTGTAATAAAAAGGGCCGCAGTATCTCAGCCGGAAAACGAATACGCCGACCATCCCGGCTCCGGGCAATAACATTTTTCGCTGTACCACGATAATGCTGTAAAAACTCTTCACTGCTGAGGCTGATATCAACAATAATCTGCTGCATAATCCCGCTTAAAACTGACCATAATGTTGCCGGTATTTTATATCAGGAAAATAACAGGGTTCCATGATAATTAGTCCCGGATTCACACCTTAGGGATACATAATGACGGATATTGCCGGCTTTTTAAGACCCGCCGCTCATCGCTGCTGGGATTTACCGAAAACCCGGTTATAATCCTAGGCTTAAATGCCCGGTACTGACATCTGACAGCCACCGGCCTGTTGACCATCAGCGAATCAGGATTTCACCTGCCAGCATGCATCGCTTACGTAATTTTTCTGTCACCCTGTCGGGCCTTATCAGCCTGCTCTTTTCAGGTTTACTGCAGGCGCAGGTCAGTGTCTATCTGGACCGCTATGCTATCAATGAAAACGAAACCGTACTGCTAACCGTCGAAGTTGATCAGCGCAGCGCACGCCGCCCGGACTTTTCTCCGCTGAATAAAGATTTTCATTTCCTGGGCAGTAAACAGATGAGTGTATCCAGCCATACCAATGGCAACAACACTTACAGCAGCCGCTGGCAAATTTTACTGCGCCCCCGCTCCGGTGGAGAACTGCAAATCCCTGAACTGCGCATCAACGATGAAGTCAGCCCACCCATTTCACTGACTGTACTGGCAAACCAGAGCCGTCCTGCTGTTGCCCTGCAAACAGAATTTATCGAACACAACGTCGATAATAACGAGCTCTACGTCAACAGCCAGTTACTTTATAGTATCAAAGTGTTTCATCAGGAATCACTGAGCCAGCTGGCACACCTGCAACAACCGGAAATCGACAACGCGGAAGTAAAACCACTGGGAGAACCCCGCCAGTACAGCACCCGTTTTCAGGGCGAAAGCTATCAGGTACTGGAACATAATTACGCCATATTTCCTCTGCAACCGGGTCGGCTAATTATCCCTCAGGCCAGTTTCCGTAACGGTCCGGGCGCCACTGCCGTCACCAGCCCACCGCTTAATATCGCGATTCTGAACCAGGCACAACAGGACCCGCCCGGCTTCTGGCTGCCCAGCAGCAAAGTAAGCATCGCAGAAAGCTGGAAAATGCCTGAACCACTGGTTCCGGGAGCAGCCATCAGACGAACCATCACTCTCACCGCTCAGGGCGTACCGGCCAGTAACCTGCCATCACTGATGCCTCTGAGAAATGAACTGGCCCGGATCGCCATTGAAGAAGTCACCCTGAATGAAGAAATTACCGGGGCCGGACTGACCAGCAGCCGCACCGAGGTAATTACCATCATTCCAACCGAACGGGGCGAAGTCACTCTGCCCCAAATCATTATTTCATGGTGGAATACTGAACGGGACAGGAATGAAAGAGCCACACTCCCAAGCGCCATCTTACGGGTTATACCCGGCGCAGCTCCGATCAGTATCGGCGAAAGCCTCCCCCCTGCGGAAAAGATAAATAACGCGGCCATGGATCAAACAGCCATGAATCAAACAGCCATGGAAAAAGCCGCTCCGGAAGCCATGCTGACAACGGCCACGACACAAACCGTTAGCGTGCCTGACATTCCGGCACCGGCGGAAACACAGCAGGAAACAGCCACACCTGTACCACTGACTACACAGCAAGATAACAGCCTGCCATTCATCGTCTGGCTACTCGCAGGCTTCAGCATTCTCTGCGCACTTGGCTGGCTATACACCTTCGCCCGGCTGCGCAAAATAAAACAGGACCCGTTTGCCCCTTCACTGCCTCTGACAGAAGACGCCGAAACGATCAGCAGCGTTGATGAAGAACTGGATGCCACCGACCTGATGGCCATACAGGTTGCTGAAGAAGAAGCCTTTAACGCGGCGATTCAGGCCTGCCATCAGGGCATGGCGCTGGAAGCCCGGTTAATGATGCTTGAATGGGCCCGCTACCTCTGGCCCGAACAGGAAATTCACAACAGCATGGACATGATCAATGCCAGCGGCAGTAAAACTCTGGAGCTCCTGCTGATTGATCTGGAAAATCACATCAATGAACATGATGCTGATGACTGGGCCGGGGATCTTCTTGCCAACGCACTGTATAAGATACGTGACCGCCAGACAGCCCTGCTGCAAACCCTGTAACTACCAGCCTGCCAGCACTGCCTCAAGGGCTCCTGACAACTCAGGATAACTGAACCGGTACCCTGCTTCCTCAATCCGCTTTGGGCAGACTCTCTGCCCTTCCAGCAACAGCACGGCCCCCTCTCCCAGCATCAGCCGGGGGATTATCGACGGCAACGGCATCACTGCAGGACGGTGCAGTGCCCGGCCCAGCTCAGCACTGAACTCAGCATTACTGACCGCGCCCGGCGCTGTCAGGTTGTAGGCCCCGGAACACTCAGAATGTTTAAGCAGATACAGAATAATCGCCAGCTCATCCTGAATATGAATCCAGGACATCACCTGCTGACCGGCAGCGATCCGGCCACCAAGCCCCAGCCTGAATGGCGGCAGCATTTTTGCTAACGCCCCTCCTTTGCCCAGCACAATCCCGGTGCGCAACAGACATACCCGCACACCGGAGGCTTCAGCGCGTAAAGCACTGTTTTCCCAGCGCTGACAAAGCTCGTGTGCAAACTCCACATGAGGCTCAGCATCCTCAGCCAACTCTTTTTCCGGGGGCTGGCTACCATAATAACCAATAGCTGAACCGCTCAGCAGTACCGCAGGCTTACGCTCCAGCCGCTCAATCAATGCAACCAGCGCATCGGTGACTGACAACCTGCTATCAAGCAAAACCTGTTTACGTGACGCAGACCAGCGGGCATCAGCAATACCTTCGCCAGCCAGATTAATGACTGCATCAATGAGGGCACCATCTTCCACAGCATCCGGTGCAGTTACCGCACTGACACTGTCACCGTATAAACGCCGTACCTTTTCTGCCGAACGGCACCACAGGGTCAGAGAATGGCCTTCCGCCAGTAACACCGGCACCAAAGACTGACCGATGAACCCGGTACCACCGCTAATCAGTATATGCATATCATTTCCCCATTCCTTATCAGGCCGTCATATCAGAATACTGCCTGAAAGACTCTTTACAACCTTATACCTTGAAATCCGGCCAATGGATCTCTATATAGGAGCTCATACAGGCCATCACTACCGGCCTTCCCTTTCCGGCAGCCTGGCTGCCTACAGATGAGAGACAATTATGTTTACCGGTATCGTACAAGGCATTGCCACTGTCACCCAGCTGGCGCGACACGAAAACTTTATGCGTCTCACACTGGAACTGCCGGCCGATCACTGTGAAAACCTGCAAACCGGTGCCAGCATCGCCGTTAACGGCACCTGCCTGACGATCACTGGCTTCAGCGATCAGCAGGTACACTTTGACCTTATTATGGAAACCCTGCGGGTGACGAATCTCGGCGCACTGACACTGGGAGATGCAGTTAACTTTGAACGGGCCGCCCGCTTCGGCGACGAAATCGGCGGACACCTGCTATCCGGCCATGTTCACAGCCAGATCACCCTCCGCAGTAAAGACATGCCGACAGACAACTGCATCCTCTGGTTTGATGTCGCCCCTGAATTCATGAAGTACATCATGCCAAAAGGTTTTGTGGCTCTGAATGGCTGCAGCCTCACCGTCGGCGAAGTCAGCGACAACGGATTCAATGTCTACCTGATTCCGGAGACACTGTCGGTCACAACCTTTGGTACGGTTCAGCCCGGCGACACAATCAATCTGGAAATAGACAGCCAGACACAGGCAGTGGTTGATACCATTGAACGTTACATGGCTCAGCGTGATGACGGCTAAGGATTAATCACCCGGAAACTGTTTAATCCACTGATTTATATTGCAAAATCAATATCCGGTTGCCATTATGGGCACTCTTTGTACCACTGGCAGCCGGATCCGGATATCCGCTTAAAAGTGTACGTCAGTAACCGACACCCATGGCAGTTTACGTGCAATCAGCATCAGGCAAGCAATCAGGCATTTTCAGCGGCATACTCTGCCTGACAGCCATTCTCTTAAGCGGCTGCGCACAACAGCTGCCATCTGAAAGCCAAACGGCTGCCCGCACAGAAACAATTAATATCCGCACCATTGCCCGCCAGTCAGTATCCCCCCACCAACCCAGCAAAACCCGCCGTAACTACGGCACCATTCTGATCCGCGATAAAATTCCGGAAACAGCACCGCAGACCAGGGTTATCCTCAGCGGCTGCATTCACCCACAAAGCGGCCCGGTAAACTGCAATACCTATCTGTTTCCGATCAGTGACAACGGTGAACTGCTCAACCCGATCAGATTACAGCAGGGCAACAAAGCAGCACTCACTCTGGCAGAAGGTGCTTATTATATGAAATCCGGGAACCCGAACAGTGACTACCTGGTCAGCGGAAGGATTCAGCTAAAGCCTCAGGCAACCCATTACATCCGTCTGGTGTTCGAATAATATTTTGCAGAACAAAAAAAACCGCAGCTTCAGGCTGCGGTTTTTACATAAATACTCAGAAATGGCCGCGTTTAAGCACCGTACTGGTCATCAATTTTAAGTACTGACAAGGTACGTTTACGTACCCGGCGCAGCAGGTCTTCATCAGCAACCAGATCTTCACCATAAGATTCAACCATCTGCTTCAGTTTCGCCTGCCACTCAGGGGTCGCCATCTGTTCAGGGAAGCAGCGACAAATCACATCGATCATAGTCATGGTTGCTGTGGATGCGCCCGGTGATGCACCCAGCAGCGCCGCCAGACGGCCATCGGCAGAAGAAATTACTTCCGTACCGAACTCCAGCTTGCCCTTGCCTTTAGCATCCTTTTTGATGATCTGAACCCGCTGTCCGGCATAAGACAACTCCCAATCTTCATCTTTAGCATCGGGGAAGAAGCGACGAAGCGCATCAACACGGTCACTGTGAGACTGCATCACTTCACTGATCAGGTAGCGGGTCAGATCCATATTCTTGGCGCCCACCGACATCATCGGCTTCAGGTTATTCAGCCGCACACTCAGTGGCATATCCAGCACTGAGCCTTCCTTCAGGAACTTGGTGGTGAATCCGGCAAAAGGCCCAAACAGCAGCGCCCGTTCGCCGTCAATCACACGGCTGTCCAGGTGAGGCACAGACATTGGCGGCGCACCGATCGGTGCCTGGCCATACACCTTAGCCATATGCTGCTCAACAATCTCTGGCTTATTACATACCAGCCACTGACCACTGACCGGGAAACCGCCGTAACCATCACCCTCACTGATACCGGACTTCTGCAACAGCGGCAGAGCTCCGCCCCCGGCACCGAGGAAGACAAACTTCGCCCTCAGTTTGGTTTCTTTACCTTTCAGCGACTTGAGCTCAACCCGCCAGTCACCGTCACTGTACTGGGTCAGATCTTCAACGGCATGGCCAAGTAATAAGTCAAAATTGTCCTGCTGCTCCAGGTAATTCACCATGTTACGTGCCAGGGATCCAAAGTTAACATCGGTACCGTAACGCACACGGGTTGCTGCCACAGGCTCGTCCACCGGACGGTTTTGCATCACCAGCGGCATCCACTCATTCAGCACAGCCGGATCTTCGGAATATTCCATATCAGCAAACTGAGCACGCTTGCTCAGGGCATCAAAACGTTTGCGCAGAAAAGCAACATTCTCTTTTCCCCACACCAGACTCTGATGCGGCACGTTGCTGATAAACTGTTCGGGATCAGGCAGGCAGCCCTGCTCAACCAGATAAGACCAGAACTGCAGGCTGGCCTCGAAAGACGCGTTAATGCTAAAAGCCTTATCGGTACTGATGCTGCCATCGTCCTGTAAAGCTGTGTAGTTCAGCTCGCAGTATGCCGCATGGCCAGTACCGGCATTATTCATCGCATCGGTACTTTCATTCGCCACATGGTCAAGCCGCTCTACCATGGCAATTTTCATGGAAGGGTCAAGTTGTTTCAGCAACACACCCAACGTGGTGCTCATCGCACCGGCACCCACCAGTAATACATCAACAGTTTTCGAGGTCATAAATCTCCGCCATTTAAACCTGGATATTAACGCTGCTATCAACACTGCACCGCAACAATACAGATACACTGTATTTCACCCTGCAGTGGCAGCACTGGGTAAAGAGCTTCTGCAGTTTAGTTGCTGCAGCATCCATCTGGGTAAATGAACCAGCTTTCGTCAGTAACGAAGCAGAATTCCCGCCCATGATGGAAATTGTGGCGCTGATTATACTGATTATGATCAAAAAAGCTTGTCGCACCGGGTAATAAAATACTATCCCTTAGGCTGATACTCCCACTAAGGTCTATACATTCACCTTGCGAAAGATACATCCCGACGCCGCACCTGCGGAATGAACAGAAAAACACACCTTTTCCGTTCTCCGCCAGCATAAAAGAACGCTTAATCTGATAAACCTAGCGCAAACAGAGCGATCTGCCAGTCTGATCAAAGCCACGAAGCACACAATGGTTACAAACAGACGGATTCACACCCCGAAAGGTTATCTCAGTACAAATGATTCACCTCCGGTTCGCCCCGGCAAATTTCGCCAGATAATCAGCCCAAATGCCGGTAGCTGCATCAGAATGCCGTACAGCAACACTGCAGCCGACATATCACTGCTCTGCAGAATCACAGCGGTAATGACCAGAGCGGTACCGGCATTCTGGATACCCGTTTCGATGGCCAGTGTCAGTGCCTGAGGCTTCAGTGCACCACACCGGCGGCTAATCAGAAATCCCGTCAGCATCGACGTCACTGCCAGTGTCAGAACTGCCGGCCCCAGTACAGGCATAAGTTGCAGTAATTCCTTAAGCTGTGTCGCCGTCAGCATGATGACCACCAGCAGCATAATCAGTCCGGCGATCGCTTTTACCCAGGGCTGCATCCGTATACACCGGGCAGGTTGCCAGTAACGGCATAACATCCCCAGCACCACAGGCACTACCCCGATCGCCAGTAACTTCCCGATGGCAGCACCGGTCGGAAACGCCATGACCAGCCCGTCCAGCTGTAACTGCTGCAACGTAAGCACACTCAATAAAGGCAGGGAAAAAGGAATGATCAGACCGGACAACACTGTCAGGCTGACAGATAATGCGGTATCCGCCCGGCATAACAGACAAATAAGATTAGACGTCGCGCCGCCCGGCGCAAAGGTAAGGATCATCAGCCCGGCAGCCAGTATTGAAGGCAATCCGAACAGCATAATCACTGCAACGCCCAGTAACGGCAATAACAGCAACTGTAACATCAGCCCCAGCACAAGTAGCCCGGGCCGGAACCGCAGTGCTCTGAAATCCGATAATGTTAATGACAACCCCACGGCGAACATCACCGCAAACAGTGCCAGAGGTAACACCAGCGCGATCAAATCCGGGCCATTCATAATCAGGTCCATACTCCGTTGCAGACAGTTTTCAGAAATTGCCGCCATCATAAGGGTTAGCCTTCCCGGATCATACTTCCCCGCCTTATCCCTTAGTCGTAGAAAAACACAGCAAAACTTCGCAGACCATGCACAGATAAGCGTCTGTTCTGAAAAGCATGTTTCGCCCTTTTAATCACATAAAACAAACAGGAATGTTTTCCCCAACCGGCGTTAAACACCGCTACCACAGGGCCTGAAAAGATCTACTCACATATCTTGTGGATAACGCTGTGGGTAGCCAGCGAAAAAGGCGCTAACAGCCCCATTACTGTGCTGATACACACAATCTGATCACTTTTTAACCACCTGTTTTAATTCTTATTTTTCAATACGTTATAAACATCAAAACTGACTTTTTCGGAATAAAGCGGTATTTTTCCCACACTATATTGCAAAACCGCGTCATTACTGTGACAGAGCAAAGTCAATACGGTTTACTGATTTTTTTCAGGTTTATTTTGCATCTTTTTGACCCTGACGCTGGAGCACTTACACAAGACCCATTAGTATCTCCCCTCCAGATTCAGACGAACTCAACAGACAGCAGCTATTATTCAAACCATGACACCTCAATCCGAAGCTCAGAAAATCACCCTGATCGGCGCTATTCTCGACGCACTGCTGGGAGCTATTAAGATAGTGATTGGCAGCATTGCCCACTCCAGCGCACTGGTCGCTGACGGCATTCACTCCCTGTCTGATCTGCTGACGGACTTCATGGTCATTGTCATACTGAAATACTCCCATCAGGAACCGGACAAAGAACATCCCTGGGGCCATGCCCGTTTCGAAACACTGGGCACCATCATTCTGGGCGGACTGCTGATTTTAGTCGCCGGTGCCATTGCCTACGACAGCCTGCACACCCTGATCACCGGCACCCAATTACTGATCCCGGAATGGCCCACACTGCTCGTCGCGGCTATCTCTGTTGTCGCTAAAGAAGTGATCTTCCGCTACACCCTGGCAATCGGTAAGAAACTCAAATCTGACCTGCTCATCGCAAATGCCTGGCACAGCCGGACTGACGCACTGTCATCAGTCATTGTATTTGTAGGCATTGCAGGTGCCATGAGCGGATTTGCCTGGCTGGATGCGGTTGCTGCCATTCTGGTTGGCTTCATTGTGGCAAAAATCGGCATTGAGCTGAGCTGGAAATGTGTTCAGGAGCTTCTTGATACGGCATTACCCGAAGAAGATGTTCAGGCCTATACTGATGAAATCATGCAGGTTGAAGGCATTCTCAGCGTACACAGCTTCAAAAGCCGCCGCATGGCCAGCCACATTCTGTTGGAAATACACCTGCAGATAGCGCCTTATCTCACGGCCTCAGAAGGACACTTTATCGGTGACATGGCCGTATACCGGCTACGGGCCCGTTTCCCGGATATTAAGCATGTAATTTTTCATATCGACACCTATGACGATGAAGCGGAAAACTACTGCCAGGTATTGCCTAACCGGGTTGAAATCAGCCGCCATATATTCGAAATACTGGATCACCTTGATGCAACCGCACTGAACATCCACCGGCTGAACCTGCATTATCACACCGATGCCATAGAGATTGATCTGCAACTCAACAGTCGGGATACTGCTGCCTATGAACTGCCGCACCTGCAGGAAACACTCAACGCCGAACTTAGCAAACATGCCTGGTTCGGTCATCTGAACCTGTTAGTCCGGTACACTGGCAGCAGCCATCGCGAGATACAATGAAAACCTATTTACGCCCCAGTGCCGCTGTCAGCAGCGAAATCCTCATCAGGCACAGCCGGTTTATCTGTTACATCTCGCCAGTTTCAGGGCGGGCAGAAGCAGAAGCCTTTATCAATAGCATCCGCCGCCAGCATCCCAAAGCAAATCACAACTGCTGGAGCTATGTCGCCGGCTATCCGGAAGATCCGCTGCAGTGGAACTGCAGTGACGACGGCGAACCTAAAGGCACAGCCGGACAACCCATGCTGAATATCCTCCGTCACTCCGGCATGGGGCAAATCTGCGCAGTGGTGACCCGTTACTTTGGCGGTGTAAAACTGGGCACCGGCGGACTGGTTCGCGCTTATGGCCAGAGCCTGAACGAAAGCATTAAACTGCTTGAAACCGAAGCGGTCGTTCCCCAGGCAGACATAGCGTTGCGCGCCGGCTATGACCTGACCGGTGACCTTGAACAGCTGATCAGCCGCTTCAGCATCGACGTCGAAGAACGCTTATTTGAAGACCAACTGATTATCCGGGGCCGGATTGAAGCTCACCAACTGGATGACCTTCGACAGGCCCTTCAACCCATCCAGCATAAAGTCACCCTCAGCTGCGACGATTAAATACACGGACGCGGCTGAACATCACCCGACACGTTGCGCCATCAGCAGATACACGCAGCAACCGACCTTTGCCACACTTCAGACAGCAATCACCAAATATTGGGGACTTAGCACGCAAATTCCCCTTACTGCAAAGTTAAGTGTCTGATCTGCATCAAGTATCCGCATTTAAATTGTTCAAACAGTAAACGTTAACCTATAGTCTTATTTCAGCACTGCTTCACCTCGTGCGAGGATCGCTAAAAAGGCGCATCCCAGCTTTAAACAGTTGTTTAATTATTTTCAATAAACTATAAAGTTCCGCCAAATCAAGCCGATAGATAACTACTAAGTAGAAAATCAGTTTCGTTTGATTGTTGTACTTGTTGATATAACGATTGCACTCGCAGAAGAGGTCGTATGAAGTTCGCAGATAATCCAAATCAGGCTGCAGAATGCCTCCGTCAGGCTATCCCTCTGATGGTTAAATACAGCATTCCACCTAACCCGCTTAATTATTCACTCTGGTACGCCTACGTATCCAATGTCATTCCGGGTCTGAACACCCAGATGGACAAAGCCCTGGAAACCTATGGCACCTGCCCGAGTATTATCAGTGAACAAATGTTTCGTGACTTCCTCATTAAGGAAGAAATTGATAACGCTGAAGACCTGCAAACCGCATTAATGGCGGTTATGGGCAGCCTGGAAAACGAAGCCAGCAGCACCATTCAGAACACTGAAGCCTTCAATGACGTTCTGGAAGACAGCCTTCAGGCACTGCAGGCAAGCCATCTCATTGAGATGGATGAGAATGTCGCAGGAATCATTGAAAAACTGACAGCCAACACCCAGGCCATGAGCGAGACCACCAAACAGTTCCAGAGCAAGATCGACGAAGCGCAGGCAGAAATTGCCACTCTCAAGCAGGAACTGGAAAAATCCCGTCAGGATGCAAGTGTTGACGCCCTCACCGGCCTGTTCAACCGCCGGGTATTCGACATGGAATTCAACCAGATCGCCAGCAGCCAGGACGCCAAAGTTACCCTGATAATGATCGACATTGATCACTTTAAAAAATTCAATGACACCTATGGCCATCTGATGGGCGATAAAGTGCTGCAATACGTCGGCAAGATGGTCAAAGAACTGTGCTTGCCGCCACTGCTGCCGGTTCGTTTTGGCGGCGAAGAATTTGCCGTATTACTGCCCGGGAAAGACACTGCCACAGCGGCAGCACTGGCCGAAACAATTCGGGGTAAAATCAAAGCCATCCGCATTAAACAGAAAAAATCCGGCGAAGTTATCAGCTCAATCACATCGTCTTTCGGCGTGGCTGAACTGATTCCCGGTGAAACCCCGGAAGCCTGTACCAACCGGGCAGATGCCGCACTCTACAAAGCGAAAGAGAACGGCCGGGACCAGGTACAGATCGCCCAATAATCTTCTGTACCCACTGCGACTACTTACGAAAAAAAACGCGCCATAAGGCGCGTTTTTTTGTGCATATCAACTGGCTTATTTAGCCGGCTCACGCATGGTTACAAACTCTTCCGCAGAGGTTGGGTGAATACCAATGGTTGAGTCAAATACTGCCTTGGTGGCCCCTGCTTTCAGTGCAACCGCCATACCCTGAATGATTTCGCCGGCATCAGCACCTACCATGTGAATACCCAGTACCTTATCGGTATCACGGTCCACCAGCATCTTCATGAAGGTTTTTTCGTCACTGCCGCTCAGCGTATGCTTCATCGCACGGAAAGATGATTTATAGACATCCACGTTAGCGTACTGTTCACGGGCCTGCTCTTCTGACAAGCCTACGGTACCGATATTAGGCTGGCAGAAAACCGCCGTTGCGATCAGGTTGTAATCCACTTTCTGATCCTGGCCGCCAAACAGGTTGCGTACCAGTGCCATACCTTCAGCCAGTGCTACCGGTGTCAGCTGAACACGGTCGATCACATCGCCAATCGCATAAATGGACGGTTCACTGGTTTCGAAATTATCGTTCACTACAATGGCACCGTTCTTCTGCTGCTCAACGTTCACCGTTTCCAGCCCCAGATCAGTAACATTTGGCACCCGGCCGGTCGCATACAGAATGGTATCCGCTTCCAGAACCGTGCCGTCTGTCATATGCGCCAGTAAGCTGCCGTCAGACTGTTTTTCAATCTTGGTGATGTTGTTATTGAAGCGCAGATTTACACCCTTCTTCGCCACTTCTTCAGCGGTGAAACGGCGTACTTCTTCATCAAAACCGCGCAGGAACATGTCTCCCCGGTAAATCAGGGACGTGTCAGCACCAAGACCGGCAAAGATACCGGCAAATTCAACGGCTATATAACCGCCGCCGACCACCAGCGCACGCTTGGGGAATTCATCAAGATAAAAGACTTCGTTAGACGTAATAGCGTGTTCGCTGCCTTCAAACTCAGGCACAAACGGCCAGCCGCCGGTCGCAACCAGAATGCGCTCAGCAGAATATTCCTGACCGGATACTTCAACAGAATTCGGCCCGGTAATACGTGCCCGGCCTTCAATCAGGTTTACCCCGGCATTCTTCAGCATGTTGCGGTAAATGCCATTCAGACGCTCAATCTCTTTCGTCTTGTTGTCACGCAGGGTCGGCCAGTCAAAACCATTGGCTTTTACATCCCAGCCAAAACCGGCCGCATTTTCAAAATCTTCCTGATAGTGAGAACCGTATACAAACAGCTTCTTCGGTACACAACCCACGTTTACGCAGGTACCGCCCATGTAACGGTCTTCAGCCATACCTACTTTAACACCCATGGCAGCAGCCATACGGCCGGCACGTACACCGCCTGAACCGGCACCAATTACAAACAGATCAAAATCGAACTCTGCCACAATTATTCCTCTTTTCTGTTACGCCACGTACTGCGCTGCGAATATCAATCAAAACCGCGACAACCTGCGGCCATATAAAGACGCTAATCTACCTGTTTGGACGGCTAACTGCCAATAAAGATAATCAACAATACTTATAGCAAAGACTTATAAACATGCTTTTTAAGAATCACAAAAAGCTATAAACAAAACATCCCTGTTCCTACCCCGGTCAGCAATTGATCTTTAGCGGCCTGCAGAGTAACTTATTGGCTTTCGATTCAGCCTTACGGATTTACAATGAAACTCATCTCTTTCAACATCAATGGCTTACGTGCTCGCCCTCATCAGATTAAAGCGCTCATCGATAAGCACCAGCCTGACGTTATCGGCATTCAGGAAATTAAAGTACATAACGACGAGTTTCCGGTAGAGATGATCACCGACCTGGGTTATCACGTTGAATTTCACGGCCAGAAAGGTCACTACGGTGTATGCCTGATTTCCAAAAAGCCACCGGTCAGCATTCAGATGGGCTTTGCCACTGACGAAGAAGATGCCCAGCGCCGTATGATTATCGGCGAATACGACATTGACGGCGAAACCGTGACCGTCCTCAATGGCTATTTCCCACAGGGTGAAAACATCGCCCATGAAACCAAATATCCGGCCAAGCGCAAATTTTATGCGGATCTGCAAACCCACCTTAACGAACACTGCTCTGCGGACGCCAATGTCTGCGTCATGGGTGACCTGAACATTTCCAGCGAAGATATCGACATTGGTATCGGTGAACCGAACCGTAAGCGCTGGCTGAAAACCGGTAAAGCCAGTTTTCAGCCGGAAGAGCGGGAATGGCTGGCAACCCTGCTTAGCTGGGGACTGCAGGACACCTTCCGCAAAATCCACCCGACCGAGGATGCGCTGTTCAGCTGGTTTGATTACCGCAGCCGTGGCTTTGAAGCAGAACCGAAACGGGGGCTGCGGATCGACGCCGTGCTGGTGACTAAGGCCCTGTATGAACGCTGTTCAGATGCCAGCATCGATTACGATATCCGCGGCATGGAAAAACCGTCTGACCACGCGCCTATCTGGGCTCAGTTTGATTAAACGGTCCGCAGATACAACGTTTACAATCTAAAGCGTTTGACGTTGAAAAAGGATGCACCGCGGCATCCTTTTTTGTGTCCCCCAATAAGCAATCATCAGCTCCGCTCCCCCGGCAGCATTATCTTTCCCGCCATTTACCGTCCGAAAATGTAACAGTTACATGCATGAACGGTTAAACCAACGGCCCCGTTAACTGTACAAAATTTCATCTTTTTTTTTAACAACAGGGCTTGCAAAGTCACCTGTCGGATATTAAGTTTAATGAAAATGTAACCGGTTACATTTAATCAAATACTCTTAAAACCTGACAAAAGAACCCTGCTATGGCTGACGCAACTACAATTATCTGGGCACCCTCACGGGGCGGGCTGGATACATCTGCATACTATCCCGGCTTTCCGCAGCCGGATGATCAGGAAGCCATACGACTGGAGCCCGGCGACTGTCACTGGATTAACCTGAACAGCGGCGATCTGCTTTCACTGGATGCCAGCCTGACAACCAATACCCTGCTGTTCTCAGCCCTGACCTGCGATGCCGCATCCACCGCACTCAGCACCGTCCGCTATCAGCCGTCATTCATGGAATCACTGGCAGCGGTTGACGATGCTGGCGAACAATTTAACCCGATGGCTATTCGCAGCCGTCTGCTGGCAAGGCAACTGAAACTGCAGGATCTGATCTTCACTGGCCTGGATAGCGAAACATTCTCCGAACACGAGCAACCACTGATCATACGTGCCGATCAGGATTACAGCCTGATCATCGCCCTCTCCGCCAGCAGCGCTCAGTTAGTTGATGGCAGTGAATCAACAGCATCAAGCGTCAGCATCAGTATCCGGCGGGCTTCAGTCAGCAGCCACCCACCCTTGCCGGAGCCACTCGGCCCCGTTCAGGAAGAATTCCGTATCCCCCGGGCCACCGCAAAAGCCTATACGGTCCGCAAAGGCGAATACATTCAGATCATCGACGTGGAAGGCCGCCAGTGCTCTGACTTTATGGCCATGAATACTGCAGCGCTTGCAGACGGCAGAGAACGTTACATCGACTCGACCGTCAGCCGTTCGCTAACGGTCGGGGCCTATCCTCAGCCCGGATTACACGACAAATTTTATGATCAGGACATGCAACCCCTGCTGGCTGTGATTCAGGACACCGCCGGTCGCCATGATACTTTCGCCCTGGCCTGTACTGAATACGGTTATGCCGAACGGGGATTTCCCGGTCATGTGAACTGTTCAGATAATATTTCCGCCGCTTATGCCCCCTACGGTATTCAGCCACGTCCTGCCTGGCCGGCCATTAATTTCTTTTTCAATTCATGGATTGATCCTGTCAGCAATCAGCTGGGGTCTGATGAATCCTGGTCCCGGCCGGGGGATTACGTGCTCATGCAGGCCCTTACAGACCTTACCTGTGTCAGCACCGCCTGCCCGGATGATATTGACCCGATCAACGGCTGGAACCCAACCGAAATACATATACGTATCTACCGCCCGGACGCAGCCATTCCCCGCGCTGTTGCCTACCGATCCTTACCGGAGTCAACCCCGTTTATGAGTACCGAAACCCCCTTCCATCCGCGCACCAGTACGCTGACTAAACGTTTCCATAACGCCCGTAATTACTGGGTGCCACAGGCATTCGACAGTACCGGCAGCATCGCTGAATACTGGAACTGCCGGAACAATGTCACCGTGCAGGATATGTCTAACCTGCGCAAACTGGACATCTATGGCCCGGATGCAGAACGGCTGCTACAACTGGCCCTGACCCGGGATATCAGCCGGTTATCCGTTCACCGGGGCTACTACGCCCTGCTCTGCTCTGAACAGGGCGCTGTGATTGATGATGGCACCCTGTTCCGGCTGGCTCCGCAGCTGTTCCGCTGGTGCTGCGGCAGCGATGAGTCCGCCCGGCAGCTGGAAGCCATCGCCCGGGAACACAACCTTAAGGTCTGGGTTAAAGACCTGACACTCAAGCTCTGCAACCTTGCCATTCAGGGCCCCAAAAGCCGGGAACTGCTACAGCGGATGGTTTTCACCCAGCCAGCCCAGCCAGAGCTGAACAATATTAAATGGTTCGGCTGTGCCATTGCCCGTACCCACAACCGGAACGGCATCCCCTTTATGCTCACCCGCAGCGGCTTTACCGGTGAACTGGGCTATGAACTCTTCTGCGACCACCGGGATGCCCTTGCCCTCTGGGATGCGGTATTTGCCGCCGGCGAAGGGCTGGGCATCAGTCCGATGGGCGGCGATGCGCTCGAAATGCTCAGAATCGAAGCGGCCCTGATGATTAACGGTGCTGAATTCGGCGGTGATACGGAGCCGGATGAAGCCGGTCTCGGTTTTGCCATTGATATGCGCAATACCGATTTCACCGGCCGCACAGCCATTGAACGAAACCGGCTGGCACCGCGCAAACAATTAGTCGGCCTTAAAATTCAGGGGGAAGAACTGCCTCAGCACGGTGATCATATCTACCTGCAACGCCAGCCTGTGGGCACCGTTACCAGTGCCACCCGCTCACCGGAACTGCAACAGGTCATTGCCATGGCCAGGGTTGCCTCCGAACTGGCTACCCCCGGCACCGAGCTGGAAATTGGCCGGCTGGACGGCCATATGAAGCGCCTCAGCGCAACGGTCTGTGAACTGCCATTCATCGACCCACAGCGCCACAAGGCACGGCAATAAAGACTCAGTACGGGAATATCCTTCTTATAACCGAACACCTAAACCAACAATAACAACCGGAGTGCAACATGAAATCTTTACGTCAACCTTTGCTGGTCGCCCTCAGTGCTACAGGTCTGCTATTCAGCCAGGCCCATGCGACAGACAAGATCACAGTCGGCGAACCCAGCTGGCCCGGCGCCAAAATCATTGCCAATGTGATTCAGGTCGTCGCCAGTGAAAAGCTGGGAGCTGAAGTCGGTCTGGCACCCGGGGCCAATGCTGCCATCTATGCCGGCATGGATAAAGGCCGTGGTGATATCGATGTGCACCCGGACGTCTGGCTGCCTAACCAGCAAAGCTTTACCGACAAATACGTCGTGGAAAACGGCACCGTCAACCTCAGCGAAGGTTCGTATGAAGGTGTCAGCGGCTTTTGTATGCCGACCTATATGAAGACCGAACACGGCATCAGCTCCATTTATGACCTGGCGACACCGGAAGCACAGGAGCTCTTTGACCTGAACAACGACGGCAAAGGTGAAATATGGGTCGGCGCACCGGGCTGGGGGTCAACTAAGGTCAATCAGGTAAAAGTGCGTGACTACGGCATCGAAGACTTCCTCGAACCCACCACCGAAGATGAAGCCGTGTTCTACGCCAAAATATCTGCCGCCATCAAGAAGCGTCAGGGTGTAGTCTTCTACTGCTATAACCCACACTACGTGCATAAACTCTATGACGTCACCATGGTGGAAGAACCGGAAAACAACCCGGATACCTACCGTATGGTTCAACCGGATCAGGACCCTGAATGGTTTACCAAGTCTCATATCAGCAGCGGCGATGCGAAAAAAACTGTTCGGGTCGCCTACTCTAAATCGCTGGAACAGCGGGCCCCGGAAGTGGCTAACTTTCTGAAAAACATTGACCTGGATAATCAGGCAATCAGCGCCATGACTCACGCCGTTGTTATCGAAAAGCAAGAGCCTGCAGATGTCGCCAAAGCCTGGGTTGACGCCAACAGCGCAACCGTCGACAAGTGGCTTGGCCTGTAGAACCGGCTAAACCTGCCCATACAGCGTTTCTGCGGGAAGCGACTGTCATCAGGATCTGCAACCGGCATTCACGTGCGGTTGCAGGCCCCCGAAAACCAACAGAATAAGAAGGAAGTAGCGGTGAATACATTAACCGAGCAGCCGGCCATTCAGGTCAGCGGGGTCTGGAAGATCTTCGGCGACCGCTGGCGCGAAGCACTGCATGCGGTGCAAAACCAGGGCATCAGCAAACAACAGGTACTGGAAGAATATAACTGCGTAGTCGGCGTTGCTGACGCCAGCTTTGAAGTAGCTGAAGGCGAAATTTTCTGCATCATGGGCTTATCCGGCAGCGGAAAATCCACTCTGGTACGGCATGTAAACCGCCTTCTGGAGCCCTCAGCTGGCCATATCCGTGTCAACGGTGATGACGTGGTCGGGCTGAACGACAAACAGTTACGTGATTTGCGTAACCGCCGTATAGCCATGGTCTTTCAGAACTTCGGGCTGATGCCCCACCGCACCGTCCGGGATAACGTCGCCATGCCTCTGGAGATCCGCGATCTGCCCAAAGCTACCCGCTGGCAGGAAGCCGACCGGGTACTGGAACTCGTCGAACTGAATGGCTGGGAAGACAAATACGCCCACGAACTGTCCGGCGGAATGCAACAGCGCGTGGGGCTGGCACGGGCCATCGCCGCCGACCCGCAGGTTTTGCTGATGGATGAACCCTTCAGCGCCCTTGACCCGCTGATCCGACGCCAGCTTCAGGATCAGTTTATGCAACTGGCCCGGGTCATGAAAAAAACCACCCTGTTCATCACCCATGATCTTGATGAAGCCATCCGTATCGGCCACCGCATTGCGATCATGAAAGACGGCCGTATTATCCAGATCGGTACCCCGGAAGACATCGTCACCAACCCGGCAGATGATTACGTCGCCGATTTTGTTGCCAGTATATCCCGTCTTAAATTCGTGCATGCTGCTTCCCTGATGCAGAACCCGGACACCTATATTGCCGAATATGGCCCATTGCCACAGAACGCTCCGAAAGTCAGCGCCAATGCTGACCTGAACACCCTGATCGACACCGCCATTGAATGGCCCGGCGCAATCATTGTTGAAGACGCCGGGAAAACCCTCGGCGTTATCGACAGAGTAGACATAATGCGCGGCATTCAGGGCAACGGAGGTTCAGAATGAACAGCACCACTCAACACACAGCGCACGCCGCAGCAGACAAAAACACAGCCGCCTATCAACAGGCAGTGAATGAACTGGTCGATCAGTACTGCGTGCAGAACAGCCCTTACTACCGTCAGGCCTTTGCCCGGATCAGCGGCGCTAACCGCTTTGTTCTCAGTTTTAACCTGATGGCCGCATTACTGGGCCCGGTATGGTTTGCGGCCCGGGGATTATGGAGCTGGTTTCTGGTCTTTGTATTACTGGAAGCATTTGCCTGCATTCAGATATCTCTGGGCCTGTTCAGTGATCTGGGAGCCGAATCCAAACTGCGGGCCGAACGGATCAGCGCCACCCTGGAGCAACGCCGTGAACAACTGGCGACAGCCATTGAAAACGGTGCAGCGAACGTGGACGGCCTCAACCGTATCGTCAACTCACTGGAAAATGCCGTACAGCAGGCACTGCAGCAGGCCCAGGCACTGGAAACCGAGCGCATGTCCCTGCTGATTTTCGGGCTGGTGCTGATGACTGTCTTTAAACTGATTCAGGGGCTGATCGCTAACCAGGCACTGGAAAAGCACTTTACCCTGTGGCGTTCCGACCGCTATCTGCCCCACGGAGTTTCTTTCCTGCGCGGCATCACCGGACTGGCAATTGTGGCCACGGTATACGGCCTGGCATCAGCACAATTCTCGTTCCCCACCACCTGGTCGGCCCTGCAAACTTTTCCGGCACCGCAAGGCATCCGTATCGGGGTCAGCGCCAGCCTGAAAGAATGGTTCGACTATGCCACAGTTGCCGGCAGTGGCTTCTTCAACAATATCACCGACAGCGTACGAATCCTGCTGGACGGTCTGGAAACCCTGTTTGTGGGCACTCCCTGGCCGGTTGTCATCCTGTTCATTGCCCTGCTTGCCTGGCAATGTGCCGGACCAAGAGTGGCAATCTTTGCGATTGCCGGCCTGATGTACCTTGGCTTTCTGGGCTTCTGGGACAAGGCGATGGCCACCGTCTCCCTGCTGGGTGCTGCCGCCTGTGTAAGTATCTCACTGGGGATTCCAATGGGTATTCTCTGTGCCCGTAAACCCCGGGTGTACACCTTCATCCGTCCGGTGCTGGACTTTATGCAGACCATGCCATCATTCGTTTACCTGATTCCGATCATCGCCTTCTTCGGTACCGGTAAACCGGCAGCCATTCTGGCCACCCTGGTATTTGGCAGCCCGCCGGTTATCCGCCTGACGGTACTGGGCTTACAGGGGGTACCGGAACACGTCCGTGAAGCAGCAATCTCTTTCGGGGCAACACCGGCATACCTGCTGTTCAAAGTAGATCTGCCACTGGCCGCCAAGACCATCATGGCCGGGGTCAACCAAACCATCATGATGAGCCTGGCAATGGTTGTCATCGCCTCGCTGATCGGCGCAAAAGGTCTCGGGGAAGATGTACTTGAAGCCCTGCAATATGCCTCCACCGGTGAAGGTATTCTGGCGGGCTTTGCTATTCTGATCTGCTCGATGATTCTTGACCGGATCATTCAGGGCAAACGCTGAGCATCAGTATCACGCTGCCGTGGCAACACGGCAGCGAATTCTTCTCAAACCCTTACAGATCCAGTATTCTCCTTGCCTATGAATAAAGCAGTGTCCGGACAAAGCGGCGTCCGTCAGGTCGCCAAACTCGCAGGGGTCTCAGTTGCCACCGTTTCCAGGGTATTTAATCAGGCCAGCAACGTACGGCCGGATACCCGGGATAAAGTGATGGCTGCCGCCAAGCAGCTCAACTATGTTCCCAACAGCGCCGCCCGTTCCCTGACCATGAACCGCAGCTATACCATTGGCATCGTCATCCCCACCATCGACAACTCGATTTTCGCCCGCTTTATCGACGCCATTGAACAGACGCTAGCCACCCGCGGCTATGGCCTGATCGTCGCCACTTGCGGTTTTGACCGGCACTGCGAAAGCCGCCGGGTTGAAGAGTTGCTGAAAATGGGCATTGAAGGCCTGATTCTCTCCGGGGCTGAGCATGACCCGGAACTGCTTGATCTGATTGCTGCCCGAAATCTGCCGCTGGTCTGCACCAGCTTATTCGATGCAGAATATCCGTGGCCAACCATCGGCTACGACAACTACACCATGGGTAAAGCCATTGCCCGTCATCTGCTGGATCATGGCCACCGCACCTTTCACATTCTGAGTGGTCCACAGGCACTGATCGACCGGACCCGGATCAGGGTGCAGGGCATTTTGGATGAATTGCAGGAAGCCGGTATCAGTGACGCAGCCATCAGTGAGACTGAACTGAACTTTGCTGCCGGCTGTGAAGCCGCACAGAACATACTCACGGCCCCCCTGAATTTCACTGCCCTGCTGTGTACATCCGATGTACTGGCCATGGGCGTCCTGCTGGAAGCACCGCGTCAGGGCATTCGAATTCCGCAACAACTATCGGTAACCGGCTTTGATGATCAGGACTGGGCCGCCGTCAGCAATCCCGGGCTCACCAGTGTACATACACCGTCCCGCCGCATGGGAGATGCCACCGCACAGGCATTAATGGACAATATCGAACAGGGACTGCCCGTCGACAGCCAGCTAATAGATTCCCATCTGGTGATACGGGGCTCCAGCGGCCCGGCCCCTTCTGCACCTTAAGTTCAGGCATAAAAAACCATCCGACCGGATGGTTTTTTATATACTCAGTTATCGGTTCAGGACTCGCTGACGTGGCACTCAAAATCAGGGTCTTTCACCACCATGATGTCACAGTGAATAGAATCCAGAATCCGTTCAATCGTGCTGCCCACCATCAGCCGGTCAAATACGCCCCGGGCTACCGCCCCCATCACCAGTAAATCCACATGATGCTCATCCGCATACTCCAGCATCATTCGGTGCGGGGTTCCTTCCAGCAGGTTCACCCGGGAACTGTCTGTATTCAGCCCGTACGGTTCCAGTAAAGTATCCAGCGCCCGGATATGTTCACGGCGCACTTTAACCTGCATATTTTCGAAATCCGCGATCACATGCTCATCAAAAATAGCGGAATGCGGTAATACATTAAAACAGTGCATCACCCGCATTTCGCCTTCAAGCTGCTGAGCAATTGCAGCACTCCAGTCCAGAATATGGCTGTCCAGCACAGCCGGCGATTCACATTCGTGGAAGGGATCAACCGTAGCTGCTACATGGCCACCGTCAGACCAGCTATGTTGTTTCACCAGCATTAAGGGCACCGGACACTCACGGATCAGTTGCCAGTCACTCTGGGCAAACAGAAAATGACCCAGGCGGGAATGTTTTTCGATCTGATGAATTAAAATATCCGGCTGATAGCGAAGTACCTTACGTACCAGGCTGTCAGCATGATGGCGCTCCCAGCAAACATCATAATCAACCTCGATGCCTTCTGCGGCCAGCTGCTTTGCCAGTGCTTCAAGCTCCTTTTCTGCCTGATGCATAAAGCCGTGCTCAGCCCGGATAAGGCCTTCTTTATCGAACAGGTAACTGTTACGCAGCGACGTGTTATAGCAGCACCGGAACAACTCCACACGGGCACCACTCGCCTCGGCCAGGCGCACGGTTTTCTCCAGCAGAAACCGATGCTCCACCCCTGCTTCAACGTTAACCAGTATCTTTTCTAAGTTCACCGTCAGACCTCCTATTCACTCAGCACCCTTTAAGCATGTATCAGCATGAGAATTTTTCAACGCTTTTTTACCGCTTCAGGCAGAACATCAGGCCAGTGCCTGCACCGCTGCCCGGATAATTCCGACGGCAGAAAGCAAAATCAGCAAGGCAATCACACCCCGGCGTAACTTCTTCTCCGGTAACACCCGAAATAAACGTGCCCCAAAGAAAATGCCAATACCCATAGGTAGCAGCATAGCTACGCTTTGCCATATCAGTTCTTCATTCAGCAAACCGTGACCGGACGCGGTACCCAGGAGGATAATATCGGTGAGTAAAAAGAACATAACCAGAGTGGCCCGCAACTCCGTCATGGTCAGATTCATGGCTGTCAGGAAGGTCGCCACCGGTAAGCCCCCCACACCCGCAGCACCGTTACAGACACCGGACACCAGCCCCAGTCCAAAAAACGGTACAGGCCCGGTGGGGCCACGGTACTGCCAGCCAACCGCCAGCAGAATGCTCATTATCAGAATAACGCCCGAAAGCAACAGACGGATATTATCCGCAGGCATCACTACCAGCGCATAGACACCCAGCGGCGTAGCAACCAGCGTGCCGATGAGCAGATAGATCAGAATGCGCCAGGCCGTATCCCGCCAGGTGCTGAGTACCATTTGAATACTGGCTGCTATCTCCAGTACAGCAATCATAGGCACCACCTGAGACGGGGCTAAAAACAGCGTTGCAGACGCCACCACAAGCGCAGAGAAACCGAAGCCAATACACCCCCTTACCACGCCCGCAACCCCGACAATCGCTGTCAGCATTATCCACTCAAAAAGCTCCATCCACCTTCCTCAATAGTTGCTAAATGATATTTATTTTCAATCACTTAACACGAATCCTGTGCATCAGTTAGCGATAATAATTTACAAATGATAATGGCGGCATGGTATGCAAAAACAGCATCAAAATACACCCGCAACTGTCATATAGATACGCTATATTTATGCCACCCTATTGTGCGACAGGTAGAACCAATTACAAAAATCAGCCTGTCCGACCACAGAATAAATGACAAAAGCCCGATACGGAGAATCCCATGAAAGGCAGCCAAAAAGTTATCGACGCCTTCAATATGTTGCTGGCAAACGAACTCGCCGCCATTGACCAGTACTTCGTCCATTCGCGGATGTATGACGACTGGGGCCTGGAGAAGCTATACACCCGACTGAACCACGAAATGGAAGAAGAAACCCAGCATGCAGACTGGCTGATCAAACGTATCCTCTTCCTGGAAGGTGTGCCAAACCTGAGTAAACGCCGTGAACTGATCATCGGGCATGACGTTAAATCCATGATGGAAAATGATCTTAAGCTGGAACTGGAAGTTGTAGCAGCCGTGCGTGATGTTATCGCTACCTGTGAAGCAGAAAGGGACTATCAGAGCCGCGAGATCCTGGAAAAGCTGCTGTTTGATACCGAAGAAGATCACGTTTACTGGCTGGAACAGCAACTGGGCCTGATCGAACGTATCGGCATTGCCAATTACACCCAGTCACAGATGGGCGGCGGTGCCGGCGCATAACTCACAGCAACAGCCAAATATCAGAAGTGATATCAGAAGAAATATCTGACACTGATATCCGGATAAGGAATACATTATGAAGGGTGACAGCCAAATTATCGCCGGCCTGAACGCCGTGCTTGCCAACGAACTGGTTGCCATTAACCAGTATTTTCTGCACGCACGCATGTTCAAAAACTGGGGCCTGGACGGACTGAATAAAGCGGATTACAAAGTATCCATTCAGAAAATGAAGAATGCCGATAAAATCATCGAACGCGTGCTGTTCCTGGAAGGTTTGCCCAACCTGCAGGATCTGGGCCGGTTACGGATCGGTGAAGACACGGCTGAAATCATTCAGGCCAACATGGACTTTGAACTGGAAGCATTAAAGCCGCTTAAAGACACCATCGCCAAATGTGAAGAAAAGACCGACTTCATCAGCCGTAATTTGCTTGAAAGCATTCTGGAAGAGCAGGAAGAACAGATCGACTGGCTGGAAACCCAGCAGCACCTGATTGCCAATGCAGGTATGGAAAACTATCTGCAATCTCAGCTGGATGACGACTGAGCTTCCCTTCTGCAATAATGCTATGAAGACGTTCCCACCGCAGTGGCCAGTGTGTCACTGTGGTGCTCTTCCAGCCAGGCAAACATTTCACGCTCCTCAAACCGCACATGTGCCCTGAGTATCCGGGCAAACTCAGCCTGCTCTTCATCACCGGTCGCAGCCACTAACCGGCGAAGTGCACAGTGATCCTGCTCAAACTGATCTTTAAGCGCTCCGTTAAGTAATCCGCCAAACAGCTGTTCCTCTTCATCAAAATGCGCCAGTAAGTCTGCAGCATAGGTTTCACGCATACACTGCCACTGTTCAGCAAGGGCATCAGATGACTGCTGTGCAGCATCCAGGATTCGCTTGGCATTCACCAGCGCGAGATGATGTTCTTTACTAAGAGGTGTAAGGGCGAGGGAGCGTTTCATAACAAGAGCTCTTAAACAGGGAATTGAGAGACATCTTATAAACAGAACATTGACAGGGTCAAACAGGCATCAGGTAAAGGAAGGCTGGTACGAAGAAAACGCCGGCCATCAGCAAGAACAACAGGAATGCCTGATCAGGCAAGCGCCTTGCTTAGGCAAACTGATTATTAAGCAGCATTATATCAGGCAACCTGAACGGCATTTTCTGCCAGTTCATACAGCTTATCGTTAAGAATCTTTTTCGTAACACGGGCACACTTACCGCACTGGCTGGCCACACCCAGCTCAGTAGAGAGCTGCTTCATAGTGGTTGCCCCTGCTTCGATACTGGCTTCGATTTTCTTGTCGGTAACACCGTGGCAAATGCAGACGTACATTGTATTCATTCTCATTAACAATCGCTGCACGGATATTAATGTAAATGATAATGACTATCAAGACTAATCAATATGAAAATGATTCACATCAATAATGTGTCGCAGTGCCAAATTGAGTACAAAGCTGCACGTTAATTTCCGCTTTGGGTAGATTTAATCAGCCTGTTGATTTACAAACGATTTATACGCTTGTTTAATGTAAAGCAGCCAGACACCCCTCAGTGACGGTAATGCTGAAAACAGGATGCAGCGTTCACTGAATCAGAAAAACAATTACTATACTCACACGGGACGTGAATCAGGTTAAACAGATCTATGACAGTACGCTTACCATTACCCGCAGCCAAGAAGTTAACCATCATATATAACGTTGAGTCAGGTTGCCTCGGCCCTCAGGGACCTTCGCATATTGCCCCTTTCTGCCGGTTCGCAGAAGAACAAATGGCCGACCTGCACAGTGACTTCATTCACTGGCAAATTAACCCCCGCACAGACAACAGCAAGCCGGAAATTCAGTATTCGCTGATGAATAAACTGTTGCAGGAACACCAGGCTGAAAAGTTTCTCAGCTACTTCAATAAGAGTGTCGATGAACTGGAAACCTTTCTGCTGGGCATCATTGTGATTCTGATTGAGCAGTATCATAACGAACATCCTGAATGTAACTGATTGCAACAAAGAAATTCCCCAAAGCGGTTAACCACAGATTCGCCCACCGGGCCGCCTGTGCTACCCTAACGCCTTAATTTGTCTGTCATTTTAAGGCCATTTCTTTGCTTGCTCATGCCTTCCTAAAGTCGCTGCGTTTACTGGTTCCCGGCATTCTTACCCTGATCGCCGGAATCCTGTTACAGCAGCAGGCAGCGGCTTTGCCACTGCACTATAAAGATATCGTTACCCTGCTCCCGTATGTTCTTGGTGTGATCAGCCTGATCCTTGCCATGAGCTTCAATCAGGGCCGTCTGTTTCTGGGCACGCTCAACGCCCTGTGTTTTTATGCCGCCATTCAGACCGAACTGCAAACCTCACTGAATCTGCCAGCCAACTTTGTATTTTTCAGTTTGCTGTGTCTGTTATTCCCGGCCCAGCAAGCATTGCTCAGCCTGTATCCGGAACGGGGGTTCAGCCCCCGGTGGGCAATCCCCAGAGCGGGGATTATCATCGTCAGTTACCTGTTACTCTGCGGCCTCAAATACACCCAGAGCTTCGCCGGCTGGATCAGCACTTTGCCCTCATCCATGCTGGAACTCGCATATGACCCACTGTTACTGAATCAGGTCAGCCTGGTTGTGTTTGTATCAACTCTGTTACTCAACGGCTACCTGCTGATGCGCCGCCAGAGCCTGGTAGACGCTGCCATGCTGATGATGACGCTGGCTGCTGCGGTGATGCTGGCATTCTTTGCTCAGCCACTGGTGTCCGCCCTGTACGCCTGTTCTGCGCTGATTTTGCTGTTGTTTACTATCCTGTTTAACTCCTACAGCATGGCATTCATTGATGAACTGACCGGGCTGCCTGGCCGCCGTGCGCTGGAAAACCAGCTCGCCAGCGTCGGCAAACACTATACTCTGGCGATGGTCGACGTTGATCACTTCAAAAAATTTAATGATACCTACGGGCATGACGTGGGAGATCAGGTGTTAAGAATGGTCGCCAGCCAGATGCGCCAGGCAGCAAAAGGCGCGCAGGTCTTCCGTTATGGGGGAGAAGAATTCACCATCCTGTTTAAAGGCAAAGACGAAGCGGCAGCCTGGCATACCGCCGAGCGGGTCCGTGAAGCGGTGGCTGGATACCCCATGTATATCCGTGGCGATAACCGCCCGGAAGATGCCGACGAAGGCAAACATCAGCGCCGCTCCGACAAACCTGAATCCGACTACGTTCAGGTATGTATCAGCCTGGGTTTATGCCAGAACACCGATGACCTTGCCGACAGCAGTGCCGTACTTAAAGCCGCAGATGAGGCTTTATATAAAGCCAAACAGATGGGCCGTAACCGCACCATTGGCCGGCAAACCGGCATCACCAACGAATAACCACAACCGCTGTACACCCTATTCCGGCCGGGTCTGGCAGATACAATCCAGACCCGGTTGAAATAAATTCACTCGATATTTTCCATGAGTGGCCGATAGTAAAGGGATCGTTAAACCCATTCAGAGACCGGTACTATGGAGATTAATACTCAGGGAACTACTCCCCGCAGCAATGAAGTATCTGCTCAGCAAAAACCACAGACGGAACAAGTCAGCACGGCTCAAAGCAGCCGAACCGAACTGAACCAGACCATCCTGCAGGCATCACTGAATGTCAGCATCAACTCAGGTAACGACTCCCTTGCTCTGGTTTACCGCAGCGCCATTGATAAGTTAAACGAAGTGCTGGAAACGGACCTCGGTGAAAACGCCATCAATAAAGCCTACGACTCAGGGCTTGATGTCAGCCCTGAAGCAACGGCAGAGCGCATAGCCAGCCAGACCACAGCGTTCTTCGGCAGCTACCGGGAGCAAAACCCTGAACTCAGCGAAGCGGAAGCCGCCAGCAAGTTCAGTGAAATCATCCGTGGCGGCATCAAACAGGGATTTGACGAAGCCCGGGAAATTCTTGATGGCCTGAAAGTTCTCGAAGGCGACATTGCCACGAATATTGATGCAACATACGATCTTGTACAGGAAAAACTCGATACTTTCTTTGAAAACCTGACCGCTCCGCCGGCACCTGAAAGCGCCGCAACATAACCCGATTCAGATCAATGTCCGGCCTGCTACTTAGGTATATGATCGAAAAAATTACGATCCGTGCCGGACGCAAATACTTCCCGGAATTTTTTTCAGCGATAAACTGCGGTATCTGCTCGCCAGCCAGCGTCGTGTCTAGTGTATTAGCAAATTGAGATTTAACGCCAGTTCCACTAGAATCCCTGTGTCGGATTGCCGAGTGATCCTTGGCCGGTCCCGCACAATAATAAAAATTACCGGAGACTTCCCCTTGAACACCATTGCGGATCATCCTATGACGCCAGAGACCCTGGTAATGATGAAAGACAATGCGGCGCAGGCCGCAAAAATAATGAAAGCCCTGAGCAATGAAAGCCGGTTACTGATTCTCTGCCATCTGGATGGTAAAGAACTCTCGGTGACTCAGTTAAATGACTACCTGGACCTTAGTCAGTCGGCTTTATCGCAACACCTGGCAGTACTGCGCAAGGATGAACTCGTCAGCACCCGCCGTGAATCGCAGACCATCTATTATTCGCTGTCAGGCAATAATGCCACCCGCATTATTCATACCCTGCACGAAGTGTTCTGCCCAACGCTATAAGTGATCAGGCATTGAAGAGTGCCCCTTCAGTGCCAATGATTACTGCCCGGTTAATGCTTTAAACGCTGTTTTTGCCAGTCCTGTTCAGGCTGGTTCAGCAACATTTCCATTTCAATTGCATCCTCATCCATATTGTAACGGTTGTTAAAGCCCAGATGACGGGCCAGCCCCTGCATACCCTTATTAGACACCAGCGTGGACCCCATCAGTAACAATGTGCCCCGGCTACGGCAATAATCGATCACTTTCTGCATCAGAATGCGGCCCAGCCCCTCCCCCTGCAATTCATCACGAATGACGACAGAGAACTCCGCCCGGACATTATCCGCATCAGTAACAGCCCGGACGACACCCAGCGTCTCCCAGCCACTGCCAGCGGTATTCCAGGCGGTGGCGATAAAGGCCATCTCCCGGTCGTAATCAATCTGCGTCCAGTTGGCCAGCTCCAGATGATCCGGCACGCCACGGTTATAGAAATACCGTAGCCGGATCGACTCGGCACTGAGGCTGTTATAAAACAACAGATGATTAGGCTCATCTTCACCGCGAATAGGCCGGATCTCAACCTCCCGCCCGCCTTTGAGGGTCACGTCTTCACGCAAATGCTCAGGGTAAGGGGAAATCGCCAGCCGTCCCGGTTCACCGAGCGACACAGCAACATCCACCGCCAGCACACCCTGCCGGTTAATCATCAGCGGATTAATCTCAACCGCCTGTAAATGGGGCAGCTCTACAGCCATCTGGGATAAGCTCAGCAACACTTCGCACAGCTGTTCCAGATCGCTGTGAGGACGGTGGCTGTTTTCCTGTAACACCTGCCACGCCCGGCTCTGACAGATCAGCTGACGGGCCAGACTAAGATTAAGCGGCGGTAACATCACCCGGCGATCGGCAATCACATCAACGGTATAGCCACCCACACCGAAAATAATGACAGGCCCGAATACAGGATCCCGGCTAATGCCCAGATTAATCAGAATCGACTGTTTGCCCCGTTGCATCGGCTGAATACAAAATCCCAGTGCGCCGGTATCCTGACAACGTTCACGGGCATGATAGGTCAGCCGAACCGCCGCCTGGCGAACCTCCTGTTCATTCTCCAGATCCAGTGCCAGATCCTGCCAGCGCAGCTGACTTTTTTCATCATAACAATACGGCTGCGCGTTCTGATCATGCAGCACTTTAATCGCTGCCGGGCGATCGAACTGCCGGGAAGCCGTTACAACCTCATCAATGTCATCGGCATACCAGGACTTCACTACCGGAATGTTGTACTGATCGAGCAACTCGCAGGCCTCACTGTGACGCAGAAAATTACGCCCGGTTGAAGCGGCGACCTCAAGCAAATGCTTGGCCCGGATATGGTTCTCACGGTTCTGGGTAACGTGAGGCAACGGAGTTTGCTTCATCGCACTCTGGTTACGGTGAAAATCCACCATGTACATAAACGCATCTACCGCCTCTTCCGGGGTAATAAACGTCGTCATTCCGGCATCATTAAACAGGTTACGGCAATCAATCGCAGTACTGCGGCCCATCCAGCAGGTCAGCACATTGCGGACAGTCTTCTTAGCTGCCATGATCACCGCCTGCGCCGTATCCGACCCCGCCGCCAGCCGGGTTGGCGCGTGCACCACCAGCACCACGTCCACCTGATCATCTTTTGTCAGTAATTCAACGGCCCGTGCAAAACACTCAGGCGTAGCTTCCGCACTGAGATCAATCGGATTACGGCCACTCCAGTTACCGGGCAATACTTCCTGCAGCGCAGTGACCGTCGCCGGACTTAGCCCAGCCAGACGGCCACCCCGTTTACGTAACCGGTCTGCTGCCAGTGCACTCGGCCCCATACCGTTACAGACAATGGCCAGCCGCTCGCCACGCATACTCTTCATCCGCGACAGCGTTTCCAGCGCATTAAACAACTGATCGCTGGTATCGACCCGAACCGCACCGGCCCGGCTAAGCGCTGCGTTATAAACAAGATCTTCATGGGCAATTCCCGGCGCCGCAGCTGCCAGCCGGTCCTCCGCAAATACCATATTTGATTTCAGTACCAACACCAGTTTATTCCGCGAGGCTGCCCTTAACGCACTGATAAAATCCCGGGAACTGCCGATAAGATGATCCATCTGCAACAGAATCGCCTGGGTATGAGGGTCTTGCGCCAGATAATCGATAATCGATGCCAGGTCCACATCCACACCGTCCCCCAGCGTCAGGAAATGCGAAAAACCAATGCCCTGACCATTGGCCCAGTCAATCATGGCCGTGCCCAGTAAGCCGGACTGGCCAATATAGCTAACCTTCCCCTTCTGAATATTCAGGTGCGAATAGCTGGCATTGATGCTCTGCCACGGCGCCAGCAACCCCATACAGTCCGGACCCAGAATACGTATACCATAAGGCTCTGCAGCTTCACGGATAGCATCCCGCTGACTCTTACCGTCAGGCCCCGCATCCCGGGATAAACCTCCGGTAAGGATCATCGCCGCCTTCACGCCTTGCTGCCCCAGCACTTCTACCATGCCCGGTACCGTTGCCGGCGGCGAACAGATAATCGCCAGATCAGCCACCCAGTCCAGCGCGCTCACCGCCGTGAACGCCGGCACGCCAAACACCTCACCGTGGTCCTCAGGGTGCACTGCCGCTAACTGACCTTTGTAACCGCCTTCCAGCAGATTCTGCAGCACCACGCCCCCCATATTATTCTGGCGCTCAGAGGCACCGATGATGACAATAGACCGGGGATTAAATAAACGCTTCAGATATCGGGTACTCACAGCGACAGCCCTGCAATGGATTAGCAAACATAATAGCCGCTATTCTACCTGTGAAAGGTTCTTTTCGCAGGTGCAGCATAGATTTTATTCATCACTTTATGACAAATATCAAAGGTTAGCCCCTGCCGCGCGGCGCGACCAGTTAGCGCTCTAACAGCCACCAGGGCTTGTGTAATTACAACACAAGAAAACAGATTTCTTATTCACCGGATACCGGTTAAATACCGGTTGATTTGCACCCTTCAGCTTCACCGGAGTACTGATATATGAATTACCGGATAATCCCTTTAAAAGAAGGCTTTACCGACAACGCCAGACATGCATTCAGAGATGATATGAACCAACCGGTTGAGCGCGTTTCAGCCAGTGGTGGTGAACCCTGCCGGGATGTATTCAGACGGGCCTTACCCGGCGAACAGATTATCCTGGCGAGCTATTGTCCCTTCAGCCAGTCAGGGCCCTATAAAGAATACGGACCCGTCTTTATTCTCGCGACACAACCGGAAACAGCGGTAAACACAGATAATCTTTCCCTCACCACGCTGATCAGCACAGGCTACCTGGGTGACAACTTTGTGCTGAAGGCTTACTGCAACAAACAACGTATCACGGATGCCAGACAGGTCACTGCTGCCGACGCAGAAACGGTGCTCAGTGAGCTTTTGCAAGACAGGAAAACAGCTTTCGTCATTGCCAGATACACGGCCTATGGCTGTTACAGCTTAAGGATAGAACGGTGCTGATATAACAGCAGCACACTGTTTATCTGCGCCTTTATTCAGCGGTATAACCGACATAATCACAGGCAAACGCTCAAACACAGGTCTATGCTTACTAACAGAACACAGATAACAACAACCGGCCGCCAGGCTGCCAAACGCTCACTTTACTGACGCAGGAACGCTATGAAATTCAGGGATGATTACCATGAAAACCTTTATCACGCTCACCTTTATATTTCTGATCAGCGGCTGCGCGAGTAACTCCCAGCCATTAGCCACCAATGACGAAATCAGGCGTCTGGTAAATGCCTACGAAGCCTACTGCTTTGACCCGGTTGCTGATAATCAGAATATTCAGCTACTGACCCACGCCAACCAGCTTAAGACATTAAAGCCCTCAGCAGAACCGGGACTGTCGGAGCTGCACCGCACCCTCAGTATAAAAGGCATTCCCTGGACGCATCAGCCGAGAGTTTACGAACTGGCAGAACAAAAGCCACAGCAACCGGCAATATTTCTCTCCACATTTCTGCCCGATACCTGCATTGTCTCAATGAAAATGAACCCCAAATCTCTGTACGATCTGATTCGGTATCTGGAGAAGAACTTTGACTCAGCCATGATGCACAGCTCAAGTAACCGCAAGCTGCTGGTTAAGGGCTTTCATAAAAAAGAAGCCTACCTGAAAATGGTAAAGGCCAAGGAAAACCAGGAAGATATTAAAGATAAAGATAAAATTGTCTTTACCTTCACCTACCTGTACGAACAGGAAATGATTGGTTTAATGTACATACCTGTGGCAACATTTTTTGAACTCATTACTGTACAGCTCCGCGGTAAACTGGGCAGGTCACAAAGCATCGCCAGCCACCCGGTTAAATCACTTATCTATCAGCTGGACGAAGAAAACCCGCCGAACAGCGGGTTGTGACGATAGTCTGAATCCGGGCAGGAATTACAGTGAATTTATTGCCTTAAAACGCTGAACCAGCGCTTCAGGATATTGTTTCTTGTTATCTTTGTTGAGAACAAACACAACGGACTGCCCCTGCGGGCCAGTACCGATCTGGGTCAGGCGGTAAGCCGCTTCACCGGTCTGACGTACAGCTTCCATGTCTTCCAGGCGGTTAAATACATACAGACGGCCATCTTCTCCGCGCATTTCACCGTAAAAATCATCCGCTGCTGCCATATTACCGTTATACATTTCAACACCGGCCAGACCGGTCAGCTTCTTCTTATCTTCCCCGCGCAGGCCAAAGACAAGGCTTTCACCTTTAGGACCGCCACCGATAAATACCTTACGGTATGAGGTTTCACCCACGGTCAGGAATTGCTGGTAAGTAGCAAAGTCGTCAAATACATAGTGACGGCCTTCATGGGCTACTTCGTAAAGATCCTGATTATTCAGTTGTGGTACGGCTTCTGCCACCGGCTTATCCTGCTGTGTCTGACAGGCAGTCAGAGCCAGCGCAGTACCGGCAACCATCACAGCTTTGGCAAGCGTTTTCATGGACATTAGTATTCTCTCCTGAGCACAAATTCGTTTCGTATGGTTCAGGAGAATAAGGAAGAAATATGACAGGGGAATGTCAGAATTACTGCAGCGATGTAACAAAACTTATAGCAATAAGCCGGTGAAATAACACCGGCTTATCAATCAGTACCCGGATTACAGATCAGCCACCCGGTAAAGAATGGCATCCCGGTAACCGGTCACGATCCGGATCAGACCGGATAGCTGATGGTTCAGCGCAGCATCGCCGCTGTCAACGATCAGCGGACGGCCATCCAGCGACTGAATCTTGGTCTTGGTGGCGACAACAATAATATTGTCCCGCCCCAGACGCGTCAGTAATGCCGGGCTGAGCTGCTGGTTGCCACGTCCGATAATATGCCCCTGGCCACCGATCACAGTGATCACCAGGCGGGTTTCCCGTCCTTCGGTCATCTCCAGCAGCTGTTGCGCAGTAAGATCCTGACCGATCAGCTCACCATTTTCAATCAGGTCCACCCCCAGCAGGGTATTCTCCAGCCCCAGTTCATTCATCAGTGCCTGAACCGTAGAACCGGAGCCCATGATATAGAGCACATCATCTTCCATGGTTTCCAGGAAATCTGCGGCGATATCATCCAGCACCAGCTCTTCAACTTCTTTGCCGCCGCTGCTTTTCACATTCTGCACATAACGGGCTTCCTGCGGCACCAGCAATTCACCGTAATACTTAGCCCTTACCCGACCTTCCCGGAAAGCGACCTCATCAATATCCCGCACTTCCTGCTCATCCAGAGTGACTATTTCACCCCGAACCAGCATGGCCACCACTTCACCGGCAGCTTTCGGTGTTACAGCATAAACACCGGAATGGATTTTCACCCCGGCAGGCACACCCAGCACCGGCACAGCATTCTCAATGGCATGGCAAATATTCCGTGCGGTGCCATCGCCACCGGCAAACAGAATCAGGTCAACGCCTTCAGCGACCATTGCAACGGCAGCCCGCTCGGTATCTTCTGCGGTGGTATGTCCAGACTGAATGTCACCGATAACCTTAGGGTTAAACCCCATTTCAGTAGCGGTATCAGCCCCCATTTCAGCGGGGAACGTCAGCACTTCCAGGGTAAGCCCCTGTAAGGGCTCCAGAGCCTGACGGGTACGCAGGTTCGCCTTTGGCTCAGCGCCCAGCGCCAATGCCTTAGCGGCCGTATCTTCACCGTCACTGCCTTTAAGGGCAACACTGCCTCCCAGCCCTGCGACGGGATTTACAATCAAACCTAATCGAAACATCTCTTGTCCTGTTTACTGTGATGCCCCCTCAAGCACCGTATTTCATCACTATCACATATACCACTCGCCAGTCACTGCCGCACCAGACAGCCACCCACTATAATTCCTGGCCGTTAGGCTCCATATTGCCGGTTTCCACCAGAAACTGCTGGTAAGTAAAGGCAATCAGAATCAGACGGGAATCCTCATCCAGATCGATAAACTTAAAACCGTGATTAATCACCACACTGCCAGCTTCACTGCCCCTGTGAAGGTTACGTAACTCTACCGGAGTCAGGATCACATGCTCGATATCCGCCACCCTCACCCGGGTGGTCAGATAAAACCGGTCACCGATATCACCAAGGGTCCGGCCATACTGAACACAGCAACCACTCAGGCTGATATCCACTCCCAACGCGGAACAGGGCAGATCTTCCCGGTGGCTCATCTCGTCAAAATCATCAACAGATACCATCAGGTTAACCGGCACCCGGCTGTTACTGCGGATCTGCTTGGACTCAATACGCGTGGGATACTCCAGCAACCAGTATGAAACGGGCAAATCATACTGTTTCAGCAATTTACTGGTAAAGGTAATGATCCGGTTATTGCTCAGTAAACGCAACGTAATGATATTACCTTCGGTAATCAGTACCGTTTCACCGTAGGCATTTTTTGGCGCCTGAATAAATACACCGCTGTTTTCAACTACCCCCACCAGTGAAGTCATGTAATGGCCTTTGGGTGCCTTAATTTCAACCCGTACCGGTTCACCGATTTGCAGCTTAAAATCTGCCAGTGTCTTAGCCATTCTTTATCCGTGCTCCGCCAGTTTAAACCCCAGTGCTTTTAACAACCGGCCCTGCGCCGAAACACCGGAGACATCATGTAACGTCAGTGAGGCGAACTCCCGGCGGACCGGATATTCTTTACGTAACCGGTCAAAGTTCTGTGGCTGCTGGGCTGTATCCTGTAACGAATCCCGAAAACGCCGGTCATCAGCAGCCGGATGATACACCGCATCAATGGCCTGACGAACATCAGCTGTATCGTTTATTGTCAGATCCGTCAGCTCTGCAGGCGGCAAACAGTCATCCAGTGTAAGTATCGGAGGAATCCCCTGCGCCTGACAAAATGCCTCATACAGCATAAAGGTGCCACGGACTTTACCTTCCAGGCTGTAACCCGCGATATGCGGCGTACCGATCCGTACCCGTGCCGCCAGTTCAGCATCCACTGCAGGCTCATGCTCCCAGACATCCAGAATCAGGGTGACATCCTCACGCAGCCGGTGCCAGTTCAGCAAATCCTGATTGTTAATCACCGGGCCCCGGCCAGCGTTAAGCAGCACAGCCCCCGGCCTGAGCCGGTTAAGGTTATCCTTATTCAGCAAATGTTTACTGGGAAATTCCCCCGTAGTGGTCAGTGGCGTATGGCAGCAGACAATATCCGCATCCGCCAGCAGATCTTCCAGCACGGTAAACGGCTCAGCGGAACCTGCTTCACGGGCCGCCCGTGGCGGATCATTAATCAGTACGTGAATCCCCATCCCCCGCAAGCGGCGTTGTAACCGGCCACCCACATTGCCCACGCCAATGATGCCAACCGTTTTATCCAGCAACTCAAAGCCCTGCTCAGCAGCCAGCATGTACAGGCAACTGATGACATACTCCACCACCGCATCGGCATTACAGCCCGGAGCGCTGGAAAAGCTGATGCCCTGCTGTTGCAAATATGCCTGATCAATATGGTCAGTGCCGATGGTCGCAGTCCCTACAAACTTAACATTACTGCCAGCCAGAAGGGCTTCATTTACCTGAGAAATAGAGCGCACCAGCAGCACATCGGCTGCAGCGACATCCTCACGTTTCAGGTGGCGGCCCGGTAACCGGCAAATGCTGCCAAAACCCCCAAACAGGGTTTCCACAGCCGGAATATTTTCATCAACAACAATATGTAACGACAGGTTGTTCAAATAGGGCTCCAGATACTGAAATTACGGCTGGTTAAGCGTCTCAAGCATGATTATAATTCCCGGCCACCCAAGATTGCAGTAAAATATGCAGTCATTTTATTTAGGAACAACTCTTGATCATTCGCTGGCGCAAACAACAGGACTTTTTTATCGTCCGTCTCTACCAGGATCTGGTAGGTGACTGGGTGCTCAGCGAGTCCTGGGGAAACTCTTTGAACCAGGATAATGCCTTCAATCACACGGTATATCACTGCTATCACGAAGCACGTCACCGGCTGCGGGAAATCGGCCGCGAGAAAAAACAGCTGGGCTTCAAAAAAACCGTTGCCAAAGAACAGCAAATCGAACTCGATTTCGGTTAAATTCTCTCCTCTTCATTCTTACGTTTACGCCCCTTTTCACTTCTGCAATCCCCCTGCGACTTCCGACGGTTTCTTTGCTAGCAGTATTAGACTAATGGCGAACAGTTTCATAAACGGTTAATCCCTATAGTTCATCTTTTGCTATGCATATAACAAAGCGGCTGCCCCGGCTTACTGCCGGCAACAACAGCCCGCCCCTGCAAGAACCAGGAGAGGTACCATGAGTCAGTTCAATTTTGCGCCAATGCCGAATGCTGAAGGCTACTTTGGAGAGTACGGCGGCCAGATCATCCCGCCGGAACTGAAAGCCATTATGGATGAGATCAATCAGGCCTATGAAGAGATCCGCCATACCGAAGCATTTCAGAACGAACTGATGCAGTTATTTCAGGACTACGTTGGCCGCCCAAGCCCGGTTTACCACGCCAAACGGTTAAGCGATCAGCTCGGCGGTGCACAGATTTTCCTTAAGCGTGAAGACCTCAACCACACCGGTGCACACAAGATCAATCACTGCCTGGGTGAAGCCCTGCTGGCAAAATACATGGGGAAAACCAAAGTCATCGCGGAAACCGGTGCCGGCCAGCACGGCGTTGCACTGGCTACCGCCTGCGCACTGGTAGGCATTCCCTGCGAAATTCACATGGGCCAGGTGGATATCGAAAAAGAGCATCCGAATGTCACCAAGATGAAGATCCTTGGCTGCAACCTGATTCCTGTTAGCCGTGGTACTGCCACGTTAAAAGACGCCGTCGACAGCGCGTTTGAGGAATACCTGAAAGACCCGATTAACTCCATCTATGCGATTGGCTCCGTTGTTGGCCCACACCCTTTTCCCAAAATGGTGCGCGACTTCCAGAGCATTATCGGCCGTGAAGCCCGCCAGCAATTCCAGGATAAATTTAGCAAAAACCCGGATTACATCACCGCCTGTGTCGGCGGCGGATCAAATGCCATGGGCCTCTTTACCGCCTTCCTGGAAGATGAAGACGTCAGAATCGTCGGTGTAGAACCCGCAGGCAAAGGCCTCAGCACACCGGATCACTCCGCAACCCTGACTTTGGGATCACCTGGCGAGATTCACGGCTTCAAATGCTACGTTCTGCAGGATGACGACGGCCAGCCACTGCCGGTGCACTCGATCGCCTCCGGTCTGGATTACCCGGGCGTCGGCCCACAACACTGCTACCTCAAAGACATCGAGCGGGTACAGTATGATTCGGTCACCGACGAAGAATGCCTCAACGCCTTTATGACCCTGTCCCGTGTTGAAGGGATTATCCCGGCACTGGAAAGTGCCCACGCTGTTGCCTGGGCAATGCGCATGGCACCACAGCTGGATCAGAACCAGACGATTCTGGTAAACCTGTCCGGCCGCGGCGACAAAGACGCCGATTACGTCGCAGATAAGCTGGGGCTGTAAGCTCAGAAATAAAAAGAAAGGATCAGATCTTATTTATCCGTGTGTGACTGATTAAATACGGATCTGATTCTTTCCTTTTCCTTCCCTGTAAAGCATTCTGCAAACTAACAGCCTCAGCGCTTCTGATACCCACCATATCATCCATCATTCACTGACAACCCGTTCCGGCCTTCCACCAGAAATACCCCCCGGTAAAACAACGGTCCGTATTCACGCCCCGTTACTTTCTTAACGCTTTTTTAATGCCCGCCTGCATACCCTTGCATTTCTGTCAGCACGACCCATTAACTGCAGCGGCTAAAATCATGTTAATACCGATACTAAAACTGACATCACTGTGCATGATTGTGGTGTTATCAGGGTGCTCAGCACTGAATGGAACCCGGTTTGCACAACAATCAGCTGAATCACTGAATGAACTCACCGAATGGCAACAGCAGCAAGTCTCCGCTGCCCGGCAAACCTATCTCACCGATCTGGTTCAAGCCGAGGAACTGCAGGCACTTATTCAGCAGGGGCTCGACAATAATCCCGGATTACAGCAAACAGCCCTGGCCATTCAGATAGCCCGTGAAAACGTTATTAACGTCAGTGGCGAGCGTCTGCCCAACGCGAATATCAGCGTTTCACAAAGCAAGACTGAAGGCAGTGATTCTGTTTATAAAAGCAGTCTGGATGTCAGTTGGACAGTGGACTGGCTACAAAAATTACAGGATAGCGCAGACGCCAGTCAGGCCGGCCTTGTCAGCAGCGTTGCTGCTGACCAGTATGCCCGCGACCTGCTGGCTTCTTCTGTCATCGATACCTGGTTCCAGCTTATTCAGCAAAGCCAGCTGATCGATATAGAACGCAGCCGGTTACGGGTACTGGAGCAAAACGAACAAACCATCGTTGAACGCTACCGCAAAGGTCTGGACGCACTGACCGACCTGGATTCAGCCCGCAGCCAGAGCGCGTCATCCAGAGCAACACTGGTCGCCTACTCGCAAGGATATGCAACCCTGCAGCGATCAATGGCAGTCCTGCTGGGTAAAACTGAATACAGCGCCCCGGACAACCTCCACTTCCCTCAGGTACAGATTCCACTTGCATCTGTTCCCGCTCAGGATCTGGGGCGGCGTCCGGATCTTCAGCAGGCCTACCTGAACATCAGAGTCGCCGATCTGAACAGTGCCGTCGCGTATAAAAACCTTCTGCCTTCACTTTCTCTGGGCCTGTCCCTCTCCCAGAGCAATTCAGCATTACGTGACGCGCTTTTCACCAGCCCCGCATGGAGTGTACTGAACCAACTCACGATTCCTCTGTTTCAGGGAGGCAAGCTGCGGGCACAGGCCCGGCAGGCGGATCTGACTGCAGAACAGACCTATTGGGCCTATCAGGAAAAACTGTTAGCGGCCGTGCAGGAAGTTGAAAACGCCCTGGGGCAAGAGAACGCATTAACCGCGCAACAGGCACACATCAGCGACGCACTTAGGAATGCTGAGCGCAGCTTTGAAATCTATCAGACAAAGTATCGTCAGGGGCTGGTGACATTTCTGGATTTGCTGACGATCCAGACACAAACCTTCGACCTCAGAGTACAAAAAACCCAACTGACCTACGCGCGTTTATCGAACCGTATCACCCTTGGACTGGCATTAGGGCTGGGAGTTAAATCATGAAAAAGAGTGTAAAAACACAGTTACTGGTAACCGCAATTGCGGCTGCCTGTGTGCTTGGCGCGTATGCCACCAGTATCAATTCTGCAGGAGAGAGCTTGCCAGCCCCGCCGCCAGACGCAAAAAGCTACCCGCAAGTAACAATCATTGAACCGGCAGCCGGAAACTTTCCTTCCAGCATTAAGGGATACGGTGAAGTCACTCCTGTTCAGAAGCTGAATCTGGCGGCGCAGGTCAGTGGCAGAGTTACTGAACTCGCGGCCTTATTTAAAAGCGGCGAACGGCTTCAGGCCGGCGATATACTGCTTAAGGTTGATGATACTGAATACCGGGAAGCCGTTGCTAATGCGAAATCTTCACTGGCAGCGGCAGAGGTCACATTATTACAACAGCAACTGAACCGCACCCAGGCTAAAGCCGAGTGGCAACGCTCCGGCCTGAAAGGCTCACCCGACTCTGAACTGGCACTGTATGAACCCCAGGTAAAATCAGCCCGGGCAGCCGTTGAGCACGCCAGACGCTCTCTCGAAAAAGCCCGCGCAGATCTGAGTAAAACGATTATCCGGGCGCCTTTCAACGCCCTGATTGTGTCCCGCGCGGTAGAACTGGGTGGCTTTATCCAGCCAGGTACTGAGCTGGCCGTTTTGTACGGCACTGATCAGGTAGAGCTGACACTGCCGATCCCGACAAAAGACTGGAGCCACCTCCCACAGCCCTCTGATGATAAAAACACCTGGCCCGTATCCCTGTCAGACACTGAAAGTGATCGCCAATGGCAGGGATATGTGGACCGGGTAACACAACACATTGAAAGTAATACCCGGCAACGCTCACTGATTGTCCGGCTGGATAACCCTCTGGACCAGTCCCCGCCCCTCTATCCCGGTACCTTCATTGAAGCTTCGGTTCCCGGTTCAGTACTGGAAAACGTTTGGCAACTTCCGGCGTCAGCCGTGACACAAAATAACGAGATATGGTTTGTAGACACGACCAATACCCTGCGAAAAACCCCCGCCAACATTCGCTTAAGGCGTGCAGACAAGGTCTATCTGGAACCGGACAGAACGTCAGACATATCCCGTATCATCACTTTGCCACTGGCCAGCTATTTACCGGGCATGAAGGTCGACCCCACCCCAGCCGGTAATCAGGCAGCTCTCGCTTATACGCCGCAATCTGCGGGGACAGCCCAATGAATCAGACACCGAATCAAAGAGGAGTGATTGCCTGGTTCGCCGGTAACAGCGTGGCAGCCAACCTGCTGCTGATAAGCATCATTCTGCTTGGAGTAATGTCTGTCGACAGCTTACGTAAAGAAGCCTTTCCGCCCTGGCCTGTTGATTCTGTCACCGTGACCGTTACTTATGACAGCGGTGATGCCAGCCAGACTGAAGAAGGCATTGCACTAAAAGTCGAAGAAGCAGTGGCCAGCCTTAACGGTATCAAGCGGGTCACATCTGTATCCGACGCCAATACTTCCACCACCACGATTGAAGGGGTCAGCGGCTACGATCTGGATACGCTGTTACGGGATGTAAAAAGCAAGGTTGATGCAATATACAATTTCCCGGCCGATGCCGAAAAACCGGTTATCGAAAAACAGGCACTCAGTGAACACGCTTACTCGGTCAAAATATTCGGTGACACGGATCGCCAGACCCTGCAAAACCTGGCAGAACGCATTAAAGTCGACCTGCTTGCCCAGAGCCAGATCAGCAACGTAGAGATCCGAGGTAAAGCTGAAAAGCTGCTGTCGATTGAAATCGATGAAGCCAGATTAGAGGCTTACGGCATAACCTTGTCTGACGTCCAAACGGCGATCAATGCAGAATCATCTTCCGCCTTGTCCACCAGCCTGCGCAGCGAGGATCAGATTGTACGTCTGAAAGTGGCCGAACAGGCATACTATGCTGAACAGTTTGCCCGGATTCCGGTTGTTACCGATCCGTCAGGCGCAGTGGTCAGGCTGAGTGATATCAGCCGAATTGAAGATGGGTTTACCGACAGAACCTATACGCTGGCCCGCTATAACGGCATGAACGGCATAGGTCTGGAGATGACCGTCAATGAAACCGGCGATGTCATCAAACTGGTTGAAGAGGCGGATAAGGTCATTGAAAAATGGCAAACCTCCGCCTCTCTCCCGAACAATGTTTCAGTCGAGTCCTGGAATGACGGCAGCGCACTGATTAAAGACAGGCTCACCCTGCTCATCAAAAATGCACTGTCCGGCATTGCTCTGGTCTTTGTGGTTCTGGCACTGTTTCTGAATCTTCGGGTGGCTGTCTGGGTGGTTGCCGGTTTGCCATTTATTTTCTGTGGCACCCTGTTCTTTATGTCTGAACAGTTCACCGGCATGTCCATCAATGAAATGACGACCTTTGGGTTCATCCTTGCTCTGGGCATTGTGGTGGATGATGCGGTCGTGGTCGGAGAAAGTGTGTACTCGGAACGTCGCACTAAAGGTGACACCTTAGCGAGCACCATCAGCGGCACTCAGCGTGTTGCTGTTCCGACCATTTTCGGCGTGCTGACCACAGTTGCAGTCTTTATTGCCCTGGCAAATATCGAAGGCGGTATGGGGCAGGTGTATAGCCAGTTTGCCGTTATCGTCACCATTTGTTTATTACTGTCTCTGGTTGAATCTAAACTGATACTCCCTGCACATCTGGCGCATCTTGATACACACCGTAAGACCGGTCATGGCTGGAAGGACTGCTGGGCCCGCATTCAGCACCGTTGTGACTCCGGGCTTCTGTGGGTCACCGAACGGCTGTATGCACCGCTGATCGAAAAGGTTATTCAGTTCAGATATGCCGCTGTCCTGATATCAGTCGCGGTGTTTATCGTCGTGCTTACCATGCCTTTTAATGGCAGTGTCCGTGTGGGATTCTTTCCCGACATTCCCGGTTCAACGATTTCTGCCGACCTGACCATGCAGAATGATGCCAGCTTTGGCCTCACACAGAAAAACCTGCTTAAGCTGGAGCGCCTTGCACAGGAAGCCGACCAGACCCTGACCGGCGAAAGCAGCTCTTCAGGCATCAGCACGGTTGAAATCATTGCCAGCGATGACTTTTCCGGTTCTGTTACTATCGAACTGAGTGAAACATCACCGTATTCAATCAATGACTTTACCGGTACCTGGAAATCACTGGCCGGTAACCTTGAAGGGGTCAGGTCACTGAATATTCGCTCCGGTTTCGGGGGCGGCAATGAGTTTAAAGTAGAACTGAAAGCCTGGAACACCCAGACACTCGAATTCGCCGGTCAGAGATTTTTAGAGACGCTCTCACAAATTAATGGTGTACAGGGGATCGATAACAATTTCAGTGGCGGCCAGAACCAGCTGAACTTCAGACTGAATCCGCAAGGTTATGCACTGGGCATTACCACCGCAGACCTGTCCCGACAGGTGCTTCAGGCCTTTGGTGGTGAAGTGGTTCAGCAGTATCAGCGGGGAAAAGACGAAATAAAAGTTCGGATTCGCTACCCTGAAGATGAACGCAGGGATATCAGTGACCTCCTGAATGCGAAAATCCGTCTGCCAAACGGATCAGTCGTGCCGCTCTCTTCGGTCGCCTCAGTCAGTGAAACATATCAGCAAACAGAAAGGACCCGGATCGGTGGCCTGCAGGCTTACTATGTCAGTGCGAGTATAGATAAAGAAATCCTGTCTCCGACCGAGCTGGTTCAGCAGCTTCAGGGCTCTCTTGTGCCAGAACTGCAGAAACGCTATCCGGATCTGGATATTCATTTTGCCGGTGAAGCAGAAGAACAGGCAGAAACCGCCGGGTCGATGACAGAGCTGTTTATCATCGCCATGATGGCAGTTTACATTCTGTTAGCGGTCCCCCTGCGCTCCTATTTTCAGCCACTGATCATTATGACGGCGATTCCGTTTGGTCTGGTCGGCGCAATTCTGGGACACTGGTTCAACGATATGATGCTGAGTGTGCTGTCATTCAACGGCATAGTTGCTCTGAGCGGTGTTGTTGTGAATGACAGCCTGCTGCTGGTCTCCCGCTTTAATGAAAACCGCAAACAGGGCCTCACTTATCATGAGGCGATTGTCGAAGCCTGCGCCGGCCGGATCAGACCGGTACTGCTGACATCCCTGACCACTTTTGCAGGCCTTGCTCCCTTGCTGAGCGAAACATCTACCCAGGCGCAGTACATTATTCCTGCTGCAGCCTCTCTGGGATATGGCATCTTATTTGCCACCGTTATTACATTGATAATTATTCCGGCAATGCTCATGATTCAGTATGACGTTGCCAGGCTTTTTGCCTCACAGGTACAGAAACCGGCAACAGAAACGACCCCCGAGGACTCCCGATGTTAAATATTTTACTGGCAGAAGATGATCGTGACCTGGCGCTGGCGATAATCGATCATCTGGAGATTGAAAACATCCTCTGTGACTATGCCGCTAATGGCATAGAAGGCAAAGCACTGATCGAACAGAACAGCTATGACGTACTGATTCTGGATATCAACATGCCTGGCATGGACGGTTTATCACTGTGTGAAAAAATACGCTCGGACAGCAACGATACTCCGGTCCTGATGTTGACTGCCCGGGACACACTGGCGAACAAAATTGAAGGGTTTAACGCCGGCACAGACGACTACATGATTAAACCCTTTGAAATTGAAGAACTGATCGTACGCTTACATGCACTTGCAAAAAGACGCAGCGGCCAGGCCTCCGTTATTCAGACCGGGGCACTGAAACTTGATCTTCACAGCCGTCAGGTGAGCATCGGAGAATCTCCGGTCAAACTCAGCCCAACCGGTTTCAAGTTACTCGAAGTACTGATGCGGGCCAGCCCCAACCCGGTCTCTCATTCCGAGCTGATCCTGAAAGTATGGGGAGACGATTTGCCGGACAGTAACAAATTGCGTGTACATATTCATAATCTCCGTAAATCCCTGGAAGCAGGTAATGCCGGTCATATGCTGCAGACATCAACCGGGTTCGGCTTTTTCATATCAACGGAACACATCTGACACAAGGGTATTTCCATGCTGCATACCAAAAGCCTTAAATCCTATATTCTGTTCTGGATTACCCTGCTGGCAATATGTATGTCTGCACTTCTCACCTATCAGAGTACGCAGTATTTTCTGGAAGGCTTTGACTCCGTGCAGGAATCACAAATGAAACAGGCAGCAAGGCTGCTGCCTCCGGGCAAAAGCTCAACCACCACGGATTTTGGTTATCACGTAACAGACAACTGGGAGAGTGTGCCTGACAACATCAGAAACATATTTCCCTCCCCCCCCGAAAAGCATCAGGAGCTCCAGGTTCATTTTGAAAACTGGTGGTATTTTGCCCCACCGGAAAAATCTTATTCCCTGCTGTCACTGGTAAATAAAGCGGGTGAGCTGCGCTACATTTCAAAAATTCTGAGCACCTCCAACCGCGAACACCCGGAAGAATACGAAGGGCTGGACCCTATGGTCGTCATTGCCTTATGGGGGCTGGGATCACTGGCTGTTTTTATCTTTGTTATTTACAGGCTCTTACATAATCTTTCCCACCCGGTTCAGTCCCTCTATGAATGGGCAAAGCAACTGAATCTGAAAAGTAGCAATGATTCCCCACCGGATTTTCAGTATGACGAGCTGAACCAGCTTGCAGATATCATCCACGGCAGCATACAAAACGTAGGGGTCACTCTTGAACGGGAGAAAGAATTTCTGGGATTTGCGAGTCACGAACTGCGCACCCCCATTGCGACCCTGCGAAGCAATGCTACGCTGCTGGATAAAATAAGTACCTCCCCCTCCCCAAAAGAACGTGAAGTCAGGGACCGTATACTTCGGGCCAGCCTAACAATGAAGGGCATTACTGAAACATTACTCTGGCTGAACAGAGACAGCCAGGAAGTACTTCCGACCACTGCAATTAATCTTGAGGACATTCTCAGACAGGTAGCCAGCGAGCTTGATTACCTGCTAAGCGGTAAAGAAGTGACTGTGACAATTCAGACCCAGCCTACCGTCATGCAATTGCCTGAAGCAGCTTTTCGTATTCTGATCACTAATATAATCCGCAACGCATTCCAGCATACAACCGGCGGGGTAATCAGGATCATTCAGGACGACAATACTATCCGGGTCATTAATACCTTGCCTGCTCATCAGGACCAGAGCCAGACCGGATTCGGACTGGGGCTAAAACTGATCCGCAGAATAGTCAGCCGCTTCAGTTGGGAACTGACTGAGCAGGAAAAGGATTCCACAAAACAGATGACTGTCGTGTTCAGCCGGAATAAAGAACAATAATTGCTTTGCCTTACCCCGGCAGAGCATCTGTTACCGGTTTTTTTCGGCCTTTATTAGACATCTTAACGCCTTTTTAATGCTGCCCCACCCACACTCTCAGGCAGAACATTAAATCGATGGTATTGAGGTGAATCCATGATCAATGACACAAAAACAAAACTGTCCACGACGACTGTGAGCTTACACTGGGTAACAGCCCTGCTGATGATCAGCATACTGGCGAGTGGTATTTACATTACGAATACAGAAACCTTTGCGTTAATGCCCTGGCATAAATCACTGGGGGTACTTGTATGTGTATTCGCGGTTATTCGGATCCTGTGGCGTATAAAACAGGGCTGGCCTGAGCACGTAGGTCGCTACTCTGTATCTGAGCAAATCCTGTCGAAAGCCATACACTGGATTTTGATTACAGGCACGGTATTGATGCCGGTCAGTGGCTTTATGATGTCTGCAATGGGTGGATACGGAGTGGCAGCTTTTGGCGTGGAATTGTTCCCCGCAAACACAGGCGCAAACGGCCCATACGATTTTGTCGCGATCAATGAAGGCGTGGCTGATGTTATGAGCACTGTACACAGCTTCACCGGCAATCTGCTTTTGGCAGCAATTGCCCTGCATGCGGCCGGTGCGTTAAAGCATCACGTCATAGATAAAGATGCAACAATACGCCGGATGCTTGGTTTCGGATAAAAACCGGAAAGGGTAAAGGATAAATTTCGCCCACAAAAAAGAGAAAGCCACCTGACCGTTACACGGCTGATGCACTTTCTCTTTTTTTCGGCCACGTTAGCGCAGCGGCTCAGAAACTGAAGGTAGGCGGCTCTTCATCCGTTTTGGTGAACGAACGCAGGCGATCATTCTTCTTAATCACCTGTGCGATCATCAGTTTACAGTTTTGAGCAAAACTGACACCGGCATCTTTACTGGTCACTGCCAGCACATCTTTCAGGTGCTCTGTGGTATAGGTATTTGCAATGCCTTTTCCGTGCTCATAATAACTCTTAAACGGTGATTCCTGATTGCCCAGATATAGCTGATCCTGAGCAGCAGACCACTGATTCAGCTCGCTTCTTTCGTAATCAGAAACCGGACACACTTCGTGCAGGCGGGCATTGATCACCGCCAGCCGTCCGGCCAGAATCGCATTGCTTTGCTCTGCTTTAAGCGGGTCATCCTCGTTCAGGGAAGAGGCCGAAGGCTTAGTGACAGATGCAACTGCCGGTTTCTTAGGCGACACTTTAACCGGCGTTTTTTCAACTGACGCTGCCGCCGTCTGTGAAGGTGTATCTGAAGACTCTGCCTGAGATGACCCCTCAGGCTTTAACAGAGACTGTAACTGGCAACCCGACACCCCAATCGTAGCAACCAACAAAAGAACTCTTTTGAACATATCAATCCGTTAACTCTGTATTTTTACAACTTTTTATAACCCGGGAATGATACACATCTACTATTCCAGAATCCAAAAATGCAGCATATTTTTTCTGTCAAAAACGCAAAAACGGCGCGAAAACTGCAGTTCAGTCGCGCCGTTCTCTTTTTCGCCTGCTCAGTCGCAGGTGATAACCATTCTAACGGCTGTATCCCGGCTTTGCGATGATAACCGAGATAACCGCTGCCAGCCCCAAAAACCAGCAGTATTGTACCGAAGTGACTAACTCAAGCGGCGAAACCTTAGCCACAGAAGAAGCCAGTAAAATCTGAGCCCCCCAGGGAATAATGCCCTGCACCACACAGGAAAATATATCCATCAGACTTGCTGCCCGCTTAGCATTCACGCCATAGCGCTGAGCAATATCTCTGGCCAGTGAACCGGCAATCACAATGGATACCGTATTGTTCGCCGTACAGAGGTTCACGGCAGCCACACTGGCAGCAATACTGAACTCACCCATGCGGCGGTTATCTTCACGGGCATTTCGCTGACTGAGGCGCTCGATAATGTGTGCAATAAAATGCAGACCACCCTGCTGTTTAATCAGCGCACCCAACCCACCAATCAGCATAGACAGGATCATTATTTCCTGCGTACCGGTATAGCCCGCATAAATTTGCTTCGATAACAGAGCAACACTGTAATCCGGTACACTCATAAAACCGACACCGCCCGCCAGTAAAATCCCGGTCAACAGCACCAGCATCACATTCACCCCCAGCACAGCCAGTACCAGCACGACCAGATACGGCAATACTTTGATGAAATCATATCCCTGCGGTACCACATCACCCGGGTTACTCTGGTAAGCCAGAAGCAGCACTGCCACAAAAGCTGCCGGTAAAGCGATCATCAGGTTCAGGCGAAATTTATCCCGCATTTCACAGCCCTGTGTACGGGTGGCAGCAATGGTGGTGTCAGAGATAATCGACAGGTTATCGCCAAACATGGCCCCGCCCACTACAGCACCGGTAGTCAGTAACAACGGCAGTTCACTGGACTCAGATAACCCCACAGCAACAGGTGCCACCGCCGCAATGGTTCCCATGGATGTTCCCATAGAGGTTGCTATAAACGCAGCAATCAAAAAGATCCCCGGCAGCAACAGCCACTCAGGCAGCATGCTCAGGCCAAGATTAACCGTCGCATCCACTCCACCAACGGCCTTAACAACGGATGCAAAAGCACCGGCCAGCAAAAATACCAGCACCATGGTAATGATGGTGGAATCGCCAATGCCTTTAATAAAGGATTCCAGCCGGTTGTTCAGTGAACCGGACGCGAAACACAGTGACAGTACGATCGCGGGTATAATCGCGACCGGTGCAGAAATCTGATAGAAGGCGAATTCAACACCCTGAACCTGATAGTAAAGTCCGCTGCCGATAAACAGCGCAAGAAACAGCGCTAACGGAAGCAGCGCCAGTGGATTGGAGGTTTGCATAAAAATAGTAATCCTGAAACGAGAAATCTGTGGGTAACAGTTAACTCAGCCCTGCGCACAGGATCTCTGAACACGGGGCCTGAAGTCCGGCAACGATACTCTCGCAAAGGTATAAACAAAAGACTTTTTATTTCTTTTTAGAATTAAAAAATTATAAATAATATCTGTGAGTTATATAAAAACGTACTTCTATAAACCGTTCAGCGAGCAGAGCACGTCTCTGTGCCAGCATACTTTTAAAGTCCATATTCAAACCACATCAGACATCCGGTCATGCTTAACAAGTGCAGGGTTTAAGAGCAGCCTGATCCAACCGGATTTTTCACTGCACCGGTACAGATACCCAAATTGGGGATGCCATAATCACACCACTGAAAACCTCAGCTATCTTTGTGTCTGTGGCAAGTTTTATCAACAAAACAGGGATCTGCCCATGGTCAAAGCTCATCACAAAGGATTTCTTATATACGCGGCACCGGAAGAATTGTCAGACGGTGGCAAATGGAGTGTAAGAGTACTGATTCAGCGCAATATGAAAACAGCAACGGTCTCGAAGCAGCAGTATTTTAAAAGTAAAAACATCTGTGACAGCAGAGAAGAAGCTGAAGCGCACAGTATTTTCTATGCCCTGCGGGTCATAGACGGAAAAATTCCCGGCCAGAACACCAACCGACTGTTCTCCATGGTGTAGCAAACCGGTTACCCACTCACCTGAAAATAAAGCATCGCCATAATAAATTATTGACGAATACAGGAATGACTTTCGTCATTCTTTAATCAAATATAAATTAATAATATTCAGTTATTATTCATAAATATTAACAATTATTTTTAGTTTCTGTATACCGTTTGATTTGCCGGTTATTTTTTGTTCTGATTATTGTCACTGATAATAATACTGTTTTTTACACCCTGACAGTACTGAGTATAAAAAATGGCTGTTGTAAATCTTATTAACCAATTCAGGACAGAGTTTAAAAACCGTTCTGAACAGGAAATAGTTCTGCTTTCCTGCAGTGCTCTGGGGATCCTGTATATCCCCCCGTTTATCATTTACCGCCTCATCGCTGAAGACTGGACTGTGGCAGTCATCGACAGCCTCGTACTGGTAATCATGCTGGCCTTCTTCAGGCTTAACTATGTCAGAGGCAACGTTCTGACAGCACGCCTGGCCATGTCAGTATTCCTGATGATCGCCTGTGTGGCGGTCGTACACATTAAAGGCATCTCATCTATTTTCTGGTACTTCCCTGCAGTCGTTGTCGTCTACTATTTAATGCCACCTGCATATGCAGTATTCATCAGTTTAACCTCGGCTATAACCTTATCCTTTATATTATTCCCGCAGATAGAAACCATTGTCTTTGCATCCATTCTTGTTCCCTGCGTACTGATGAATCTGATTTTATACATCACATTCAATTCATACCGGAAAATAGAAAAACAACTGACAAAGCTGGTCACCCTGGATGCTTTAACCGGAGCCGGAAACCGCCGCTCACTGACCCAGGCGCTATCGAATATCGTCATGAGCCAGCGAAGAAGCTTCAGCCCCATTTCGCTGGTTATATTTGATCTGGATAATTTTAAAAACATCAATGATCAGCACGGCCACCTCACCGGGGATGACGTCCTGATACGGCTGGCCAAAGTAATCGGTCTGAACATCCGGGCCGCCGACTCCCTGTTCCGGTACGGCGGTGAAGAGTTTGTCATCCTGTTGCCGGATGCAAACGCTGATGAGGCATTCGCCGCCTGCGAGAATCTCCGGCAGCTGACCGAAAGCTATCACTTCCCTTCTGACATTCAGGTAACTGTTTCAATGGGGATTGCACAGCAAGCCCGGGGAGAGTCCGCCGCTCAGTGGCTGGAACGTGCTGACGCCGCTCTGTATGAGGCAAAACAAAGCGGTCGCAACCGGGTGATTCTGTCACATCTGCCCGTAAACGCTGACAATCCATCCGCAGACAACGCCCTCTGAACCATCAGCCATTCACAGCCTCCGGGTGTAATAATCAGCACAGAATTGCTTTACCTCCGGAGGAAACGCGCCCATTACGATCCGACACAATGCCCCGGCACTGCAACTTTTTTAAACAGGTGAGACGAGGCGATTGCACTGTCAGGGTACTGATTAATCCGGCTTTGGAACTCAGGGTGCATAAATGCATCTCTGAACGCTTCAACACTTTCCCAAACCGCATAGTTAATGAACGTTGAACTCCCTGCGATGCCTTTGTGCATTTGAGTGGATATATAGCCGGGCTGCACTTTCATAAAATCAGCATCGTGCGACCAGGCCACAATCAGTGCATCTTCATCCTTGCTATCCACTGTAAAAACATTCATAAGCACCACGGGGCCTTCTGCGTCTGACCCCATCTGATCAGCGAGAGATACCACTGCGTCCAGATCTTTGAAATTTGCCATAGATTACTCCTTCTATTTGCAGTAACGGATTAAGACTGATGACGGCTTCGTGCTCTCACAAGCCTGAAACCATCCCTTATATTCAGAAACATTAAACTCAGGTTGATAAATCCGGCCAGTAACTCAATGCCCTGGACGGTATAAAATACGGTATCCAGCTGCCCTTCAGAGGCCAGATAATTCAGATAAACAGCTGACGGCAACAGCACAAACAGACCGTTTACAGCAATAAACGGCATACGTTTCTTCTTACTGCCAATCACCCCGCCCTTTACACCCGGTACCATCATGTTACCCGTAGCCCCTGCGGCAATGATGCAGGGAATTAAGACCCACATCCCGGAAACGATATAGTTCTTAACAGCAGCAATCTGAGCCGGGTCACCCTGCAACTCCACAAATACTGTGCTGCTAAAAAATGAAAATATAATCAGAAAGGCAATTACGCCTGCGGCCCGGTGGACATAACTCATCACTTTTTTCATCTGAATACTCCTGCTTACCAAAGTGAACGGTATTTCATATGGCATGACCGGCATGAACTGTCCGCAGCTTCAAAAGCACTTTTAGCCAGTCCGAAGTTGCTGTCCGATGCTGCCTGATAGGCATCCTGATAGGCGGTTTCAAGGGCCGTCAGTCTGGATGAAAAATCTGTCCAGTTGTCCCAAACCTTTTCACGGCTTCGCCCTTCTCCTCTGGAATCCTCCGGAAAAAGGGTTTTCAGCGTCTCTACCTTCAAAAACAATTCTTTCGCCTGTTCGGCACTTTCAGCCATATTCCGGCGGTTAATCATCTTTTCAAGCATTTCTGCTCCATCCTCTACCTGCTCAAATAAAGCCTGCCGCGCGTCTGTAGCGGACTGCTCTGCCCGAACAGCTAACGCGACAACCATCAGGGCAAGCGTTAGTGCGATTCTGTTCATATCTAATATTCCTGCGCTTGTGATTTTGATGGCAAGATATCATGCAAATACAATTGTTGCAAATGCTACAATAGCATTTACAATATTTGCATTGAATTAATGAGGCATTAAAATGATCATCAAATGGGATCTTCCCACCAGGCTTTATCACTGGATTCAGGCATTGCTGACTACCCTGTTACTGATCTCAGGGTACAACGGTGACGGATCAGTAATTATTCATCAGGCATCAGGCCTGTTGGTCCTGCTTTTACTTGTATGGCGCGTGATATGGGGATTTGCAGGCAGTCAGACGGCCCGTTTTGCAGATTTTTTAACCCGCCCGCGGCAGATCATCCGCTACTTTCTGGGGAAATCCGTAAAATTCACCGGGCATAATCCTGCAGGCGGCCTGATGGCAGTCCTGATGATCAGCCTGCTTTTACTTCAGGCAACGTCTGGTCTGCTGACATCAGAATTTTCAGACAGTGTCAGTCTCTTAGGCAGAGACATAACAGGATGGCTGGAAGAATTTCACAACGTAACCGCTGTGGCGCTGACAGGGCTGGTGGCATTGCACCTTACTGCAATCATTATTTACAAACATAAAGGTCAGCCACTGATCAGGGCCATGCTAAACGGATATGCAGACAGCACTGGCCCGCAGCCATTTTTGAAAAGTAATCGCCGGGCGGCATTCGTATTACTGATCAGTGCTGTATTATTGGTATCTCTGATTGCAGCGCTGATTTTGTTAACCTATTGAGAACCACCAGATGACATCCACCCAAAGCGAAAACTCTCTTCCACGACACACCAGCTTTGGCTGGTTAATTGCGGTACTCGGCGGTCAGTTAGCAGCAGAACTTGATGGAAAGCTAAAAGAAATAGGCCTGAATATTACGCTTTGGCCAACGCTGTTTGCCCTGTGGGAAGAAGAAGGTCTCACTCAGGCCGAACTTGCAGCCCGCTGCCAGACAGCCCACTACACAACCACCCGGGTACTGGACACACTTGAAAAACTGGAGTTGGTTGAAAGGCGCAAGCACCCGACCAGCCGGCGGGCTTATCAGATTTTTCTGACGCCCAAAGGCCGTGAACTGGAAGCAGAAGGCATTGCACTGGCCAGGGCATGTAACCGGGAATTTCTCTCGCCTCTCAATGATGAAGAGAGTGAAGTGCTTCATGATCTGATCAGCAGAATCATTCACGCCAGATCTTCCTGACGGGTTAGCCTGAATACTGGTCACCCTGCCCACCGGCATATTAGCTATACTGTTGGTGGGTACCCGGGATTGCTGAAACCGGCCGGTACTTCTGATTTTCAGTACATCTGTAAAATAAGGAAATCGGCCTAGCAATATTAGTCAATATGTCGATATACGCCGGATCATCAGCATCCGGTACCCATCTCTGAATACCCGCTGCCCGGTGTATATATCCTGATTTACCCCTGTCTGTACAGACTTGGCCTTTCTCATATTTAAGTGATAACCCTAATATCTAACGTACTGAAAAATATAACGATTGAATCAAACACCTATATATCTGCATGAGAAAATAGCGAACCGGCACATTCCACCTATACTTAGTTATACAAAAAGCTATCTGTCTGGACTCCCACGACCCACCTTTCAGACGGGTAGCTTTTTATTTTGCCCTGAGTCCCCCTCCGGGCTACCCCTGTATGTCTTCATGCGACAATCGCTAAAATTCATTTAATTCAATCAGTTAAATAAAACAATTGTTTAACTGCATCTGAACAGTATGCGCCTTGCCGTGACGACATTTACCGGTTCCCTGACTATACTTAAGTGCAATTATCGCCATCGGCAACTCTGAATTCCTATGTCCACTGTGTCAGATCAGCAGGCTGCAATTTCGGAACAACCCTTCGCCTTATCGCCTGAGGTAAGCATCGCGCTGGCCCACTTTATCAACCTTGTTATCACCGCCCCCACAGAACAAAAGATCTATTCCATACTGGCCCGCAGCCTTAAAAACCTGATTCCCAATGACCGGGCAAGCGTCACCCTGCTTAACAGTGAAACCGCTCAGCTGGATATTATTACCCTGCACGGACAGGACAGCACACTGCCACCGGGCACGTCACTGCCAGTCGAAAACACCTTTACCGGCCGGGCATGCAGACAGTGTAAAGGACAGCTCCACCAGCTCAGTGCAGCCGTCACAGAAATCGATGGACAGATCCTCTATAAAGACGGCATACGCAGCATTATCAATGCCCCTCTGGTTATTCACGGCGACGCCATTGGCAGTATCAATTCAGGTCACTGCCATCACGACGGTTTTAATACAGTTTCACTGCAGTTACTGGAACTGGTGGCTCAGCTGGTATCAGCAAATATTGAACGCCAGCGACTACTGGAAGACCGGCAGAAAGCCGTCAGCCATTACCGTTTTTACGCCACACAACTGGAAAACCTCAACCGACTGGCGCAACAACTTTCAACGGTCAGCTCAGTGACTGAAACGCTGGAAATAACCACCCGGACGCTTCAGATAATGATGCCATCACGGCGCATCAGTTATGCCGCTTACTGCCCGGAACAGGACAGCTTTGACATCACCGTACTGGCGGGCAATGAGATTATGAACTGCCTGTGTTTACCGGCTAAAGGCACCAGCCTGGAGCGGGTTATGAGTGCTCAGAAACCTATGTACTTTTCTCATCTGGCAGACTCTCTCTACCCGGAACACCGCTGTCTGAGTGAAAAAGGCATGACCTGCGCCTGGAGTATCCCGGTCCGTAGCGGCAAACGTGTTATTGCTGTACTCAATGCATCGTCTTCAGCACCGGACGCTAACCCTCACCGGCTAATGGATATACTGGGTACACTCAGCGGCATAATCGGCAGTGTACTGGAACGCCTCAACGCCCAGCAAAAACTGATCCATCAGGTTAACCATGACAATGTTACCGGCCTGCCAAACCGGGTATTACTCAACCGGCACATCGATAAATTCATGTCTGACCAGCATATTCAGCGCTTTGCCCTGCTGTTTGTGGATCTGGATCACTTTAAAGCCGTCAATGATACCCTTGGCCATCAGGTTGGCGATGAACTGCTGGCACTGGTAGGTAAGCGGATGCGCCATACTGTCCGGGAAGAAGATCTTGTCGCCAGGGTCGGCGGTGATGAATTTATCGTATTATTAAAAGATGATAATCAGGCCAGACGAAGCCAGGAAACCGCACACCGCATCATAAGCGCCCTGTCACATCCGTTCGATATCAAAGGCGAAATCCTCAATATCAACGCCAGTATAGGCATATGCCTGTCATCAGACACTTTGTATAAAACCGAAGACATGATAAAAGCAGCCGATATGGCAATGTATGAAGCAAAAGTGGCAGGCAGAGGCACGTACCGTATCAGCCAGCAACAGCAACCACTGGTCAGTAGCCGCCATAAACCAGGCCCAAAATAACCGGAAAGCAAACTCACCTTCCGGTTATCAGCTACGCTTTATTTAGCCTGACCAAGATAGGTATCCAAACGGTCTTTATTCATCACGAAGCGGGCCTTAAGTGCCGTAGCATCTGCCACTATTGCATCCATATTTACCGGTTCACCCGCCACGATCACCCCCACCATCGCCATCACGACATGCGGCATACACTGATATACATAGACCCCTTCTTTATCCAGTGTGACCGATACAGGTTGCCCCATCCCCCCTTTCCAGCTCACCGCACCAGCCGGTGCCAACCCGGGAACCAGTTCCGAATTATGGCCCATGTCAGTAGGTACAAATGTAATGGTATCTCCCACTTCGGCTTTCACCACCGCCGGTTCGAACACCATAGCCCCCTCAGCGCCAACATTCTTCATCTCAACCTTAATGTCTGCCGCCGAAGCACCGACTGCCAGACACGCAAAGGCAACTCCCGCAAATAATTTCAGTTTCATGGCAATCTCCTGTTATTAAAATCTGACTGTATAATCTGATTTATAATGTACGCCACTAAAACATTAAAAGCATCTGATAATCATTATTATTCGCAATTATTATATGTTTTTTCACCATAAAAAAACGGCTGCCTTTCGGCAACCGTTTCTGTGTTTAACTTCAGTATCTGCTGATAATCAGAATACGTATCTGATCTCTATAACACTCATCTCACCCTGCACGACAGACTCCCACCGACCGGTAAACTCAGCCCCATAAGACGCAGCCAGTACCGGCCCGATTTCCTGGGCTTCATCATCACTCCAGAGTGGCCCGGCCAGTACCGTGGTTACCAATTCATTGCTGCCCTGCCGGCCAGTACTCATTTCTACTTCAATAACGCTCATCTTGCCATCAACGACGGTATTCCACCCGCCGGTCCAGACTCCCTGGTGGGCAGCAGCAATCATCGGTGCTTTTTTTTCGGCATCAGCCTGATTCCAGATCGGACCAGCCGGTAAATTGACTTTGTAGCTCGACATCACGATTCCCTGTTATGCTCTGGCTGACACAGATCCAACAGATACGATCAGCCCGGTATCAAATGACTTACATCTAACGAACATTTTGTATGGCATTTATAGCCATCAAACGGTGTAATTTCAGCAGAAAAAATCAGGCAGGTACGATCACTGAGCAGAAGATTTACGGGGCGATATGCGCCCATACCACCCCGTATAAAAATCATCCTTAACGAAGCTCCCATCCGTGAAGTGACTTTGTCCATAAAGCCTTTCGTCCGTGAATTAATCCATGAGCGCCTCATCCAAACAGAGGCTAATATCCTGCTCGTCCATGAATGGGTGACTCCGTCCCCCAGATCCATTCATGCATACATCCTGATGCAGCGCTCATCCATGAACTTTTCAGTCCCTTGCAATCTTTCCTGTAGCTTCGATCCAGCATCCGTGTCATTTGCGAAATGTCATCCTGACACGCTCCTTTTTGACTGCTGCAATGATCTCTCCGTACAAATAAGTCTAACAAAGCCTGAATTTTAAAAAGTATCATCTTGGTATCAGTTGCCCTTTCAAAAAGAGACGAAACAGCATGATTGATTATTTTTTAATCAACAGTTGACTATGGAAGGCGTAAAGAGACGAAAATCAGGTTAGAAAACAAACACAGGCAATAACCGCCACTCCCGGTGAGCGGCGGTTCAAAATCAGCTAAACAGGCTGTGCTGTAAGGGAGTGCAGGAAAAATGAAGGCGGGCTTTCTGTATCCACTCAGAAGCAACGAAGGAATTATCTCCGACTGTACGGGACATCAGGTAATACAGTTCAGGCAAATAACAGTTAGTGCCCTGCTGCTCAGCCACACTGATGGCTTCTTCCAGCACCTTAACAGCCTCATGCGACTGCCCGTGACTGATCAGCACGTCACCGATCAGTGCAGCATACAAAGACTGGGTAAGACGGAACCCGGTACTGGATAACCAGCGCTGATAGCCTGCGGAAATCGTCAGGATATGCTGTTCATCCGGATTCAGCTGATACTCAGCCCATCCCTTAAATAAAGCAGCGATGCCCTGATAAAACGGGAATGCGTTTTCCTCAGTCAGCACTTCCAATTCCGCGGCGTACTCCAGCGTTTTCTGAACATCACGCTTTTTCCAGTAAAACCAGGCACCGGCCTGCAGAGCAATCGCCAGGCTGAACATGTGTCCTACTTCACGACTGGTTGCAATCATTTCCAGAAGATACGACTCAGCCTGCTCATCCTGGAGCTGCAATGCACTCAGACACTTAAAGCACCAGGCGATCATCCGCGGGTCCTGCCCCTCAATCTCAAGTGCTGACTCAAGCATATCCGGATCATATTGCTGTAAAGCCAGATGGGAATGACGAAAAGCATCCTTTGCCCTGCCAGCCCAGAAACAGGTATTGCCGAGTGCTGTCAGTGCCTGCATTTTACAGGCGTTATCTTCCAGCTGCTCTGACAACTCCAGTGCTTCCTGGGCATAACCAATAGCTTCCGGGATATCCAGGCGCATCAGAGCAATGGTCCAGATCCGGAATAGCCCGTTCACCTTTCGGTGATAACTCTGCGTCTGGTCACACAGTTCCAGAATTTCTGAATAAACGTCACTGATTACCGGCGAATACCAGCCGTAACGCATCTTATAAACATTCGCCAGATAGAACAGCAGGTCCAGCTTCAGATCTTCACACTGCTCAGGCGTATACTTGCCCCGGGTACAATGCTCAGGCTGCGCAGCGGTCACCAGCATTTCCCGGGCTTCCAGCAGCTGTGCTTCCGCTTCACTGTAGTTATCTGCAGCAATCAGCAAATTGGCATAACGGGCCTGATAAATAACCGCCCGAAAATAATTTCCGGCCAGTTTAAACTGACGGAACAGCCACTCCGTGCGTAAGCGGTCCCGCGCAGGGGTTTGCTCAGACAACTTGCCATCCATCATGGCTTTTTCAACTTCACCAGCCAACTGATTATGCCGCTCCGAACGGTCTTCATCCTTCAGACTTTCAACCACCAGCTCACGTATCAGCCGGTTCGCAATTTCCAGCTGGCCATCGCCGGTTGTCCGGACCAACTGAGATTGTCGCAACGCTTTCAGATCAGACTGCCCGGCCAGCACATACAGTACATCAAGCGGCAATGAAGCACTGGCCAATGCCAGATACTGCATAGCCTGCAGCTCACCAAAGCTGAGGGCAAATAACTGTTCCTCCAACACCAGCTGAATTGATTCAGGCATCTGCTGACTGTCAGGGTCTATCTGTTCGAGCAACAGGTTCAGATAAAAAGGTACACCGTTTGACCGGGCAATGCTCTGTTGCAACCATTCCCGTGAATGATGCTGAAAATGCCCTGCCAGCTTCTCACACTCCGCCACAGTCAGCCGGGATAGCGCGATAAAGGCATCGGGGTTCAGCAACCGGATAACCCGGTCAGAGTAACGGAACGTACTGGTAATCACCGCCGCAACTGGGAAATTCCGTAACGTCCCGCTTAACTCTGCGAGCTGCTCCAGCGCATCTGACACGCACAGGTGAATATTATCAATCAGCAAAGCCAGACCGGCGGGCATGTTTTCCAGCGTAGCAGCCAGAACATCGTCATCGTCAGACACACCTTCAGGGCGCCACTGCTCCAGACGGTTAATCAGTGACGTACGCCAGTCAGTTTCATGCTGCTCTGCATCCAGGTGAATTACCTGCATGCCCTGATTGTGCGCATAGCCGGACATCTCATCCAGCATCCGGGTTTTACCCATGCCGGAATCACCGGCCAGACAATTCAGGGTTAGCTTTTGTGCAGCCAGGCTAACATCAAACTGGGTTTTAAGGCGGCTGAGCTCTTTATCACGGCCATACAGAGGAATTTGCCGCTCATCGTTACGGGTGGGTCCTTCAATCACCCACCAGCCGGACTGTTCAGGCTGTAATGGTGAGAAGTCAAACTGCAGATCATAAAGAAATTTAAGCTGATCACCGACGACAATTTTATTGGCCGGCACATACATGGCGTCATCCAGCAAACGGCTGATTTCACTGTTTGGCAGATTATAAGAAGTACCGTCATGGTGTAAGTGCTCAAGCGACACCAGACAAAAATGCGGTGACAATAATGACGCTGGCCGGGCGGTGAGCATTTGCTCCAGCAGAAACAGAATATGCCGGCGGCCACTGTTACCCGCCCCCGGAGTTGTCGCATACTGACTGAACGCTGCAATCACATAGGCGCCATGCTGTTTAACAAACAGCGGGGACAAATCATTGAGCTGTTGCTGAATGAGAGTATTTTGCTCTGCATCAGTGACCTTAACAACGGCAACAACACTTAACCGGTTCTGTAGCAGGCTATGCTCTTCCGCCAGATCGTGCTGCTCTTTGTGCAATGACAATTCAATATGCGGAACCGAAAAAAACTCTGCCAGATTATGCAATGTACGCAATGTAACTGCTTTGTTAGTTTCTGCACGCTTAATCGTCGCGATAGAAATGCGCAGATGCTGACGCTCGCAGGCATCGGCCAGCGCCTCCTGACTCAGACCATGCTCCCGCCTGAGACGTTTCAGGCGAACACCATCAATAAAAATCTGCCGGTCTTTTTGTTTTGTCATGCATCAAATCCTGAACCAGGTAAAACCTGTTTAACAACCTGCTGAACGTGTCAGACATAAAAACAGAAAATGGCCATCAACTAATACAGAAACAAGCCAACTGCCCGGCTTTGATCGAACATATTCAGTGGATGAAACACTTTATTATTCTAATACTTATGTAACAAACAGGAGAACAGTCAGACAGGTATCCGCTTGTGCTTCCATTACCGGAAACGCGCATACCCTAAAATGACGGATTCGCTGCTATTTGCCGCCGACTGTCCCCACAGAAACGTTTTAATCAAAACGCTAGCCATGCAAAAAACAACCGAATCCCAAAAACCAAAATATACCTGACAATCTCAGGCAACACACCTGTTGATTCCAACAGCTAATAGTCTAATTGTTGCAATAAATCCTGAAAAAAGAAGTTAAACGATCAATTTTCATAACCAAGTTGAGCAGAAATAGCCCGACCGGCAGCTTGCAGATCTTCAACCCAGGCATCTTTACGGCGTTCAATCGGCGCAGAAACCGACAAACCTGCCGTAATGTTACCGGTACGGTCGTATAACAATACTCCGATACAGCCTACATCAATTTCTGCTTCCTCATTATCCAGCGCATAGCCCTGCGCAGCACTCTTCAGACACTCATCGGTCAGTGCCGGTAAGGATGAAAATGTGTTGCGGGTATACGCCGGTAAATTGGTTCGCTGGGCATAGTTAGCGATTTCTTCCTCTCCGCCTGACCCCAGCATCAGCTTACCTACGCCGGTCACATGCAGAGGCGCCCGGCTGCCAATAATCTGCTGAACATGCATCATCCGGTTCGGTGTTACTTTCTCAAAATAGATGACAACATCCCCTTCACGGATGGTCAGGTTGACCGTTTCACCGGTTTTATCCCGTAATTTTTCCATAAACGGCAAGGCAACAGCCCGTAAATCAATATCCGTATGCAAGCGGTTACTTAGCTGCAAAAGGCGCTGGCCGAGACGGTATTCACCGCTGCCATTGCGCTCAACAAACCGGTTATCAATCAGAGAATGCAAAATCCTGTGTGCCGTTGACGGGTGCAACCCGGTATCTGCGCTGAGCACCTTAAGTTTAACCGGCTTTGAATATCGGGAAATCGAATCCAGCAAGGTGGCAGCCCGGTCAATTACCTGAATGCGGGCTTCAGGTTTTTCTTTCTTTTTGTCCTGAGACATCTCTCTACACTCCGAACGTCTGAAACGTAATTGCAATGGAAAACAATTTCATGATGCAGCACATATTTTCACATTACAAGACACATCGATTACATTTCGTATTATGAAAACTCATAGAAATCCATAAAAAACCTTTAAAACCAAACAATTAAAGTCAAAAAATATAAAAACATTACAAATTTCATATTACGAAACCCTTGCGTATTGCGATACAAAAACCTGACCCGTAGGTTAAATAACAACTGGCCGACGCTGCTTTCATCTGGCGCACAGGTCTAATTATTAACTTTAGGCAGAGTAACCATGGCTGATCAGAACCCCGTATTTATTCCCGGCCCGACCAACATTCCGGACCGGTTACGTAATGCAATGCACATCCAGAGCCGCGACCACCGTGCCCCTGACTTTGTGGAAACATTTGCGCCTGTCCTGCGTGACTGTAAAAAAGTATTCGGGACTGAAAATGGTGAAATCATCACCTTCCCGGCAAGCGGCACCGGCGGCTGGGAAGCCGCAATCTGTAACACCCTGTCACCGGGTGACAAAGTACTGATTGCCCGTTATGGCATGTTCTCACACCGCTGGATCGACCTGTGTGAACGGCATGGCCTTGAGGTTCAGATCATCGAATGCAGCTGGGGCAGCGGTGCGCCGGCGGACCAGTTCGAAGACGTGCTTAAAGCGGACAACCCGCAAACAATCAAAGCCGTACTGGTTACCCATAACGAAACAGCAACCGGTGTACTGAGTGACATCGCCGCTGTTCGACGGGCAATGGACAGCGCCGGCCACCCGGCCATGATGTTTGTTGACTGCGTAAGCTCACTGGCATCAGTGCCCTTCGAAATGGACAACTGGGGAGTTGATATCGCCGTATCCGGTTCACAGAAAGGTTTCATGCTGGCAACCGGCATGGCCATTCTGGGGGTGAGCAAGAAAGCCCTGGCAGCAATGGAAACAGCAACTCTGCCGCGGACCTTCTTCGACTTCCGCGACATGATGACAGCCAACGCCACCGGTGGATTCCCGTACACCCCGCCGCTACAGCTGATCTACGGACTCAAAGAAAGCCTCAGCATGCTCTTTGAAGAAGGTCTGGAACAGGTGTACGCCCGTCACCACCGTCTGGCGGAAGGCGTGCGCCGGGCTGTATCGGCCTGGGGTCTGAAATTATGCGCCAATTCACCGGAGCTGTATTCCAACACCGTCAGTGCGATTTACGTACCGGAAGGCTTTGACAGCAACCGTTTAACTGAACATGCCTTCAGCAAATACGGCGTGTCATTTGGCATCGGGCTGGGTGAGATGAACGGTAAGGCCTTCCGGATCGGCCATCTGGGATCTCTGACCGACGTAATGGTGCTGTCCGGTCTGGCCACCATCGAAATGGCCATGGCCGATCTGGACTACCCGGTTGCACTTGGCAGCGGCGTGCGTGCCGCTCAGGAATATTTCCGTCAGACCGCCGCATAAGGCATCCGCAAACCGCAGAAAAGAGGTACATCATGTCTGAACACACAATGATCATACCGACCTGGGATGATGTAAAGATCGCCCACGAGCGCATCAAACCCTACATCCATGAAACGCCGGTACTGACCTCAGGTTTCATGAATGAACTGACCGGCGCAGAGTTGTTCTTCAAATGCGAGAACTTCCAGAAAGCCGGTGCATTTAAAGTGCGCGGTGCCTGCAATGCAGTCTTCGGTCTGAGCGAAACACAGGCGGCAGCCGGTGTGGCGACCCACTCTTCCGGTAACCATGCCCTGTCCCTGTCCTATGCAGCCGGTCAGCGCGGCATTCCCGTATCGGTGGTCATGCCCCGCACCGCGCCACAGGCAAAGAAAGATGCCGTTATTGGCTACGGCGGAAAGATCGTCGAATGTGAGCCATCCACCCGCTCCCGGGAAGCGGTATTTGCGGAAATGGTGGCCCAGTCCGGCGCGGACTTCATCCACCCGTATAACGACCCGCGGGTAATTGCCGGGCAGGCAACCTGCTCCCGTGAACTTCTCAGCCAGGTAAACAGTCTGGATGCGGTCATCGCGCCAATTGGCGGCGGTGGCATGATCTCCGGCACCTGCCTGACCCTGTCCAGCATTGCACCAGAGGTAAAGATTTACGCCGCTGAACCGCTTAATGCCGACGACGCAGCCCGTTCTTTCCGGGCCGGTCACATCATTGCGGATGATGCGCCGGACACTGTCGCCGACGGCTTAAAGGTCCCGCTGAAAGATCTCACCTGGCACTTCGTCAGCAATCATGTCACCGACATTCTGACCGCAACCGAAGGCGAAATCGTGGATGCAATGAAGCTGATCTGGAAGCGCATGAAGATAGTAATGGAGCCCAGCAGCGCCGTACCGCTGGCAACCATTCTGAAAAATCCGGACCTGTTCCGGGGTAAGCGTGTCGGCGTCATCATCACCGGTGGCAACGTCGACCTCGACAAACTGCCCTGGCTATAAGCACGCAGACGCTCAACAACGATACCCACATTTCCCGGACAGCCTCCGCAACACAGCATGCCTCTCACCTGCTGGGAACGCTGCCGGGTCAGGATCTACTATTTGGAGAATCCCATGACAGCACAAAACACTTTATCGCCAGCTCTGGAAGTTGGTTACGACATTCCCGCCGCGATCGGTATGGATGAAGCAGACATCCAGACCCCCTGCCTGGTGGTTGACCTTGATGCGCTGGAAAAAAACATCCGCACGATGGGCCAGTACGCTAAAGAAATGGGTGTACGCCACCGGGTACACGGCAAGATGCACAAGTCTGTCGATATCGCTCTGTTACAGGAACGTCTCGGCGACAGCTGTGGCGTCTGCTGCCAAAAAGTATCAGAAGCGGAAGTATTCGCCCGTGGCGGCATCCGTGATGTTCTGGTTTCAAATCAGGTACGTGATCCGGCCAAAATCGACCGTATGGTGCAACTGCCAAAGCTGGGTGCACGAACCATCTGCTGCGTTGACGACCTGAATAACGTTGCCGAACTCTCCGCTGCGACCCAGACCCACGGCACGGAAATAGAATGCCTGGTTGAGATCGACTGCGGTGCCGGCCGCTGCGGCGTCACTGCCGGTGAACCGGTGGTTAAACTGGCCAAAACTATCGCCGCGGCTCCCGGACTGAAGTTCGCCGGCATTCAGGCCTATCAGGGGGCGATGCAGCACCTGCAAAGCTACAGCGAACGTAAAGAAAAGATTGATATTGCCGTTGAAATGGTCGCCCGCTCCATTGAACTGCTGAAAGCCGAAGGGCTGGAATGCGACATTGTTGGCGGTGGCGGTACCGGTTCTTACTATTTTGAAGGTAACTCAGGTGTCTTCAACGAATTGCAGTGCGGCTCTTACGCCTTTATGGATGCGGATTATCAGACCATTCATGACGAAAAGGGTGAGCGCATCTCTGAGTTTGAAAACTCACTGTTCATTCTCACGTCCGTTATGAGCCACGCCAAAGCAGACAAAGCAATCTGTGACGCCGGCCTGAAAGCCCAGTCCGTGGACAGCGGTCTGCCATACATCTTTGGCCGCAACGACGTTGAATACATCAAGTGCTCCGATGAGCACGGTGTTATCGCCGATCCGAACGGTGTCCTGAAAGTTAACCAAAAACTGAAACTGGTTCCCGGCCACTGTGACCCGACCTGCAACGTACACGACTGGTACGTAGGCGTACGGGACGGCAAGGTTGAAACCCTGTGGCCGGTATCTGCCCGCGGCAAAGCCTTTTAATACCCCCCTCTTAAATCAAATGATCCGCTGTGCCGGTAATGACCGGCACACGACACCTGAAAGGAGTCACTGCATGACTACTCAGAATAAAGGCGTAGCGATTGTTTCCGAAGCCGTTTGCGAAGCCATTGTTGGCCGCCCGGAAGCCTTTACCGCCGTTGAAGATATTTTTGCCGCCATGGCCAGAAACGATGCCTATAACTTCCCCGTGGTTCGCGAAGCCATTGGCCATGCCGATGCGCTGTACGGGTTTAAGTCCGGCTTCGACCGTGCCGGTCAGGTACTCGGCGTTAAATCCGGCGGCTACTGGCCTGGCAATGCGACTAACGGTTTGACCAACCACCAGTCAACCGTGATTCTGTTTGATCCGGATACCGGCAAACTGAAAGCCCTCGTTGGAGGGAATTACCTGACAGCCGTTCGTACAGCAGCGTCATCCGCGGTATCCATTGCCCATCTGGCCCGTAAAGATGCCAAAGTACTGGGGATGGTCGGTGCCGGTCACCAGTCCACCTTCCAGTTACGCGCGGCCGTGGAACAGCGTCAGTTTGAAAAAGTCATCGCCTGGAATCCGCACCCGGAATACCTGCCACGGTTACAGGCAGTCTGTGAAGAACTGGGGTTGCCATTTGAAGCGGTCAGCCGGGAAGCACTTGGCGCACAGGCAGACGTCATCATCACCATTACTTCAGCCTTTGAACCTCTGCTGATGAAAGAATGGATCAAACCCGGCACACACATTGCCTGCATGGGCACCGACACCAAAGGCAAACAGGAAGTGGACCCTGAACTGCTGGTAGCCGCATCCGTTTTCACCGATGAAATCGAACAGTCGATCAGCATCGGTGAGGCGCAGCACGCGGTCGGTAACGGCAGCCTCAGCGCCAGTGATATTACGCCTATAGGGGATGTCATCAACGCAACCCATCCGGGCCGTCGGTCAAATGAGGAAATCACCCTGTTTGATGGTACCGGTGTCGGATTACAGGACCTGGCTGTCGCATCTACCGCCGCTGAACTGGCCATCGCGCAAAATAAAGCAGACTGGACCGAACTGTAAGCAGATATCACGGCTTCTGCTTCCGGTCTGTCGCTGGACCTGCCGGGATCTTCTGGCACTGCCAATGTCCATGAGCGGTGGCAGGAGTAACTCCCTATCCGCCGGTAAGCTCAGCGATAACCCTGGCTGCCTGAAGAGGTAGCCCCAACACCCCCTCCTCCGCCGGAGGGGTGTTTTTTCCTGTCTCAGAATGAGGAGCCAATAACATGACAAAGACCGCCCGTAGCCGTATGCGCGCCCTGCTGGAAGACCGTATCTGTATTCCCTGTGCATCTGTCTTTGATCCGATATCAGCCCGAATGGCGGATGATATCGGCTTTAAAACCGGCATTCTGGGGGGCTCTGTCACATCACTGATGACACTGGGGGTACCGGATATCTGCCAGCTGACCCTCAGCGAACTGGTGGAACAGGCCCGCCGGGTATGCCGGGCATCCGGCCTGCCGGTGATTGTTGATGGCGATAATGGCTACGGCAATGCTCTGAATGTTGTCCGTACCATCGAAGCGCTGGAATACGCATGCGCATCACTGGTGACTCTGGAGGATACCGTCCTGCCGTATGCCTATAACGGCTCCCCCCAACAGCTGATTCCGGTAGATGAAGCCTGCAGCAAACTGAAGGCCGCTCTGAAAACCCGCCGGGATACGGAATTTGCCATTTTCGCCCGCACCCATGCGTTACCCGGACAACCAACAGAAAAGCTGCTTGAAAGGGTCCGTGCTTACAGTGCAACCGGCATTGATGGCCTGGTCATTTTCGGCCTGACAGACAAAGACACCCTCGCTCAGATCGCTGCAAACACCCATCTGCCACTGATGCTCATTTCCTATGGTGATACCGATCTGGGCTCTCAGCAGTCACTGGCCGATCACAAGGTACGGATTCGTCTGCAGGGCCATCTGGCATACGAAGCCGCCGTACGGGCCACCTATCATTCGTTACAGGCGTTACATCAGCGGTATAACCCGGCCGCAGAAATGCGTCACACCGATGCGCCGGCTAAAACTCTCCTGCAGGAATACGCCCGACACGCTCACTATGATGCACTGATTGAGGAATACGTCACACCGGCCCGGTCGAAAAACTAATCCGGTGAGCAAGGGTATATTCCACCGAACCGTGCAACAGTCTGTTGCAGTTACACTGCTATATTCCCCGGGCCGTCAGCTTTAGAGTAACGCACTGAGCACCTGAATCCGTGCTCTGAACTCTTTTTTCAGAACTGACGGCAACAACGTGTCCACAATCTATACCCTGCACTACTATTTCGACCCCTTTTGCGGCTGGTGCTACGGTGCTGCCCCCCTGCTCAGCCAGACAGAAAGACGCGTCTCAGAGCTGGCAAAAACCGGCATACAACTGAACATTCGCTTACACCCCGGAGGCATGTTCAGCCAGCCGAACTGCTTACCCATATCTGCCAGCTTCAGAGCCATGACGACACATCATGACGCCCGTATTGCCCAACTGACCGGACAGCTATTTGGCCAGGCCTATCAGCAAGAACTGCTGTTCGACACATCAAGAATGCTTGATTCCGGGCCCCCTTCTGCCGCCGTACTTGCCGCAGAATCTCTGGCAGGCAAAGGCCTGGCGATGCTGCATTCACTGCAACGGTCACACTATATAGACGGCCTGGACATCACCGCTGCCAACATCCTGCTGCAACAGGCCGAACACCTGCTGCCGGACCCGCAGGCATTTATGCAATGCCTGGCTGATACAGAGCAGCAACTCGCAAGCCAGTTTGCAGATACCCGCCAGCAAATGCAGCGCTTCGGCCTGCCGGGGTTTCCGGCCTTGGTGCTTGAAACTGCAGACACTGCTGGCCGGCACACAGATTCCAACCACAGCCTGAAGGTGATCAGCCATCAGCCTTTCTATGGTCAGCCGGCCGCTTTTGCAGACCATTTACACAGTCAACTCAACCTTCACGGAGCATAACCATGAAACAACTGCTAGCGCTGCTTTGCCTGCTTAGCCTGCCTTTTCAGCTACAGGCGGATGAACAGCTGGAAGCCAACAAAAAACTGGTGGTGGATTTTTATACGGACATTCTGTTCGAAAATAAGCTGGACAAGATTGATCAGTACATCGGTGATGTTTACATTCAGCACAACCCAAATGTTGCAGACGGCAAACAGGCATTGCTTGATTTACTGAACAGCTTTCCTGCCCCCGAACCCGGTGGCCAGCCCTTTGGAGAAATTGTCCGGGTCATTGCTGAAGGCGATCTGGTCGTACTGCACATTAAGAATTACAGCTGGCCAGGCCCTAACGGCGGAGCTGTTGTGGATATTTTCCGGGTTAAAGACAATCTGATTGTTGAACACTGGGACGTGATTCAGGCCATTCCGGACACCGCTGCCAACGACAATACTATGTTCTGACATACCTTAATAAAACCGTTCTCAGGCCGGGACTACCCGGCCTCCTACCCAGATATCCCCTGCACTGCACCTGAGATATACACGGTTGTGATAACCGGGAAAGCCCATCATCACATTGCTGCCCTCAGCGCCCATACGCAGCGGTAAGGCTGAACAACACACCCCGCAGGCGGAATCTTCCGGCAAATTAAACAAGGGGTTTGTCGCCCGGGCATATAACTGCCCCCCGTGCTCGGTATACAGAACGTAACCGCTGAACTCCCGGCTCTGATTCCATTCTTCCAGCGCGGGCAGATTGAATGTGGCAGCGTTAAGTGCCTGCAATGAATCTACCCAGATACAGAGTTTGGCTTTACCGGCACTGTATACGCCTTCCAGATGAATATTCCCCGGCATCAGCCCCAACCAGCACGCTGAAAATCCGCTGAGATCCGTCTCCAGCATCTGCCGCGGGCCCAGATTAACTTCGGCAATATCACCGTCGCTGCGGACCTGCAAAATACCGGCACCGGTTTCTATCAGCCCGTCTGTTATATCCAGTGCCTGCACCGCCCCCAGTAAAGCATGACCACACAGTGGTGCTTCTCTGGAGCCAGGATAAAAAAACCGCAGTTGCCAGTCTGCCCGGTCTGAACTGCCTGCCAGAACCTGAACAGGTACACCGGAGTCCGGCGGATTTTCCGGCCGCTCTGTCAGCGCCATCAGGTTTCCCTGACTGGCCCGGTCACCAAAGACTCTGAATCGCATAATTGCCTCCTGCAAAGCGGTTGCGCTGAACCGCCAATAACGCCATCATATTGCGCTGAATTTATGCCGGTCCGGTATACACATTCACCCGACTGTCGCCAGCATGTTATTCAGTTCTACAGCAAGCCCCGGCAGGCAGCAATCAGATTATTTATTTCAGGCGAATCTCTATGAGTAACTTCAGCGACGTATCTTTCCTTAACTCAGTTTTCGGCAACGTTCAGGGTGACAAATCCAATCCTGACTGGCAGAAAGCAGCCAAGCAGTTACACCTGATTAAAGAAGAACTGGCTGAACTGGTAGAAGGCATTGAAAATCAGGATATCAGTGAAGTACGTGACGCAATCGCCGACGTACTGGTAACCACTTACGGCATGGCTCATGTACTGGGAATAGACGCCGATCAGGATATGGCAACTGTACAGGCAAGCAACCTCTCCAAACTGTGCAAGACACAGGAAGAAGTTGATAAAACACTGGCTTACTACAGCGAAGAAGTGGGCCTGAAGGTATACAGTGGCGGAGAATTGCCGGAATCATTCATCAAGTCTGCAGAAGATCAGACCGGTAAAGACGGTAAGTTCTACCCGGCTCACAAATTCCTTAAGTGCATTAACTGGCACGAACCTGAATTCGTTTAAACCGGTTTCTGTTGCCGGACAGCAATCGCTGTCCGGCCTCCCCCCTCACTGCTGCACGAACACTAATATCAGCGATAACTGGCGACCGGCTCCCCCAATACATCCAGCCTTGGGGTGATTCCCAATCCCGGTTCCTGCGGGGCTATGACCAGACCATTCTGCACAGAGAAGTTTCCGTCGGCTGTCGTCAGGCTGACCATATCCCGGCATTCCAGCACAGACCGCAGCAATTCAGGCCGCACGGCCTGACCAAGGTGCACAATGGCAGCAAAAGCAATGTCTGAACCGGTGGTTTCCTGAACACTCAGGGTCAGCCCTGCAGCGGTACATATATCCCGCTGACGGCGTCCGCGGGTGAGGCCGCCATTTTTAGAGATTTTCAGCCCGATACCATCAGCCAGGTCATTGGCAACAATCTGAGTCACGGAACTTTCATCCAGTGCCAGTTCGTCCCAAATAATCGGCACATCGCAGCGGGCCCGTAATGACTGACATTCCCGGATCGTTGCGCAGGGAGCTTCCAGAACGATATCCAGCCCCGCAGGCAACAAACGGATCATCCGCAGGGCGTGCTCGACCGTCATGCCACCGTTGGCGTCCACCAGAAAATATTCACCGGGTTGCCGGTCCGCCAGCGATGCGGTAATCCGTTCGGCATCCAGCGCCGGACCGCCCTCAGCTTCCGCCGCACCAATCTTAATCGAATGACTGCGGTAGCCCTGCGCCCGGTGCTCAGCTATCCGGCGACGCATATCGTCCGGATCACCGGTATAGATCGACGAGATAATCGGCATAGCAGCCCCGGTACGTCCGCCCAGCAGATCACATACCGGCATTCCGGTGGCCTTACCAAACACATCCCAGCAGGCGACATCTATCGCGGTTTTAGCATGATTATGACCCACCAGTGCAGCGTCCATTGCATCATTAATCCGGTCAACATGCCTCGGATCCAGGCCTATCAGTTGTGGAGCAATTTCAGCAATACCGGCACGCACCCCCAGTGCATGGGCGGCGATATAGGTAGCACCAAAGGGGGTACTTTCCCCCCAGCCCTCCAGCCCGGTATCGGTGGTAATCCGGACAAAAGTAGCATCAAAACTGCTGTACTCGCGCCCTCCTGACAAACGGTAAACGCCGCCGGAATACGGCAAGTCCTGCTGAAAAACATCAATACGGGCAATCTTCATGGCAATCTTCTTATTATCATTTTGCGGTTAATGTCTGTATTCGTACCCTGCCTTTATAGCCTGGCCGTTATACTGCTTACTCTCACAAATGCGAAGAAGATTGCCAATCATTATTCCCGAAAACACACTTACCTCTTCAGGCCGGATTACGCATTTCCTGAGGATATAGCGGGGGTAATTTTTCACGGCCAACAGTTTGCACCTGACAAGTCTCATCCAGAATGTTACTCAGTCCGCTGCTGTCATACGGCGCAGGGGGCTGATCCCCTGTGGCAAACAGCTGTGCTTCCAGTGCTGATATCTCCCGGCTCAGCTCAGCATTCATGACCGGCTGTTTACGCCAGCGCATCCAGCTCAGCAAGGCATGATACATCTTACTGTTATCCCCCTGACGAATCGCTTTACGCAATGCTGCCAGCTGAATTGCCTCTTTATCAGCAACCGGTTTGGCCTTATCTGGCCTGCCAGTTTCGCCTCTCGCCTGGGGTGATGCTGCATCCGGCACATGTCTGCCAGCCCCTTTACGCTGCCGGATAATCACCAGCGTCAGCAGAAACAGTATCGCCAGCGCTGCCACTTCATAGCGACGGTCTTTCAGCAGATTGAAAATATCTTCAGATCCGGTTTCTTCCCCGGCGACAACCGGATCATTAACAGCCGGTGCAGATACAGGAGTCTGAGCAGCCTTTGCTCCCGAATTTACCGGCACATTACCCACAGCACTTGCCACAGTAATACTCAGTGCAGGCAGCACCGCCTCTTTCTGTTCATTGCTGAGGGTGTCCAGCCAGCTTACCCGCACTTCAGGCAACGTTATTTCTCCGGACGCGGCAGGCACCACTGATACAAAGGTGTCCCGCCGGGCCACCGTGCCTTCGGCGGTCTGTTGCTGATCTACCCGGGTATCATCCTGATAGAGTTTTACGTTTTCAGCAGTGCCGATATCAAGGTCCGGCAACTGTTCAGCCCGGGCGCCCAGTGCCA
>CAKZPE010000080.1 GCA_937138495.1 uncultured Oceanospirillaceae bacterium
AAAAATCACCACAACCGCGATTACCACGGCAATCATTAACCACTTGATAGACTCGGTATCACCGATTTTCAGGGTTTTGGCCAAGTCTGAAACAATGCCCACCTGGCTATTCACTAATCTCGTCGCATCGTCGTAGGCTTCATCTACCGATTTATTCGATGCCGCTGATATCTGCCGCACATCATCAAGTGCACTTTCGACCAGATCGAACGATTTAGAAATAGACTCGTAGTCGGTCTGGTATATTTCAACGCCTTCACTGTCGATGACGGAAACCGGGCTTTCACCATCCAGAGAGGCATTAATCGTCCGGTTGTTCGTTGTGTTCGTAGTCCTGCTACTGGATTTGGAGCTGCCGCCACTCATTTAGAAACCTTCATCTGATAAACCCTTTCGAGTTCATAAAATCCATATTCACACAGCAGTTTTGCCAGTCCCGGCCGGTCTGTGTGAAAGCGAATGGTTTCACAGCCAGCCTGTTTAGCTGCCTCATGAATCAGCGGTGTTACTTCAAGCAATCCCTTTCCTGCCAGGCAGCAAATGACCAGTTCTGATTCTTCCTGCCGGACAATCATGTAAACCTGTTCAATTCGCCACACTTCAGCCATTCCACAGGACACCTGTTTTTTTAGCTGTAGCTGTTCAGCTGCTGACCCCATGACCGGTTGCAAAACAGCCAGCATTTCAGGCGACCAGTTCAGCCGCACAGCTCTCATCAGATCACCGCCAACAGTAGAACGATTGCCATAACGATCAGCGCCACCCACATCATGATTGGGGTTTTCGCCTTATTGATCGTCAGGCCGTTACCGGCGTAGTTATTGCCAGTTACTGAGCCGTTCGCCCCGGACGTTGCCGGGCCAGCTTTCGCAGGTAAACGGGAATTCGGGCAATGAAGGCTGATCCGCCCTGCACCAGGTCTATGGGGCCGGCCAGTACTGTCTTACGGGTCTTTCTGGCAAGTTCAGCGGTACGAAACTGTGCCGGCAGGCTGCGATAATCCAGACCGATCGCCGCTTCGTTACCTTCTACCGGGTACATAAGCCTGATCTTCATACCCGGTGCGGCGGCAATATTGTTCAGGATGCTGTCTTCTTTAAATAATGTTTCAGCCAGCCTTTCAAACTGCTGCTGTTCCATCTGAGGATTGACCGAAATACTGGCGACCAGGCCCTTGGCCAGTTGCAGGTCGCTGGCAAGGTTATGCTCGAGCTGATCTCTGACTTTAAGCAGGTGTTTATGGATTTGCTCACGGACTTCATTCTGATGTTGCTGGGTGTAAACTGCCTCAGCCTTGTACCAGCTGTAAAACGTCAGCGCGAAGATAAACAGCGCGAAACAGGCAATAAACAGCTTAATCCGCCGATTGGCTGATAGAGTCATTACCGATTCCTTTCGGTGTGTTGACGTGCCTGATGTCTTGATAAGACGTACCTTTTAAATCCGGTGAAACCTGTATATTCCGCTGGTTTGAGTGCGTCCGTGTGGTTTAGTAAAGATAGATGGTTTTGTTTGAATTTGTAACTGTTAAATCCATTTGAACTGATTAAAAAGTTAACGTTAAGGCTTTGAGTAACAGTTACTTTAGCTGATTATCTCGTCATAATTCAGATTAAGGTGATGCGATTTACCCGGTTTGGGGAGTGGTTTTAAAAAAGTCAGCCATGTTTGAATATCGATATTCTCTTGTGACTAAATAAGCCTTTCAGATCAAACAAAAATTGACCTGAATCTAAACTGAAGAAATAGCCATCAGGTAATATCTGTCGCTTTCCTGCAACAGAAAATGGATTACTGTGTCTTTTTCAACATTCACCCCCCCTTCTGCCCGTGCGGATAAACTGGTCAGGGATGCGGCTCAGTGTCAGGTTTTGACCTGTACTTCGGATATCAGCCTGAGAAATGCAACCGCGATGATGCAGGCTGAAAACTGCAGTTCAATTGTCATACTGTCAGGCCAGGTCCCCGTCGGTATCTGGACAGAAGCCGATGCATTGCGGATAGATTTTACTGACACAGGCTCGCTGAACAGGCCAGTATCGGATTACATGAGTCAGGCACTGCACAAGGTCGGTATGCAAACCACGCTTGACGATGCCGCGCTTGAGTTTCGCCGCCATAATATTCGTCATCTGATTGTGGTTGACGGTGCAGACACCTTGCAGGGTATTCTGTCGCAGACGGATGTGGTGATGCATCAGAACGCTGAGTTTTTCCTCAGCATGACTGAAATCGATGCCTTGCTGCCTATCACGCAGTCGGTCAGGCTGGATCAGCAACGGATGTTCAGTGAAGCTGTTGGGCTGATGCGTGAATATAACCAGGATGCGTTGGTGGTGACTGCCCGGGAAGAGCCGGTCGGCATGCTCACCCAGCGCGATCTGGTGAGGCTGATTGGTCAAGGCTACGCAGACAGGCCTCTGGCTGAAGTGATGAGCACACCGCTTATCAGCGTGCCCCGCTCCATGAGTTTGCTGGCGACCCGCTCTCTGATGCAGAAGCGCTGTATTCGTCACATTGGCGTGAATGACGACAACGGCAAGTTTCTGGGGCTGATTTCGTTCGGAGACATCCTCAGTAATATTGAACAGACCTATGTTCGCCGTTTAAGGGCTGCCCTTGCCAATCAGTCTGCAGATCTTCAGGATGCCGCCCAGCAATTGCATATGGCGCACACACTCATTGAAGCCTCAATGGATGGCATCATGGTCACTAATGATGATGGCGTGATTGAGTCCATCAATCCGGCCTTCAGTATTCTGACCGGCTATTCTGAATCAGAAGCGCTGGGGCAAAAAGCGAACCTGATCAGCTCCGGTAAGCATGATGGCGCATTTTATCAGCAAATGTGGCATGCGATTCATACCCAGGGCCAGTGGAAAGGTGAAATCTGGAACCGCCGTAAAAACGGCGAGGTATATCTGGAATGGCTGACGATTACGCGGATTCTTGAACCTAACAGTGGACGGTATCTCTATGCCGGAATATTCAGTGATATTACTGAACGGAAGAAGTCCGAGCAGATTATCGAAAACCTCGCCTACTACGATGCACTGACCAAGCTGCCAAACCGACAGTTGTTATTTGACCGGCTTGATGTGGCACTGGCCGGCGCTCACCGCGATGGCTGTAACCTTGCCCTGTTGTTTATCGACCTTGATCACTTTAAACGGATTAACGATACCCTTGGCCATACCATCGGTGACAAGGTGTTAATTGAAACCGCAGACCGCCTGAAAAATATCATCCGCGAAGGTGATACGCTGGCAAGAATCGGCGGTGACGAGCTTATTCTGATGCTCACTGAAGTCACCGACGCAGATACCGTTGGCCGCGCAGTGCAGCGTATCTCTGAGTGTCTGCAGCAACCGGTGATTGTAGAAGATAATGAATTGTATGTGTCTGCCAGTATTGGCTGTGCTATTTATCCTGAAGACGGTAAAGACCGGGAAACCTTACTCAAGAACGCTGATATTGCGATGTACCGGGCGAAACAGACCGGCCGTAATACCTTTCATTTCTATTCATCCAAGATGGATGAGTTGTCTCACCTGCATCTGAAGATGGAAAGCCGCCTGCGGGGCGCGCTGGCGAATAACGAACTGTTCCTTGAATATCAGCCTAAACGGGCACTTGAAAGTGAAACCATTGTTGGCGTTGAAGCCCTGCTTCGCTGGCAAGATAAAGAGTTTGGCCGGGTACCGCCTGACCAGTTTATTCCGCTGGCTGAAGACCTGGGGCTGATTAATGAGATTGGCAGCTGGGTGCTGGACCAGGCTGCACTGCAGTGCCAGCGCTGGCGGGCAGAAGGCATTGACGATCTTCATGTCTCGGTCAATGTCTCCGCTTTACAGTTTAAGCAGCAGGCGGTAATCGGGCAGGTTGAAAAGGCTCTTAAACACAGTCATCTCCAGCCTGATTTACTGGATATTGAGATTACTGAAAGCTGTTTGCTGGAAGACCTTAAATCTGTCAGCAAGAGCCTCAGATATCTGCGTAATCTGGGGCTGAGTATTTCCCTGGATGATTTTGGTACCGGTTTTTCCAGCCTGAGTATGCTGACCCGGTTACAGGTTGATCACCTCAAGATTGACCGCAGTTTTATGCAGGGAATTCCGGGTAAACCGGACAGCGAAACACTGGTATCAACGATTATCCTGATGGCTAAGAATCTTGGTTTTAAAGTGGTGGCTGAAGGTGTTGAAACGGCTGAACAAATGGCCTTTCTGAAAGACAAAGGCTGTGATCAGATACAGGGGTTTTACTTCAGTAAACCGGTCAGCGCGGAACGCATTTCAGAGATGATGCAGCCGGTACAGGTGGATTAAGGCCTGCTAATGCACAGGCCCTTTATTGCTGCCAGTCAGTTAAGCTGGCTTTGCTCGACCTGAGGGACGTCAGGCAGTGGGTAGTAGTCCCCTTTTGAGTCGCCATGGATCTGGCTTTCAAGTGTCAGCCCGGTGGGCAGATCCAACCCGCCGACAAATATGCTCACATAATCCCTGTTAAACCTGCGCCAGAACAGGTTGCTGCCACAGGTTGCACAAAACCCCCGTTCGGCTGTTTCCGAAGATGTATACCACCGGAGGCTGTTGCCACTGACGGTCAGGTCATCGGCCTGACACTGACTTGCCATCACAAACGAGCCACTGGTTTTCTGACACTGTCTGCAGTGGCAGGCTACGACCGGCCGTAAATCGCCGTAAATCTGATAGCGCACATCACCGCACAGGCAACTGCCCTGGTAAGGTTGAGCCATGGTATAAACTCCGTTGTAAAGGTTGATGCACGCCAGCTTAGGCGGTCTGTTTTCCCCCGGCAAACGACAATTTACGTCACGACAGTTAAGCCTGGCTTTTCTGTATCCGGACCTTCTTATATGCTGAGCTTTTTATAACTGAAACCTTGTTACAGCTTAAGCCCTTTACAGCTTAAGTGTTTGGTTACTGTCAGGTATACAGAATGTCGTCACTGCCCCCGATGGAACAACTCAGGTTTTTTGATGCTGCCGCCCGTCATCTCAGTTTTCAGGAAGCTGCTGCTGAACTCTGTGTCAGCCCGGCTGCTGTTAGTCAGCGTATCCGCGCACTGGAGGCGCTACTGGATACCCCGTTATTTATCCGCCATACCCGCCGTGTCAGCCTGACCCGCGCAGGTAAATTACTGGCAGATAAAAGCCGGCAGGCGTTTACGTTACTGCATGAGGGCATCGACGATGTTCGGCAACTTCATCATCGTGATGTTTTTACAATCAGTACGACCACAACCTTTGCCGAGCAGTTTCTGATGAGCAAAATGGATACCTTTCAGCAACTTTTTCCGGAAACCGACAGCCGGATTCTGGTATCCAATGCGTTAGTCGATTTCAGATATGACAAAGTCGATGTGGCGGTTCGTCAGGGCCTGGGCAATTATGCCGGTTGTCACACCCGGCCAGTCGGCAATGATGGTTATATCGCGGTTGCTACCCGGCAACTGGCAGACGATTTTGCCGCCGGCCATCCGGTTACCCTGATAACCGTTGACTGGCCGGAGCGTATTCAGGATTTTCCCTGCTGGAATCAGTGGTTCGGCCATCAGGCACTGCCGCGGCCTTACGCTGCTCAGCAACTGAATGTGCCCACGGAGGCAATGGCCGTCAGGGCAGCACTCAATGGCCAGGGAATGGCGCTGATTCACGGCCTGCATATTCAGCAGGAATTGCAGGCCGGTACGCTGGTGCGCCTGTTCGGTGACCGCCAGCGAAGCCTGCCCTCCCCGTACCGTTATTATCTGGTCTGGCCGACACGGGGCACTAACCCTGTCGCAACGGCTTTTTGTGACTGGATTTCAGCACAGCTGAACGGATCGAAAACTCCGATGCTAACGGTGTAAAATTCCGTTTGTTGTGTCTGGTGCAGATACCGATACTGAGAGCGGGCAAACGTTATTTCACATCCGTAACAGGAAATATGCTGTGGCAGAGAATCTGGTTTTACCGCCGATTGCGGACAATGCGCTGATGGCTATGCATCACTACCGGCTGGCACGCATCCGACGTGAGATGCAACGGCATAACGTCGGCCTTTGCGTGCTGGCCAGTCCGGTCAGCCTGCGCTATGCGGTCAACTTTATTGAATACCAGACGTTCCAGGCCCATATTCCCACTGCATATCTGTTTGTCCCGCTGGAAGGCCCCGTCACCCTGTTTGGGGCCAGCCAGCGTCAATACAGTCTGGTTGACAGTTACCGGCCCTCCCGTTTTGTTACGCCGTTTGACGGCGGCGTAGACCTTACCGACAACTGCCGTAATCTGGTTGCTGATATCACTGACTTTATGACTGAACACCGGTTACACGGGCAGTCACTCGCACTGGAAAGGCTTTCCCCACTCATCAGTCAGCAACTGGTACAGGACGGCTATCAGCTCGCCGATGCGGAATGTCTGGTTGAACGGGCCCGGCTGATTAAACACCCGGTTGAACTGACCTGTATAGAGCAGTCTGTTGCCGTTGCAGAATACGGCATCGCACAGATGCAACAGACACTGCGGCCGGGTATCACAGAAAATCAGCTGTGGTCGGTTTTACATCAGGTGAATATCGCCCATGGCGGTGACTGGATTGAAGGGAAAATGCTGGCGTCCGGCCCACGGACAAATCCGTGGCTGCAGGAAGCGACCAGCCGAATCATTCAGCGCGGTGAGCTTGTTGCCTTTGATACCGATATGATTGGTCCCCACGGCTATCTGGCCGATATTTCCCGTACCTGGTTATGTGGGGATGGCCCGCCCAACAATGAGCAGCGGGATGCCTATCGTCATGCCTATGATGAAATCCGGTTTAATACAACGCTCATCAGGCCCGGCATGGGTTTTAATGAGCTGGCCGAGCGGGGTTATAAGCGGCAGGATAAATACCGGGCAAAGCGATATGTCTGTGCATTTCACGGTGCCGGCTTATCGGATGAATATCCAAAAATCTATTATCCGGAAGATGCCCGGCATAACACTTACGGGGATGTGCTGCAGGAAAACATGGTGATGTGCGTGGAAAGCTATTCCGGCGCGGATAATGGCCGTGAAGGTGTAAAACTGGAGCAAATGGTAAGGGTAACCAAAGACGGTTGTGAAACCATCAGCCGTTACCCGTTTGAAGAAGCATTACTGGCCTGATCTTCTTTTAGCCACCGGTTATTACAGACAAAAAGTCATCGCCGGCGCGCCTAACCTGACACTGTCCGGTGTCACGCCCAGTCCGGCCCCCTGAGGCAGCTGTAAAGCTCCCTGAGTCAGTGTGACGGGGTGCTGCTGATCATAATGTTCGTCAATGTAAGGGGCTGCAATCCAGGTACCGGCAAACAGGCTGGCGCTGACAGTGGCCCCCAGATGCACACAGCTGGCAGCAACCAGATCCCCGCCCCAGCTGTCATCGCACGTCATTGGCAGACCTGCAACGGCACAGATTTCACGGGCCGTTCTCATCTGACTGATGCCACCAATACGGCTTTGCTTCATACCGAAGCCCTCCGCCGCGTTATCGCGTACCGCTCGCAGGAGGCTGTTAATGTCTTCAATCACTTCATCCAGCCACAGCGGATGATGAAGCTTGCCCCGCAGGTGCAGGCACTGTTCGTAAGTCTGGCAGGGTTGCTCAAAGATGAAGCGAATATCCTGACAGGCGGCTGAGAGCTGTATAGCATCATTCACATTCAGCCCCCTGTTCGCATCTACCGCCAGCGCAGTGCCCGGCTGGAGGTTTTCTGCGACCTTACGGACACAGGCGATATCTTCTTCCAGTGTCCGGCCGCCGACTTTGAGCTGTAACCGGCGAAAACCTTCTGCTTGTTTCTTGACGGCAACTTCAGCCGCTTGTTCCGGGCTGCTCAGGCCAATCGCATAATAAGACGGGATGACTTCCCGCGCTGCACCGCCGAGTAAATCGCATACCCGGGCGTTGTAGGCTTTACCTGCCAGGTCCCAGCAGGCCATATCAATGGCAGACTTGGCATACAGGCTGCCACACAATGCCTGATGCATCCGCTGATTAACCTGTTCTGCCAGTAATGGATTTTCACCCAGCAAATGCGGTGCAATCTCGCCGATTGCCGCCCGGGCACCAGCGGCATGTTGTGGCTGATATGCAGGCCCGAGCGGACATACTTCCCCCCAGCCCTGAAGGCCGCTGTCTGTGGTGATGCGAACCAGGGTTGTATCCAGTGCGGTCAGGGTTTGCAGTGCCATTTTGTAGGCTGGCCCTGCTATCGGCAGATCTTTCTGCCAGACATCGATTTGCTGAATCTTCATGATGATCATGCGCTCCTGTCGGTTCAGCGGTCACGCTGAGGCAGTAATACCAGCTTGCCGGTAAAGCGTTTATCCAGAAACGCTTGCTGTGCTTCAACAATGTCCGCCAGCGGATAGCTTTTAGCCACAAGGGGCTGAATTTCACCGTTCTCTATGTATGAGACAAGGTTTTCGAATACATGCCGGGGCTGATAAGTACAGCCGAAGAAGGTCAGGTCTTTCAGGTAGAGGCTGCGAACATCCAGTTCGACCAGAGGGCCTGCAATGGCGCCTGCAACTGCATAACGGCCTCCGGGGCGCAGTATATCCAGCAGTTCCGGCCACTGGTCACCGGCCACCAGATCCACCACCGCATCAAGGCTGTTTTTACCCAGTACAGCGGTTAAGTTATCACCACGGTGAATTACCTGTTCTGCGCCTATAGCAAGAAGCTCATCAGCCTTGGCCGGGCTGCAGACAGCAACGATGCGTGCGCCCCGGCGTTTAGCCAGCTGCACTGCTGCGGAGCCGACGCCACCGGAAGCACCGGTAATCAACACCCTCTCTCCGGCAGATAAATTCATCCGGTCCAGCATGTTTTCGGCCGTTGAATACGCGCAGGGAAAGGATGCCAGTTCGGCGTCAGTCATCACACTGTTAACGGCAAAGGCTTCCCGGGACTGTGACAAGGTATATTCAGCGTAGCCGCCATCGCATTCCGAGCCATAGGTAAAGCATTCAAAGGGATTGTCGCTGCCCGGTGGCTGTTGCAGGTTACGGACCAGTACCCGCTCACCCAGCCGTGCTTCTGAGACGCCCTCACCGACGGCCAACACTTCACCGCACACGTCACACCCCTGAATACGTGGCAGTTGTAACGGAATGCCAGACCAGGAGGCGTCATCGTCATTAATCTCATCAAATCCTTCGCTGCCACCGGTGTTGGTATCGCCGGTGACTGCTTTTGAATACCAGCCGATACGGGTGTTGATGTCAGTATTATTGATCGCACTGGCGCCTACTTTTATGAGCACCTCGCCGGCCGCCGGTACAGGTACAGGTACATCTGTTTTGTAGCTGAGCTGATCAAAGCCACCGTGACCGGTCAGCAGAACAGCGGCCATGGTTTGGGGTAACTGAGTGGGTGTGCCAGACATCGGATTCTCCGGTAAATGTGTATTCTGATTTCCTGCTACCTTAAAAAATGGCTGTTGTTCAGGCAAACAAATAATTTAGAATCGCTTCTTCAGTAAAACTAAATAACGGGCCTGTTATGCTCCCTCTTCTTGATCTTGATTTGCTGCGTACCTTTGCTGCGGTGGTACAGACCGGTGAATTTAAAAAGGCGGCGGCTACGGTTCATCGCTCCCATGCGGCGGTGAGCATGCAGATTAAACGCCTCGAGGAACAACTGGGCTGCCAGCTGATGCAGCGCAATAACCAGGGCATTCGTCTGACTGAGTCCGGCGAAATTCTGATGGGCTATTGCGAACAGTTTCTTAAGCTTAATGCCGCAACACTGGGAGCCCTTGCCGAAGCACCGCTGGCGGGCAAAGTCCGTTTCGGCATTCCAACGGATTATGCGCAGGACTTTTTGCAGGATTTTTTGCCGGTACTGGCGGCTGAAATGCCTAACCTGGATGCACGGATTATTTGTGACCGCAGCCGTAACCTGCGGCAAATGCTGGCGGCAGGCCAGCTGGATATCGCCATTGTTGCCGGTGAAGATCAGTATCAGAATGAGCAGCTGATCTGGACTGAACGGCTTCAGTGGTGCGGTTCTTACGTGCATCAGCGGGCTGAGGATGCCCCCCTGCCGTTTGCCATTCTGGAAGAGAACTGCATCGTCCGGGATCTGGCTCTGCAACAGCTGCAGTCCGGACAGGTCCCCCATGAGCGGGTGTTCAGCAGTACAGTGCTGGATAATATCGCGGCGGCAGTGGCGGCAGGCTTTGCAGTATCCCTGTTGCCCGAGTCTTCAGTACGGAGCAGTTCTGTTAAACCGCTGGATGATCCGCGACTGGATAATAATCAGGTGCTGAAGATGAACATGATCTGTTCTGTGGCGATTGATCCCCGCATCAGTCAGCGGCTGACCGAACGCTTGCGGGAAGCGGCTGCCCAGATTCTCAGCAAGCCTGTCAGTCAGTGAATATTATTCTCCTGAAAGGCCCAGTTTTTCCAGCTTGGTATAGAGTGTTGCCCGTGAGATGCCTAGCTGTCTGGCGGCATTTGCCTTATGGCCACGGCAGTAATTCAGCGCGCTGATGATCGCCTGCCGCTCGGTATCTGCAATGCTTTGCGCCAGAGGTTTCGGCGCTTCTGCTGGTTGCTGGATGACGGGCTCAGCCGCCAGTTGTTTGCTGGGGGGTAATACCGACGTCAGAAATTCCGCTTCAATGACGGTATCAGGGTGCATGACGCAGGTACGCTCCAGCACATTCCGCAGCTCCCGCACATTCCCTTCCCAGCCTTGCTGACGCAATAACTGCAACGCCGTAAAACTCAGCTGTTTGGCTGGAATCCCCAGGTTCAGACAGATATCGTCGATGATGCTTTCACACAGGGCTTCAATGTCTTCAAGGCGCTTTCGCAACGGAGGCAGCTCGATCGGCATGGCGTTAAGCCGGTAATAAAGGTCAGCCCGAAACTCACCCCGCTCGACCATTGCGGCCAGGTTACGGCTGGTCGCGGCGATGACCCGGATATCGATCCTCTGCACATCATTGGAACCCAGGGCAGTGAATTCCTGCTCCTGCAGTACCCGCAAAAGTTTAGCCTGAACATTCAGAGGCATGTCGCCGATCTCATCAAGGAACAGGCTGCCACCATCCGCCAGTGCCAGTTTACCTTTGCGGCCATTTTTATTGGCCCCGGTATAGGCACCGGCAACACTGCCAAAGAATTCGGCTTCAATCAGCTCTCCCGGAATGGCTGCCACATTGATACTGACAAAGGGTGCGCTGCTGCGGGGAGATAAGTCATGCAGGGCCTGGGCAAATAACTCTTTACCGGTACCGGTTTCGCCGGTCAGCAGTACTGAAATATCAAACCGGGCGGCCTGGCGCACCTGTTGCTTCACATGCCCCATCACCGGGCTGCTGCCGATCACGCGGGATAATCCATAGCGGGGTCTGTCGGTATTCAGCTTGTCTTTTGCTGCCTGAAGTTCGTTCTGTAACTTATTGTATTTGCTAATTAATGGGTTGATGCTGTCGGTGGCTACAAAGCCAAATGCGCCGATAATCCGGTTTTGTTCATCCTTCAGCGGGATCACGCTGATCACGACCCACTGATCACTGATGTAGAGCAAATCCAGAAAGACCGGCTGGCCACTTTCAATCACCGAAGGCAAACGGCTGGTGGGTATTATCTCGCTGATATGTTTGCCCAGCGGTGAGTTTTGAAGGTTAAGGAATTCAAAATAGGCTTCACTGATCCAGACAATCACACCGCTTGCATCGGTTGATATGGAATGCTGATAAAAGCTGTCGAACGACTGGCTGAGAAATGCCATTGCCCGCTGTTTCTGTGCTGCCTGCTGTGCTTCATCCCACATGTATCTGATCCGCTTTGTAATTATTTGTCTGAGAATCCGGACGGTTGTGTCTGATTTTTAAGACAGAAAGTGTCTTGATTCTCAGACATAAAGTATATCTTACACACTTTTATATCAAACAATTGACACAACATCATATAAATCAATGGGTTATATAATTGGCACAGTGTCTGCAATACAGAGCCTATTGAGTTTAGCGCGGTGGCCAGGTGCGTCAGCCCTGCAGACAGGCAACAGCTTTGCCGGTCACGCGCACATAATAATAACGGAGAAAATTTTATGCAGACGCGTACAGCACTGGTAACAGGTTCCAGCAGCGGTATCGGGCTGGCATGTGCCCACAGACTGGCTGCCAGTGGTATGAACATCATGCTTCACGGTTTGGAAGATGATGCCTTTGGCAAGGGTTTATGCGAACAGTTTTCAGAATATCCGGGACGTTGTGCCTATTTTCAGGCCGATTTAAGCGATGTTCAGCAACTGGAAGCGCTGGTCAGTCAGACGCTGACGCATTTCGGCGGGCTTGATGTACTGGTTAATAACGCCGGCATTCAGTTTACCGCCCCGACAGAAGCATTCCCGCCGGAAAAATGGGATCAGATTATCGCCATTAATCTCAGCGCTGCTTTTCACACCAGCCGTTTGTGTTTACCTCATTTTCAACAACAGGGTTTTGGCCGGATTATCAACATTGCTTCGGTCCATGGCCTGGTTGCTTCGATACATAAAGCAGCCTATTGCGCGGCCAAACACGGCCTCATCGGCTTTACCAAGGTGGTAGCTCTCGAAAATGCGGCGGCAGGCATTACCGCTAACTGTATCTGCCCCGGCTGGGTCGATACCCCGTTACTGAATGATCAGATTGCGGCCATTGCGGCAGAGAATAACAGCACGGCTGAGCAGGCTAAACATGATCTGGTGGTGGCCAAGCAGGCTTACCCGGATCTGATTAAGCCGGATGCGATCGGCGACATGGTGGTGTTTCTGTGCAGTGACGCTGCCTGCGCGATCAACGGTGCCGCGATGCCGATTGACGGTGCCTGGAGCGCCCAGTAAGTCCCACACATTTTTTTTTGCAGGAAAGACGCTATACCCGGAAATTTTTTTAACTGACATAAAACTGATAAACAAGGAATCATCATGAAAACAATAAAATCGATGTTCGCTGTATCACTGTTAACGGCTGCAATGGCAGCTGGCAGTACGGCGGCGTCTGCCGCTGATAAAGTACTGTTAAAGACCCCTATTGCGTTCGGTTCTCACCTGCCGGCGCTGGGCACCCCGATCAAATGGGTGTCTGAGCAGTTAAAGCTGATGAGCGATGGCTCGATCAAAATGAAGATTTACGAGCCGGGTAAGCTGGTTGCGCCCAAAGAAATTCTTGATGCTGTATCGTCCGGTAAAGTGAATTCCGGGTATGCCACGGCGGGTTACTGGCAAGGTAAGATGCCTGCTGCAGCACTGTTTTCGGCGGTGCCTTTTGGGCCTGAAGCCGGTGAGTATATGGCCTGGCTGTATTATGGCAACGGTCTGAAGCTGTATCAGGAAATGTACGATACCAACGGCTACAACGTTAAAGTCATTCCCTGCGCCATTATCTCCCCGGAAACATCGGGCTGGTTCAGCAAAGAGATTAACAGCCCTGAAGACCTTAATGGCCTGAACATGCGCTTCTTTGGTTTAGGGGCTTCAGTGATGGAAAAGCTGGGTGTATCGACGTCTCAGTTGCCCGGCGGTGAAATCTTCGGTGCGCTGGAAAAAGGGGCAATCGATGCGTCTGAGTTCTCTCAGCCCGCAATTGATCAGCGGCTTGGGTTCCATAAAATCGTCAAATACAACTATTTCCCGGGCTGGCACCAGCAGGCCACCATCTTTGAACTGCTGGTGAACAAAGATGCCTGGGGCAAGCTTTCAAACGGTCAGCAAGCAATTGTTGAGAACGCCTGTAAAGCCTCTATGACCAATGCCATCGCTGAAGGTGAGTCCATGCAGTTTGAAGTTATGGCCAGGGCGCAGGAAAACGGTGTCAATATCCGTTACTGGAGCGATGATATGCTCAATACCTTCAACGAAAAATGGCAGGAAGTGGTGGCGGATAAAACCGCGGCAGACCCCTTCTTCACTAAGGTTTGGGATGACCTGAGTACCTTCCGTAAAGGATACGACCTGTGGGAAGCGAACGCCTTCTTGCCCCGAAAGACACATTAAGCCCATACTGACTGAGCATCATGCAGTGCTGCAGCAACCGTTGCAGCGCTGTTTTTACATGATGACTGAACGGACATTCGACAATAACAATTAAAGGATGCATCGGGTGAATGAAGCCACACACACACCGCCTTCGGTACCACTGGCGGACAGCATAGACCGGCTGATTCAGAAAATCGGCGGGCTGATTGCCTGGACCTACGTATTACTGGTTCTCGTGATCATTGCGCAGGTTATTCTTCGCAAAGGGTTTTCAAACGGGCTGATTATTCTGGAAGAGTTGCAGTGGCATCTCTATGCCATCGGCGTCATGTTTGGCCTGGCCTATGCGCAAACCACGAACGCCCATATCCGGGTCGACCTTTTTTATACAGGGTTTCGCGCCCGTACCAAATACATCATTGAGATACTCGGCATTTTGTTTTTGCTGTTGCCGTTTGTCGCAATAATCTTTCTTCACAGTCTTGATTTCGTTGCTGATGCCTGGCGCATCAACGAACATTCCGAATCCCCTTCCGGCCTGCCCTGGCGCTGGCTGATTAAAGGGGTCATCCCTCTGAGCATGGCCATGCTGGCTCTGGCGGTGTTATCCCGCTTGTATCGCGACACGGTATTACTGTTCAGAGGGGATGCATGATGGAAATTAATGAAATTCTAGTCATTGCGATGTTCGCCTCGTTCATCGCACTGTTATTTACCGG
>CAKZPE010000081.1 GCA_937138495.1 uncultured Oceanospirillaceae bacterium
TGGCTGGGATAGGAGGATTCGAACCTCCGCATGACGGGATCAAAACCCGTTGCCTTACCGCTTGGCGATATCCCAACTGCATAAACATGGTGGCAATAGCGGGACTCGAACCTGCGACCCTCGCATTATGAATGCGATGCTCTAACCAACTGAGCTATATTGCCAATTCAAAAAGTGTTGCCACTTTAAGAATGGCTGGGATAGGAGGATTCGAACCTCCGCATGACGGGATCAAAACCCGTTGCCTTACCGCTTGGCGATATCCCAGCAGAACGACAGGAGCATGGTGGCAATAGCGGGACTCGAACCTGCGACCCTCGCATTATGAATGCGATGCTCTAACCAGCTGAGCTATATTGCCTTAGCACTTATCGAGGTCGCGAATTATTCTCTTTTTTCATAAGTCTGTCAACTGATTAGAGGGCAAAAAGCACGAATTTCTATGAGAAAAATTCGTGCTGTCAGTTCGTTGTTTGGGACAGCGCTTAAGCGGGCTTTTTTATGGCTGCAGGTATCAGGATTCCACCTACCCAACGGGGCTGTTTCATCAGTGTCAGAGCGTCTATTTCACCTTTTAGTACGTGTCTGCCGGTGGGGGTAATGCTGAGTACTTTGAGAGGCCATTCAGAATTATCTGAAGCGATTTCTATCAGTGGTTTCCAGGTATCAGTTAACTCTCTGATGATGGCCCAGAACATCAGATCTCCCAGCCAGGGCAGGGGTTCCATTTCACGCATATAACGGCCGAACAGTTTTCCTGCCGTCAGGTTGTCTGTTTCACTGAGAAGTTGCAGGGCAAGGCTGGCAGTCAGACCCAGGCCTGTATGTGGATCGGGCAGTTCTGCCAGGTGGCGTTGCAGGGCTCTGGCCATTAATGGCAGGGCAGGCGTTCCGGTAATGGCTAAACGGCTCAGCGGCTCAGGTGAGTCTGAACAGAGTGCTTTCCAGGCCTCTTCCCCCAGTGCTAACTGGGCGTTGTTAACCGGTGTACGGTGGTTGTCCCACAGGTAACGGAACAGTTCCGGGGACAGCTGTCCCAGGCCGATAAAGTCTTTGACGCCGGGAACCTGATCAACACAGATCAGTTCCAGCGGGGCATTTGGGGCGTGTCTGGAAAAATAACTCAGCAGAAAAGCCAAAATTAGCTGGTCGTAACTGTCATGTTCAAACCAGAGCACAATTTTTTGCCATTTTTCTGTATCCGGCTGTGCTTCAAATGTCTGCAGCGATGTGTAAGCTGCTTTCGCCTGAGCGGTGGCATCTGCTAAATCAAGTGAGTAGGCGTCAGCAATGTAGCGGCTGCGCAATTCTATGAGTGTGTTCACTGGCAGGTCCTGAACCGGTCCCTGGCAAAAGGGATCGGTAAATGCCAGATATTCACCGCAGAATCCTGCCAGCTCAAGGCCGTGCTGAATGTCATGGCCGCAGCGTATGTGCAGGGTGTAGGGTGTGTCCGGGGTGCGCGGGTCGATTTTCAGACTGTCGATATGCGTTTTCATGGCAGGCCAGCTTTTAAATCCGTTTTCCCTTGCAATGATCAGTTGGCAATGGCTGAGTTGTATCTGGCCGGTAAATGTTCCGTTGCGTGGATGTGTCTGAAGCCGTTGCAGTGCGCCCGGCTCTTCAGCGTGAATCTGTTTTAACAGCTCTTTCGCGCGTTTTTTCTGTTGTTCGAGGTTGAGTTTGCCGTGAAAAATATCACGGGGGCTGACGGGTGGTTTAAGTGAACGGGTGTTGTTAACTGACATAATTTCTCCGAAATAGCATCACTCCTGCGTCCGCATAACAGGCTGGATCAAAGCTGATCTCGGATTTATAGCAAGTTGTAGAGTCTGGGCGCAGCCCTTTCCGCGAACGTGGATGCCATCAGGCATGGCTGTAATCTAATGGGCCTGCGGCAGGAAAGCAAGTAGCAGTGGGGGAGCAGTCTGGTGAAAAAAAGGCTCCGGGCACTGAGTGCGCGGAGCCTTTTTTGTATGTCTTTTATCAGACGTTGAAGCGGTAGTGAATCACATCACCGTCTTTCAGGATGTAGTCTTTACCTTCCAGACGCCATTTACCGGCATCTTTAGAGCCCTGTTCACCGTTATATTCGATGTAGTGGTCGTAGCCGATGACTTCAGCACGGATGAAGCCTTTCTGGAAGTCGGTGTGAATAACACCAGCGCCTTCAGGGGCGGTAGCACCGATTTTTACAGTCCAGGCACGTACTTCCTTAACGCCGGCGGTGAAGTATGTCTGCAGGCCTAACAGCTCGTAACCGGCACGGATAACACGGTCAAGGCCCGGTTCTTCCATGCCCATTTCCTGCAGGAATTCCAGCTTCTCTTCATCATCCAGTTCGGAGATTTCAGCTTCCATTTTGTTGCAGATAGCAACCAGCTCGGCATTTTCAGACTTGGCCAGCTCGCGTACCGCATCCAGATGCGGGTTGTTTTCGAAGCCTTCTTCGTCAACGTTGGCGATGTACATGGTTGGCTTTGTGGTCAGCAGGTGGAAGGTTTTCAGGGTAACCTGCTCGTCATCACTCAGGTCCATCGAACGGACCGGGTGACCTTCATCCAGGTGCGGCTGCAGTTTTTCCAGCAGGGCTTTGGCTTTTACGGCTTCTTTATCGCCGCCCTTGGCCAGTTTCTGAACCCGCTGCAGTTGTTTCTCAACGGATTCCAGATCTGCCAGTGCCAGTTCTGTATTAATGATTTCGATGTCAGCCAGCGGGTCGATTTTGTTGGCAACGTGGATCACGTTTTCATCTTCAAAGCAGCGTACTACGTGCGCGATTGCATCGGTTTCACGGATGTTGTGCAGAAACTTGTTGCCCAGGCCTTCACCTTTTGAAGCGCCGGCAACCAGGCCTGCGATATCAACGAATTCCATCGTGGTGGCCAGTACGCGTTCCGGCTTCACAATATCTGCCAGGGCGTCCAGGCGCGGATCCGGCATAGGCACAACGCCAGCATTCGGTTCAATGGTGCAGAACGGGAAGTTCTCAGCGCCA
>CAKZPE010000082.1 GCA_937138495.1 uncultured Oceanospirillaceae bacterium
GATCAGTAAACTCATACAACCCCTGCCCACGGGTATCTATATCCAGTGTTGTTACCATGCCCCTCACCTTTACTGCCTGTTATATGCGGCAAGCTTACAACTCAGCGAACAGGTACACCAGATGCTGCACGTAACTTCTCGAGCCAGGCAATGGCTGCCACGGTAATGACGCAACCGATAATCTGTAGCGGCAACAAAACCTCTCCCAACCATAACCAGGCAAACAACAAAGTCATTGCAGGCCCTGCCAAAGCCACCCTGCTGGCCCGCTCAGCACTTGCACGGCGTATGGCTTCATGCATCAGTAAAAATGGCAGCACCGTACACAGGACTGCAATCAGGGCACTCCACATCAGGCCTTCTGCACTGTAATTCAGATCAGGGCTGCCCTGCAGCAGATAGAACACAATCATCAGCAACAGAATAAAACTGCCGCTGGCTGCTGAAAATAACGCTGAAGACATATATTTCATTACCCGCTGGCTATAAACCAGATACACCGCATACGAGACCGCAGCCACTATCGCCCAGCCAAGGCCTTCAGCCTGAGCTGCATTGCTCTCCAGGCTTTCGCGGGCGCTTCCCTGAAACATCACAATCACCAGGCCGGTATAGGCCAGCAACAATGCCAGTATCTGTAAGCCGCCCGGTACCGTCCGGTTCAGTCCGGCATTAATCAGTACAATAAATACCGGAAAGGTAAACAGAATCAGCCGCGACAGTCCGGCATCAATCAGTACCAGCGCCTGAAAATCAGCATAGGTTGCTGAAAAAAACAAAGCACTGGCGATCAGTAACTGCTTAACTTGCCGCCTCTTCGACAAAGCGGCTTCTGGCTTCTGGCTCATTTTTGCTCTGCGCTGACGATAGCCATACCACAGCCAGAATAACGGCACGGCCAGACCAAAACGCAGCAAAAGCAATACCGTTACATCCGTGCCTGCAGCATAAACAAACTTGGCCATTATCCCCTTCAGGGATAACGCTGCTGTCGCCACCAGTATCATCAGTAAAGCTTGCTGCTCTGGGGCCTGTATTGCTTTCATCAGCATATATTCCGGGTTCAGTTAATGTGTCCGGATATTATTTGCGCTCTCACTGCATAAATCGATATCATGTCTTATCTATCAGATATTACATATTTGCATACCTAAACCACGATTATGGATTCCAAACATTTACGCAGTTTTCTGCATATTGCTGAACTGGGCAACCTCAGCCAGGCCGCTGCACGTCTTAACCTGAGCCAGCCTGCACTGAGCCGTCAGCTAAAAGCGCTTGAAGATTCCGCCGGTACACGGCTGCTTAACAGAACCGGCCGCGGTGTCCAGCTGACAGAGGCCGGAGAGATACTCGCTGACCGCGCACGCATCATTATCGATGAAATGGAAAAGCTCAGCAGTGATCTGGCCGGATTACAGGGTGAAGTACGCGGCGCACTGTGTATCGGCTTTCCGCCCACCGCTGGCAGCCGGCTTGCCGGACCGGTTGTAGAGACCTTTCACAAACGCTATCCGAACGTACAGCTACGGGTCGTACAGTTGCTGTCAGGCGCGCTGGAGCGCGCATTACTGGAAGGACGCATTGACATGGGCATTCTTTATGAAGGGGCCCTCAGCGCGCATCTGGGCACGGAACGGCTTTGGAAAGAGTCGATGCAACTGATTGCCCCGGCGACCAAACACAGCCTCAACGGAGATCATCCGGAAGCCCTTGGCAATGAAGTATCCTTGTCAGATGCTCTGGATCTCCCACTGATTTTGCCCAACCGTCCTCACGGCCTGCGAGCGTTACTGGAACGGGAGGCATTCCGGAATAATCAGTCTCTGAACACGGTTATCGAAGCGGAATCCATGCAGATTCAGATCGAACTTGTCCGCCGGGGGCTTGGATATACCCTCATGCCAGAAGGCATACATTTGCCTGAAGAGATACGCACACTGAATATCAGCCAGCCAGGCCTGCAGCGTCAGTGCCTGCTGGCCTGGTCGAAGGACCGGCCACTGAGTAATGCGGGTAAAGCGATGCAGGCGATTCTGCAGCAGCACATTGCAGAGATTAGCGCCAGCTGAGAATTCCGGCAACAGAGACCGTAAACCTAGTCTGCAGCCCGGTTAAACAGCCGATAGAAGTTATCGGTGGTAATGCGTGCGACATCCTCAACCCGCAGACCTTTTATGTCAGCAATACACTGGGCGACTTCTGCCACGTAAGCAGGCTCATTCTGCTTACCCCGGTAAGGGACCGGTGCCAAATAAGGTGAGTCAGTCTCAATCAGCATTTTATCCAGCGGTGTGTGCTTCACGACTTCACGCAATTCAGCCGCATTTTTAAAGGTAATGATGCCGGAGAATGACAACAGATAATTCATATCCAGCGCCTGACGGCCCATATCCCAGCTTTCAGTAAAGCAATGCAGGACACCGCCCACGTCAAAATCCGCATGATGCCTGAGAATATCCAGAGTGTCCTGACGGGCATCCCGGGTATGCACGATGACTGGCAGCTTGCTGATCTTTGCCGCTTCGAGATGATGAATAAAACTTTCCTGCTGAACCTCAACAGTGTCCTGCTGATAAAAATAGTCCAGCCCGGTTTCCCCCAATGCAATGATCTTTGGTAACTCAGCCTGAGCGAGTAACTCATCAACAGTCACCGGCGTCTCTGAAGTATTCAGCGGATGCACGCCCACAGAAGCATACACCTGATCCAGCCCGGCAATCTGCTCATACATCGGGGTGAAGTTTTTCATGTCCACACAGACACATAACATTTTGCTGACCTGACGCTCAGCCGCGGTTGTCAGCACCCGTGAAAGGGTATCGCCAGAGGAATAATCCAGTTTATCCAGATGGCAATGGGAATCTACAAACATTGAACCTGATCACAACATGAAAAAAGTGCCGGCATTGTAAGGGAAAAGGCAGAAAAAGTAAGCAGCAAAACGCCGCTTTAAAAGAAGAATACAGAAAGAGAAGAAAACACAGCACCGCCACTGTAACAGCATTCAGCCAGACACATGTCATGCCAGGCTGATGCTGATAAATCAGGAAGATCGCTACATAGTATCGGTACGGCGACCAGAATTAAGCGCACCGGTCAGGTAGGTCTCGATTTTACGGACTAAAGTAGAGTCTTCCTGCGAGAGCTGAATACCGATCCCGGGAATACGACCGCCCTGTGCTGCCCGGGGTGTTACCCAGACAACCTTGCCCGTCACCGGAATTTTATCGTCTTCATCCATCAGGGTCAGAAGCATAAATACTTCTTCGCCTAACTGATACGTCCGCGGAGTAGGAATAAACAGACCACCATTCACAACGAATGGCATGTATGCCTTATACAGATCCTCTTTCGTGTTGATCGCTAATGACAATATGCCATGGCTCATACGAGGAATTACTGACATCTGGCCGGAGCCTCCCTGATCTTTATACTTACGCAGATACTGTCCTGTCTGATACTGATGTACATCAGCCAGCCATTGTGCTCACAGCTTACTGCATTGAACGGCAATGTTAAAGATTATCGCAGGCTCTGCCAGCCAAAGAGAAGCTTTTCCAGTAACAGCTGTTTATTCGGATTTAGCCGGAACATCACAGACTTACGTGCTTCATGCACTTCATCGGCAAACGCAAACAGGCGCTGCGGATCGGCTCTGCGAGACACCGCCAGCAACATATTCTGAACATCTTTATGGCGCAGCAGTTCGGTATCTTCCTGCCCTGCTGCCAGCCTGGCAATATCATTTACCAGCCCGTACAGCCAGGCAAGAATCAACTCCAGATCTTCTTTATGCAAGGCCTGAGCGACCTCAATATTACTGCGTCGATTCTTCAGGATATCCGCCAGCCCCGCTAACACCTTTGTGCGTAAGCCTAAATAATCCTGCTGTTTATAGGCCAGCGCCTGCAACGGTGAATTATGTGCAATGCGCAGCAGCTGTTCAGCATCCTGATTATCCATGGATAACTGGGTAGCCAGCCACTGAGCAGCCATCAGACCGTCCGGAGCGGCACAATCCACCCGCTGACAACGGCTCTTAATGGTCGGCATGACCTGACCTGAGCGATGCGTGATCAGCAAGAGCACGGTATCTTTACCCGGCTCCTCAAGCATTTTCAGCAATGCGTTGGCCGCATTGACGTTCATGCTTTCTGCCGGATCAATGATCACTACCCGGTATCCTCCCTGCTGAGCCGTCGAATATATAAACTCCGTCAGCTCACGAACCTGATCCACTTTAATAGGCTTACCCGGCTCATCCGGCTGTAAATGATATAAGTCCGGATGGCCGCTGCTTTGCGCCAGCTCACAGCTACGGCAATGACCGCAGGCCGCGTCGCCCCTGGGGGATTTGCATAACAGATAATTGGCAGCCGCCAGCGCAAAGCATGCCTTACCGATTCCCTTCGGACCATTCACCATCAGGGCATGTGGCAGACGCCCCTGCTGCTTAAGATTACACAGATACTGCCAGCGCTCTTTAAGCCAGGGTAATACCACCGGATGATCTTGCCAGAGCTCGTCACTCATTTGGAATTCCTGTGAAATTGTCTGTTAAACCGTCTTTTGGCGAGCCAGAAACGCTGCCATCACTGCCTGTATCTGCACCTGAACGTCTTCCAGGCTGACAGATGCATCAATAACGGCAAATCGCTCGGGGTGATCCTCTGCGCGCTGGAGATACGCTCCACGGACCCGCTCAAAGAAGCTGACCTGTTCCTGTTCAAAACGATCCAGGGCACCCCGTTTTGCTGCCCGGGCCAGTCCGATTTCAACCGGCACATCCAGCAGCAAGGTCAGATCCGGCTGTAAACCTTTTTGTACCCGCTGCTCCAGATCAAGAATAAGTGACTGATCAAGCCCCCGGCCACCGCCCTGATAAGCGAAAGTAGCATCGGTAAACCGGTCACACAGTACCCACTGTCCCGCCTCAAGAGCAGGTTTAATAACTTTCTGAAGGTGTTGAGCACGTGCCGCAAAGACCATCAGCAGTTCTGCATCATCTGCTACGGCCTCCTCACGGGGTGCCAGCAGCATTTCACGTAACTCTTCAGCTAACGGCGTACCACCCGGTTCACGGGTCAGCGCAAAGCTGACACCTGCTTCCGCCAACAGACTTTCGATGTATGCCAGATTGGTCGACTTACCAACGCCCTCTGTGCCTTCCAGTGTAATAAAACACCCCTGACGATTACTCATAGATTTCCTTCGTTTATTCCGGCGCTGAACGGTATGACGCTTTACGCTTCAGCTGATACTCACGTACCGCCTTATTGTGCTGTTTAAGGGTAGCGGAGAACTGATGACTGCCATCCCCCTTAGCAACAAAGTACAACCACTTCTCACCTTCAGGATGCAGAGCAGCTTTAATCGCTTCACGGCCCACCATCGCAATCGGTGTCGGCGGCAACGCCGGTATTGTATAGGTGTTATATGGGGTCGGTGTACGCAAATCTTTCCGGCGAATGTTACCCTGATAACTATCCCCCATTCCATAAATGACTGTCGGATCTGTCTGCAGGCGCATGCCAATCTGCATACGGCGTACAAATACGCCGGCAATCACCGGGCGCTCAGAACTCAGGCCCGTTTCTTTTTCAACGATAGAAGCCATGATCAGGGCCTCGTAAGGCTCTTTATAAGGCAGCGTCTTGTTTTCGAATGTCTTTGCCCGGGCCTGCCACTCTTCAGCCAATACTTTTTGCTGCAACTTATGAGCTCTGCTCAGCAAATCCAGATCACTCATGCCCCGCTGAAACTGATAAGTATTCGCCAGAAAACGCCCTTCAGGATGCTGTCCTTCCATGCCCAGCGCAGCCATAAGCTCAACATCCGTCATACCATCGGTTTCATGTATTAATACGTCACTCTCGGACAAACGCTGACGTAACTGTTTAAATGTCGATCCTTCAATCAGAGTAAAGCGGTAGGAAATACTTTTGCCTTCTACCAGCTGTGCAACTAACTGCCGCGGCGTCACACCGGGCTCAATACGAAACTCGCCAGCTTTAAGTAAATGCCCTAGTTTCTGCATACGCACATAAAACGCCATCCAGTCAGGCTTAGCCAGAATCCCCCGCTCTGCCAGCTCACGCCCCACTTTTGGGAAGCTGCTGCCGGACTTAACCAGCACAACTTCCGGCTGATCAAGCTGCATCGGAGCGTCAAGATAATCATTCAGTGATCGCCAGCCAAAATACAATGCCAGCGCGACAACTGTCAGAGTTAACAGAAATGAAAAGGCAATTTTACGTAACATATACTTCCCGTTGTTATTATTGCTATACCGCCAGCCACTGACTCAGCTGACGGCTCAGATTACCGACCGGCCAACGCTGCTGTAAACCCGGTGATACACATTCTGTGACAGGCCAGATACCAATCACACTGTTCGTAAGAAACACTTCATCAGCATCCGTCAGCACCGCTGGCAAATAGCGACCAATGTTTACCGGAATATTTAATGCTTGCGCCCGGGCAATCAGGCGCTGACGAATAATACCGTCAATGCCACAGTATTTAAGATCCGGCGTAAACAGCTCTCCACCGCTCAACCAGAACAAATTACTCATGGTACCTTCAGCCAGATAACCATCAGTATCACAAACCAGCCCTTCAGAAATATCAGACTGCTGCCATTCACTGCGGGCCAATACCTGCTCAAGCCGGTTAAGATGCTTAATACCCGCCAGCTGAGGATTCAGAGCAAGACGGGTTTGGCATAACATCACCCGGATTCCTGTAGATGCAGGATCAGATGGCCAGCTCGGGAAAGGGTTCAGTTGCAGAATACGGTTTGGCGTCAGCGGTGTGGTTACCGCATAGCCTCTGCCACCGGCCCCGCGGGTCAGAATAATTTTCAGAACAGCTTTTTCAGGCAGCTCGCCGGCATCAGCCAAAAGCTTATTAAGGTCCTGAGAAAGGCCGTCTAAGATATTGTTATCAAAAGGAATACCCAAACGGTTGGCGCCGCACTCAAGACGCTGCATATGTAACTGCCAGTCCAGTGGCTCACCTTTCTTAAGCGTCAGGGTTTCAAACAGCCCCTGACCATAGGCAAGTCCACGGTCCTGCACGCTGAGCATACTGGCCGACTGGCCATTGACGAGACAACTAAGCATGGGAATTCTCTCTGTAACGATACGGTACAAACACTGTACTGCAGAAATAATAAAGGCGTGCCAGGCACGCCTTTATTTTATACCGCTCAGATTTTTCGGAAAATCAGGGTACCGTTAGTACCGCCAAATCCGAAAGAGTTGGATATTGCCGCTTCGATTGGTGCCTGCTGTGCAGAATGCGCTACATAGTTCAGGTCACAGCCTTCAGACGGATTATCCAGATTGATAGTTGGCGGTGCCACCTGATCACGGATCGCCAGCACACTGAAGATAGCTTCAACAGCACCGGCTGCACCCAACAGGTGACCCGTCATTGACTTGGTTGAGCTCATACGGACATTCGCCGCAGCCGCTTCACCCAGCACCAGCTTGGCCGCATTCGATTCAGCAATGTCACCGGCAGGCGTCGACGTGCCGTGAGCATTAATATACTGAACCTGCTCGCCATTCAGGCCGGCATCACGCATAGCGTTAGCCATAGAAAGCGCAGCGCCACTGCCATCTTCCGGCGGTGAAGTCATATGGTGGGCATCATCACTCATGCCAAAGCCAACAACTTCAGCATAAATTTCAGCACCACGGGCTTTCGCCGCTTCATATTCCTCAAGCACCATCACGCCAGCACCATCACCCAGCACGAAACCGTCACGGTCACGATCCCACGGACGTGAAGCCGCCTGCGGATCATCGTTACGTGTCGACAGCGCCCGGGCTGCGGAGAAGCCTCCCAGACCCAGTGGCGTGGTTGCCATCTCAGCACCGCCTGCGATCATAGCATCAGCATCACCGTACTGGATCATGCGCGCAGCCTGACCAATATTATGCGTACCGGTTGTACAAGCGGTTGTAATGGCAATGTTCGGGCCCTTAAAGCCGTACTTAATTGCCAGATTGCCGGCAATCATATTAATGATGCTGCCTGGCACGAAGAATGGTGAAATCCGGCGCGGACCACTCTTATTGAGAATATCGTGTGTATTTTCAATCATCGGCAAACCGCCGATTCCGGAACCAATCGCGACGCCGATGCGCGATGCGTTCTCTTCGGTGACTTCAAGACCAGCGTCCTGAATCGCCTGAATGCTTGCCACCATGCCGTACTGGATAAATAAATCCATCTTACGGGCGTCTTTCGGGTTCAGATAACCATCAAGACTGAAGTCCTTAACGGAAGCGGAAAAACGTGTACCAAAGGCAGATGCATCGAAATGACTGATTTCAGCAGCACCACTTACGCCATTGAGTATATTCGCCCATGTCTCCTGGACAGTGTTACCTACCGGGCTAAGCATGCCCATGCCGGTGACGACAACTCTTCTGCGAGACATTCAGATCCTCCTGGGGGTTGGTGACAAAAAGAAAAGCCGCACTATATCGCTATAGTTGCGGCTTCTCGGTATTCTGGGTATGTCGATTACTGATTTGCGTTAATGTAATCGATTGCCAGCTTAACGGTAGTGATCTTTTCAGCTTCTTCATCAGGAATTTCAGTTTCAAATTCCTCTTCCAAAGCCATCACCAGTTCAACGGTGTCCAGAGAATCTGCACCCAGATCTTCTACGAAAGAAGCTTCAGTGGTTACTTCGTCTTCTTTTACACCAAGCTGTTCAGCGATGATTTTTTTAACGCGCTCTTCGATGTTGCTCATAACTCTTCCTATTTTTTATCGACAGTCACATCCGTAGATGCGAACAGGGATTTTATTAGAATCCGCCGCCTTGGATCAAGCCTAACGGCAATTTTATCCAGTGAGCTGCGGCCCATTATCAACAATTTGACAAAAAAAACAATTCCCGTGAGAGAACTTTAAGACATATACATGCCGCCATTGACGTGGATTGTCTCACCCGTCACATAGCCGCCCGCGTCACTGGCTAAAAAACCAACAACGGATGCAATTTCTTCAGGCTGCCCCAGACGCCCTAAAGGAATCTGTGACTGCAGGGTATCTTTGTGCTCCTGCGGCAGACCACTGGTCATATCAGTATCGATAAAACCCGGTGCAACACAGTTCACAGTGATGTTACGGGAAGCCACTTCACGTGCCAGTGCCCGGCTGAAGCCTTCCATACCTGACTTAGCAGCGGCATAGTTCGCCTGACCGGCGTTCCCCATAGATGCAACCACTGAGCTGACGTTGATAACACGTCCCCAGCGAGCCTTGGTCATGCCACGCAGGCACCCCTTCATAAGACGGTAGACAGATTTCAGATTGGTATTCATAACAGAATCCCATTCATCTTCTTTCATCCGCATCATGATGTTATCCCGGGTGATACCGGCATTATTCACGATGATAGCAACCGCACCGTATTCTTCCTGTACAGCTTTAATCACCGTTTCAACTGATTCATTGGATCCCACGTCCAGGTTCAGACCTGTACCGCTGACACCTGCCTGCTGCAGATATTCAGCGATAGATGCTGCACCGTTGTCGCTGGTTGCAGTACCGATTACCACAGCGCCCTGACGACCCAGTTCCAGCGCAATCGCCTTACCAATTCCCCGCGTGGCACCGGTAACCAGAGCTACCTTACCTTCAATGCTCATACTTTTCTTCCTATAGTCACGATTCTCACGACCGTGTTCAACTTAATGCTTTTTCAAGTCCGGCAGGTTCATTGATTGCAACCACATTCAACGGACGGTGGACCTTCTTATTCAGGCCAGACAACACCTTACCAGGGCCACACTCAATAACTGTTTCAATGCCTTCAGCAACCATACCCTGAACGCTGTCAGTCCATAAGACCGGGCTGTACAGCTGTGCCAGCAGGTTCTGAACAAGGGCATCAACATCAGCCGGAGACCGGGCAGTAAAGTTTTGCACTACCTTGATCTCAGGCATACGGATATCGATATTTGCCAGCGCCTGCTGCATCTGCTCTGCAGCAGGACGCATCAGTGCACAATGCGACGGCACGCTGACCGGCAGCGGCACTACACGTTTGGCACCGGCTTCTTTACAGGCAGCACTGGCACGCTCCACAGCATCTTTATTACCGGCAATGACAACCTGGCCCGGACAGTTAAAGTTAACCGCAGAGACAACCTCATCACCGGCAGACGCTGCGCAGGCTGCTTCAATAGCATCATCAGCCAGGCCCAACACTGCAGCCATGGCTCCGGTTCCGGCCGGAACCGCCTGCTGCATGAACTCACCGCGCAGCTTAACCAGGTTCACGGCATCTTTAAAATCTATTGCTCCGGCACATACCAGCGCAGTGTACTCACCCAGGCTGTGACCGGCCATTACGGACGGCGTGGCACCGCCCTGCTCAAGCCACAAACGCCACAAAGCAACGCCGGCAGTCAGCAATGCTGGCTGCGTACGGTCGGTCTGGTTCAGATCAGCTTCCGGACCGTTCTGGGTCAGCGCCCACAGGTCGTACCCAAGCACTTCAGATGCTTCGGCAAAGGTCGCTTGTATTACAGGATGTGATTCTGCCAGCTCAGCCAGCATAGAGAGATGTTGGGAACCCTGTCCCGGAAAAGCAAACGCAAGAGACTGCTGCATTATTACCTCAATTCGCAGATGAATGCCCGAAACCTGCAACAACAAAACACAATAAGTGCAGGCTCAATTGACAGCGTAGTTTACAGTATTCACCTGAAAATAAAACGCCTGAACGAATCAGGAAACTCTTTTCAGGAGGTATTTAATCTGAATGTATTTTTTCCAGCTGGCGGTTAATGCAATTCGGCACATCCATGCTTACTTCAGCGACCGCCTGATCAATGGCATAACCAAAACATTGCTGATCAGCTCCACCATGACTTTTTACCACTATGCCCTGCAAGCCCAGCAAGCTCGCACCGTTTCTCCGGCCCGGGTCTATATAACTGGCGATATCCTGTAACACAGGTTTCACCAGCCAGCCCAGCAAACGGCGGAACAGGCTTCCTGTAAAGCCATCTTTAAGCTGACGGCCGATCAGCCTGGCAACACCTTCACTGCTTTTCAGCGCGATATTCCCGACAAAGCCGTCACAGACAACCACATCAACCTTTCCGGCACAGATATCATCGCCTTCAATAAAACCGGCGTAATTAATTCCGCCATGCTCTTTAATCAGACGTGAAGCCAGCTTAACCTGCTCATTGCCTTTAATCTCTTCTTCGCCAACATTCAGCAACCCCACCTTTGGCTCAGCAACACCGGCTACCGCCTGGGTCATCACCGATCCCATAATGGCAAACTGCAACAAGTGCTCCGCACTGCAATCCACATTCGCACCAAGATCCAGCATATAGCTGTCACCTTTACGCGAAGGTATCGCGGTAATAATCGCCGGCCTGTCAATGCCCGGCAACATTTTCAGCACAAACCGGCTCAAAGCCATCAGCGCACCGGTATTGCCCGCACTGACACAGGCCTGAGCACTGCCATCCGCAACAAGGCATAACGCTTCGTGCATCGATGTCTGTTTTCGCTGGCGCAGAGCATGAGAAGGCTTATCGGTATTGCCGATCACTTTTTCGGCATGCAAAACCGTCAGACGTCCAGCAAATTGCTGTCGTTCGGCAGAGGAGATATAAGCAGAAATTTCATCCGAGAGACCAACTAAGGTCAGGGATAGATGGGGGTGACGCGTCAGGGCATCAATGCTGGCGGGTATAACAACGCGGGGACCGAAGTCCCCGCCCATCGCGTCAATCGCGATTCGCATATAGTCAGACCGACTTACTCGTCGTCCTGCTGTGCAACAACCTGCTTACCGCGGTAGAAACCGTCAGCACTTACGTGGTGACGACGGTGAGTTTCACCGGTAGTTGCTTCTACAGATAGAGTTGGGTTGCTCAGAGCGTCGTGAGAACGGCGCTGACCGCGACGTGAACGAGTTACTTTGCTCTTTTGTACTGCCATGGGTTGTAGCTCCTATTATCAAAGCTTAATCAAGCTTACCGCCTTTCAGTGTGGCTAAGACACTGAAAGGGTTAGTTTTATCTGAATCTGTGTCTGTCGAAATATCCGTTACGTCTTCACCGAAGGAAGTCTGGATGCTGCAGTCATCATGGTATGGCACAATTGGCAGCGTCAAAATCAGCTCTTCTTCAACCATTGTCAGCAATTCAAGTTCATCTCCTTCTACGATCAGCGGATCATAGTACTTAGGCAGATTCTTGGCATGCTCCTCAGTCGGCGCAATGGCCAGATTGAACTTCGCTTCGACATCAATTTCAACCGGTTCCAGACAACGCTGACAGGTCATTGCTAACTTGCCACCTGCACTGCCCTGAACCGTACGTATCTTCAGCTCATCACGATCAAACTGTAAATCAATCCATACTTTACTCTGATCATCAACTAACATTGATGTCAGATTCGGCATGAACTTCAGTTCAGTTGAACCTTCAATTCGCACTCCCCGCTCAGCAAGCTTACGCGGGTCTATTTTCTTTGGTATTGGGACGTTCGACATAAGCGCGCCATGATAGGGATCAAAATCCCTGCTGTCAAAGGAAATAACCCTTTGCAAGCCAAAAAAAACCGTTAATATCTAGCGCTTGCCTATCCTGTTAATCTGATTGGAATAACTGCCCAATGCCAGCGCTTATTTTAGCCTCTTCTTCACCTTACCGGCGCGCCCTTCTGGAGCGCCTCAATCTGCCTTACAGCTGCGCCTCTCCGGATATAGATGAAACCCCTCTGGCCAACGAATCACCCACCGATTATGTCGCCCGTCTGGCTGAGGAAAAAGCCCGTACACTGGCCGCACAATACCCTGACGCAATTATCATTGGCAGCGATCAGTGTTGCGTCCTGGACGGCACCATTGTTGGCAAACCCGGCAATTTCATCAACGCCAGCAAACACCTCCAGGCATGTTCAGAGAAACACGTTTCCTTTCTGACCGGCCTGTGCGTACTTAATACCGCTGACAACAGCCACCAGGTGTGTGTCGAGCCCTATCACGTTCACTTTCGCCGCCTCAGTCACGAAATGATCGAAAACTACCTGCACGCAGAACAGCCTTACGACTGTGCCGGCAGCTTCAAAATGGAAGGGTTGGGTATCGCACTGTTCAGCAAGCTGGAGGGAGACGATCCAAACAGTCTGATCGGCCTGCCACTGATTCGTCTGATCAGCATGCTTGATCAGCAGGGAATCCGGACTATTTAGTCAGAGGGGCAGCTGAAAAAAAATGTGCCCGGGACTCTGTCAGCGGCAGAACCTCCCAGGCAGCTTTCGAACCGACATATATATGCATGCCAATTTCAATGTCCGGATCACCATCGACGCAACCTAAGGTTACACCGTGTACCCGGCCATCATACAGGCCGGTAAGCGTCGATCCGCAACACTTGCAAAACTGCAGACCAAATCCTTGCTTACCGGTATAGGTGGTCAGCAGATCCTGCCCTGCTACCCAGCTAAATTCACCCGTATCAACCAGCGCATAGGCCGACGCCTGCGCGCTGAATGCTTTACGGCAACGGGAGCAGTGACAACTGCGCGCATCACGCAACTTGCCTGCTACCCGGTAACGGACAGCACCACAAAAACAGCCACCACTGATCATCACCTACTTACTGCAACCTTACCGGCGTATCCAGCCCCAGCTGGGTACTGATCGCTTTTGCAAAGCTGACACCCAACTGATCAGCCAGCTCTTTCAGCGGCGAAACCTGCGGCGAATACTCAATCAGTTGCTCAGCACCGACAACATCCCGCGCAACGGTACTGCTGCTGGCCAGACCATCGACCAACCCAAGCTCCAGTGCTTGCTCCCCGGTCCATACCAGGCCGGAGTACAGCTCAGGATTATCTTTCAGCCGCTCACCGCGCCCTAACTTCACCTGTTCGATAAACTGCTTATGGGTCGTATCCAGAACGGTCTGCCAGAACTGACGGTCTTCATCCCGCAAAGGCGAGAACGGATCCAGCAATGCCTTATTATCACCGGCGGTTAACGCCCGGCGTTCCACGCCCAGCTTAGACATAAGATCAACAAAACCAAAACCGGAAGACACCACACCGATAGAGCCTACCAGGCTGGCCTTATCCGCATAGATCTCATCAGCCGCGGCAGCAATGTAATACGCCCCGGACGCGCCGATATCAGTAATTACCGCATAGAGTTTCTTTTCCGGATACAACTGTCGCAAACGCTTTATTTCGTCATAGACATAGCCGGACTGCACAGGGCTCCCGCCCGGGCTGTTAATCCGCACCAGCACTGCTTTTGAATCTTCTGCTTTAAACGCACTGCGCAGAGAATGAATAATCGCATCTGCATTAGCATCCTGGCCATTGGCAATCGGACCATTCACCTGAACAACGGCGGTGTGCGGTGCCTGCTCCAGCACATCGGACGAGAATGGCGACTGGATCAAAAACACACCCAGAATAATAAACAGATAAAGGAACGTCAGCGACTTAAAGAATATTCCCCAGCGACGGGACTTACGCTGTTCACTTTGCAGACTCATGATCAGCCGCTCAATCAGGCGCCATTCTTTCGTGGCCCGCACGTTCTTCTCTTCAGCATCCGTATTGACGGTTACCTTTTCAGAGCGTGTAACAGCTTCTGACTCTACACCTGCCTGCACCTGTGCTTCAGGTAGTTCTTGTCCTGCCTGTTTTTCCTGCCCGGCAGCTTCATCCTCTGGCACTGCCTGCCAATGCTTATCTGACACGTCATTCTCCTGACACGGCTCACATCACCGCATCTGTTATCGATAACTATATTTTAGCCCCGTACCTGCGATATCCATAATCGCTGACACCGAACAATACCTTTTAACCTGCTACATACCGGCTTTCCAGCCAGTTCACCATTTCTGTAAAGCTGTGCACTTCCTGAACAGGACTGAATGGCTGCATACGCGCCAGGGTATGCACACCATAACTGACTGCCAAGCCATCAATCCCGGCGTTCGCAGCCATTTCCATATCATATTCCGTATCACCGATCATCAGCGCATGCTCTGCTCTCATGCCGGTTTCTGCCAGAATCTCATTAATCATTAGCGGATCAGGCTTGGAAGCAGTTTCATCAGCGCCACGGGACGCAACAAACACATCACCCAGCCCCGTTGAAGAGAATACCTTATCAATTCCCCGGCGGCTCTTACCGGTTGCTACCGCCAGCACAAACCCCTGCCGCTGTAACTTTTCCAACCCTTCCCTTACACCCGGGAATAATTTAACCGGCGTGGGATCGTCCCCCAGAAAATGATGGCCATATCGTTCACGCATAGGATCAATCATGTCTTCAGCAATACCCGGAATCAGAATACGGATTGCTTCCGGAAGCCCCAGTCCGATAATGTCACGAACAGCACTGTCCGTTAATTCAGGCTGTTGCAAATCCCGCGCGGCCTGCTGCATACAGGCGACAATCCGCGCCGCAGAATCCATAACCGTGCCATCCCAGTCAAATATCAGAAGCTTATACAAACATTACCCCTTAAACACTCAGAAAATCAGCGGCCACTTCACAATAAATAGGCCGCCGGAAAACGTCAGAAATAAGCTGCTTACCTTATATGAATAGCCCCGAAAGTAAACGGGGGAATTAACATCACAGGGCTTGTATGCTCTCTTAGACTCAACTAGGCTATTGAGTTCACTCAGAATAATCTGACACGCCAGTACCTGCAGCCATTCCGCAGGACCGCCAGTCAGAACAGTGATCAGGCAGGTAAGTCATGCAACTCAGCCGCTTCAGCGATTACAGCTTACGCGTACTCTTCTACACAGCCACAAATAACCACCGCTTATGTCAGCTGGCCGAAATCGCTGACTTTTTTGATATTTCAGTTGAGCACTTACGTAAGGTGGTACACGGCCTTTCCAAGTCCGGCTATCTGGAAACGTTCAGAGGAAAAAAAGGCGGAATACGGCTGGCAGTACCATCGTCAGAGATCAATCTTGGAGAAATCATCGCACTGACAGAAGGCATGCGACCGTTTGTCGACTGCACCGGTCAGGAGTGCTGTCTGTCCCCGGCCTGCGGGCTGAAGAATATACTGGCCCAGGCTCAGGCGGCCATGATGCGCACCCTGGCCCAGTATTCGCTGGAAGACATATTAGACGACCCGCAAATGCAAAGCCGCCTGATTGTAACCAGCCGCTGAATTACTCAGCAGCCATTTACTCAACAGTTACTCAGCAAGTTCCAGCTTTTCACTGGCAACAATAACGCCGTTATTGTCGGCATAAACATAATGGCCTGGCGTAAAGGTTGCACCGCCGAAATTCAGCGAGACATTCAGCTCACCAACGCCTTTCTTTTCAGTTTTCATCGGATTTGCTCCCAGCGCCTGCACACCAAGATCCAACTCACTGATCGCATTCACATCACGGATACAGCCGTAGATGATAATACCTTCCCAGCCATTCTTTGCCGCTTTTTCAGCCAGCATATCACCCAGCATTGCACGGCGCATTGAGGCCCCGCCATCAACAACCAGCACCTTCCCTTCACCCGGCAACGCTACCTGCTCACGCACGAGAGAATTATCTTCATAGGCCTTCAGCGTTACGATTTCACCGCCAAAGCGCTCGCGACCGCCATAATTGCCAAACATTGGCTCAACCACCTGAATTTTCTCAGGGAACTGGTCACATAATTCCGGTAATAAATCGTCCACGAAGCACTCCTTAATTGTTATTTATCTGGATTACCGCATCATCCCCGATATACCGGGTGGATGCACTACCACTTAAGAGGGAATTCTGCGCTCAGACCGCTGATTTTTCGAACAGATAACTGTCAATTCCACCCTCAGCATCATCATGGCGGGTATAACTGATTAAGGTGAGGCCCGCCTGCTTCTGCCCTGCAAAATCGCAGAACTCAGCATCGTCCAGACAAAACCGTGCAGAAAACCCCTGCTGCTGATGCTGTCGCTGATTAAAAGTTGCCAGCCAGATCCGTCCACCGGGTTCCAGCAACTCAGACAACGTGGCCAACAAAGCTGCAGAAGGTCTGAAATAGCTCATAACAATATTCTTAAACCGCCCCAGCGCCTGCAGTGCGGCGGCATCATCAAGGTCGGTGCAACGGGTAGCAACCGTCAGGCCTTCTTCTTTTGCGAAGCCTTCCAGACGGGCTAATCCTGTTGCCGATATATCCGCGGCAGTAACGTCAAACCCCTGCGCTGCCAGAAACAAACTGGCAGCACCATCACCGCTGGCAATATCCAGTACAGAACCGAGTGTCAGTACTTGCCATTCCTGAAGGAGAATTTTAGGTGCCCCGGGCGGGACAGCAGGCTTATCGGCATAACGCTGATCCCACTTAATTCGGTCTTGCTGCATAACAACTGGCTTTCCATCAGTAAAACAGGCGGATGATTATGACCGGCAAGCCAACCACTCGCAAACTACTCAGACAGATTCTTCTTACCTGCCGATAACTGACGGTCCATTTCACCATACTGACGCTCATAAGCCTGGGGATCAGACTGCCACAACCGGTATAACTTGCGGTCATTCTTTGCCATTGGCGGCACCTGCTGATGACGTCGCTGCCAGGCCCGCCAGCTTAGCGGCCCCAGCACTAACAACAGAAATACCAGCAATACCGGCCATGAAACATCGCTATCAATCATATTCGCCTACTTACTCACCGACTCAGATACAGAAGCCTTTGTAATGGATGCGGAATGTGCTGCTGATCCTGACGTTTAACCTGGCTCCGGCACGAATAACCGGTGGCCACCAGGCGATCGCTGTTCTCAGGCGCATTCACCACTTCCGACCAGCTCATTTTATAGATTCCTGCCGAGGTTTCAGCATTTTCCGCTTCATGACCATAGGTACCGGACATACCGCAACACCCGGTAACTGCCTGTGTCAGCACCTGACCGCAATCAGCAAAGATCTGCTGCCAGCCCTTCATACTGGCCGCCGCTGATGTTTTCTCGGTACAGTGCGCCAGCAACACAAACGCCTCACTGGCCAGATGATAATCCGCTGCATACCCCTTTAACGCCTCCCGCTGACCGGCCAGCCATTCCTGCAACAACTGCACAGTAATCTGCTCGCGTTCAGGGTTATCGCGATATTCCTGACGGTAAGTAAGGGTCATTGCCGGATCAATCCCCACCAGAGGAATGCCGGTATCCTGTAACGCTTTCAGCATCTCAGCATTACGGTCCGCTGTCCGCTCAAAGCCTTTCATAAACCCGTGCACATGCAACGGCTTACCATTAGGCATAAACGGCGCTAACAGAACGTTAAAACCAAGCCGCTGCAGTAATTCAATAACATCCAGCACTAACTCCACTTCAAAATGACTGGTAAAGGCATCCTGAACGAGAATAACGCTGCGCTGACGCTCTTCTTTGTTTAAGCGGACAATTTCGCTGACGGTGGCCAGCCCTACCGCCTGAGATTCCAGCTGCCGCGCAAGGCTCTGCGGCGACATCGCCGGATTATCAATAAGCCCCAGCAACCTGGCGGTTGCGGCACGCATTGCAGGCTTTTGAGTCAGAGCGTTATATACACCCGGCCATTTAGCCAGCGCCGGCAACAGTGGCTCGAGCCCCGCCAAAAGATAATCTTTCACAGGGCGCATATACCGCCCGTAATACAGCTCCAGAAAACGGGAACGGAAATCCGGCACATTCACTTTAATCGGGCATTGCGCCACACAGGACTTACAGGCCAGACACCCCTGCATTGCCTCATAGACTTCATGGTTAAAGTCATACTTTCCCCGTTTCAGGGAAATACTGTTCAGTATCTTCGCAGGTAAAGTCGTCAAAAAGTGGGACGAACGGACTTTACGCCCTTCCGCGACAGGATCGGTACCCTGCTCTGCCAGCTGCTTCAGCCACTCTCTCACCAGCGAAGAACGCCCTTTGGGAGAATGTTTGCGTTCGCGGGTCACCTTCCATGAAGGACACATGGCATCTTTAGGGTCATAGTTATAACAGGCGCCGTTACCGTTACAGAACATAGCCTGGCTATACTCCTCTCTGGCAGCCAGCGGAATCAGGCGATCCTGCTGACCACGGGTCGGCACCTCATCGATTTTCAGCAATGCTGCATCACTGTCCGCCGGTGTCGCTATCTTACCGGGATTAAGCTGGTTATACGGGTCAAAGCCTGCCTTCAGACGCTGCAGTTGCGGGTAAAGCTCACCAAAAAAGGCCGGTGCGTATTCAGAACGTACCCCCTTACCGTGCTCTCCCCACAACAGACCGTTGTATTTCTGCGTCAGCGCCACGACCCCGTCTGTCACGGTTCGCACCAACACCTCGTCAACCGGCTCTTTCATGTCCATAGCCGGACGCACATGCAGGACGCCCGCATCAACGTGCCCGAACATGCCATACGCCAGATCATGCTTATCCAGCAATGCTCTGAATTCGGCAATAAACGGTGCCAGGTTTTCCGGTGGCACGGCGGTATCTTCCACAAAAGGTATCGGACGCTGCTGACCTTTAGCATTCCCCAACAAGCCCACCGCCTTTTTACGCATGGCCCATACCTTACCTATTTCAGCGCCGCCGTAGACAACAGAATAGCCAAAGCTCTTACCTGACTGCAGGTTCACCTTATCCAGATACGCCGTTAACCGGGTGACGCCAGCCTCAAGTGCTTCCTGACTGGAAGCGGTGTACTCCACCAGGTTAATGCCTTTAATCTCAGGCTCAGCTTCATCCTGAGGAAAATAATCTTCAACGGTTTGCCAGACAATATCCTGCATCGCCAGTGCCAGCACTTTAGAGTCGATGGTTTCCACAGAAGTCGGACCACAGCCCATTATATATTTGGCATCCTCAAGCGAATCCTGAAAGCCGGCATACTTAATATTTACCAGCGCAGAGAACGCCGGAATCGGCAAAACATTCAACTTAGCCTCAGCAATAAATGCCAGCGAGCCTTCAGCGCCACATAACACTGAGTTCAGGTCGAACAACCCTTCCTCAGTACGGATGTGGGCTAAATCATAGCCTGTCAGGCAGCGGTTCAGCGGCGGGAACACATCTTCAATTAACTGTTTATTTTCCCGGTGAATATCATCCACCAGACGGTGCATGGCCCCCACTTTATCTGCCCGCCGCTTAACCCTCTCCAGCTCGGCATCCGCCATCGGCTCAGACAGCCATTCACTGCCATCAAGAAATACCGAATGCAGTGCCAGCACGTGATCGCGGGTCTTACCATACAGGCAGGAACCCTGCCCACTGGCATCGGTATTAATCATACCGCCAATTGTTGCCCGGTTACTGGTTGATAATTCCGGCGCAAAAAACAGCCCGTAGGGTTTCAACGCTGCATTCAGCTGATCCTTAACCACCCCGGTCTGAACCCGAACCCAGCGTTCTTCAGCATTAATCTCCAGAATCCGGTTCATGTGACGGGAAATGTCGACCACCACACCGTCTGTCAGAGACTGTCCGTTCGTACCGGTTCCGCCGCCGCGCGGTGCCAGAACAATCCCTTTGAAGCGATCCTCACTGGCCAGCTTCGCGATCACTACCAGATCCGACACCTCTTTCGGATACACCACCCCCTGAGGTAGAACCTGATAAATACTGTTATCCGTCGCCAGCACAACCCGGTTGGCATAATCAGGATTCACATCTCCGGCAAATCCTTTCGCAGTCAGTTGATTAAAAAATTCAAGATACAAACCCTGAACAGGATTCAGATTATCAAGACGGGGGATCATGGCAGAATATTCTCTTACAGTACTTTATTAACAAAAGGTTATAGCGATAACTGAAATCATTTTATTATATACAGGTACACTACAGACTTTGCTATTTGACTCATTTAACACAGTCTGAAGCTTTATTATTAATTACTCAAACAATTTAATTTGATAAATTAATCATTATTGACGATCAATAATCAGACCCTTTCATATGCTGAATAACCATAATTTATCCATCAGACACTTACGCGCATTTCTTCAGATAGCCGCAACCGGCAGCTTTACCCGGGCCGCTGAAAGCCTGCATCAGACTCAGTCCACACTGACCGCCACGATCAAACAACTGGAACAGTATGTCGGGCTGACACTATTTGACCGCACCACCCGCCGGGTTTTTCTGACCCAGGCAGGGGAACGTTTTCTGCCGCAAGCCAGGCAACTTATATCAGACTTTGATACCGCCATCGGAGACCTGCAGGCTATTTCTGCCCATCAGCAAGGCCTGGTCACAGTGGCAGCCTCCCCTTCAACCGTGAGCCGGTTACTGCCTAAGCTGGTCCAGCTATATAAAGCAGAGCATCCAAATGTAGATATATGCCTGCGTGATGATAACGCCGCCCTGCTTGAACAGTCAGTCATCAGCAACGAGGCTGACTTTGCCATTGCCGCCAGCCACAGTCAGCACCCTGACCTTAACTACCAGCCAATTCTAACCGATGACTATGGGGTTGTACTGACCCGCCACCATCCTCTCAGCGATATGACGCAGCTATCCTGGCAGCAAATTGACAAAGAATCGCTGATCCACCTCAGCCGTGACAGTGCAATTCGCCAGCAACTCACCGAACACATTCCGGCCTGCTCAGCCCCCCCGGGGCTTGAAGTCTCTACCACAGCAGGCCTTGCGGCATTAGTTGAACAAGGCTTGGGAATCACCCTGCTGCCAGCACTTGCCGCCAGCACCACAGCCTTTCAGAATCTGAGTTTTGTCCCTCTGACTAACCCGGCAATGACCCGCCGCATTTGCGTCATTACACGTAAGTCCCGCTCCCTCAGCCCGTCAGCGGCAAGCTTTCTGACACTGATCAGCGAGTATCTTCAGCAGGCCCGTTTGCCAGATTTTGTTCGCCTCACTCCGCCATGAAAACACATGTCATTTTGGGACATACATACTGGTACAGAGCTGCCTGATCGGTATATCTGACAGAATTCTTTCTATAGGCTTAACGAACAAGCTCAAAATGGGTAATGGAACAGGGACGATGTTCCATGCCAGCTGTCCTAACTTTTAAGCCTTATGCTGCAGGAAGATTAGCGTCTATTATGAAAATAAATATCACCCACAAAGCTTCGATCGGATATCTGATCATTCTGATCATGACGGTGGTTGCCGCCGCCATCCTTTATAACGCCACCCATCTGATCCGCGATAAAGTAAACGTCTTTGTCGATGACACCTTACCCGCCCTCAATCATATACAGGACATCAACCTGTCGCTGAATGAGCTGGAAATAACTGCCTATGAACTCTACGGCACCAGCATCACCCCGGAACAGTTCTCTGAGCAGACAGCGACTGAACTTGAACACATAAACTCAGCAGTCACGGCATATCAGTCAATTCGCGGTAATGACATGGGCCAGCTACAGGGCATTGTTGATTCCGTCAGCAGCTCGCTGAGCCAGTTACAGCAAACCATGTCTGCCAGTAATAAAGACTGGGATAAAGCCCGTAACCAGCTGGCAGACCTGTCCGCCCGCGCCACCGACGGTACAAACCGTATCATTGAAATCAAGCAAATGATTCAGGAAGACGCCAGCGCCGGCGTCGCGGAAGTGAGCAACATGCTGGGGAATGAAATCCAGCTGCTGGTCATTCTGATCGTACTGATCCTGGCCGTTGTTATTGCAGCATTCATCGTGACCAAGCGCCTGGTTGCCGCGCCTATTTTGTCTCTGTCTAATGACATTGACGTGGTTGCCAGCAGCTACGACCTGCGCCATGAAGTTAAAACCTTTGCGGAAGATGAAATTGGCGATACCGCACAACGCCTGAATGCCCTGCTCGGCACTTTCCGCACGGCAATGGCTGAGGTCAACAATGCCGCCCAGGGTACTCAGAACGCCGTATCCACACTCAGTTCAGTGGCAACCACCTCAGATCAGCAAATCGACAATCTCAGTCAGATGATTGACGAGCTGATGAACACCACCCGGGAGCTGGAAGGTCACATTCAGGATCAGGTTGTTCGTTCAGAAGCCGCTGCAGAAGCCGCCAACAAAGGTGCCGACGAAGTGGACAAAGGTGCATCTCAGATGCAACGCACCTCTGACAGCATTGATGAGCTGGCCAATGATGTTGAAAAAGCCTCCAACGAACTGATGCAATTGCATGAAACCAGCTCCCAGGTGGGACAGGTCGTCAGCACCATCGCTGATATTGCCGAACAAACCAACCTGCTGGCACTGAATGCTGCCATTGAAGCCGCCCGCGCCGGTGAATCAGGCCGGGGCTTTGCCGTCGTAGCCGATGAAGTCCGTACTCTGGCAACCCGCACCCATCAGTCCACCGCTGAGATAAATGACATGCTGGCCGCGCTGGTGCAGTCAATCAACGCAGTGGTATCGTCAATGGAAAGCGGTCGGGAAAAAGCGTCTGCGTCAGTAGAACTGGGCCAGAACATGGTGACCGTATTAAATGGGATCCGCGGTTCAATCCTCTCCCTCAGTGAAGAAAGCCACCAGGTGGCAACTGAAACCGAACGGGCCGGACAGCAGGTTTCAAGCATTGCCGATGATGTTCAGCAATTCTGCTCCGTCGGCAAGAGCGTCGCGGAAGATTCCCAGCGTATCAAAGCTGAAGCACACAGCCTGAACGATCACGGCAACACTCTGAACAATACGGTGGCACGCTTCAAAGTCTGAGCCGATACCTTCTTCAGAACCTCAAAAGCCCCGGCAGTCACCTGCCGGGGCTTTGTCGTTTAATCTTGTGATTTAAAACCGTTTAACGGCGCCGCAACACCAGATACACGCCAAAAACCGTCACCCCGATCGCCCCCAGCTGCAACAACGTCAGTTGCTCATCAAATAACAGCCAGGCCTCAATAGCGGCCGCGGGCGGCACCAGATAAAAGAAGCTTGCCACCCGTGCTGACTCCCCCTCACGGATCATCAGCATCAGTAACAAAATAGCAGCCACGGACAGACCAAACACCAGCCAGGCCATTGCCAGCCACAACGTCGGCGTCCACTGAACAATACGATCCTCAAACAGAAACGCCAGCAGGCCCATAAAAATGGCCGTTGCAATGTACTGATATACCGAACCGGCCAGCAAATCTACCTGACTGCCGAAGCGCTTCTGATAAAGCGTTCCCACAGAAATCGCAATCAGCGCCAGCCCCACAGCCACAAAAGCACCGATACCGACATTCAGGTTCGCCCCTTCCTGCTGACCACTGAGAATCACTACACTGACCCCAAACAACCCCAGAAGCATACCCAGCCACTGAATTCCCAACAGCTTCTCACCCAACCAGCGCCAACTCAGTAACGCCGTCAGCAGAGGCTGCAGGCCCACAAAAATCGCCGTCAGGCCCGCTGGCATATCCAGCTTAATGGCTGCAAACACCCCGCCGAGATAACAGCCATGCACCAGAAAACCGGTAACCATCTGGTGCCCGGCAGCGACCGGATCCGGCCAGCGCGGCTTAAATACAGCACATAACCCGGCAAATACAGCCAGCGTAAACAACATACGGATAAACAGCAGATAAAACGGCTCTATATAGGGCAGCGCATATTTAGCGCCCACAAAGCCTGTACTCCACAACAGCACGAACATCCATGGAACGAACGCAATGGCGCGATTCATACGAGCATCCTTTAATAACAAACGGCGGAAAACACCAGAAAAAAACAAAGAACGCCGCATCATAGCGAAAACACAGCAACGGCAATACCTCCTGATCAGCATAAAAACATTACTTAGCCAATATTCATACATCATTAGCAGATATTGCAGGTAAAGCATTCAGCATTAAGGCGTGTGAGCGCTGCCACCAGGTTGACGCTCCGGTACTCCCTGAGTTACAAATAAAATGCCGCAACGCATCATCTTCAGCTAACATCTACATACAGCTGCAGTCATAACTTTCTGATAAACAAAACAATAAGCGGCCACAGATAATAAGAAGTATTTATGAGCAAATTCTATACGGCGGAACGTGTCACCATTAACAGCCTTAACGACCTGACTCAGCGACCCGGATTCAGCGACTCAGTCCGCCCCCTGCGATCCGAATTCAGATACGTCGTTGCGACGTACTCCTTCCCCCGAAAAATTGCCAGCTGCGCGGTGACCAACTGTTATCAGAACCATAAAAAAGGGTTTCTGGTTCATACCGCTCACGGCCGGGAATGCTGCCTGTGTGACAGTTGCGCCCGTAAACTGATGCCTGAAGAAATGCTGAAACCGCCCCGGGCAACACGGGTCAGCAACCGGACGACAACGCCTAAAACCAAATCCGTCAGCCCCCGTGCACCAGCCACACCGGCTGAAGACACTGTCGTACTCAGCCTTGAAGACATTCGCCAGCGCTGTACAGACACCAAAGACCGTATTGAAACCCTGAAGAAACAAACAAAAGGGGCCAGCTGGCTATATCAGTCAGTGCGCAACTTCCGCCAGGCATATCCCGCAGAATTACTTGAAGCCCTTAAAAGCCTCCATCAGCAGGGTGAAAACAGCCCGGTTATTGAACAGATGATCGAAGCAGATGCCAGTGACACTCAACTGGCAGACATTGAAAGCCTGCAGGGCCTTGGAGTCTTTACCGGAGACATTCGTCAGCAACTGATTGACACCTGCCTGAAAGGCATCACCGAACTGGAAAAAAAGCTCAGCAAATATCAGAACTCAGACTCACTGCAACTACCTGAAAACTGGTTTGACGATATCAGCCAGGCACTGGCCAGCGGTGAGCAACTGCTGAGCGAAGGCAATCTGTTCTTCACACCGGAGAACCTGCAACGCCTTACCAGCCTGCCACTGGAAGGCAAAACCCACCAAAAGGTCCGCAAGCTGCAGTGGGATTGCGATAAAGGCGTGCCACGCTGATATGGAATTTACAACGGCCGACCACTTACCTGCCCCTCAGCGCCTGCATGAAGACCTCTGCTGGTTTCATCATCACAGTCCACAGGAACAGACAACTCTGCTGGTCTACGCAACAGAACGGGACTTTCTCTCAGCCCCCAAAAGCTTTGCAGTATTGGCGCTGAGCGGAGAACCGGCACCGGAAATCCATCAGATGCCGGCGGCAGATTACCTGCAACAACTGAATCCGGATGACCCACTCTCAGCGGGCCTGCACTATATGGCACTGGATGAAAAAACCGGACTGTTGCTACTTCTGAGCCAGGAATCTGCACTGGAGATCACCTGTCAGCAACATCAGCTACAGACAACCCTCTACCACTGCACTGACAGCCAGCAGGCACTGATGCAGTATCTGCGCTGTTCAGACTGAAGAAGAATCAGTCTTTCTTCCCCCAGGGGCTGCTTTTTGTATCGAGATACAGCTGCTCAACCTTGCTGCGCGCCCAGGGGGTGCGGCGTAAGAATTTAAGGCTTGATTTAACACTCGGATTTGACTGGAAACAGTTAATATCAATCAGCTGCCCAAGACGCTCCCAGCCATAATGCTGCTCCAGCTCAACAACGATCTGTTCCAGTTTAATACCATGTAACGGGTTATTGGCTTGCTGATCCATAAAATTCCGGCCGGGGTTATAATTGACGGCGCAATTATACGGGCTATCATGCCCGCCCGATACCCTTCTGACCTCTGACCGATTTCCTCCGCTTTTCGGCTGGGTTACAATGCCCGGCCTGAACATAAACCCCGATCAATAAGCTGTAATCTTTCCTATGACTTTTGATACGCTGCAAAACAATTTTTACCGCCTGCGGAACAACCGGCTTTTCGAATGGTTCGTCGTTGGCATCATCATCTTTTCAGCCCTGGTTATCGGCGCTAAAACCTACGACATCCCACCACCGGTGCTACAACTCATCGGCTGGCTGGACAGCGGTATCACCCTGTTCTTCCTGATCGAAATCAGCATTCGCTTTATCGGCGAGCCGGATAAGCGTAATTTTTTCAAGAACCCCTGGAACCTGTTCGACACACTGATTGTCGTTATCAGCCTCGTGCCGATTCAGGACAGCGAAATGGCCCTGATTGGCCGGCTGATCCGGATCTTCCGCGTATTACGGATGGTGTCAATCATTCCTGAGCTGCGCTTACTGCTGAACTCACTGATCAAGGCTCTGCCGCAGCTTGGCTACGTTATCCTGCTGATGTTCATTATTTTCTATATATATGCCGCTGTCGGCGCATCATTCTTTGCTCATATAAACGACACACTGTGGGGTGACATATCCATTGCGATGCTAACCCTTTTCCGGGTGATGACCTTTGAAGACTGGACCGATTATGCGGCATTCACAAAGAACACTGTTTTGTTGACAGTAACAACTACCTTTATATCCTTGTCAACATACAACATATTACATAATTTGAAAGCATGGCTACATTTGATATCACAAAGATCGAATATGCAGGAGGGATCTACTCTTCTGTAGTTATACTCGATCAAAACAATGACATTATAATTCCCCCTTCTCTATTTCTTTCTGAGCTGGCTATCAGAGGCCGCTCTATAAACACAATCAGCAACTATGCTTATCGCCTTAACAGCTTTTTTGAGGTTCTCGAACACTCATCTCCTTCGATAAGCTGGAATAACATCTCTCAACACCATATTGATATCTATCTAACTGAATACCTTCAAAAAACCATGTCTCTCAGCGGTGACAGCATAGAAGGACATATCTCGGCTATTTCTGGATTCTATGAGTATGCTTGGGAATTTGGCTTTTTGTCTTCACCAATGGCCTTCTGTTATAAAATAAAAAACGATCTAAAAGAGCAAAAAATAGGAAATGCAAACGAGTTGTTAGAGCAATATATTCCTCCAGAATTTTTTTTAAAACTTCTAGAGTTCATTGATGACAAGTCAGATTTTCTCCAAGAAAGGAACGAATTAGTTTTTTACTTGGGTTACCACATGGGACTTCGCGCAGCAGAAGTGGTTGATCAAAGAAATCTAAGGTTATCAAAACTATGGAATACCCCTTTAAAAACGATTTCACATAAAATAATTATTGTAGGCAAAGGAGAAAAAATAAGAACTGTGACTATACCTTTTTTATTGCAAGAAAAAATAAAGCGATTTCTATTAGGTAGAAGACGTGAAATTCCTGGTGATCTGCTGATCTGCACAAAGGATGGAAACGCACTTAACAGATCATTTGCTTCCTATAAGTTCCGTAAAACTGCTCAAGATTCTGAAAATACATATTTTTTTTACAGGACTTATCACTCACTTAGGCACTCATATGCAACCAATTTAGTAATAAGCTGTTACGAAAAAGGATTCGATCCATGGACACTTATTCCAGAACAAATGGGTCATGAACAGTACACTACTACATTGAAATATGTATTCTTTGAAGCAGTGCTAAACAAACGTCATTCCATTCTAAAAAAACTATCCGTAAATGCTAAGAATATTGGTCAAAAACAGACTAGAAAGAGCCATAGCGAATGAAAAAAATTAATATAAACTCATTTCATCGCGCAGATAATATTACATATATAAATTCTGCCCCCTATAGGTTCACATACACTGTTGAATCACTTGTTAATGACAGTCAATCCATAAAGCATATTGACATACCTCCTCTGCTTAAAGATGAAAGTTTGTTTATCGCTTTTGCGATGTACTCAAAAACAAGATGGTTTACAAAACTAGCATCCGGCAGCCAGAAACATGTAGCTCGCACTCTTATCCGTTTAATAGATTTTTTTAGTAAAAAAAAATATATTCTGGAAGATAAGGATGACCGAGCAATAGCTACACATTATTTCATACATCTGAGAGATGAATTAAAAAAAACAGCAGACTCTATAAAGCGTGAACAATCCGTAATAATGCAAATATTAATCTTTGCTAACAACATAGATGGTTATTTCTATAAAAGTGAACACTATGACTGCTACCTAAAAGACTTACAAAAACAAAAATTTGAAGTCATAGTAGCAAGCAGACCTAAAAAAACTTTTACTGATATTTTTTCGAGCGATTATACGAACGAAGAAATACTTATATCACTACGTAGAGTATTAACATGGTTTATGAGAGAGATAAGCGAATTAAGAAAAGATTATTTAATTAATAACCCAAACTTATCATTAGAATTATTTGATATTTTTGATGACAGTAAATTACCACTCCAGAACAATACGGTTAGAATGGCCCCCAAAGGAATCAAAAATCTAAATAGGGCTATGGGTAACGGTTACCATCTTAGAGCCATGCTCAATTTGAAGAATAAGATTGCAAATGAATCAATGCTTTTCGCAATGAGGCACTTCAACCGTAAACTTACTGATGGTAATAGGTACAGTACTTGGCAAATACGAAGAGAGTTAGAGTCTCAATTTTTGAATAAGAAACAGCTACGTCATGTAAAGAAAGATTACGATAGAACAGATTTTCTTAGTACTAAATATGCATCGTGTATTGAAAACAACTGCCGACTCAACACGCTTTGTCAAAATGTTTTGCCTATTGGGATTATGTTCACACCTACTCTGGCTGAGAGAAGAGCACTTTCTTGGCTAGCAGCCTCTGATAGGATTCAAGCTAGCTCAATAGATCAAGTAAAACTAGATGATGTAATGTTCGATGGCTTTGATTCTGAGGGATCTCCCA
>CAKZPE010000083.1 GCA_937138495.1 uncultured Oceanospirillaceae bacterium
GGTAGTCATGCTGCTGGGTATCGGTAAAGTACCGGGTCTTATCGCAGTCATCATTTATGCACTGCCACCAATCGTTCGTCTGACCAACCTGGGTATCCGCCACGTTGATCCGGATGTTGTGGAAGCGGCTAACGCTTACGGTTGTACCTCCTGGCAGAAGCTGAAGAACGTACAGATTCCACTGGCATTACCTTCTATCTTTGCCGGTGTGAACCAAACCATCATGATGGCGCTGTCTATGGTAGTAATCGCCTCCATGATCGGTGTTAAAGGTCTGGGTCAGCCAGTACTGAAGGCGATTACCAACCAGTATTTCTCTATGGGTTTATTGAACGGTCTGGCGATCGTTGCCATTGCAATTATTTTTGACCGGGTGTCGCAGCAGTACGGTTTACGTATTCAGAAACATCGCGAAGGAGGTCACGGTGTCTGATAAAGAAGTTAAAATTCGCATTGAAGGGCTGTCGAAGATTTTCGGCGCCAACCCTAAGTCGGTCGTCCCTTTGGTTCAGCAAGGTATCAGCAAGCCTGACCTGTTGAAGCAACATAAGCATGTACTGGGTCTGGATAACATCAACATGGACCTGCATGATCACTCAATTGAGGTGATCATGGGGCTGTCAGGCTCCGGTAAGTCGACGCTGATTCGTCACATCAACCGTCTGATCGACCCGACAATCGGTAACATTATCGTAGACGGTGAAAACGTTTGCGATATGAATGAAAGCCAGCTGCGTGAATTCCGCCAGACAAAAACGGCAATGGTATTCCAGAAGTTCGCACTGTTACCGCACCGTACCGTGATTGAAAATGTGAAGTTCGGCCTGCAGATGCAACGAAAAGATTCTGCATTCATTACCGAAAAGTCACACTACTGGCTGGAACGGGTAGGCCTGAAAGGCTTTGAAAAGCATTATCCGGCACAGCTATCCGGTGGTATGCAGCAGCGGGTAGGCTTGGCACGTGCTCTGGCCTGTGATGCTGATATCCTGATGATGGACGAAGCATTCTCGGCACTGGATCCGCTGATTCGTTCCGATATGCAGGACATTCTGCTGGAGCTTCAGGTTGAGCTGAAGAAGACGATCGTCTTCATCACCCATGACCTTGATGAAGCACTGAAGATCGGCGACCGGATCGCTATCCTGAATGACGGCCGTCTGGTACAGCAGGGCCCGGCTCAGGATATTCTGATGAACCCGGCTGATGACTACGTGGAACGTTTCGTTGCTGACGTAAACCGTACCCGTGTGTTACTGGCCAAGTCGATTATGTCGGCGCAGGTTCCGTCTGAAATCAGTCACAGTGACACTGTTGTTGTTGGTCAGGATGATACCGTTCAGGAAGTACTGCACCAGATGCTGACTGAAGACGCACTGCAGGTTGTGGTGGCGGATGAAGATGGCCAGCACGTTGGCAGTATCGATACTGATACGCTGGCCGAAGCGGTCAGCCATCAGGTTGAGGAAGAAAAAGCCGCTACCTGATAACAGGTATGGTTACTCAGACAGGCTGCCTGCGGGCAGCCTTTTTTGTGTCTGCGATATCTGTAAACCTTAGTGCCGTTCGAGCATGTCGGGCTGGCTGCTGGTGGCCAGCTTTTCTGCCAGCCATTGCTGTAACAGTTCAGCGTTACGGCTGATAATCCGAGATGGTTCACAAAGTAATACATAGCCATAGCCGTTCAGCCCGTGATCAAACGGACTGACCAGTAAACCGTTGTCCAGTTCGTTGCGCATCAGTTCATCGGCCAGCATCCAGCCCTGGCCATCAATGGCGGCCTGTACCCGTACATTTGCATCACTCAGTGTGCGGCGGGGATTAACTAAGGCCTCTTCATTTTCACCAAGCCATTCGGTCCAGAAGTCCTGGGTCCGGTCTTCACATAATAAAGTGATATCGCACCATGGCGGCTGGAGCATGGCGTCACGGGGCAGTTTTACCTGAGCGTTATAGCCGAGTTTTTCCAGTAATGCCGGGCTGCAAACCGGGAACATTGGCATCGTTGCCTGCATGATCCGATCCGGCGCTGAGCCCTGCTTGGACGGACTCCAGCGCAGTGCCATATCCACATCCGGAAGTTTGAAATCTGCTGAGTTAACGGTGTGCTGAAGCATGATGGAAACATGCGGGTAGCGTGCATTAAACCCGGCAATATTTGCCGATAGCCAGCGCACGGCCACGTAAGTGGTGACGGCTACAGTAACCTGGCTATTGTGATCGGTATTCAGTGATTCAAAACTCTGTCGCAGTTCAGAGAAAACCTGCTGCGTGCTTTTCAGCAAGGTTTGCCCGGCCTCGGTCAGATAAACCTGTCGGGTGGCCCGGCGGAACAGGGCGCAGTTTAGATGATCTTCGAGTTTACGGATCTGATAGCTGACAGCGCCCTTCGTCAGGCAAAGCTCATCAGCCGCGAGGCTGAAACTCAGATGCCGTGCTGCGGCTTCAAAAACCTTAAGCGCATCCAGCGGTGGCAGGTCATGTTTCATCAGCGTATCCGCTTAACGGTTTAATTTAATTGAACCATATAACAAATTTTTCGGTTTGTCAGTGATCCCTTTCTTAGGGAATATCAGGGGAAGACATATAACCAGACACACTGTCTGCTGAACCGTTTACTTCCTGTAACGGACGGCAGAGAGACTAATAATAAGAAGGATTTGTTGTATGAGTGAACCTATTAAAAGCCACGCCAAAGTTGTCGTAATCGGTGGTGGTATTGCTGGTTGTTCAACCCTTTATCACCTGACGCAGGAAGGCTGGACAGACGTTGTACTGGTGGAACGTGATGAGCTGACATCCGGCTCAACCTGGCACGCGGCGGCACAGGTGACCCAATTTGGCGGTAACCAGACAATGATCGGTCTGAAGCGCCACAGTATTAATCTCTACCGTGAACTGGCGGCTGATCCTGAACATCCTATTTCTTATCACATCACCGGCGGGATGCGCACGGCTTACACTCAGCAACATATCGACACCTATAAGCACTATGTGGGCATGGCGAAAAGCATGGGTGTTGAGATGGAGTTTATTGACGCGGCAGAAGCCGGGCGCAGACATCCGCTGATTAATACCGAAGGTTTGCTGGGGGCCTGGTGGGATCCGCTGGACGGAGATATCGATCCGGCGGGCCTGACCTTTGCGCTGGCCCGTAAAGCCCGTGAAGCAGGTGCTAAGGTGTACCGCTTTAACCCTGTGGAAAATATTACCCGTAAGCCTAATGGTGAGTTCATTGTTCACACTGCAAAAGGGGATATCACCTGTGAGATGGTAGTGAACGCCACTGGTTACCGGGTGAATGAAGTAGGCCGGATGCTGGGAGTGGAGCACCCGGTGACCTCAATGGAACACATGTATTTCCTTACCGATACTATCGCAAAGCTGGAAGCAATGGATAAACGGGTGCCGATTATCCGTGATCCGGGGGATGATTTTTATTCCCGGCAGGAAAAGAACGGATTGCTGGTCGGCGTATACGAACAGGGGTGCAAAACCTTTGGTATGCACGGCATCGATCCGCACTTTACCCAGGCACTGTGTCCGTCAGATCTGGACCGTTGTCTGGATAATATGGAACGTATATTTGAGCGTATGCCATGCCTGACTGAAACCGGTATCCATACAGTGGTGAACGGGCCAATTACCTATACGATCGATGGTATGCCGCTGATCGGGCCGGTACCGGGTGTGCCGAACGCATTCTGTGCGATCGGTTTGCGGGCGGGGATCGGTGAAGGCGGTGGCCACGGTAAAATTCTGGCTGAGCTGATGGTACACGGTGAAAGTGAATGGGACGCCTGGTGTCTGGATCCCCGCCGCTTTACGCAATACGCGAATACCGAGCATACCTGTCTGAAAGCCATTGAAGACTATCAGAACGAATTTCACTACCACCAACCTCATGAACACCGCCCGGCGGCGCGTCTGGCCCGGACAACGCCGTTGTATCCGGTGTTGGATGCTAAGGATGCTGCCTGGGGTGTGGTTAACGGTTGGGAACGGGCGCTGTTCTTCAAACCGGATGCTGATTTTGTGGACGAGCACGGTTACCGGTTTAATCCGACGAAAAATATTGTCGCACAGGAAATTGCCAACCTGCAGCAGAATGTCGGCCTGATGGAGGTCTCCGGTTTTAACCGCTATGAGATCAAAGGTGAGGGGGCCACTGCATTTCTGGACCGTATGGTGTGTGGCAATTTGCCGAAGAAAGTCGGCAAAGTGGGCCTGTGCTACCTGCTTAACGAGAAAGGTCATCTTCTGGCAGAAGCCACCATTGCTAAGCTGGATGAAGAGCATTACTGGTATGGATCTGCGGCAGCGGCTGAATGGCATGACCGTGACTGGCTGAATGCGTATAAGCCGGACACTGTCAGCCTGACTGAAATGACCGCCAGCCATACCATTCTGGTAGTGGCCGGCCCGAAATCCCGGGACTTACTGCAGTCTCTGTCACCGCGCTGTGACTGGTCAAAAGACGCGATGCCGTGGATGAGCGTGCAGGAGAAAACATTGGGGCACGCAAAAATGATAGCCATGAGTGTGAGCTTCTCCGGAGAGCTGGCCTATGAACTGCATATCCCGAATGAACAGCTGTATCTGACCTGGAAACTGATTACCGAAGCCGGTGAGCAGTTCGGGTTGGGGCTGTTTGGCCTGTATGCCACTGAATCCATGCGGCTGGAAAAAGGCTATCGTCACTGGAAGGCGGATCTGATCTATGAACGTAACCCGTTGGAATCCTGCCTGGACCGTTTTGTGAATCTCGATAAGCCGGATTTCGTGGGTAAAGCCGCATTGCTGGAAGAACAGGCAAGAGGACCACAGAAGTTATTTGTCAGCCTGGAGGTTGGCTGTGACTTTGCGCCGGCACATTCCGGTGACTCCATTTACTGCGGTGATGCGCTGATTGGTTCCGTGACTTCGGGAGGCTATGGTCACCGCGTAGACAAGAACCTTGCCTATGCGTTTGTAGATCCTGAGTTTGCCGTTATCGGTACGGAGCTGAGCATTGATCTGCTGGGTGAAATGCACCCGGTCAAAGTGATTGAGCCGGGCCAGTACGATCCTGAGAACGCATTGGTACGGGGGTAATCAGCATGACTGATGAATCAACTAAAACAAGACGTCGGGGCCGGGGTGGCCCCCGTGCCCGGGATATTATGCGGGCGAAACGCAGCGCGCCACCAACCATCAATCCGTGCCCGCCGGGTCCGGCCGGTGGGCAGTATAAGCCGCTGACCGATGAGCAGATTGAAACCATCTGTCAGAGTGCCCTGAGGATTCTGGAAGAGATAGGTATGGGGGAGTCGCCGCAGGTACTGATAGATCAGGCTTGTCGTAAAGGGGCCTTCGTCAGTGAATCCGGGCGGCTGTGTTTTCCAAAAAGCATGGTGGAAGAACAGATTGCCGGGGCCTGCAAAAGCTTTACCTATTACGGGCGCAATCCCAAACATGATTTCACGGTCGGTGGTGACAGTGTTTACTTCGGAACCGGTGGTGCTGCCGTTCAGACGCTGGATATCGACAGTGGAGAATATCGGCCATCGACCCTGAATGATTTGTACGATTTTACCCGGCTGATGGATACCCTGAACAATGTCAGCTGGTTTACCCGTTGCTGTGTCGCGACTGACGTGCCGGATAACTATGACCTGGATGTGAATACTGCCTATGCCCTGCTGGTGGGGACCGAGAAACCGGTGGGTACCAGCTTTACCCTGGCCGAACACGTTGACCCGATTGTCGATATGTTCGATATGGCGCTGGGCGGGGAGGGTAAATTCCGCGAGCGGCCATTCTGTAAAGCCCATATCAGCCCGGTAATTTCGCCGCTGCGGTACGGTGAAGATGCGGTAGATGTCGCGCTGGCCTGTATGCGCAGGGGCGTGCCCATCAACAACATTGTGGCTGCCCAGTCTGGCGCAACCTCACCGGCCACTCTGGCGGGTATGCTCAGCTCCACACTGGCCGAAACCCTGGCAGCACTGATCATGGTGAACATCTTTGAGCCGGGTTATCCGATGATCTTTTCGAACTGGCCGCTGGTGATTGACCTGCGTACCGGTTCCTTCTGTGGTGGTGGCGGGGAAATTACTCTGCTTAATGCCGCATCAGCTCAGCTGTCTAACTATCTGGGGCTGCCTTCCGGTGCCGCGTCCAGCATGAGTGATGCGAAAGCCGTGGATGCCCAGATGGGGCTGGAAAAAGCCTTGTCGGCGGTATCAGTGGGGTTGTCTGGCTGTAATATGGTGTATGAATCTGCCGGTATGACCGCCAGCTTGCTGGGTGCATCCTTTGAATCATTTCTGATTGATGATGAGATGATCTCCCATGTTTATCGGGTACTGCGCGGTGTGGAAGTTACCGAGGAAACTCTGGGTTTTGAAGCGATCCGTGAAGCAGTCAGTGGCGAAGGGCATTTTCTCGGCGGTGAGCATACTCTGGCAGCCATGCAACGGGATTATTTTTACCCCAGCGATATGTCTGACCGGCAAGAGCCGCGTACCTGGCAGGAAATGGGTGGCCAGGATATGTGGCAGCGGGCGAATCTGAAAGCAAAGCAGATTCTGGCCGACCACCGGCCCAATTATCTGGACCCGGCAACGGATGCGGCTATCAGGGCCCAGTACAATATTCAACTGACCCTTTAAAGAAAAAGGCTGGAATGGATGCTTCAGCTCACTGTGCCTGCACAGTGATTAGTCATTGAGCAGCCCTTGGGCTGCTCTTTTTTATTCAGGTGCTGTCAGTTGCAGTAACTTACCGCTGTCCGTCAGCAGGTAAAGGCTACCGTCCATCGCGGTGTGTATATAGCGTAGCCGTTCGTTGAGGTCACCAAGCAATTCATGCTCCGCAATGGGGTGATTACCATCCATTTCTACCCGGCGCAGGTGTCGGGTCTTAAGGGTAGTGCTGAGTAAATCCCCCTGCAGTTCCGGGAACATATTACCGTTGTACACCGTGATGGAAGAGGGCGCGATGGAAGGTGTCCAGTTGATAAGAGGCTGCTCCATACCGGGACGTTCACGGTATGGCGTGATGCTCAGCCCGGAATAATCCACGCCATAAGTGATTACCGGCCAGCCATAATTGTTGCCCGGCCGGATAATATTAATTTCATCCCCGCCCTTAGGGCCGTGTTCATTGGAGAATACCTGCTGGCGAACCGGGTCATAAATCAGTCCCTGAGGATTTCGGTGACCATAAGAATAAATTTCTCCGGCGGTGCCGGGAACATCTGCGAAGGGATTGTTCCCGGGGATCTTACCGTTTTCATTCAGCCGGATAATCTTTCCCAGTAAGCTGTTTTTCTCCTGCGCCTGATCCATAAACCGGTATCCGTCACCAATGCTCAGTAACAGCGTATTATCCGGCAGGAATGCAATGCGGCCGGCATAATGTAAGCCTCCGCTTTTACCCGGTCTGGCGCTGAAGATGACCTGCTGATCCGTCAGTTGATTGCCCTCAAGTTTTGCTCGCATCAGGCGTAAACGGTTGTCGCCCCGGGTGCCCTGTGCATAACTGAAGTACAGCCAGCTATTTTCGGTAAAGCGGGGGTGAAGCTTAATATCCAGTAATCCTCCCTGTCCGACATCCAGCACATCCGGAACCCCGCTGATGCGGTGTACCTGATCCGCATTAATCCGAATCAGCCGGCCACGGCGCTCGGTGATTAACAACTGCCCGTCGGGTAACTCTGCCAACGACCAGGGATGGTCTAACTGATCAGTGATTTCGGTGATCTCAAAGTGTGGCTGGCTAACTGCAGCGTGACTCAGCACCAGTAACAATGCAGAAGTCAGTGTCAGGCAAAATATGCGAGTCGACATGGTGATTCCCTGGGAAAAGTGAATCGGCACCGGTGCATCCCGGTACTCTTTATGGGGTTACTAGTAAGACTAACAGTAAAACTATAGTGATCAGACCCATGAAACAGCAAGTCATTCAGAGGGTCTGAATAAGACTTTTCTTCGCTGAAAAGAATCGTATGGCGACCATTGAGGAATTTTCCATTGAATTAATTGCCGGGGCACCGTATATATTCACGCGATTATTTATCTGTGAAGAGAACAGGCATGCAACAAGATGTACCGCAATACGGTGTGGAAGACACATCGTTTCTGGCTGCCGGCGGCCAGGAGGGTATCTTCCAGCTGGTGGATGAGTTTTATCTGCAAATGGATACTCTGGAAGAAGCCCGGACCATCCGCGCCATGCACCCAGAAGATATCAGTGGCTCAGCAGATAAACTGGCGCGTTTCCTGTGTGGCTGGCTGGGCGGTCCAAAGTTGTACCGGGAAAAGTACGGTTCCATCCATATTCCCCAGGCTCACCGGCCCTTTGATATCGGTTGTGATGAGCGCGATGCCTGGCTGTTGTGTATGCGAAACGCACTCGAAAAGCAGCCTTATGACGAAGCATTTAAAACGTATCTGCTTGAGCAGCTATGGCGACCGGCGGAACGCAGCAGAACCCGCGACTGACAGTCAGTTACTCAAAGTGGGCGATACCGTTCACTGTAACCCGCTGTATTAACTATTGTTGTTGTAAGATGTAATTACTGTGCAGGTTTTTAACGCGAACAGCGGAGCCTGCCCACACACACACAACACAACCGGAAGTGATGGTATGTCATTACGAAACCTGGACGGCAATGGAAATCAGGCGCTGACTTTTAGCATTGGCGATAGCCTGTATGGCATTAATGTCGGCAATATTCTCAGTTTTTCAGATACCTTTAACGACATTCAGTATGCGGGTGGCCGGGAAGCTGAAGGGTTTCTGGGCTATCTGGACTTTCGCAATACCCTGGTTCCGGTGTTTGAATGTGCGACCTCGCTGGGCCACCGCCGTGAACGGGATGACCTGATGAATCTGGTGGATGAAATAGCGAATTACCAGAAAGCGCATGTGGAATGGGTGGCGGCACTGGAGCGGTCAGTTACCACAGGTGAAGCCTTTACCCGGGCACGTAATCCCAGAATGTGTGATTTCGGCAAATGGTATTACAGCTTTGAAACTAAAGATGAAGGCCTGCGTTCTCTGCTGGATAAAATAGAAGAACCCCATGAACGCATCCATTCGATGGCAGATATTCTGCTGGATATGGTCGCTGCGGGTCAGGCAGAAGACGCCATTGCAAAACTGAGTATCGAAAAACAAACCACTCTGCGGGTGTTACTCCGAACTCTGGGGCATATCAGTGAGTTTCTGAAAAACGGAGTGCATCCGGTAGTGTTACATCTGACCCGTGAAGGTCAGAGTACCTGGTTTTCGCTGGTGCTGGATAACATCGGTGATGTGATTGATTACAACTCCGAGACGATGGAAACCATTAACCGGGATAATGGACGTGAACCTCTCGAAGGTTTTGTCCGTGATCCGTCCGGGCTGAGTTTTATGTTGTTGTCACTGGACAAACTGCATCAGCAACTGAGCAGTCATGCACTGCCTGAAGAAGCGGAAGCACCTGCCGCTTAAGTTTTTCAGTCCCTGCTTTCTTCAGCCGAAGGAAAGGATGCCTGTAAGGCCGTGATAAATGTTTGTTTCGGCCCTTCACCACTGGTTGGTAACCAGATTGCTGACGTGACCAGTTGTTCGTTTACGTCATTCAGGTTAAGGGCCACAATGCCTTTACTGGCATAGTAAGACGTATTTTCCGTTAAAATGGTTATTCCCATTCCACAGGCAACAAGACCCAGTATACCGGCAGAGTTAAAAGCTTCCTGAATAATATTCGGTACAAATCCGGCTTTATGGCAGAGTGGTGTCAGGTAGTCGTAAAAGTACTTCCAGTCTTTATAAGGCCCGAGAATAAAATCTTCACCTGCCAGTTCTTTCAGGCTGACACTGCTGCGTTTAGCCAGGGGGTGGGTTTCGTATACCAGGCAAATGTAAGACTCACGCTGTACCTGGCAACTGTCAAAACCCGGATGGCAGATCTGTCCGGTTATAAAGCCAATATCGAGTTGATCTGCCTCCAGCATCGCTAGCTGCTGTGTCGTTACTCCGTGGCTGGGCTGTAACACGATGCCCGGATATTCCTGGCGAAACCGGGTGAGAATTTGTGGCAACACACCCGCAATGGCGAAATCAGTATAGCCAATACGTAATATCCCCTGTTTACCGCGGCTTACCTGACGTGTGTTTTCTATTGTGGTCTCCATTGAGTTAATCAGTTCAATGCAGCCTTCTAAAAATATTTTTCCTGCTTCGGTAAGTTTTACGTTCCGGTTATTTCGCTCGAACAACTGTACTTCCAGCTCATTTTCCAGATGTTTTATGGTGCGGCTTAATGCTGGCTGGGCGACCCCTAAAAGCTCGGCCGTACGGCGAAAATGCAGTTCTTCAGCCAGTGCTTTGAAATATTTTATATGACGCAGTTCAAATCTCATGATTCATATTTGTTATCAATTGAGGCTTTATTGATATTGTACTTAAATCAAAAGTTAGTCCAAGCTTATTTTTACCCATCCGGTTCGCAGGGTTAGCTCTCTGCAATTTGCGATAAATACTTACAGTTACGATTCATGATCACGCCCGTAAAAAACAAAAATAAAACAGAGGTTTATTATGTTTTCATTTACCAAAACCTGCCGTACTGCGGCAACGCTTGCATTAATGATGTCGGTGCAATTGATTTCAGCGCAAAGCATCGCAGCAAAGGTCACTATTAATCTGGGGTATGCAGCCCCCGATACAAGCTCGTATGGTGTACTGGCGGCCAAATTTGAAGAGTTAGCGGAAAAATACTCTGACGGCAGCATTGATGTGAAAGTACGCTGTTGTGGCCAGTTAATGGGGGAAGATGAAGCCTTTAAAGCGCTGCAGTTAGGTACTGTGGATATGCATATCATCACCGGTAATAACGTCTCTCCTCATTTTCCGTTAATGGATGCATTTGTGTTGCCTTACATCTTTAAGGATAAACAGCATGCTTATGAAGTACTGGAGGGAGACGTCGGTGACGAGTTTTCCCGGCGTTTAAAAAAAGCTACAGGTGTTGAACTGCTGACATTTGGCTTTGTGGGTGACAGGGATTTTTATAATTCACGAAACCCGATTACGTCGATGAAAGACATGGACGGCCTGAAGGTACGGGTACCGAAGAATCAGGTGATGATTGATACCTTCACTGAGTTTGGTGCTTCACCAATTCCACTGCCGTGGGCAGATACACCCACTGCCCTGCAAACCGGAACGGTTGAAGGTGCAGATAACGGTACTTCCTTCATAAAAGCGCAAAAGTTCTATGAAATTATGCCGCATTTTACTGTGTTAGAGCACTTTTCGTATTTTTCACCTTTATTCGCCAGTGCCCGCATTATGAATAAGCTAGACAGCGAACAGCAGGTTGCTGTGCGTCGTGCTGCAAAAGATGCAGGCCTGTATCAGAAACAGGAAATGAGTAGCCGCATTGCAGGTATCCGTGAATTCCTGACAACGGCAGGGGGGATGAAAACCACTGAATTTGACCGGGCTGATTTTATTGCTGCCGGTCAGCGGGTTCAGGACAGGTATGCCACGGAAAAAGGCGAGGAGTTTACTGCTTTCGTACAGTCCATTCGTGACACGGCGGCTCCTTAAATGAATTTGCTCCTGTAAAGCATGACTCTCCGGGTAGCAGGCTGCCCGGGAGTCCGGAGGGTATCAGTTAACCTGTGCGGGGCATGTTTAATGCTTAAAAAACTCGATAATTATTTTGAAGAAGTTATCTGTACCTTTTGCCTGTGTGTGGTTGTCGGCTCGGTATTAATGCAGGTTGTATTGCGTTTCTTCTTTTCTTCCGCGGCGGTCTGGGCAGAGGAAACGGCCGTGTATGGCATGATCTTCGCCGTTTATTTCGGTGCCTGTATGGCGGTTCGTGACCGGGGACATATTCGTATCACTCTCGTGGTGAACCTGCTTCCCCGGCGCTGGCAGGTGGCCTCCATTGTATTGGCCGATACCCTCTGGGCTGCATTTGTTGTCTTCATGGTCGTTCAGACAGTGACGTATTCACAATTATTGTTCAGTGTTACCTATCAGACACCGGGTCTGGGTATTGAGCAGCGTTGGGTACAGATCGTTATACCCATTGCTTTCAGCCTGATGTTTTTTCGGATTTTACAGGTTTACTGGTGCTGGGGCGCCAGCCACTGGAAGGGATTACCATTATGAATGGTCCTGTAATTATGGCCCTGGTTTTCGTACTCGCAATGGCCATTGGCGTACCTGTTCCCTTTGCTGCGGGTATTGCTACCGTAGCAGGGTTATTAATCGCCGACATACCTTTAACGTTAATGGCGCAGGCAGCCTGGACCGCTTTTGAGCCTTTTCCCTTAGTGACAATTCCATTGTTCATTCTGGCAGGGCAGTTAATGGAACATGGTGGTATGTCGGAAAAATTGGTGGCGATCGCTCAGCGCTTAGTCGGTGCCTATAAGGGAGGGCTGGGGCTGGTAACGGTGGTTGCCTGTATGTTTTTTGCCGCGTTGTCTGGCTCGGGGCCGGCCACCACCGCAGCGATTGGTTCTATAACCATCCCTGCCATGCAGAAAGAAGGCTATCAGTCCCGGTTTGCCGGTGCGATTGCCGCGGCGGCGGGTGCGTTAGGCAGCATGATTCCGCCTTCTAACTTATTGATAATCTTTGCTCTGGTAACTGATGTTTCAATTCCGCGGCTGTTTTTGGCAGGGATCGTACCGGGTTTGGTTCTGGGCCTGATGCTGATGCTGGTGGTGTTTATAATTTCGGTGCGGCATAACTATGGAGGCAGCGCCAAAGCATTTCACTGGGGGCCGTTACTCGAAGCATTGTGGGAAGGTAAGTGGGCTGTTTTCGCGCCAATTATAATATTGGGCGGGATTTACGCCGGTTTATTTACGCCCTCTGAAGCCGCTGCTGTAGCGGTAGCTTATGGCTTGTTTGTCGGCCTGTTTATCTACCGGGGTCTGACGTTTGCAAAGCTTTTACAGTCTTTTAAATTCACAGCAATCGTTATCGGAACCGTATTATTTATCCTTGGTTCGACTAAAGCGTTTGGTCAACTGGTGACTATTTTTGATATTCCTGCGTCGATTCTTGATGTGTTTCAGGGGCTTGCTGAATATCCCTGGTTGGTGATGCTGCTGATCGGCCTGTTGTATATCGTTGTCGGTATGTGGTTGGAGAGCATTCCTCAAATCATTATTTTCACCGCAGTATTTTTTCCACTGGTGACCAGTTTAGGCATTGATCCGGTTGTGTTTGGTATTTTTACCGTGATGACCTGTGAAATCGGGTTTTTGACACCTCCTATCGGGGTCAACCTGTTTGTGGCAGCCAGGATCAGCAAAATATCCATTGAGGAAATATCAGTTGGCGTGCTGCCCCTGCTTATTCCTTACATCCTGATGATTTTCATGCTGGTATTTTTCTCTGGCTGGGTCACTTTCCTGCCCGACCTTATTTATGGCGAGCAGCTTTGAGGTAATCAGATATGAAGCATATTCCTTTGCTTGGCTATACCGACCGTTTATCAGCACGTGGCGGAGAAAGTATCAGCTTTAAAATATCCTGCCGGACCGGCGAACCGGTTACAGCGCGGTTATACCGTTCGGTCAGCGCTGATCCGAATCCCCAGGGCCCCGGCATTATTGAACAGGATGCTCAGGAATATTTTAATCCGCTGACAGTCCAGTCTGGCTATCAACCTTTTTATCCGGGATCTTATGGCTGCACGGAACAGCCGTTTTGTTTAGACCCTCAGCATGCGTTACGTTTCAGTGCGATCATTTATCCAACCTTACATAAATCGCAAAGCCAGTGTGTTTTAGCCTGCGGTGAAGTTGCTTTAAGTGTTGGTCGTGACGGTTGTGCCACTCTGAGCGTAGCGGGGAAGAGCATTTCGACGAACGTGCCGCTAATTTTAAAGCGCTGGTATAAAATTGTTGGCAGCATCAGTCATGACGGCCGGTTAAGCATAGAGCAGCAGCCGTTAGAGAAACAGGCCGGTGAGTTTGCCCAGGCACAATTGACAGTGCCTGCTCGCTGGCCACAGGAAGGGGTCGTGTCAGTTGCCGCCCGGGTCACCTCTTCTGAAGTTGTTGATTGCTATAATGGCAAAATTGAAACACCGGAAATTTATATGGATGGTCAGTTACTGGCAGGTTGGGATCTGGCCAGAGAAACATCTGCCTGTTGGGTACCGGGTTCACATGGTGAAGTGCTGGAACTGTATAATTTTCCTGCCCGCGGAATGACCAGCTCAGCATGGGAGGGTTCAGAAATGTGCTGGCGGCATTGTCCTGAGCACTATGCAGCGATTCATTTCCATGAAGATGATATTTACGATTTTAACTGGAAAACGGATTTTCAGTTTGAGATACCTGCGAGGATGCCTTCAGGCATATATGTAATGCGTATCAGCAGTGCGGGCTATGAAGATGCCCTGCCTATTTATATATGTCCGCCATTAGGCAACCCCGGGGCTAAGTTACTGGTTCTGATATCCACTTTTACCTACAGTATTTATGGTAATCACGCGCGCCCTGATTATGAACCGGCCTGGCAGGAGCGTATTCAGGACTGGCAGGGGTACCCTTACAATCCGGCAGAACATCCTGAATATGGATTATCCACTTATAATAATCACCGTGATGGCTCGGGGATTTGTCATGCTTCTCATCGTCGTCCGTTATTTAACCTGCGCCCCGGATACATTACTTTTGGTGCGGCAGAATGCTCAGGGTTAAGACATTTTCAGGCAGACAGCCATCTGATTAGCTGGTTGCATGCAAAAGGGATCGATTATGAGGTGATTACCGATGCGGAGCTACATCGTGACGGAATGGCTGTATTAGAGGCTTATCCTGCGGTCACCACTGCAAGCCACCCTGAGTATCATACTAAGGCGATGCTGGATGCCCTGCTAGATTACCGTGATCAGGGTGGCGCCTTGCACTACCTTGGCGGCAATGGTTTTTACTGGCGGATTGCTCAGCACCGTGAAAATGACAGCCTGCTTGAGATTCGGCGGGCTGAAGATGGTATCCGTGCCTGGGCGGCAGAACCCGGCGAGTATTACAATGCTTTTGATGGTGGCTATGGTGGGCTGTGGCGGCGCAATGGCCGGACCCCGCAAAGCCTGGTGGGCATAGGTTTTACCGCGCAGGGGGAATTTGTTGGCGGGCCCTATAAACGGACCTGTACCGATCCCCGGTTCGACTGGGTATTCGAAGGGATAAGCGATCAGGTCTTTGGTGGCTTTGGGTACAGCGGTAATGGTGCGGCAGGGTATGAGCTTGATAATATCGGTAATGGCCAGCAGACACCGGGGAATATAACCCTGCTTGCGCAGTCGGTTAATGCTGCAACTGATTTTATGCTGGTACCGGAAGAGCAGTTAACGCACCTTACTAACTTAAGTGGCGCGCCGACGGAAGATGCGCTGCATGCAGACATGGTATACCTTGAAGTGCCTGGTGGCGGACGGGTATTTTCAACTGGCTCGATAACGTTTTGTGGCAGTCTGCCCTGGAATAATTATCAGAATGCAGTGTCTCAGTTGTTAGAGAATGTGTTGCGCAGGCACATGCAGGATTAGCAGTGCTAATGTCTGTTGCGTAACGGCAGACCTGTAATAAAAAAGCGCGTCTTTATGAAGCGCTTTTTTATGCCTGTTAGTTATGGGGAGTAACTGTGCTGACTGCATTTATACTGGTCGCTTTATAAGCAACTGGCTGCAATGGCCAGAATTGCGAACCATGACAGCAGGTACACAGGGGTACGTAAATATGGAATGCCCAGGATATAGACCGCCGCATGGCCCAGACGTGCCCAGAAGAACACCGTTACCCACATGGCCACTTCGGCAACATTTGCCTGTAAGCCAATTGCCGCAAATACCACTGCGATAAAGGCCGGCATGGTTTCAACCATGTTCAGATGCGCCCGTTGGGCACGTTCAGCCCAGAGTGGTTGCCGGGGCGCCTGTTGCGGATATCCCTCCGGATAATTATTCAGAAAGGTTGGAATGCCCCAGACGGCGGCACGGGCCAGAATATAAGGCGTCCACAAGAGCAGTGTCAGAGCGCCGCTGAGCAATAAGTAGGTATATATTTGTTGCATGCTTGTTTCCTCATCAAAGATTATTTTTAGCCACTGCGGCTGTGTTTTTGATGAGTTAATGATGGTCCGGCAAGGGTGGACTAACCATGATCAGATATGCGAATTTCTTGATTGATCGTTCTTTTAAGCTGTTGTGATATCGTTTTCCCGCATGAGTGTTCCTGCTTTGCCTGTCACCGAATGAATTTCGCGAGTGGGTCGAAGTGAATGCCGCTAAGCGGGATAAATTTCCGGAAGTGCTGGATAAGCGGCTGTAACCGGCCAAAATCTATTTAGGCTGTCTCTTACCTTTCATTCTGTTGGATGCATCGAGTGCCACTCTGCAGGCCCGATCACCTGAGACTATGCTTAAAGTATCGAACCACTGGTGCTTAATGGGTATATGTCATGTCTGTCAGAAATCTAATCTGCGTTTTATTAGGCTGTTTCCTGCTGGTGATTGCAGGCTGTACTGCAACGGGGACAACTTCGTCAGATAAACGCGCCACCATTGAACAGATGCACGATCAGGTGCTAAGGGATATTTATGCAGTCAGCCCCGGGGCCCGGTCACATGTGGCAGAATCGCCGGGTTATGCGGTGTTCAGTAATACCCAGCTGAAAATATTTTTGGTAGCCGCCGGCGGTGGCTTTGGTGTGGCGAAGTCTGGTGGACAGGCTACTTATATGAAGATGGGAGAAGCCGGTGTCGGGTTGGGATTGGGGGTTAAAGATTTCCGTGCCCTGTTTGTTTTCCATACTGCCAGCGCGTATCGGGATTTTGTGGAAAAAGGCTTTGTCTTCAGTGCCGAGGCAGATGCTGCAGCAAAAGCCTCCTATACCGGTGGGCAGGCCGGCGGTGGTATTCCGCTGGGGGATATGACGCTTTATCAGGTTACTGATACCGGGCTGGCCCTTCAGGCTACTCTGAAAGGCACTAAATTCTGGCGTGATCCGGAACTTAACTGAGCCGGGGCTGTTCGGGTCATCCGCTTCTTATGCACATATTCCTGTCGCCAGCGTTCGCAGGCACTGACCGGGAAAAACGTTATCGGTATTGATCCGGTCTCGGAAAATCCGGTACGGATTCTCTCCAGTTGTGAATATAATGCTGCTGTTCTTGCCGGTAACGTTATTAGTATCTTGAAACTGCGGCGGAGAATCTGATTTCAGATACCTGTAATTTAATATTCTCGTTGTACATAAAACAGGTGTTAGCGGATGTTAGAAACCAATAAGAGATAAAACATGCAGACAGAGTATTTGCTGGCCCCCCTGAGTGATATTGCCCGACAGGCCGGAGCAGCCATTATGGCGGTCTATGCTGAAATGCAGGCGGATAAAGGCTTTCAGGCTGATGTGAAACAGGACGGATCGCCGGTCACCCGGGCGGACCAGGCAGCAGAAGATCTGATTTTGCCGGTACTGGCTCAGGTAGCCCCGGAGATTACTGTCATCTCGGAAGAAAACGCCTGCAGCCACAGTATCAGCGCGCCGCAGCGCTTTTTTCTGGTTGATCCTCTGGACGGTACGAAAGAATTTCTGAAGGGGGATGGCAAAGGCTCATTTACCGTCAATATCGCTCTGATTGAGAACGGCGTGCCTGTGTTAGGGGTGGTGTATGCCCCGGCGCTGAACCGCCTGTTCTATGGTAACGAAAACGGCGCGTTTGAAGTCAGTGCCACAGGCACCCGCCGGTTGCAGGTACGTGACATACCGGATGACGGCCCGGTAGCGGTTGCCAGTGTGTCCCACCGGGATCAGCAGACCGATGAATGGCTTAAACAACAGCAGATTGAACAGACAGTAGCGATTGGTTCCTCACTAAAGTTCTGCCTGCTGGCAGCGGGTGAAGCGGACGTGTATCCGCGTTTTGGTCCGACAATGGAGTGGGATACCGGTGCCGGTGATGCGGTGTTGCGGGCTGCCGGAGGCTATGTGGATCTGCCGGAAGGTGGGGCGTTTCCCTATGGTAAGGCGGAATACCGTAACGGGGCGTTTATTGCGGGTGGGGGTTATCGGGTGAAGTGAGTATTGGGTTTATTTATTTCGGATTCTGATGGTTCAGCGTTTTACCTGGTTATTGTGCTGATTTATTTAGATTAATTTTTCGCTTATGTAGGGAAGGGGCTGAAAGTTCAGCATTTTTTTGATTATTTTGTTTAATTTTTGTTTCGGATGATCTTTTTCGACTTCATCGACTCAAGACCTTTAAACGGCTAAAGCTTGTAAAAGAGAGTTCTTAAGAATCTAAAACCGGCCCCACTGCTTGCCCGGCTCCGCCGGGTGCCCTGCGCGTTTCGCCATTGAATGGCATCGCAAAAGTTCAGTCGCTCCGTTCCCTCAAACAGTTTTCGTTGCTGATTTCTTCTTGGTTATTGTATTTAATTTTTTATTTCGGATGATCTTTTTCGACTTCGTCGAGTCAAGACCTTTAAACGGCTAAAGTTTGTAAAAGAGAATTCTTAACAATCTAAAATAGCCCCACTGCTTGTCCGGCTCCGCCGGGTGCTCTGCGCATTTGGCCATTGAATGGCAGCGCAAAAACTCAGTTGCTCTGCTTCTTCAAATAGTTTGCGCTTCTGATCATTCAATGCCTGCAATGCTCAGCTGCACAGAAGGGGAGCGGGGTGCCAGCGTCAGGTGTGTGCTTTGTAACGGGTAAAAGACAAGATCTGATCTTATGGCCGCGATGGCTTGAGACCTGAGCCTATCGCACGTTCTATAGCTCATTCGAGTGTCCTAGTTGGCGCGCTTATTAAGCGATGGCAGTGCATTGTAGACACCATTTTTATCTTTAGCTTTAAACGCATCAATGACTTCGAATGTTTCGGGATCAATATTTTCGAAGATCTTCACCTTTAAAAAGTTATTAGTATGGCAACCCAAAGGTACCCAGCGTAAAGCATGATAGGCACGTGATTTATCTAAAGCCCAGTTGTTTTCTGCGAAGCGAAATGAAGCTGCATCAGCTTCTACTTGCTGGTGCCCATGATAAACATTATTACTGTCTTTACTCCATGCCCCCCCCAGCAATTGAAATGTATCCGGGCTGGCACTATCAAGCCTGCATGTAAACAAATAGACGTTATTCAAATCTTTAGAATATGACAACTGTGTTTGCTGAAACGTAGCAGGGTCGGCACCAATAATTTCTTTGCCTTTGTAAAAAACTCTTTCTTTATCCTTTCCAAAACCATCATCCAAATCCTGAAAGGTTTCTGGATCAGCGTTCTCAATGTCTCTGATAATAGGGGCGTGATTCCATGATCTGATTTCAAAGGTCACCTGATCATTAATTTTGTACATCTGGCTCCCACAGCCAGAAAGTAAAAGTAAGATCATTGTTAGCAAATATACTCTGCGCATGGTTTTCGCCTAACAATTTAATATTCTGATTTTATAAGCTTAACAAGCTTTAAAGCTCTGCTTCCTTGTAAGCTAAGGGCCTTATTATTGATAAGGGAAAATGGAGTAAGCGTTGTGAGCTCTTAAAAGAGACTGTTACATAGAAGAAAAACGGAAAGGGGAACCTGTTTGAATTACCCAATAACGAATATCTTCAAGCTGCACTTACAGTACTTAACTCTTAATTACTCACGGGTACTTCATCCATCCCTGTAATATCGAATATACAGTAGCGAAGCATTTGATTGCCATAGGCTTTTAGCGTGAGTTTGATCCATCGCAAAGTACAGCGCTAGCCGGTCGGCACGGCCTGTTGCTTCCCCTTCTGCGCAGCCGAGTATTGCAGCGAGTAACAGATAAGCCGGATGAATTGTTTGAGAGCGCGAAGTGATCGACAAAGTTCTTATAAAGAGTAGGAGGCCTGTTGCTCGTTAAATACGCAGGGAATCTGGCGAAGCCAGACAAGCGGTGGGGCGGCCTTTAGACTCTTAAGAACTCTCTTTTACAGGCTTTAGCCGTTTAAAGGTCTTGAGTCGCGTAAGCGAAAAAGATCATCTCAAATATAATTCAGCACAATAAATAAACATTGTAAGGGAAGGACATAGTCCTACAGTCCTGTGGATTGACTTACTTTGCTAATTATTAACAAAGTTGCTAAGTTGTACGGAAATACCGTACGTTTGGTGAAAGTAATGGATTCTATAAGTGTTAACCGTTTCAGAGATAATCTGAAGCATCTTGTTGAGCAGGTCATTGATAATCATGAACCCTTAAAGGTTACCCGTCGGGCGGGTGAGGATTTTGTGGTGATCAGTGCAGATGACTGGGAACGAGAGCAGGAGACTTTGTATGTGTTACAGAACTCGTCTCTGATGCAGCAGTTGTCAGAGTCCTTGCAGACTCATAATACCGGGAAAGGATATCAGCCAACGGAAGGGCAGTTAGATGAGATCACTGGTCTTTGAAGGTAATACCTGGGTTATATACGAAAGGATTTGGGCGCAGGATAAGAAGTTACATATAAACTTGTGTAAGTTGCTGAAAGAGATGTTACGTGGTGATCCCGCAACTGGAGCCGGTAAACCGGAACAGCTAAAGCATAATCTCAGTGGATTCTGGTCACGGCGTATATCGCAGAAAGATCGGATCATATACAAATTTGATGATGAATATATTTATATATTCGCGCTGGGCGGTCACTACGACCAGAAATAGAAGCACAAAGCGATCAGGTCTTTTCTCCCTTATAAGACCTTCAGTTGGCACGGCCTCATGCTTCCCCTTCTGCGCAGCCGAGCATTGCAGACATTGAGTGATTAGCGACACAAACTGTTTGAAGGAGCGAAGCGACTGAGTTTTTGTGGCGCCGCTCGATGGCGAAACGCACAGGGTATCCGGCGTAGCCGGACAAGCGGTGGGGCGACGTTGGATTGTTAAGGCCTTGCGTCGTTTCAAGGCCTTGACTCGACGAAGTCGAAAAAGATCATCGAAAATATCAGAGAATCAAGTAACAACGACAACGTAAAAAACCATCAGTGCTGGCTCTTATTTCAAAACACACAAATAAGCAGACATAAAAAAACAGCCACTGAGGACTGCTTTCTACTATCAAAGAAAAATATCAAACATTATCCGGATGATCCGTCAGATCCCACTCATATCCAATGGCATTTGGCTCTTCCAGACAAATCACCATATATAACAACGCCTCTTCGTCACTGCGGTTGATGATGCAGTGGTTCTGATCCGCCTGATAATACGCGGTATCCCCTTCCTCCATGTCCCGGTTATCGCTGCCGGAAATGACTGTCACCTTGCCTTTGTGGGCGGTAAGTATTTCACGGGTGCCGCGGAAATGAGGTTTGGAATTCAGGGTGGCAGCAGGTGCCAGCCGCAGGCGGTAGAACTCGGTGGTGGAGTTTGGCGGAGTGAGCATCTGAACGAAGCCGTTTTCATCGTCGCGCATGACGTTGTCGTCAGCATCGTGGGGCACCACTTCAATGCTTGGCTGGGTCCAGGGTTCTTCAACCAGTTCTGCAATGGAGATATTCAGCGCCTGGGCGACACGGCAGGTAACCGCCAGCGTCGGGTTGGCTTTGCCCCGCTCTATCTGGCTCAGCATCGAACGGCTGACGCCGGACTGTTCAGCCAGCTGTTCCAGCGTCCACTGGTTATCTTTGCGGTATTGTTTGAGCCTGTCTGCCAGGCTTTTAAGGTTTATTTCCGACATCTTATTTATGCGCTGATTTACGAAGGAGCCCAATGCTACGCGTATTTGTGGATTTTTTCCATATGTCGCTTTTAGGATAATAGAAAAAATTCTTGCATATTGTACTTTCTTAGGTAAGTATGCAGGAAAATTTTCCAATATATGAGAAGTGGCAATGAAAGCACTGGTTAAATCGAAGGCAGAAGTCGGCCTTTGGATGGAGCAGGTACCGATGCCGAAAATCGGTATCAATGATGTTCTGGTCAAAGTACAGCGTACGGCGATTTGTGGTACCGATCTGCATATCTATAACTGGGACGAATGGGCGCAGAAAACCATTCCGGTTCCGATGACAATCGGTCACGAATTCGTGGGTGAGATTGTGGATGTAGGTTCCAACGTTGTGGATTTTTATCCTGGCCAGATTGTGTCCGGTGAAGGACATGTGGTGTGTGGCCGTTGCCGTAACTGTATGTCAGGTAAGCGTCACTTTTGTAATCACACTTCCGGTATCGGGGTAAACCGTACCGGTGCGTTTGCTGAGTATATTGCCGTGCCAATGGCGAATGTCTGGGTACACCGCCCGGATATCGATAAAGATATAGCAGCCATCTTTGACCCGTTTGGTAATGCAACGCATACCGCGCTGCAGTGGCCGTTACTGGGTGAAGATGTACTGATCACCGGTGCGGGTCCAATCGGTTGTATGGCGGCGGCAGTCTGTAAACATGCCGGTGCCCGTAACATTGTGGTCACCGATCACAACCCGTTCCGTCTGGATCTGGCCCGTAAGCTGGGGGCAACCCGCTTAGTGAATATCATGGATGAGAAGCTGGATGATATTCAGAAAGAACTGGGCATGGTTGAAGGTTTCGACGTGGGTCTGGAGATGTCTGGCAGCCCGGCGGCACTGAATGACATGATCGCCAACATGAACCACGGCGGCAAGATTTCGGTGCTGGGTATTCCGAACCAGGATACACATATTGACTGGAACCGGGTGATTTTCAGCATGCTGACGATTAAAGGTATTTATGGCCGTGAGATGTACGACACTTGGTACAAGATGTCCATGATGGTGGAAACCGGTCTGGACCTCAGCCCGGTGATTACTCACCGGATGCACTACACAGAATTTCAACAGGGCTTTGACGCAATGCTCAGCGGACAGGCAGGTAAAGTTATCCTGAACTGGGAGGATTAAACAATGCAGGCGAATACAAGACAACATTACGCTGATCAGCTGGCAGCGATTCGTGATGCGGGTTTATATAAGAACGAACGTGTCATTGCCGGTGCACAAAATGCCAACGTCCCCCTGCAGGACGGTTCTCAGGTACTGAATCTGTGTGCCAATAATTACCTGGGGCTGGCACAGCATCCTGAGGTTAACCGGGCAGCCCGTGAAGGTCTGGAAGAATTTGGTTACGGCATGGCATCGGTACGCTTTATCTGTGGTACACAGACGATTCATAAGCAACTGGAAGACAAACTGACCGATTTCCTGGGCACGGAAGATACCATTCTGTATCCATCCTGCTTTGATGCCAACGGCGGTCTGTTCGAAACGATTCTGACCAATGATGATGCAGTCATTTCTGATGCGCTGAACCACGCCAGTATTATTGACGGTGTGCGGCTGTGTAAGGCGAAGCGTTATCGCTATGCCAATAACAATATGCAGCAGTTGGAAGAAGCGTTGCAGCAGGCCGATGCTGACGGTGCCCGGATTAAGCTGATCACCACTGACGGCGTTTTCTCGATGGACGGCTACGTGGCTCAGCTGGACAAAATCTGTGATCTGGCAGACAAGTACGGTGCGATGGTGCATGTGGATGACTGCCACGCGACGGGTTTTGTTGGCGAGAACGGCCGGGGCAGCCATGAGCACTGCGGCGTAATTGGCCGTATCGACATTCTGACCGGCACTCTGGGTAAAGCCCTGGGCGGTGCCAGTGGCGGTTATACCAGTGCCCGTAAAGAAATTGTTGAGCTGCTGCGTCAGCGTTCACGTCCGTATCTGTTTTCCAATACGGTTGCGCCACCGGTGGTTGCCGGTGCGATTAAAGCACTGGATCTGGTCAGCGAATCGGCAGATATCCGTGGTCAGCTGAAAGAGAATACCCAGTACTACCGTAAAAAACTGAAAGAAGCCGGTTTTGAAATTCTGCCCGGTGATCACCCGATCGTACCTATCATGTTGTACGACGCGAAGGTTGCCGCGGAGTTTGCCGAACGGGCTCTGAAACACGGTATTTATGTAATCGCGTTTTCGTATCCTGTGGTTCCACAGGGTAAGGCCCGTATCCGGACACAGGTGTCTGCCGGCCACAGCCGGGAAGATATTGACCGGGTGCTGGATGCATTCCGTAAAGTAATGCAGGAAATGAACCTGTAACACGTTAACGACTTTGGTCCCCTTTAGATCAGACATCTTGTCCGATTTCCAAAGCAACGCTGCCTTGCCTTAAAAGGCCTTACCCGGGCAGCGTGCACAGGTTATCCGGATTACCTGCCGGGTAATGTACCTTGTGCCCTCGCGTTCTCCACAGTGAAGTAGCCTGAACTGTGGAGGGCGCAATTTTTTCTGTGCTTCGTTTTTTCTCTGTATTTTTCTTCTGTATCCGGTTGCATTCGGAGATCGGGTTATCTGCGTAACAAAGTATTAATATTTTTCACGTGCGGTACAGGCGAAAACCGCATCCGGATGCTAAATTTATCAGGATGTATGAAATACAAACAGCATCAGGGAGTGTTGCTGTCCTGGCTTGTATGTACAGGCGCAGATGCCCGTTTTTTGCTGATTATAAAAATAATACCGGCCGTTTATCTGAACCGGTAAATATACTTATTACAGGGAATGTCCTTCATGAAAAGACTTTCAATGGACGTGGTTGGTATCAGGCCGCATTACGATGTAATTGTTATTGGCTCAGGTTATGGCGGGAGTATAAGTGCCTCGCGTCTTGCAAGAGCAGGTAAGCGTGTCTGCCTGCTGGAACGCGGCAGAGAAATATTACCCGGTGAATTTCCGGACACCGAGTTAAAAGCACTACAGGAATTACAGTTTGATACCCCTAAGGGCAAGGTTGGTTCACCTACCGGGCTTTATAACATACATATCAATGCTGAGCAGAATGTGGTGGTGGGCTGCGGACTGGGCGGGACTTCACTGATCAACGCCAATGTTTCGCTATTGCCGGAAGCAGAAGTGTTTAACGATCCTGCCTGGCCTGCTGCAATCAGGGAGCAGCAGGACAATCTGCTATTAAAGGGCATTCAGCATGCCCGTGAAATGCTCAAACCCGTTGAGTATCCGGACAACCATTCTGACAACTACCCGAACTTATCCAAGACCCGTGCACATCAGAAAAGCGCGGCGGCAATGGCTCAGCCCTTTTATAAGACGCCCATCAATGTAACGTTTACAGAAACCGGGGAAGGGGGCAACCATGTCGGTGTGGATCAGCCTGCCTGTAATAACTGTGGTGACTGTGTGTCCGGTTGTAATACCGGTGCAAAAAATACGACCCTGATGAATTATTTACCGGATGCATGGAATCATGGCGCAGAAATATTTTGTCAGGTACAGGTCAGTTATATAACAAAACAGACTGATTGCTGGCAGGTTCATTACCACTTACCTGAGACTGGCCGGGCCGCATTTGATTCGCCGGAATTAACGGTGACGGCTGATATTGTCATGGTAGCGGCGGGAACGCTTGGCAGTAATGAAATTATGCTGCGCTCCAAAGCTAAAGGGCTAAGCGTTTCAGATCAGCTGGGGAAAGGCTTTACCGGTAACGGTGATGTGCTTGGTTTTGGTTATAACTGCGATGAAAAAATTCAGGGAATCGGTTTTGGTGATTTAAACCCTGCGGAAATGCAGCCGGTTGGCCCGTGTATCACCAGTATTATTGATATGCGCCCGGGAAATGAGCGTAACCGGAAGATGGTCATTGAAGAAGGCTCTATTCCGGGGGCGATGGGGCGTCTGATGGTACCGGCGATGGCCGCTGCAGACGACCTGATTGGTGAGGATGCAGACCATGAAGGAGACCTTTCTGAAACCATGCGTAAGTCCGCCAGAAAATGGCAAAGCCGTTTACTGGGGCCTTATCACGGGGCGGTTAACCGTATGCAGACGTATCTGGTCATGAGCCATGACAGTGGCACAGGACAGGCTTCGCTGACTGAAGACCGGCTGAGGATTTCATGGCCCGGATTAGGGCAGGAAGCGATCTTTGCTCAGGCTAATGAGAGCTTACGTAAGGCAACGGCTGCCCTGAACGGTAATTATATTGAAAACCCTGTCTGGACACCTTTGTTTAATAAGAGCTTGGTGACGGTACATCCTCTGGGCGGCTGTAATATGGCGGATGATGCCGGTTCCGGGGTGGTGGACCATAAAGGGCGGGTCTTCTCCGGACAATCAGGTAAGGCCGTTCATAAAGGGTTATATATTTCGGACGGTGCCGTACTGCCCACCTCACTGGCGGTGAATCCGTTACTGACCATTTCTGCGATTACAGAGCGGTGCTGTGAACTGATGGCCGAAGACTATGGTTTCAGCATCGACTATCAGTTGCCTTCCCGGTCGAGCCGGCAGGCACAGGCTGCCGAGTTGGGAATTGAATTTACTGAAACGATGCGTGGCTTTATGGCTCCGGTTACACCGGCTGCTGATCAGCCGGCGGATGCTCCGGAACTGTATGAAGAAGCGTATCGCAGTGGTGAAGCGGCCGGGCAGCCACTGGAATTTACCCTGACCATTAAAGCAAACAGTTTGTCTGCACTGTTGGACAGCCCGGCGCATTCTGCAGGGATTATCGGCACCGTCGAGGCGCCGTTGCTGTCAGCTGAGCCTCTGACGGTCACCGGTGGCAATTTTCAGTTGTTTGTTGATCATCCGCAGACGCCTGATACCCGGCGCATGGTGTATCAGATGCAGATGAGATAGCAGATGGAACAGATCCAAATGATGGAACAGATTTCTTAGATACAGATGGAGATGGCGTACCTGATTATGTTGAGACTACATTACAACCAAATACTGGTGGAGTAGCAACAGATGCATTTGATGCAAATGATTTTACAGATACTGATAACGGAGGCGTAGCAGATTATGTTGAGACTACATTATTACCAAATAGTGGTTTAGCAGCAACAAATCCATTAAATCCTGCAGATGATGTGGAGTAATTTTCATTAATTTCTCTGGAAAAGCAAAATATATTTTTGAAACACTTAATCTCTACAGATCTTTTAATCAAACACTTACCTTAATTTCAGTTTTCTTTTTCAGAAGTAAGGTCAAACATTCTAGATCATTTTCTAATGCCTGACATTCCTCCTTTTGATTCTCCAATTATCCCACAAATAATTGCGCCTTGTCGGGATAAGCCCTAATAAGAGTGCTGATTTTTTCCGTTACTAGTTTTGTGTTTAATTGGTTTGTTTTTCCTAATTTTTCGTTGTCCCAAACAGCCTGATTCACAATCTCAAACCCACTTTTTCTATTTGATCAAAAGCACATTTTTTCTCGACAATTTCTAATCTATCCTATTAATTTCACTTGCCATTCCTATACTTGCAATTGCTTCAAATACTTGGTCTTGATCTGAGGTTTTAGTCCATCCTTTATTAGATAATTCCAGTCTCACTTGGTCCTCAGTTTTATTCTTAACAAAATGGTAGTACGCGAAATTAAACACCTCTGGATCAACTCTTTTAATTAGGTAGGAGGTTAAACTTGTATTCAATCTTAAGAGACCGATAAAATAGCTTATTATTAGTTGTAATGCCCAGCTGATCACCAAACCTATCCATCCAGTATCAATGGAATTAAGTGTTAAACCTGCTTCAAATCTCGCTTTCATAAAATCCCAAAAGTTCACGGTTTGAAAACCAGCATCATCAAGAATAATGAGGTATTGAAAATATTGATTTGAAACATACGTCACCACTATTAAACCGATAAACAAGTAATGTAAATGGTCGAAAATATCATAATTACTTATTTTCATTAAATGTTTCAGCGCATAGCCGAGAGCTAAAGCTACCACAACCTCAAAAACACCTATAATATAAATACCTTTTACAGAAAGAAAAGCAACAATAAAACCAAGAACTAAAGCAGTTATAATTCCACCAATAAGCAAAATCCCCAAATTAGGCTTTTTCCTTTATAATGGTTGAGCTAAGCTGGTAGGAATTTCATAATCATCTAAATTATT
>CAKZPE010000084.1 GCA_937138495.1 uncultured Oceanospirillaceae bacterium
GGGCTGGCTAACCCGACCGGCGAGTGAGCCATCCCGTAAGCGCTTCAGGTTTTAAAATGCGCCACCAGATTCCGTAAGTCAGCGGTCAGCCCGGCAACCTGAGCGCTGACGGTTTCCACCTGCCGGGAATCGTTGTAAGTCGACTCACTCAACTGATGGATCTCATTCACTGAGCGGTTAATTTCATCCGCTGTGCTGCTTTGCTGTTCAGCAGCACTGGCGATTTGCAGGTTCATGTCATTAATCCGCTCCACTGCTGTCCCGATCAGGCTCAGTGACTGTTCCGCCTGCTGCGCCAGTTCAACCGTTTCACGGGTTTTTTCAGTACCCTGCTGCATGGCATGCGCCGATCGCCCGGCCTCACTCTGCAAACGTTCGATCAGCTGCTGGATCATCACGGTAGATTCCTGCGTCCGGCTGGCCAGCGTCCGCACCTCATCGGCCACCACGGCAAAACCACGGCCATGATCCCCGGCCCGGGCAGCCTCTATTGCCGCATTCAGGGCCAGCAAGTTTGTCTGATCCGCCACATCGGTAATGACATCCAGAATGTTGCCCACATTAGCCGCTTCCGCATTCAGCTGCATAATGGCTTCACGGGCATTGCCGATATCACCGGCCAGAGCCTCTATTGCAGTATTTACCCGGGCAACCATTGTTCGTCCCTGTCGGGCCTCTTCATCGGCCTCAGTCGCTGATCCGGCAGCCAGCTGGGCACTTTCAGCCACCTCTTTTACGGTGCTGGTCATCTGCTCCATCGCGACTGCTGTTTGCTGCAGATTATCTTTTTGCTGCTGTACATTTACAGATGTCTGACCGGAAATAGCTGTGACATGATTGCCCGCCTGTGACAACTGATCAGACGCACTGGCAATCGCACTGATCATTTCCAGCAAGTGACCTGTCATTTTATTCATTGCCTGTAACAACTGGCCGGTTTCATCCCGGGCGGTCACCGTCACCTGCGCGGTCAGATCTCCCCGGGCCAGTTTATTCGCCACCCGCACCGCTTCAGATAGCGGCCGGGTAATGGCTTTGCTCAGCCGGATCCCCAGTAATATGCCCAACAACAGGGACATAATGCTGATGATCAGCATCCCCTGCAGGGCATCATCTTTCGTCTGACCGGCATCGGCAACGGCGGTTTCGGTCATGCCGTTAACCGTCAGTAGCAGCCCTGCCAGAGTACGGTTGATTTCATCCCGGCGGGTAATGATTGCCGCTGATTCTTCCGGCGATACGCTTTCACCGGCCTCAATTGCCCGGTAAAACTGCTCGATTTGCTGATTCAGCGCCTGATGCTGTGCGTCAGCAGCACTGAACTGCTCTGCCAGAGCCTCAAGGCCTGTCAGGTTCACTGATTGCTCGCGTAAGCCATTAATAATTGCCTGACCGCGGTCAATCTGGCCGGTGATCCGGGTGGCTATCTCAGCGGTAGCAACACCCAGCGCAGGAATATCAATTTCACCATAACCAATGCCTTCACCGCGCATCGCCCGTTCGATCAGAATGGCTTCGTGCAACTGGCTGATAGTGACGTCACTGAACAGCCTTGCCAGAGGAATTTCTTCATTGGAAATGGCGCTTAGCTTGCCGCTGATTGCTTCTATCTTGAGGGTCCCAAACCCGGACACCAATATCAGCAAACTCATCAGTATTAGCACCAGCGCGTTAATTTTATTCCTGATCGACAAATCTTTGATGCGTTTCAGCATTGCCTTACTCCTCACGTGCGGACACGTTGTCACTGAGACAGCCTTGAGGGTGTGCAGCTTAAGCGCGGACCGGCCGGTATCATCAGTGGGCAGTTTTTATATTTATTGTGGTTGCTCACATAATCACCAGATCATATAAGTCATATATATGATATATATCTTAAAGAGTCCCTGTAAATCTGCTTATTCCGAAAAAGCCCCCATTCTGACCAGTCAAAACCTTGATCCACCGCAGCGTAATGAGAACCATTGCTCTTTTATACTGCATAGCACTTATCAAACCTTCCTGAGGTAACCTTATGTTCCGCCGTACTCTGCTCCGCACTTGCCTGGCACTGACTCTAGCTCTCTCTGCCGGCTCAGCGATGGCCGAACAACAAGCCCATCAGATTCATATGATGCATCAGACATCGCATGTGGAAGTGGAAGACATCACAAAAATGTTTCGCTTTGAACCGGACTATCTGGTGATTCAGCCCGGGGATACGGTGCGCTTCAGCGGTACCGTCGGGGAACACACCATCACCTCAGTGGCCCGTATGCTGCCCGAAGGGGCGGAAGAGATTGAAATCAACTCAACCCCCAGTAAAGAGATCCGCTTTGATATCCCCGGCGTATACGGCCTGAAATGCCGGGTACATAACCGCTATGGCATGGTGGCACTGCTGATTGTTGGCACCCCGGAAAGCAACCTGGAGCAGGCACGGACATTCCGTCTGAAACGCTTTGGCAAAAAACGTATGACCCAATTGCTCGATAAGGCCGCCGAAGAATTTTCACTGCAGCAGTAATCCCTGACCTCAACTCTGACTGAGGTTTTATCCTCCCGCGACTTTCAATTTGCTGATCAGCAGGCCAAGATCAGTATATCGTTTACATGTTCGGGAGAACGGCTTAATGGCCAACACCAGCGCCACCGGAAAACCCTTTAACAGCAAGCCTGATCAGGCAAAAATCCACGCTGAACGTCAGCGGGGCTGGCGAACTCTGCGCAGGGTTTCCCCTTTCCTGTGGCCTGACGATCAGCCCTGGGTTAAGCGTCGGGTCGTGTTGTCTCTGGCGCTGTTACTGATCGCCAAGCTGATCATCGTTGGCACTCCCTTTCTGTATAAAAATGCCGTAGATGCCATAGCCGGAGAGAGCAGTGATCCCGGCTGGCTACTGGCCGTCGGCACCACCGGGCTGGTTATCGCATTCGGTATGGCCCGGCTGATGAGCGTACTCTTCGAAGAATTGCGCAACGTCATCTTTTCACGGGTCGGACAAAGAGCCCTGCGGGTACTCGCCCGGGAAACCATCAGCCATGTGCACCGGCTATCGTTGCGTTACCACATCAGCCGCAAAACCGGCAGTCTCAACCGGGTGATTGAACGGGGGGTTAAAGGCGTCGATTTTCTGCTCCGCTTCATCCTCTTCAATATCGGCCCGCTGATACTGGAACTGCTGCTGATTTCACTGATTCTGATTGTTGTTTTCGATATCTGGTACCTGGCAGTCGTCGTCAGCATTGTCACTCTCTATGTGGCTTTTACCACCAGGGTGACAGAATGGCGGGTAAGGATTCGCCGGGAAATGAATGATCAGGATAAAGACGCCAACCAGAAAGCCATCGACAGCCTGCTAAACTTCGAAACCGTTAAGTATTTCGGCGCCGAGCAACGTGAAGCAGATCGCTACGACCGGGCCATGGCGGGCTACGAAACCGCATCACTGCGCACCATCAGCTCACTGGGCATGCTCAACGCCGGCCAGTCTGCGATCCTCAATACCGGGCTGGTTCTGGCCCTGTTACTCGCGGCCCGGGATGTCATGAGCGGCGAACTGACGGTTGGTGGCTTTGTGATGGTCAACGCCTACATGATGCAGGTTATGATGCCCCTGAACTATCTGGGATACGTCTACCGGGAAATTCGCCAGTCACTGGTAGATATGGGAGAAATGTTCGATTTGCTGGGCCAGCCCGCTGAAATCACTGACAAACCGGATGCCCCGGACTTACAGGTAACAGGCGGCCGTATTCAGCTGGACAACGTGCACTTCAGCTACGAGCCTGACCGCCCCATTCTTCAGGGGATAAACCTGACCCTGGAAGCCGGACAGACGCTGGCCATTGTTGGTCCGTCCGGCTCCGGTAAATCCACCATCGGCCGGTTGTTATTCCGCTTCTACGATGTACAGCAAGGGTGCTTAAAAATAGACGGTCAGGATGTCCGCGACGTCTCGCAGGACAGCCTGCACGCCAGCATCGGCGTGGTGCCCCAGGATACCGTGCTGTTTAACGATACCATTTACTACAACATTGCCTATGGCCGTCCGGATGCCAGCCGGGAAGAGGTTGAAACCGCCGCAAAAGCCGCCCGTATTCACGATTTCATCAATGACTTGCCCAATGGTTACGACACCACCGTGGGCGAACGGGGTCTGAAATTATCCGGAGGTGAAAAGCAGCGGGTTGGCATTGCCCGTACCCTGCTGAAAAACCCGCCCATACTGCTGCTGGACGAGGCTACTTCAGCACTGGACAGCCAGACTGAACGGGATATTCAGGAAAGCCTGAAAGCCATGGGCCAGGGACGCAGCGTACTCACCATTGCCCACCGGTTATCCACCGTGGTGGATGCCGATCAGATACTGGTCCTGCAGCAGGGTAAAATAGCTGAGCGGGGCACCCACAGTGAGCTGCTACAACAGGCCGGCCTCTATGCACAAATGTGGCAGCATCAGCTGGATGCCCCCGGTGTATCATCTTCCGCTATCCGTTATACACCTGACAGGAACCGCGATAATGACTGATCAGTCTGCCGATACTTCAACACCCCGGGCAAGCTGGTCCGAATTGCTCAGCGGCCGCAACGGCGTACTGTCACTGGCACTGACCGGCGGCATGTGCCTGCACGCCATTAACACCTATATTTCCACCACCATGCTGCCATCCATCGTGGCAGATATTGGCGGCCAGCACCTGTATGCCTGGAACACCACTCTGTTTATGCTGGCAGCGATTTTAAGTGCCGCTGTCAGTGGCAAGCTGCTCAGCCAGGCCGGGCCAAAAAAAGCCTATGCCATTGGCGGAATTATCTTTTTACTGGGCAGTCTGATGGCGGCTGCTGCACCGGATATGACGGTGATGCTGGTTGGCCGGACAGTGCAGGGGGCTGGCGGCGGCCTGCTGTTCAGCTTCTGCTACGGCATGATCATGCTGGTCTTTGAAGAACGACTGTGGCCACGGGCCATGGCCCTGCTATCCGGCGTATACGGGGTTGCTTTACTGATCGGCCCGGCCATCGGAGGCATCTTTGCTGAGCTGCTCACCTGGCGGCTGGGCTTTGCGATTCTTGCCCCGGTTACCCTGTTATATCTGCTACTCACCAGCCTGATGCTGCCCACCAAACAGGCGCAGGAGAGCACGGCCAGCGTGCCGCTACCCCAGTTACTGCTGCTGGGTGTTGCTGTACTTGTACTGTCACTGGCCGGAACCCGCCCGGAACTGACCCTCAATCTGGCCGGCATTGCCATTGCGGTTGCCTGTGTCTGTCTGCTGGCTAAACTTGAAGCCTGCAGTGCAGCCCGGCTGTTTCCCCGGGGCACCTTTCAGCTGGGATCTCCGCTGTCACTAACCTTGCTGCTGTTAGCCTTACTGATTTTTTGCGTGGCCAGCGAGATATACATTCCGTTTTACCTGCAGGGGCTGCACGGCCAGACACCCCTGCTGGCAGGCTATGTGGCTGCAATGATGTCGGTAGGCTGGGTGGTGTCTGAAATCGTCAGTGCGCGCTTCTCAGGCGCTGCTATGCGCAGAACTGTTCGCTTTGGCCCCTATATGATTTTATTCGGCATGCTTGGCCTGGTTCTGACAATACCGGCCTTTGCCAGCACCGATACCTTTATGATCACCCTGATCAGCCTGGCACTGATTGCTGTCGGAGCGGGCGTAGGCATTGGCTGGCCGCACCTTTCCACCTTTGCACTGAAATTCAGCCCCCCGGAAGATGCGGATATAGCTGGCTCAGCCCTGTCCACCGTACAACAGTTCGCCATCGCCTTCGGCGCAGCGCTGGCAGGCATTGTGGTGAATCTGGCGGGTTTTAACGAACCGGGGCAAACCGCCGTTGCTACATCTGCCTACTGGCTCTACCTGTGCTTTGCCGGAGTCGCGGTATTCGCCATCTTTATTGCCGCCCGGTTCAGCCGTTTTCTGTCCGGCAGGGACAGCGATCCGGAAACCGGCTCAGATTTACAGACCACATAAAAAAACGGAGGCATGAGCCTCCGTTTCTGATACCGGGTAACGGCTATTGCCCGTCGATAGCCTTTTCAAGATTATCGATCCGCTGCGGGTTCGACGGGTGGCTGCTCAGGAAACCGCCGCCGCTGCCATATTTGGCCTGCAGGGTTTTGATCGAACGGGTCATCGCCTGCGGGTCTTTACTCCGTGAGCGAAGGAACTCTACCGCATAACGGTCAGCCGCCAGCTCATCACGCTGAGAGAACCGGGCATTGATAGCCTTGTAGGCCAGACCACCCAGTTGTGAAGACGTCAGTGCACCGATATCACCGCCGGTGGATGCCGCTGCCTGGAAGGCCGCATTGGTCAGTAACTGGCTGCGCATCTGGTTATAACTGTGTTTAAGCTTCACATGGCCAATTTCATGGCCAATGACCGCCAGTACCTGATCATCCGGCATGGCATCCAGCAACCCGGAATGCACCCGCACAGTACCGTCCGGCATGGCAAAAGCATTAACGCTCTTATCCAGATACACCTTATAGTTCAGACGAAGGCCATCAGCATTTTCCAGACCACGGACGATCCGCTGTAAACGGACATCGTATTTACTGCCCGCCGGAGCGACCTTATTCTTTTTATCCAGCTCTTTGGCGGATAATGATGCGGTTTTTACGACCTGCTTTTCATCCAGCGTAGCCGCCTGCAAAACTCCGGCCCCCACCATCATAGCGCTGGCCATATTAAACTCGCCATCTTTGACACACCCGGTCAGGGTCAGCAATAAACCTGCCGAGAGCAGTATGTGAATAAACTTTTTCATAATTTGCTTCCATTGCGAACAGACATCCGGCCAAGTTTACCAGATGCCTGCCGAAGCTAAAGCTGAATCAGATAACACCCAGCTCTTTCAACCGTTCTGTCAGATAGCTGTCGGCGGTATAGCGCTCAGACAGAACCACTTCCGGCTTAGGATGCAGGAACAGCGGCAGTGAGATGCGTGAACGCTGCATGTTAGCGCCTTCAGGGTTCACCACCCGGTGGGTCGTGGACGGGAAATAATGCCCGGATGCTTCCTGAAGCATATCGCCGATATTAATGATCAGGTTACCGAACTCGCAGGGCACATCCAGCCAGCTACCGTCTTTGGCTTTCACCTGCAGACCCGGCTCATTCGCCGCCGGTAAAATGGTAATCAGATTAATATCTTCGTGCGCCGCAGCACGGATAGCATCGGCCTCTTCATCACCCTGTAGTGGCGGGTAATGTAGAACCCGCAGCAGAGTAGACTGGCTGCCTTCAATCATGGAGGTCAGTGGCTGGCTGTAACCGGCGGCCACTTCACCCGGGCTGTACTTTTCAATCCAGCTCAGCAGTTCACCCGCCAGCCCGTTGGCTTCGCGGTAATACTGACTGATCTCTGCATGCAGCTCATCCGGGCATTGCCCCCACGGGTAATAGTGGTAGTACTCTTTGATGTCTTTAACTTTGTGATCTTTCGCCACTTCAGACACGCTGGCCGGGAAGAAACCGTCCTGAGTGCCCTTGTTAAACAGGAAATCCTGCTTAGTATCACCGTCAAAAAAAGTCTGCCAGTTATCGTAAATCGACGTTACCAGCTTCTGGCGGATAGGGTGATTTTTCAGTACACCAAAGCCTGTCTCGCGGAGGGATTCAACAAACTGTTGCTGCGCACCGTCAGCGGTGTAATCAATTGCTGTCAGGGTGGTCATTATTTACTCCAAAAATCACTGGTCATTGCATCACGGAACAGCGCCACCAGACGCTGATCATCCACGCCCATGCAGGCTTTCTGCTTAGGCCGGTCCTGCCAGAAAGGCAGCGGGTAAGGAATGCCGAAACGGCTCATAATGGTCTGGCCAATCGCCACACCATCGGTGGCCACACAGACTTCACCGCTCTCTACCGTGAAGATATCCGGATCAACCACATAGGCCACCGCGGATACATCATGACCGTAACAACCGTCGATATCCCGCACCGAGCTGTAGAAGCTGATATAGAACTGTGCCGCCTGATGCATAAACGCACCGACTTTCGGGTTTTCATCGCGGATCTGATTAAACAGCGCGTTACTCAGCACCACCTGATGGGTGACATCCAGCCCGACAATTACCACTTCCCAGCTGGCTTCCATCACTTTGTCAGCAGCATGGGGATCGGACAGAATATTGGCTTCAGCCACCGGTGAAACGTTACCGTCAGCAGCGATAACACCGCCCATGATCACGACCCGTTTTACCTTTTCAGCGATCTGCGGTTCCAGTTTCAGAGCCGTTGCCAGGTTACCCAGCGGACCAACCGCCACCAGGGTCACTTCACCGGGTTGCGACATCACCTGCTCGACGATGAATTCAGCGGCACTCTGGCTCACCGGCGCACCTTTCGGGGCCGGCAGGTTGATGTTGCCGAAGCCGTCCTTGCCGTGCACAAAGTCAGGGAAGTCACTCAGAGGTTTAACCCATGGCGTCGCTACACCTTTGGCGACCGGCACATCCACACCGGCCATTTCCACCAGTTGCAATGCGTTTGTCGTCGCTTGCTCAACCGATACGTTACCAAAGGTTGTCGTCAGGCCCAGCAGTTCAATTTCCGGATGGGCAAAAGCGGTAAAAATCGCCATTGCATCATCAATGCCCGGATCCGTATCCAGAATAATTTTATGTGTCATTATTTTATCTCGCTCGCAGCGCAAACCGGCCTGAAAACAGGCCGGTATTTATATATTTCAACGTTTTACAGAAAGGGCCTCATAGCTGATCAACATCCGCTCTGTCCGGAATGCTGACCGACGCACCGACTTTCTGTACCGCCAGAGACGAGGCCTTACAGCCACGCTCCAGCGCAGTTTTCGGGGATGCCTGCTGACACAGTGCGGCCAGCAAATATCCCAGGAATGTATCGCCTGCTGCCGTGGTATCCACCGCTTCAACCTGCAGGGCGGGCACAAATATCTCTGTATCCGCATCCACCCACAGTGCGCCTTTCGCACCAAAGGTCACCACCACCCGCGTAGTAGGCAAACGTTCGCGCAACGCAGCCACTAACTGGTCCTGATCCAGCCCGTCACAGTCTAATAGCTGTTGCACTTCAATTTCGTTGACCACCAGCAAAGACAGCTCATGTAAGGGTAATGCCCGTACTGAATCATCCATCGGTGATGGGTTAAACGCCACCTGCATACCTTTTGCGGCAGCTGTGCTGATCATTTCTGCCGTACAGCTGCACTCGTTTTGCAGCAACAGCCAGTCGCCGGCAACTGCGCCTTCCAGTAAACCGCTCAGTTCGTCCTTGCGGAAACTGTGGTTAGCCCCAGCGAACAGAATGATTGAGTTTTCTGCATGAACATCCACCTGAATGATGGCGTGGCCACTCGGTGTATCCACCGCAGCGACCCGGCGGCAGTCCACACCGGCGTCCTGCAACTGATCCTGTACCCAGCTGTCTGCTTTACCGTAACGGCCAATATGTAATACCGGCACCCCGGCTTTCGCCGCAGCAATGGACTGATTCGCCCCTTTGCCACCCAGCACCTGACGGTATTCAGTACTGGCCAGGGTTTCCCCCGGTGCCACCAGATGTGGCATCTGATAGATATGATCAACGTTGATTGATCCGTAACTGAAAATACGTGTACTCATCTCAGCGTTCCTTGTTGTACGGAATACCGATCGCTTTCGGCGCGATTGCTTTGCCAATGAAGCCGGCAAGCAGGATGACCGTCAGCACATAAGGCAGTGCCTGCATCAGCTGCACCGGTACTTCACCGATAACCGGTAACTGTACGCCCTGCAGCCGTACAGACAGCGCTTCCAGGAAACCGAACAGCAGACAGGCAAACAGTGCAGCTTTGGGATGCCACTTACCGAAGATCAGCGCCGCCAGGGCGATATAGCCTTTACCGGCTGACATATCTTTCAGGAAAGCCGCATTCTGCGCCGTCGACAGATACGTACCGGCGATGCCACACAATATACCTGCGCACATCACTGCCCGGTAGCGTAACCAGGCCACTGAAATACCGGCGGTATCCACCGCCTGAGGATTCTCACCCACCGCCCGCAGCCGCAGGCCGAAACGGCTGCGGAAAATAACCCACCAGGTCAGCGGCACCGCTAACAGAGCAAGATATACCAACAGGTTATGGCCGCTCAGTAATTCACTGTAAATGGCACCGATCACCGGCACATCCGCCACGGCAGCAGCCCCCGGGAATTCGAGTGCGGCAAAGCGGGCATCGCCGCTCAGCTGTGGCGTCTGACCGCCCTGGGCAAACCAGGCAATCCCCAGTGTTACCGTCAGGCCGGAAGCCAGTATATTAATCGCCAAACCACTGACCACCTGATTACCCCGGTGGGTAATACAGGCAAAGCCGTGAAGCAGGGCCATGCCCACAGATACAATAATGGCGCAGCCCAAGCCTAACCAGGCGGAACCGGTCACTGCCGCAGTGGCTGCGGCGGCAAACGCACCGGCCAGCATCTTGCCTTCCAGACCGATATCCACGATGCCTGAGCGTTCTGAAAACACACCGGCCATAGCACAGAGAATCAGTGGGGTAGACACCCGGATAGTTGAATCCAGAATCGACACCAGCATCAGCAATACATCATTCATGACTGCGCCTCCTCTTTCAGACTGTCCTGACGAGTCGCCTTACTCAGGGTATACCGCAGGAACAGTTTTTCCAGTGTCGGCTTAAGCATGTAGGCGAGCGCACCGCAGAACAGAATCACCAGACCCTGAATGACCACCACCAGATCACGGGTAATGGTTGAGATCTCAAATGACAGCTCTGCACCGCCCTGATACAGAGCACCAAATAACACACTCGCCGCAATGATCCCCAGCGGATGGTTACGCCCCATCAGGGATACAGCAATCCCGGTAAAACCGGCACCGGCAACGAATTCCAGCAACACCCGCTGCTGCGCACCCATTACCTCGTTGATGCCAACCATGGCCGCCAGTGCACCGGAAATGCACATACTGATGACGATAGTACGGCGGGTATTAATGCCGCTGTACACCGCTGCTTTTTCATTGAAGCCGATCATACGGATGGCATAGCCCCAGCGGGTATGCCAGATCAGCAACCACACCAGTACACAGGCCAGCAGGGCCAGAATCAGGGAGACATTCAGCGGGCTTTGTTCGATCTCAATACCGAAGGCAGCAAACACCTGGTACATATAGGGCAGGGTGGCACCTTCCGCAATGCTGCGGGTTTGTGGTGACATGCTGCCCGGTTCAATCAGTACGTTCACCAGCAGATAGACCATCAGTGCCGAAGCAATGAAGTTAAACATAATCGTGGTGATTACAATGTGGCTGCCACGGTACGCCTGCAGATACGCAGGAATATAGGCCCAGGCCGCGCCGAACAGGCCGCCGGCGACAATCGCAAACGGCAACAGCGCCCACCAGGGAAGCCAGCTGTCGAGCATCAGGCATACCAGCCCAACGCCCAGCCCCCCCAGATAAGCCTGACCTTCACCGCCGATATTAAAGAGGCCGGCATGAAAGGCCACGGCAACGGCCAGACCGGTGAAGATAAAATTAGTGGCGTAATACAGGGTATAGCCAATGCCTTCGCCATAGCCAAACGCACCGAACAGCATAACCTGTACGGCTTCCACGGGGCTTTCGCCGATCAGCATAATGATGCCGGCAGAGACAATAAACGCCAGACAGATATTGATCAGCGGAATCAGGCCAATATCGATCCAGGCGGGCAGAGTACGGTTACTCATCCGGCATTCCCTCCTGCTTCGCTGGCATTACCCATCATCAGACCCAGAGTTTTGGCATCTGCTTCACTGGCGGCAATTTCGCCGACGATCCGGCCTTCAAACATCACCAGAATCCGGTCACACAAAGACATAACTTCCTCAAGCTCTACCGATACAACCAGTACAGCACTGCCAGCATCCCGTAACTTAACAATTTGCTGGTGAATGAATTCAATCGCACCGATATCTACTCCGCGGGTAGGCTGGCCGACTAACAGCACTTTGGGCTGGCGTTCCATTTCCCGGGCAATACACAGCTTCTGCTGGTTACCGCCGGAGAAGTTCGCCGACTTCAGGTCCGGGTTGCCCGGACGTACATCAAACTCATCCATCAGTTGCTGACAGTGACGGGTAATCGCACCGCCGTCGGTCAGCAGGCCACGGTTGAATTCAGGTTCATCCTGAAAGCCCATAATGGCGGATTCCCGGGCACTGAATGCGGTTACCATGCCCAGACGGTGACGATCTTCCGCCACATGCCCCACACTCAGGTGACGCAGGTCTTTGGCATCCAGCACATTAGTGGCATCAATCAGGGTGCCATTCACATTCAGTTTGCCATCCTCCACCGGGCGAATGCCGCTAAGTACTTCCAGCAGCTCGGTCTGGCCATTACCGGAGACCCCGGCAATGCCAACAATTTCGCCGGCCCGCAGTTTCAGGCTGACATCATCCAGACGGGGAACAGCATCAGCGTCCCGCACCGTCAGGTTATCGGCCTGGAGCAGCACGTCACCCGGCTGTGCCGGTGCTTTATCTACGTGCAGCAGAACTTTACGGCCGACCATCAGCTCGGCCAGTTCTTCTTTATTTGTATCTGCCGTCACCCGGTCTGCCACCATGGTGCCGGCACGCATCACTGATACATGATCAGTAATGGCCAGAATTTCCTGTAACTTATGGGTAATCAGCATCACGCTGACCCCACGGCTGCGCAGGGTATCGAGAATGCTGAATAACTGCTCAGCTTCCTGGGGTGTCAGCACCCCGGTGGGCTCATCGAGAATCAGAATATCTGCACCGCGATACAGTGCTTTAAGAATTTCAACCCGTTGCTGCAAACCGACCGGCAATTCGCCGGTCATGGCGTCAGGATCGACCGCCAGGCCGTACTCTTCTGACAACCGCTGCAACTCTTTACGGGCATCAACCATACTGTGGCGTAATGAGCTGCTGGCTTCCGCCCCCAGCATCACGTTTTCCAGAACAGTAAAGGTATCCACCAGCATAAAGTGCTGATGCACCATGCCGATGCCGGCGTTAATAGCATCTTTAGAGGCACGGATTTTTACCGTTTTTCCGTTGATCAGTATGTCGCCACTGTCCGCTTCATAGAAGCCGTAGAGAATACTCATCAGGGTGGATTTGCCGGCGCCGTTTTCTCCGATAATGCCATGCACGGTGCCGCGACCAACCTGAAGGTCGACGTCGCGGTTTGCATGTACCGGACCAAAACGTTTATTGATCTTACGCAGATCAATAGCAGGCGACTGGTCAGCCGCCTGTTGAGGGTTACTTATGGTCATACTGCTTCAGTCGGTTAACGCTGTAATCAGTTCATTGCCGGACAGGTGTTATCCGCCATATAGTCATGAACCACGATCTTGCCGGCGATGATGTCAGCCTTCGCCTGTTCAACAGCCGCTTTCATTTCCGGCGTAATCAGATCTTTGTTGTGCTCATCCAGCGCCCAGTCAACACCGCCTTCAGCCAGACCCAGTACGTTAATACCCGGCTTCCAGGAGCCGTCCTGCGCAGCTTTAAAGGAGTTATAGGCAGCAATATCAACCTGCTTGGTCATAGACGTCAGCATAGTACCCGGGTGCAGGTGGTTCTGGTTTGAATCTACACCGATGGCAAATTTACCGGCATCTTTAGCCGCCTGGTAAACACCGGCACCGGTCGCACCAGCTGCAGCGAATACAACGTCAGAACCGCGGTCAAACTGGCTCTTCGCCAGTTCACCACCTTTACCCGGATCGTTCCAGGCAGAAGGGGTCGTACCGGTCATGTTGCTGATAACTTCTGCATTGCTTACTGCGTACTTGGCACCCTGTACGTAACCGCAGTTAAAACGGCGGATCAGCGGGATATCCATGCCGCCCACAAAGCTGACAACTTTACTTTCAGATTTCATCGCCGCCAGCATGCCTACCAGGAAGGAACCTTCCTGTTCTTTAAAGACCACAGACTGAACATTTGGCTGATCAACCACCATATCAATGATAGTGAAACGGGTATCCGGATATGCTTTAGAAGCTTTTTCAACCGCAGATGCCTGAGCGAAACCTACGCTGATAACCGGGTCAGCTTTACGCTGCGCCATTTTACGTACTGCCTGCTCACGCTGGGCAGGGTTAGTCACTTCAAATTCCTTGTACTTGATACCGGTTTCTTTCCTGAAACGCTCAACACCGTTATATACGCCTTCGTTGAACGACTTATCGAACTTACCGCCCATATCGAACACAACCGCTGGCTTCAGATCAGCCGCTGTTGCAGAGGCGCTGATAGCAACGGCTGCAGATAGCGCAAGTAACTGAAATTTCATGGATTTATCCCCTGTAGTCATAGCTTTCTTGTTATATTTCGTGATATTTTGTGCGTCACTGACAAACTGTCAGACACTTCAAAAGCTCATTAAAAAGAGCTCATTAAAACCGGGCACAGGCCTTGCTGTAAGCGGCGGACTGTCATGACACATCCGGCCCGCAGACGCAGCTATTCAGCGGCCAGCTAAGCCCGAATAACCTACACCACCGATACTAATTTTTCTGCCTGGTCAAAATTCGGCAAATTAGACGAAAGGATACAGCAAACTGCTTGCCAGATTAACCGGTAGCGGCCAAATTATGACCACTTACCGTTAATCGTACAGTCAATAATAGTCCTTATTCAGGGTTTGGCTTTGGCGATCTCCCGCAAACGCTTCACCACCTGCGCATTGACTGATCGCTGGGTAAAGCTGCCATCATCTTTCAGCTGTCCGGCTTTACGTCCCATCAGCACTTCTAAACACTGATCCACAGTAGCCACCGCATAGATATGGAACTGACTTTCCGCTACCGCGTCCACCACTTCACGCTTAAGCATCAGATTTCGCACATTGGCCCGGGGAATGACCACTCCCTGATGGCCGGTCAGCCCCCGGGTTTTACAAACGTTAAAGAAGCCTTCAATTTTCTCGTTTACGCCACCGATTGCCTGCACTTCACCGTACTGGTTAATAGAGCCCGTCAGAGCAAAATGTTGCTGAATCGGGATATGAGTCAGGGCAGATATCAGCGTACAGATTTCGGCCAGTGAGGCACTGTCGCCATCCACATAACCGTAGGACTGCTCCAGCGCAATGCTGGCAGACACCGCCAGTGGGAAATCCTGCGTATATTTATGCCCCAGATAACCGGACAGAATCAGTACGCCTTTAGAATGAATCGGCTGCCCCAGAGTAACTTCACGCTCAATGTCGATAATGCCTTTATTACCCGGGTGTACCGTGGCGGTAATCCGTGCAGGAAAACCAAAGGAGACATCACCCACCCCTAATACCGTCAGGCCGTTACTGCGGCCCACCGCTTCACCGGAGGTATCGATCAGTACGGTTTCATTCAGAATGCTGTCGAGTATCTTTTCTGAAATACGGTTAGTCCGGCGTTCTTTGGCATCCAGCGCCAACTCAACGTGGGAATCATTAATCAGCTCATCTTTCTGCTGCACTCGGCGGTAATCTGCTTCACACAGCAGATCAACCAGTTCACCCACGTGGGCAGATAACAACTCCTGATCTTCCACCAGTCGGGAGCTGTGCTCCACCAGCCGCGCCACCCCCTGACGGGTCAGTTGCGCCAGCCCTTCTTCATCAGCCAGAGTTTTCATCAGCCGGGCATAGTTACGGATGGTCGCCGGTTCACGTTTCACATCTTCATCAAAATCCACCACCACGCGGAACATCTTTTCAAAATCGTGATCCAGCTCCTGCAACAGGTAATAGGTGTTGCGGGTACCGATCAGCACCAGCTTAACGCCCAGCGGAATGGATTCCGGTGCCAGGCTAACGTTACCCATCCCGGTCATTTCCGAGATTGGATTTTCAATGCGAATTTCGTGTGCTTTCAGGGCCCGCTTCAGCGCACCATACACAAATGGCTGCTCAATCAGTTTTTCTGCTTCCAAAATCAGATAGCCACCGTTTGCCCGGTGAAGAGCACCGGAGCGGATTAACTGGAAATTGGTGCTGACCGATCCCATTTCGCTGGCATATTCCACCCGGCCAAACAGATTGTCATAGGTAGGGTGGGACTCAAAAACTACCGGTGCGCCCTTGGTTTTCTGGTTATCCACCAGCAGATTCACCCCATAGGTCTGATCCATATACTGGCGGCGGGCGGTATCCGTACGGTTCTCATTGGGTTTTTCTTCCGCAATCAGATCCGTGGCAGTTTTCACCAGATTTTTTTCCAGCTGACTGAAATAACTTAGCAAGCTGTTACTGCTGTTGTACTTTTCCCGTAAAGGTTGCAACAGTGGATTGATGGCCTTACGGGCAGTTTCCCGGTCTAACACCTTCATCCGGTCGCCGGCTTCACGCTTCCACTGGGGCAGGCTGGCCAGCTGTTCATTAAGGTAATCTTCCAGTTTGGAAATGTTACTGGTGAACTGATCGCGAACCTCTTCCGGTAACTGAGAAAAAGCAGCCTCGTCCATGCCCTGACCATCAGCCACCGGGGTAAATCCGATAGAACCGGCATCACGGAACAGAGCAATGCTATGCTCCCGGGCCAGATCGTCCACTTCTTCAATGGCCTGATCATATAACCGGTTAAAATCACGCTCAACCTTACCTTTCTTTCGCTGGTAGGTGGGGCTTTCAAATGCGGCTGGCAGTTCGGTTAAGATACCTTCAATCAGATGCTTAATATCACGCTTAAGCATCCAGGCTTTACCGGCGGCCATCTCAATGGCCAGCGGGCGGCGGGAGTCATCAAGGTTATTCAGGTAACACCAGTCTTTAGGCTTGGCGTTGGCTTTCTTGGCGATGGTTTTAAGGCTATCCATCGCAAACGAAAAACGTCCGGTATGGGGATTACCCATCACAAAAATATTGTACCCCGGCCGGGTCATGCCAATGCCAAACTCCATGGCCTCAATCGCACGTTCCTGGCCAAAAAAACCGGCATAGGGCTCGAGGGTTTCCGTTGTTTTAAAAGGTAACAGCTCAGTACTGCACTGACGGTAAAGCTGATCCGGTGAGAGTAACGTCTCTTTTTCCATGTTGAGGCCCCTGCAAAGATTCGGGATAACCTCTTTATAACCCTGCAAAAATTCTCACGCAAGTTTACAAGTGCACATTATATGTACCGCTAAGCCATTGAATTCAGAAAGGAAGCAGGATGAGGGGAAATTACGTATATACCGGGAACAGCCTGCAAAAAGCAGCTGAGAACCCGGTACAAAAGGGCTTCAGCCATTCAGCTGTCGGCGCAGTTCCTGAATAACTTCAGCGGTAGCCGGACGCACTCCCCGCCAGATAAAAAATGACTCGGCAGCCTGCTCGACCAGCATACCCAAACCATCAATGACCTTTGTCGCTCCGTGAGCATCCGCCCAAAGATTAAACGCTGTCGGTTCAGCACTGTACATCATGTCATAACACCAGGCGTCAGCGTTCAGCAGGTCATCCGGTAACGGCGGTACTTCACCCTGCAGGCTGGCAGCCGTGCCATTTATCACCAGGTCAAATTGCTCGCCCTTCAGTTGCTCAAAGCTGACCGCGCTGATATTACCGTACTCAGCGAACAGATCCCGTAACGTTTCCGCCCGGGATAAGGTCCGGTTAGCAATCACCACCCGCGCAGGCTTTGCCGCAAGAACCGGCTCAAGCACACCCCGGACGGCACCGCCTGCACCCAGAATCAGTACATCGGCACCTTCAATGCGCCCGCCATGATTTACAACAATATCGGTTACCAGACCCACACCGTCGGTATTGTCACCACACAGTTGGCCAGCGTCATTGCGGTATAAGGTATTGACCGCACCCGCAAGCTCTGCCCGTGGGCTGCGCTGCTCTGCAAGCGCCCAGGCTTCTTCTTTAAATGGGATGGTAACGTTCAACCCACGCCCCCGATCGTCCAGAAATGTGCTTACGCCTTCAGCAAAGCCATCTTCCGGGATCAGCATCGCATCATAACGCAGCGCCTGATCAGTCTGACGGGCAAACGCCGTATGAATCAGAGGGGATTTGGAATGTTTAATCGGATTGCCGAAAACCGCATAACGAACTGTCATCCTAAGCCCCCAGCCAATCAGTTGGTTTCAGGTAAACATCATACAATTCAGCTTCTTCAGTACCCGGTTCCGGTTTCCAGTCATAACCCCAGCGTACTTCCGGTGGCAGCGACATCAGAATAGACTCAGTACGGCCACCGGACTGCAAACCAAACAGGGTGCCACGGTCAAATACCAGATTAAATTCAACGTAGCGGCCACGGCGGTGCAACTGGAAATCACGCTGACGTTCGCCATAAGGTATATCTTTACGTTGTTCGATAATCGGACAATAAGCCGGTGCGTAGGCATCCCCGATTGACCGCATCAGGGCAAAACTCTGCTCAAAGCCCAGCTCATTAAGATCATCAAAGAATAACCCGCCGATACCCCGCGGTTCATCACGGTGCTTAAGGTGGAAATATTCATCGCACCACTTTTTATAACGGGGATACACATCTTCGCCAAATGGATCGCAGGCATCTTTAGCGGCCTGATGCCAGGCGACACAATCATCTTTGTTGCCGTAATAAGGTGTCAGGTCAAAACCGCCACCAAACCACCATACAGGCTCTTCACCTTCTTTTTCAGCCACAAAAAACCGCACGTTGGCGTGAGATGTCGGCACATAAGGGTTATGCGGGTGAATAACCAGCGACACACCCATCGCCTGAAAAGTACGGCCAGCCAGCTCAGGACGATGTGCAGTCGCCGAACCGGGTAGCTTATCCCCAAATACGTGAGAGAAATTAACGCCACCTTTCTCAATAACAGTACCGGATTCCATAACCCGGGTCCGTCCACCGCCACCGGCTTCCCGGTCCCAGCTGTCTTCGCGGAAACGGGTACCGCCATCGGCGGTTTCCAGTGCCGCGCATATGCGGTCCTGTAAACCCAGTAAATATTCTTTAACAGCAGCGATATCGACCGCAGACATATCTTCTTCCTCTTAAAAATGCCTGCCATTTTCGACAGCAGGGGCGATATTACAGGTATAGGTATTCGTCAGATTAACGGCGTAACAGCTCATCAGTTTCCAGACTGCGAATCTGCGTAGGTTGTGCCATACTGCCAAGCTCCCCCGGCAGTAAATATGCCAAATCACACCCGAAGTTAATACTTACTTTCAGCTTATCCCTTGCAGGTTCCTGGCTGGCATAATTAGCGGAGGTTGACACAATAAACGACCCAAACATATCACACAGTCTTTTTACACCTGAGTGAGCACTCACTCTCACCGCTACAGAATGGTGCTTTCCTTTAATCCAGGAAGGAATAATATCCTCCGGATCAGGTAACACCCAGGTAACAGGCCCCGGCCATGTGGCCAACACTTTGCCCCGCTGTTCACGGGTGAGATTTGCCAGTAAAGGCTCCACCTGATCAGTATCCGATGCAACAAGAATCAGCCCTTTATGCATAGGCCTGCGCTTCATTGCCAACAGATGCTGCACTGCAGCCAGATTATACGGATCGCAACCCAGACCCCATACCGCTTCGGTTGGATAAGCTATTACACCGCCATGGTGCATCGCCCGGGCTGCCTGACGGGTATGCCAGTGCTGCATAGATAGAACTGCCCAAGATAAAATAGAATGATTTGCCAAACCTTAACCTGCTCATTAAAAACCTGAGCAAGGATAAACATGCCGTTCTGAACGCCACAAAACAACAAAAAATCCGGCCGGAAAAAGCCAGAAAATTACTCTAATTGCCGTGAATTATCAATCACAACCTTGCTTTGCAGGCGTAGCCAAACGTCTCAGTCAGGCCAGATTATAAGCGCAGATAGCCATCCGGCCGGCTTTCGATCAGGCCCTGCAATTCCAGCCCGACCAGCCCGGCTATAATTTCACCGGCCGGAAGACCAGACTTCTCAACCAGATAATCCAGAGACGTAATTTCATAGCCAATCAGCAACAAAAGCGCCTGCAACCCGTCATCCAGACCACTGACAACTTCTGTGCGGCTTTTTTCAGGAGGGGAACTCTCAGACTCTGACGGCGTGGCATAGCAGCCCAGTAAACTGCCCAGAGGCTCAAGAATATGTGCCGTTGTTTCAATCAGCGTCGCACCTTCCCGGATCAGTGCGTGGCAACCATGCCCCTGCGGGTTATTCAGAGTGCTGGGCAAAGCGAACACTTCCCGACCCTGTTCAAGGGCCTGGCGGGCAGTAATCAGCGAACCGCTGCGTAACGCTGCTTCCACCACCAGAACGCCGGCAGACAGCCCGCTGATAATACGGTTACGTTGCGGAAAGTTATAGCTAAGCGGAACAGTACCAAGCGGAAACTCCGACACCAACGCGCCCTGATGCAGCAGAATCATCTCAACCAGATTACGGTGTCTGCGCGGATAGACAACATCCACCCCGCAACCAAGCACCGCGACCGTCGGCCGCTGATTATCCACCGCAGCACTGTGCGCTTCACCGTCAATGCCCAGCGCAAGTCCGCTGGTAATCACAAAACCGGCTTTACTCAGTGCCTGCGCAAAACGACGGGTATTTCGCAAACCGCCCTGAGTGGCGTTACGGCTCCCCACAATCGCCAGCTGCGGGTGATATAAGCAGTCTGTGCTTCCACGCACATACAGAATCAGAGGCGGATCAGGAATGGTGCGCAGCAGAGGCGGGTAATCATCGTCTTCCCAGAGAATAACGTGATGCTCCGGATCAAACAGCCAGTCACTCACCCGCTGCAAATATTCAGCGGCGAAAACTCCCTGCCGATAAGCACTGACAGCCTGACACACAGCATCACTCAGCCCCAGTGCCGCCAGCTCCTCTGTGGATAACGCCAGCACCCGGGCAACCGAGCCATACTGCTCCAGCAGGGCGTGGCACTTACGGCGTCCAAGCCCCGGAATCAGGGTAAAAGCAATACCATCAAGTTGTGAGCGGTCCATGAATATTTCCTGTCCTTAGGAGGCATTCAGCCTGAATGTTATGGGCTACTCCGGGTTGCGTACCTCATCCCCGACAGCAATCGCATCCGTCGCCTTAAGAATCAGTGCGTAACTGACTTTTTCGAAGGCTTTGAATATCATTATCAGGCCAGCCTTTTCAGACGGCAGAGTCACCGGATCTTTTGTCACCGGATCAACCAGCACTTCACCCACCGCATAGATCGACAGTACATGGCCAGTTTTCAGACCTTCCCGAGCGCCTTTGTTAATCGCTATAACATCATATTGCCCGGCCTGCCTAACCCCGCGGATTACCGACAGAACACGGCCACTGATGTCTCCTTCAGGCTCACTTGGATAATACGTTGAAGTAATCCGCTCATTCTCACCGGGGAAAACACGGTCAAGGCTGGAAATTTCTTCCTGGGTTTCAAGCAAATCCAGGGAAATAATGTCGTCCTTACGGGCAAACACTGAACCTTCACCGACTTTTCTCAGCTCAAAGCCCAGCGACTCTTCTGTATCCGGGTCGATATATTCCCGCGCAGGACGATAAATATTCTGGTAGTGATAATCATCCACCAGTTCACCCCGGGCATACACACGGTCACCGGCACCTGCTAACAGACGATTACCTGTACTGCCCAGAATGTACGGAGCATCCTTTAGCGCATCAGAGCTTTTCACCAGATTCTCAGTGAGGAAACTGCTGATATCCTTCAGATTGATCGCCGGAATCGCACCATCGAGTAAGCTTACCTTCGCTTTAGGACTCAGTTTACGAATGCCTTTATTCAGCTGAAGCCGGGGCTTACCGTTGATCCACACCAGCGTCAGCCGGTCTCCGGGATAAATTAAATGGGGGTTATCAATTTGTGGGTTAAAACCCCACAGTTCAGGCCACTTCCATGGGGATTGAAGAAACAGCGCGGAAATATCCCAGAGCGTATCGCCTTTAACGACCACGTACTCATTTGGATAATCCTTTTTCAAAGCGAGTATATCGCCTTTATCCGCCGCTGTTGCCGGGGTCATCATCAACCAGCCGGCTAAACACAAACAAAGCAAACCACTGATAAATCGGCGCATCCTTTGATTCCTTGTTTTACAGCAGTTGCTCCTGAAAACCGTCATAAACATGCAAAAACACGCCTGACACTGCTGAATTAATAGATTTTAGTCACCCTGAGCCCAGTATCGACAATGCATTGCGTATCGATATCAGTATAATATTGATTCTTGCGATTAAGCGCGCGTATTTCAACCATTTCTTTACAGTTGCAGTTATGGCCCTATTACCTATTCTTGAGTTTCCAGATCCACGTCTTCGTACCGTCGCGGAGCCCGTCACCGAATTCAACGACGAGTTACGCCAACTGGTCAAAGATATGTTTGAAACTATGTACGATGCTCCGGGCATCGGACTGGCGGCAACACAGATCAATGTCCATCAGCGTATCATTACCATTGACTTGTCTGAAGAGAAAAACGAACCGATGGTGATTATCAACCCGGTTGTTGAACCTCTGACGACTGAAACCGATAAAATGCAGGAAGGCTGCCTGTCAGTTCCGGGCTTTTATGAAAACGTTGTTCGCCCGAACAAAGTCCGCCTGACCGCTCACAACGAGCACGGTGAAGAATACACCATGGAAGCAGATGAACTGCTGGCCGTGTGTATTCAGCATGAAATCGATCACCTGGACGGTAAACTGTTTGTGGACTATTTGTCTCCGCTGAAGCGAAACCGTATTCGCAGCAAACTCGAAAAAGTTCACCGCCAACACGTATAAGGGACGCCAATGTCTGACACAGCCAAGGGATTGCGGATCGTCTTCGCCGGAACTCCGGACTTTGCCGCCACGAATCTGCAGGCTCTGACCAGTGCCGGGCACAATGTCATCGGCGTATACACCCAGCCAGACCGACCGGCAGGGCGGGGGCGCAAGCTCAAGCCAAGCCCGGTCAAACAGGTTGCACTGGATCATGGTCTGGATGTTTATCAGCCCCTGAACTTTAAAGAAGAAGGTGCGCTGGAAGCACTGCAGAATCTGCAGGCAGATCTGATGATTGTCGTTGCGTACGGCATTCTGCTGCCAAAAGCCGTGCTGGATGCTCCCCGTCTTGGCTGTATCAATGTCCATGCCTCATTGCTGCCACGCTGGCGCGGTGCAGCCCCTATACACCGGGCAGTGCTGGCCGGCGATGCAGAGACCGGCGTGACAATTATGCAAATGGATGAAGGTCTGGACACCGGCGGCATGTTGCTAAAAAGCAGCTGTGCAATCGATCCGTCAGAATCCAGCGGTGAATTACATGACAAGCTGGCAACCATCGGCGCAGATGCTTTATTGGCCAGTTTACCCGGCCTTGCAGACGGCAGCCTGAAAGCTGAACCTCAGGATGACAGCCTGGCCAGTTACGCACATAAGCTGGAAAAAGCCGAAGGTGCTATCGACTGGCAACAGAGCGCAGCAGCCATTGCCAGACAAATCCGCGGCCTGTCTCCCTGGCCGGTTGCCTATACCCGGCTAAACGGCGAAACCCTGCGTATCTGGCAGGCAGATATCAGTGATAAGAGCAGCACAGCCGCTGCCGGCACCGTCATCGCCACCGACAAAAAAGCCATTCATGTTGCCTGCGGTGACGGCAGCCTGCGTTTACTGCATATTCAGTTACCGGGCAGCAAAGCCATGCCAACATCTGCCGTACTTAATTCTAAGCGCGATCTGTTCGCCGACAGCACACAGCTGGGATAACACACTGACATGAACAGCCGCGCCATCGCCGCCCAGACACTTACCCCGATACTGCTGCAAAAGGCCTCTCTGAACACCGAACTCAGCAAAGGCCTCAGCCGGGTTGCCGAACGGGACAGAGGCTTATTGCAACAACTGTGTTACGGCACACTGCGTAACTTGCCGCGTTTGCAAGCACTCACTGACCACATGTTAAAGAAACCCTTTAAAAAGCAGGAACAGGACCTTCAGGCCCTGCTAATGCTGGGTATGTATCAGTTATTAGAAATGCGCACGCCGGCACACGCCAGTATCGGTGAAACCGTAGAAGCCTGTGTGCAACTCAATAAGCCCTGGGCTAAAGGTTTGCTGAACGGTGTACTGCGCCGCCTGCAGCGGGAACAGGAAGATATCTTCGCAACGCTGGAGAACGAGCCGGAATTCCGCTTCAATCATCCGGCATGGATGATCGATAAATTACGCCATAACTGGCCACATCACTGGGAATTTATCCTCGACCAGAATAATCAGCAACCACCGATGACTCTGCGGATCAACCAGCAGCGCTGTACCCGTGATCAGTACCTTGACTGGCTGGACGAGGCTGAAATCGACGCCTTCCCGGGTGAGCATTCACAACAGGCCGTTCAGCTTGATGAAGCCTGCGACGTCGACCTGCTGCCGGGGTTTGATGAAGGCCTTGCCAGCGTTCAGGATGAAGCCGCTCAACTGAGCGCAGACTTACTGGACCTGCAACCCAACCAGCGGGTTCTGGATACCTGTGCCGCACCCGGCGGGAAACTCTGCCATATCGTTGAACAGGAACCGCAATTAAGCGCCGCGATTGCTGTTGAGCTAGAAGGCAAACGCGCCAGCCGAATAGAAGAAAACCTGCAGCGCCTGCAGCTGGACGCAGAGGTAATTGTAGCCGATGCCGCTTCTCAGGAGTGGTGGGACGGCCAGCCGTTTGACCGCATCCTGATTGACGCGCCATGCTCTGCCAGCGGTGTTATTCGCCGCCATCCGGACATCAAAGGGCTGCGACGCAATGAAGATTTAAAGCCGCTGGCCGATATCCAACTGGCCATTCTGAAAAACGGCTGGCAGATGCTGAAGCCCGGCGGCAAGCTGGTTTACGCGACATGTTCCGTTTTCCCACAGGAAAACGAACGGGTCGTTGAGCGTTTCCTGAAGCACCAGGAAGACGCTATACATCACGACATAGAAGCTAACTGGGGCCAGGCACGCCCGTTTGGCCGTCAGCTGTTCCCGCAACCCGACGGGCACGACGGTTTCTATTACGCATTACTGAGCAAAGCAGAAAGCCCCGACAACGGCGGCAAGTGACGAGTCAGCAGAAAGGTAGCAGTGAGTAATGAAGATCATCATTCTCGGAGCAGGGCAGGTAGGCGGAACCTTAGCGGAAAACCTGGCCAATGAAGCCAACGACATCACCATTGTTGATACTGATATAGGCCGCCTGCGTGAACTGCAGGACCGTATTGATATCCGCACCACGGAGGGTAAAGCGTCACATCCGGGGGTACTGGAACAGGCAGGGGCTCAGGACGCTGACATGCTGATAGCGGTGACCAACAGCGACGAAGTCAACATGATCGCCTGTCAGTTTGCGCATACACTGTTCAACACTCCCACCAAGATTGCCCGGGTACGGGAGCATGATTATCTGCGCCATAACCGTGAAGTTTTCTGCAATAAATCGATACCTATCGACGTACTGATCAGCCCTGAAGAACTGGTAACCAAACACATCAGGCGGCTGATTGAACATCCCGGCGCCCTTCAGGTACTGGATTTCGCCGACGGCAAAGCTCAGCTGGTAGCTGTTAAGGCATACTATGGCGGCCCGCTGGTCGGCCATGAAATCTCTTTCCTGCGAACCCACATGCCGTCAGTGGACACCCGGGTCGCCGCAATTTTCCGTCAGGGCAGCCCAATCATTCCGAAAGGGGATACCGTCATCGAAGCCGATGACGAAGTATTTTTCATCGCCGCCACTAAAGACATTCTCTCGGTCATGAGCGAACTGCGGCGACTGGACCGGCCCTACAAACGCATCATCATTGCCGGCGGCGGTAACATCGGTGCACGGCTGGCCAACAGCATCGAGGGCCAGTTCCAGGTAAAAATCATCGAACGGGACCTGAAGCGCTGTCACGACCTGGCCAAACGTCTGGATAACACCATCGTACTCAACGGCAGCGCCTCTGACAGAGACCTGCTGCTGGAAGAAAACATTGAAGATACCGATGTATTCTGCGCCCTGACCAACGATGACGAAGCGAACATCATGGCCTCCATGCTGGCCAAACGTCTGGGCGTCCGTACCGTAATGACCCTGATTAATAACCCGGCATACGTTGATCTGGTGCAGGGCGGGGTGATCGATATCGCTATTTCCCCTCAGCAAACCACCATCGGCAGCCTGCTGACTCACGTTCGCCGCGGTGATGTAGCTGCCGTTCACTCTCTGCGCCGGGGTGCAGCAGAAGCACTGGAAGCCGTTGCCCATGGCGACAAACGCAATTCCAAAGTAGTGGGTAAAGCAATTGAAGATATCGACCTGCCGGCCGGCACAACCATCGGCGCGATTGTCCGTAAAGACCAGGTACTGATTGCCCACGATGATGTGGTGGTGGAAAACGACGATCACGTCATTCTGTTCCTGATCGACAAACGTAAAATCCGTGAGGTTGAACGCCTCTTCCAGGTTGGCCTGGGCTTCTTCTGATAACCGGACGGCACTGACATATGCACTATAAAGTGATACTCCGCATACTTGGCATCCTGCTGATGATCTTCAGCTTCACCATGTTGCCGCCGGTACTGATCGATACCCTTTATTCAGGCCAGTCGAGCAAAGCGTTCCTGACCGGATTTCTGATCACCTTACTGACCGGTTTTATTATCTGGCTACCGGTGTACAAGGTCAGGCAGGACCTCCGCACCCGGGACGGATTTCTGATTACCGTTCTGTTCTGGTCGGTGCTTGGTTTGTTCGGTGCGATACCTTTTATCCTCTCAGAAGAATTGTCACTGAGCTTTGTAGATGCAGTTTTTGAATCCCTCTCCGGCCTGACAACCACCGGAGCAACGGTCATCACCGGCATCGACGCACTGCCTAAGGCGATACTGTTTTACCGGCAACAACTGCAGTGGCTGGGGGGAATGGGGATCATCGTACTGGCCGTCGCGATCCTGCCAATGCTCGGAATCGGGGGGATGCAGTTGTACCGCGCAGAGACTCCGGGCCCGGTAAAAGACAGCAAGCTGACGCCGCGTATTACCGAAACAGCCAAAGCACTCTGGTACATTTACCTGTCGCTGACCATCGCCTGCGCACTGGGTTACTGGCTGGCAGGGATGACCCTGTTTGATGCCGTCAGTCACAGCTTCTCAACAGTAGCCATCGGTGGATTCTCCACCCACGATGCCAGTATAGGTTACTTCGACAGCCCCCTGATCGAAGCAATCTGTATCTTTTTTATGATCATCTCAGCCGTGAATTTTGGCCTGCATTTCTTTGCCTGGCGGCAACGTTCCCTCAGCCATTACTGGCAGGATCCGGAATTCAAATTCTACCTCGGCATACTGGCCTGTATCAGCCTGTTAGCATCGCTGGTACTGGTATTTACCGACACTTATACACCGCTGGAGTCTGTCCGCAAGGCCATTTTTGAAGTGGTATCTATTGCCACCACGACCGGATTTGCCACCGCTGACTTCGCACAATGGCCGGTTATGCTGCCGTTTCTGCTGTTCGTTGCGGCGTTCTCCGGCGGTTGTGCAGGTTCAACCGGTGGCGGTATGAAGGTTATCCGTATCCTGCTGATCCTCAAACAGGGCTCACGGGAGATTACCCGCCTGATTCACCCCAACGCAGTCATTCCGGTCAAACTTGGCAAAGCACCTATCTCTGATCGCGTCCTGGAGGCCGTATGGGGCTTTTTCTCCGTATACCTTATCGTATTCGTGATCATGCTGATAATCCTCTTAGGCACCGGCTTAGACCAGATAACGGCATGGTCCGCAGTCGGCGCCACACTAAACAACCTCGGCCCCGGATTAGGCCAGGTATCCGCGCACTATGGCGACCTGAACACTCCGGCGAAATGGGTACTGTGCTTCGCCATGCTACTGGGCCGACTCGAAGTATTTACCTTACTGGTACTCTTTACTCCCGCATTCTGGAAACGCTGAGCACTCATCATGCCAATAAAAAAGGAGCCACAAGGCTCCTTTTTTGTTTTCCCGCCGGGGCAGGGATATAAACAACTGAATATTACTTTTGCTTATAAAATGATGTTTCACCTTCAGGGCGACGGCTGAACCGGCGATATTCCCACTGATACTGCTCCGGCACCTGACGGACACAATGCTCAATTTCCTGATTCATTGCTGCAGCTGCCTCATGCAGATCCTTGCTGTTGGCACTGTCTTCAGCCCGGTGAAAAAATATCTCGAAGCCTCCCTCAACCCGCTTCGCATAGCCGGACATAACCACCCCACCGGTTTGTGCAGCCAGCTGAGGCAACAGCTTCATGGTAAATGCCTGCACCCCCATAAAAGGTGCAAAAATTCCGCCTGATACCTCAGGCTCCTGATCCGGCAAAATCCCTAAAATTTCATTTCTCCGTAAACATTTCACCGCCATCCGGACACCCTTTACATTTGCCGGCGCCAGATGTGATCCCATCCGTTCACGCTTTCCACGGATCAGGTCATCCATCATCTTAATCTTTGGCGGCTTGTACATAGCGGTCAGTTTGTAATATTTACTCAGCCACAGGTTCAATACTTCCCAGTTGCCAATATGCGGGGCAATCATAATCACACCCCGGTTTTCTGCCAGGGCCTCATCTAACACCGCCTGACCATGAACCGCTTTTATCTTTTCCAGTACCCGCTCAGGCCTCCAAATCCATGACATGCCCATTTCTCCCAATGAGCAACCTGTCTCTTTCAGACTCTCGCCAATCAGCGCATTCTGTTCAGCAGCATTCAACTCCGGAAAGCAGGCGGCAATATTGATTCGCGTGTTTCGTGCCGGCTTACCCGTACCCTTATTCATCCGCAGGCCCAGAACTCTCCCCAGGCGTCGCGCCAGTGAAAGAGGGAGCAAAGACAGTAAAAAAAGTAATCCAACAGCGATTGGGCCTTTCAATTGTTTCACGTGAAACCTTTTGTCATAGAGATGATAATTCGCAGCCATTATAATGGCTGACGGATAGGGTGAGAAATAAGAAATCCAACTTAGAAGACGACCGGAGCAAAATAATGCAATACAGCGTTTACCTGTCAGGTGAAATCCACACTGACTGGCGTGAAAAAATCAAAGCCGCCATTAAAGAACAAAACCTGCCAATTACTGTTCTGACACCAAATACCGATCACGCTTCAAGCGATGACTGTGGTGTAGAAATACTGGGCGCAGAAGAAAACAATTTCTGGAAAGATCATAAAGCGGCGAAAATAAACAGCATGCGCCATATCACAGCCATCCAGCGCGCTGACATTGTAGTTGTTCGCTTTGGTGACAAGTATCGTCAGTGGAATGCGGCATTTGATGCTGGCATGGCAGCAGCACTTGGCAAATCTCTGATCGTAGAACACGCTGAAGAGTTGACACACCCGCTGAAAGAAATTGATGCCGCGGCACATGCCACGGCAAAAAACACAGAGGAAGTCATCGAAATCCTGAAATATCTGACGCTGGATTACTGATACATTACACCCAACGGGATGGCTGCAACGGCCGTCCTGTTCATTAACGGAAACCCAGCACCGCCTATCATAAACAGCGCCTGCAAAAATCTTAAAAATTCTTAACTGCAGACGACACTTTGCGCCCCATCAGCATGCCAAATTCATGTATAATCCTGCTCTATTTTTTTACTGTTAACCCACTATGGTGATCTCCGTGACAGACAAAGCGAGTTCAGATGCCAGCACATTCCAGGGACTCATCCTGGCGCTGCAAGAATACTGGTCAGATAAAGGCTGTGTTGTGGTACAGCCGCTGGATATGGAAGTAGGGGCAGGCACATTCCACCCGGCAACATTCCTGCGCTCGATCGGCCCTGAAAACTGGAACTCAGCTTACGTACAGCCAAGCCGTCGCCCAACCGATGGTCGCTACGGCGATAACCCAAACCGCCTGCAACATTACTATCAGTTCCAGGTTGTCATGAAACCGTCACCGCCTAACCTTCAGGAACTGTACCTGGGCTCACTGGAACGGATCGGCATCGACACACTGGTACACGACGTTCGCTTTGTTGAAGACAACTGGGAATCACCAACACTGGGTGCCTGGGGCCTGGGTTGGGAAGTGTGGCTGAACGGCATGGAAGTATCACAATTCACATACTTCCAGCAGGCAGGGGGCATTGAATGCTACCCGGTTACCGGAGAGATCACCTACGGCCTGGAACGCCTGGCAATGTACGTACAGGATGTTGAAAGTGTTTATGACCTGATCTGGACATACAACCCGGACGGCTCACCGGTTACCTACGGCGATGTTTTCCATCAGAACGAAGTAGAGCAGTCTACCTATAACTTCGAGCATGCTGACGTTCCAATGCTGTTCAAAAACTTCGACCATTACGAAAGCGAATGCCGCAAACTGCTGGAGCTGGATACACCCTTACCCCTGCCAGCTTATGAGCAGGTTCTGAAGGCATCCCACACCTTCAACCTGCTGGATGCCCGCCATGCAATTTCGGTAACAGAACGTCAGCGTTACATTTTGCGCGTGCGTACCCTTGCCCGTGAAGTTGCACATGCGTATTACGATGCCCGTAAAGCACTGGGTTTCCCGATGGCCTCTGAAGCTATCCGTAATGAAGTACTAGCCGCCAGCGAAGAGGAGAGCAAGTAATGGCCACACAGGATTTCTTAATTGAACTGGGTACCGAAGAACTGCCACCGGCAGCACTGCAATCACTCTCCGGCGCACTGAAGCAGGAAATCTGCAACGGCATCCAGGAACAGTTTGGTAAGCAAACAGCCTTTGCTGATGAAGACGTTAAGGCTTATGCAGCACCACGCCGCCTGGCTGTTCAGATCAGCAACCTGCAAACAGAAGTACCCAGCAGCAGCTTTTTTATGCAGGGCCCGCCGGCTCGCATCGCTTATGATGAAGAAGGCAATCCGAGTAAAGCACTGCAAGGCTTCGCCAAGAAATGCGGCGTGACTGTCGACCAACTTGAAGAAGTGGATGGCAAAATGGGCTACCGTCAGGAAACCCCGGCCAAGCCCCTGATCAGCGAATTATCCGCCATCGTTGAAAATGCCATCCTGAAGCTGCCAATTCCAAAGCGTATGCGCTGGGGTGCATCACGCACAGAATTCGTCCGCCCAACCAAATGGCTGGTAATGCTGTTAGGTGACCAGGTTATCGAAGGTGAAGTCTTTGGCTTGCAAGCCGGACGGACCACCATGGGTCACCGCTTTCACCACAACGAAGAAATTGAGCTAAACAGCGCAAACGAATACCTGGAAAACCTGGAAAGCGTCGGTAAAGTCATTGCTGACTTTGATGATCGCCGCGAAAAAATTCGCGCTCAGGTCATCGCAGAGGGCGTCAAAATCAACGCTGTCATTCAGATTGAAGACGACCTGCTGGACGAAGTAACAGCCCTGAACGAATGGCCGGTTGCACTGACAGGACGTTTCGATGAGCGCTTCCTGGAAGTACCGTCTCAGGCACTGATCAGCTCCATGAAAGAGCATCAGAAATACTTCCACGTCACGGATGCAGAAGGGCAGCTACTGCCTTACTTCGTCACGATCGCAAACATCGAATCCAAAGATCCGGCCAAGGTCATTGAGGGTAACGAAAAAGTTATCCGTCCACGTCTTGCCGATGCTGTGTTCTTCTTTGAGACGGACAAGAAGCAAACGCTTGAGTCACGGATCGAAAAACTGAACAACATCGTTTTCCAGAAAGATCTGGGCACACTGCATGCCAAGGCAGTACGGGTAGCGGGTATTTCAGAATTCATCGCTAACAAGCTTGGCTACAATCCAGAAGATGCTAAACGAGCTGCAATGCTTGCCAAAACAGACCTAATGACCGATATGGTCTTCGAGTTTCCTGACCTACAGGGCTTAATGGGTTACCACTACGCGCTCCATGATGGTGAAAAACAAGATGTAGCGAAAGCTCAATTAGAGCAATATTTACCAAAATTTGCGGGCGACAATATTCCCAAAACAGAACCGGGCATAGCTGTAGCAATTGCTGACCGCATGGATACATTAGTTGGATTATTTGGTATTAACCAACCACCTACAGGCTCTAAAGATCCATTTGCACTGCGCCGAGCAGCGTTAGGCGTATTACGCATCATCATTGAGAACAATCTTGATCTTGATCTTAAAGAGCTGATCATGCGCTCACTCGCCTGCTACGACAAAGTGTTTGAATGGGAGGAAGCAGGGGATAAGATTCTGAACTTCATGCTGGAGCGCTTCCGCGCCAAGTACGATGACGAGAACATTTCAGCAGAAGTATTCCTGTCCGTACTGGCAGTGAAGCCAACCCGCCCACTGGAATTTGATCAGCGCGTTAAAGCGGTCAATCACTTCCAGACGCTGGAAGAAGCTGCAGCACTGGCCGCTGCCAACAAACGCGTATCCAACATTCTGAGCAAGCAGGGCGTAACTGGCAACCAGCCGGTTAAACTGGAACTGCTTCAGGAAGACGCTGAAAAAGCACTGGCTACAGCCGTCTCTGATAAACAACTGGCGCTGGCGCCACTGTTCGCTGAAGGTAACTTCAAAGCCGTACTTGAGCAGCTCGCAGAACTTCGTGGCGCGGTTGATACCTTCTTTGATGACGTCATGGTAATGGCAGATGACGAGCAGATCCGTAATAACCGCCTGGCGCTGCTTGGCCAACTGCGCAATCTGTTCCTGGGCGTAGCCGACATCTCTTTGCTGGGCTAATCAGTTCCGCTTAAACTATAAAGCCAGTTGCTAAAACCAACTGGCTTTTTTATTGCTTATTTTCAGGTAAACCATGAAGTTAGTTATTCTCGACCGTGACGGTGTTATTAATTACGACTCCGACAACTACATCAAAACAGTTGATGAGTGGCAGCCAATTCCCGGCAGCATTGAAGCGATCGCCGAGCTGTGCAAAGCAGGCTTTGAGGTTTGCATAGCGACCAACCAGTCAGGCCTTGCCAGAGGCTATTTTTCGCCGGAAACGCTTTCAGCGATGCATGTAAAAATGACATCACTGGTTACTGCAGCTGGCGGCAGCATAAAACACATAGAACACTGCCCACACGGCCCTGACGATAGCTGCAACTGCCGTAAGCCTCTTCCCGGAATGATCACCGACATTCTTTCAAAGCACCCTGATACAGCCCCTGAGAGCGTCTATGTAGTAGGTGACTCTTTACGTGACCTTGAGGCAGGGGTTTCAGCTGGCTGTAAAACATTACTGGTTAAAACCGGTAAAGGTGAACGCACACTGCTGAAAGGCAATTTGCCAAACGGAACTGTCATCTGCGACAACCTTAGCAGTGCAGTAAAAACCATCACCGGGTAAACCGGTGTTTCACGTGAAACCCTAAAGGACTTATCCATGGCGGCTATTAAATTCGAAAAGGAACAAAAGGAAATCATTCTGGATAAACTGAAAAAATACTGTGCAGAGGAATTAGACCTGGAAATGGGGCAGTTTGAGGCGGAGTTTTTCCTGGACTTTATTGCCGACAACATTGGCAACCACTTCTACAATAAAGCCTTAAGCGATGCCCAATATATTGTCACTCAGAGGACCATGGATATGGCAGATGCGATTGATGAAATGAGCAGAATAATCTGAAGCAGAACACACCCGTAAGTAAACACTAACGTCTAATAAGCACCTCCCGAACTAAATAAAAATAACTTTTAATATCCATACGTTATAGGTTAGTGAGTATTTACACCAAAGAAAACCCAAACTGATCTGCAATCAGTTTAGCCGACATACCTAAGGTCATGGTAACAATCAAAGGACGGATCCATCCTGTGCCTTTATTCACTACAACACGGGCACCCAAAAAACCACCAATAATCTGGCCACAGGCCATCAGCAGACCAATCATCCAAACGACCTGTCCGCCCACAGCAAAGAAGATCAGTGACGCAATATTGGAAGTAAAATTAAGGATCTTGGTATTGGCTGTCGCTTTAGGCAGGCTATATCCCGCCAGCGCCACAAACGCGATAACAAAAAAAGAACCCGTACCGGGCCCGAAGAAACCATCGTAAAAGCCAATCGCCGTTGTACAGCTCAAAGCAAAGGTAAGAGGCCCCAAGCGCCGCTCAGTATCACCATCCTGCACTTTGTTTGAGAACATGAAGTACAGCGCCATTAACACCAGCAGGCCAGGCATGATTAACGCCAGCACAGACGCATCAATCTGTTGCACCAGCAAGGTACCGGCCATCGCCCCCAGAAACGTCATCAGAATCATTAGCCGCATTTGCCGGAGATTCACCAGCTTCTTACGTACAAAATAGACTGACGCGGCAAGCGTGCCAAAACTGCCCTGAAGCTTATTGGTCCCCAGCGCCATTAACGGTGGCATTCCGGTGGAAAGCAGTACAGGCAAAGCAATTAATCCGCCACCGCCGGCAATACTGTCCACAAAACCTGCTACCAAACCGGTCGCAAACAACAAAATAAGCAGCAGCGCATCAAACTCCATCTGACTTTCCTTAGAAATAACCGAATAACAGGGACCGCCAGTCTATATGGCTATATGACCTGGATCAAAGTCCTGATGACAAATCAGAAAACAATGACAGGGCTATGACAGACCCGGAAACCATTACGCCAAAATACTCATCATTAAAAATCAGACAATTAGAGTAAAAAGGCGACTTACCCCCCTAAATCGGACTTAACTCACATAAATACGCCTAAAGTGTCACATAAGATAATCTTCACTGAATACATTTATTCATCTTTTGCGTGAAAAAGTGTCGTTTGTTCAGCCGTCATTTGAGGCCTATGATGCCTGCAACTGAAAAGCTCAAGTGATCCGGGCAAACAGTACTTTTAAACAGCCTATTTTGAGTGATACCACAATGATGAACTTCGATAACTTCATGAAAGAAAGCTTCCCACTGGTTGGCGAAACTGAAAAAGATTACTTCATGCGCATTTCTTCTGAATATAAAGATCTGCAAAAGAAAGAAAGCCGCCAACTGCGTAAGCAAAAAGTGATCAACCGCCTGAGCAGTGCCGCTAAACTGTTCAGCGTTGACCTGAACCCTAACGTTGCCCGTACAACAACTCAGTTCTTCAAGAACACGCACTGAGCGGCTGACATAAGCAAGACTTGCAGACTCTGAAAGTTCCCCCTGAGCTGCATTCCCTTAAAAAGCCCTGTTGCTGATTCCTGTTGCACCACAGGTTATAAAGCAACAGGGCTTTTGTTTTATGTAAATAGCCTGGCCGCCAGTAAATGCTCAATCAGGCAGCGGGTTCGCAATGGCATCTGACGCCTTGACGGATAGACCAGAGAAAACTGCAGCGCCTCTCCCTGTAAACCCGGCATTAACCGCACCAAATCACCGGCCTGCAACTCGTCCGCAACGGTTGAAGGCAACAGGCAACCTATCCCCAGTCCCGCCAGTACCATTCTCTGCAGCATCAGAGGAGAGTTACACATATGATAATGCTCCGGGCAGACGGTCACCGGCTGATCTCCCTGATACATATTCACATCTGCCGACGGGCTGGCCTGTTGCAGGGTAATCCAGCGATGAGCCTGCAGCTCACTGACAGACGCCGGCTCCCCATAACGCTGCAGATATTGCGGTGACGCAAAGATATGCATCCGGTCCTCAAACAGAGGCCGCATGATCAACGAGTCATCTTTAGGCAAACCCACACGGATAGCCACATCAATCTGTTCAGCAATCAGGTCCAGACGGTCATCACTGAGTACCAGATCCAGCTGGATACGGGGATAACGCTGCTGAAAGCTTTCCAGCGCCGGCAATAGCCGTGAAATAGCAATGTCGTGATTAACCGTCAGCGCTACCCGGCCACGGGCAACTTCCTGACTGCTGGCAATTTCCACATCCGTCAGAATTCTGGGTAAATCACTGGCCCGGGTAAATACCTCCCGGCCTTCCGCCGTCATACTCAACTGGCGGGTGGTACGGTTAAGCAACCGCACCCCCAGACTGCTCTCAAGCTGTGCAACCTGCTCGCTGACTCTGGAGCGGCTACTTCTTAATTTACGGGCTGCTGCTGCGAAGCTCCCACAGGACACAACCTCTACAAAAACCGCCAGAAGCTTCAGGCGGTTAATATCAACTGTACTCATATATCGATCAATCTATTCGTAATTGATTATCTAATCATGACAATCATTATTTTCCATACTGGTCTCAGTTCGCAACACACAACTCACAGGAGACACATAATGATTGTTGTTACAGGTGCAAACGGCCAGCTCGGCCAACAGGTTATCGAAGAACTGTTACTGCGCACTGCCGCGGAAAATATCATTGCGGCCGTCCGCAACCCCGAAAAAGCAGAAGCACTGAGAACCCTTGGTATTCAGGTACGTAAAGGGGATTATGACCAGCCTGAAACCCTTAAGTCTGCCTTTGAAGGCGCCAGGAAAGTGCTGTTGATTTCATCCAGTGCGGTAGGGCAGCGGGTACCTCAGCACCAGGCTGTTATTCATGCTGCAGAAGCAGCAGGCGTAGAACTGCTGGCATACACAAGCATCCTTCACTGCGACCGCTCACCCATGCGGCTGGCAAAAGAGCACCAGCAAACCGAAGCATTACTCCATGCATCAACACTGCCCAGCGTGATTCTGCGTAACGGCTGGTACAGTGAAAATTACACAATGAACATTCCTGTCATGCTGGAAATGAAGCAACTGTTCGGCTGCGCAGGAGAAGGGCGGTTCGCATCTGCCAGCCGTCGGGATTATGCAGCAGCCGCTGCGGTCGCCCTGACAACCGACAATCAGGCAGGAAAAACCTATGAACTTGCAGGCGACAACAGCTTTAACCTGGCAGAGTTTGCCGCACTGTTAAGCGAGCAAAGCAAAACCCACATTGAATACCAGAACCTGAATGAGCAGGACTACACTCAGGGTCTGATTCAGGCCGGATTGCCGGAAGGCTTCGCAGCAATACTGGCTGATGCAGAGAACTGTGCTGCAAAGGGCTGGCTGGCGGATGACAGCAGACAACTGCAATCGCTGATTGGCCGGGCAACCACGCCACTGACCGATAGCATACAGGCGGCACTGAGCCAGAAAACCAAAACCAGATAACGGCTCAGGCAGTTACCTGATGCCCTCCGGCCGTACAGGCGCAAATACGGTTACGGCCGGTACCTTTAGCCAGATACAACTGCTCATCCGCCAATTCGATGATGGCATGCTGTGTCAGGCTGATCCCCATGGGCACCGTCACCATTCCTACCGACACCGTCAGCCGGTCACTGATATCAGAACCTGTGTGTGAAATATTCAGACTTACCATCTGGCGCATCACTTTTTCCGCCACCTTTGCGCCGCCGCTACACCCGGTATTCGGCAACACAATCACAAACTCCTCCCCCCCAAAACGGGCCACAATATCACTGTCCCGTATACAGGTTTCCTGCAATGCCAGCGCCACTTCCTGTAAACAGGCATCCCCCTCAAGATGCCCATAAATATCATTAAACTGCTTAAAGTAATCGATATCGATCAGCATCACAGTTAACTCAGCGGCATGCCGGTCACGGCGGATAACCTCTTTTCCCAGTGCCTGATCCAGATAGCGACGGTTTGCCAGCCCGGTTAAACCATCTTCCATCGAAATTTTCTTTAGCCGTAAATTGGCTTTTTGCAGTGCTTCGGTTCGCTCAGACACACGGTGCTCAAGCTGCGACTGCTCATGAGACAATGCCGCAATTGCCTTCTTACGCGCGCCAACATTGCGGAATAGCATAATGATCAGCATGCTTTGTATGACAACAAAAACAAAACCGCTCACCAACCACATACTGTACCTGGCCCACAAAGTCTCCGGCATCCCCTGTATCATTGCACCTGCCGGTAAGCGGTCCGGGCTGATCCGAAAACGTGCCAACTGTGAATAATTAAAAATATCCTGCGTAGGGCTGTCCATCATCACCGGAATATCGGCCGGCGCTTCACCATTCAAAATCCGTAAGGCCATTTGTGCCATCGCACGGCCCTGTTCCTCACCGGTGATCAGCCGTCCGCCCAGCGCCCCGGACTTCAGATGAAAAGGCCAGAAGCTATACACAGGAAAAGGGCTGACATCGACAATTCTCTGGCCATGCTCAACCCGGGAATAATTCCGCCCGCTAAGACGATCGACCGTCTGCCCGGCCAGAAATACCAGAGAATTCGCTGACATTGATGTTAACCGTTGCGCAATATCCACCTGTGACATATCCAGCAGTTCAACGATCTCATAACTGGCACTCAGCGCACTGAGCACCGGCCTGGCCGTTTCATAATTACGCCGGTTGCTGACATCATCGGTTGAAAATACAAATGCCAGCACCTGAGTATCCGGATGGACCGACAAGGCCATATTAATGCCGTCCAGATAATCAATTTCCTCGTTCACACCGGTCACATTCTGCATGTCGCCCAGCACATCTGGGGTAAAATTGTTATAGCCGGAAAACACCAGCGGAATGTCCGGGAAAAATACCTCCCGATATTCCTTTATAAAATTAAAGGCATAGTTATCTGAAGTAAGAATGATGTCGGGCTGATAATCCCGGTATTTGGCACTGATCAGACGCACCTGAGCCGCCTGCAGCCGAACAAAATCAAAACGGCCTGCGTCCAGATACTCAATCGTAAGCTCCGTTTCCAGACCAGAACGACTGAAAACCTCCTGCACGCCTGCCTGAATAGCATCGCTCCACTCATAACCGGGATGATAAGAGTTGATATAAAGCACCCGGACCGGCGCAGCACTCGCCACAGAAGCAGGTAAAACACCGGTTGAAAGTATCACACTAAGCGTAATCAGAAGGACCCTGCGCCAGCACATCTTAATACCTTTTTTCTGAGCTACAGAACTTCAGTATAACGGCATGATAAGCTGCGTCACCAAAAAACGAAGAAAAAAATGAACATCAGAAAGAGGAAGAAGGGCAACATTAACTGCTACTTAAAAAGCTATTTTTATGTGTCTTTATAATAACATTTCGGTGATTTTTTATGATTTTCAGCACTTTTTTTATGAAAAAAAAGTGCTGTTAGCGCCTTAAAATATCAACACTCATCGGTTTAGCGTTGTAAATAATGGCCGCCTGTTATTTTCCGGCAGCTAACCCTAAACCCAATACCAGAAAGCTCAGTGCAGTAAAACGTTTCTGTCTTGCCTGCCATTCAGGGCGGCGCAATACCAAACGTAGCTTCTTAGCCAGCAAGAGATGTAACAGAGCATTGGCCAGGAAAATCCCCATGAAGGTGCTGCCCAACACGCCTAACTGCATGCTAAGACTCAGCTTCTGATCGATAAAAGGCGGAAAGAAAGCCCCATAAAACAACAGTGACTTAGGATTGGTCACATTGATCAGAAAGCCTTCCGTCAGCGCACGTATCCGGGTCTTTTCCACGAACATCTGTGTATAGTTTTGTGTGGCTTTCAGGCTGCGCCACTGCGCCCAGGCCAACCAGAACAGAAACAGCACCCCACACCAGCGTATCACCTCAAACAAAAAGGCCGATTCCGCCAGAATCACCTGTACACCCAGCGCCATCAGCGAAAAGAACATCAGATGTGCGAGGACAGCGCCCAGGATACAGAAACCCGCCTGACGGCTACTCTGCAGGGCACTGGTCAAAATCACCAGATTCGTCGGCCCCGGCACAATGACAATTACGACAGTGGCCAGGCTGAAAGCCAGCCAGATACTCAGATCCATCTCTAACACTCCGGAACAGGGTTTAACTCAGAGCGTATTGTGGCTGAATCCTGAGAATTAACCTTGCTATTCCTTCTTGTTAAATCACATTGAGTGCAATAGTCTTTCTTTTAATTATTTAAAACAGAAAGAATCAACCTTTTATGCAACCTGATAAGACAGATATGCGAATAATGGCGATCCTTCAGGAAGAAGGGCGCCTGAGCAATGCAAAACTCGCTGAAAAACTCTCCCTGAGTGAAACACCCTGCTGGCGGCGGCTTAAACAGCTGGAACAGGAAGGCTACATTGAAGGCTATCAGGCAAATATTAACCGCCGGAAACTGGGCTTAGGGGTACTGGCGTTTGTACAAATCAGTTTTGCGCAACAAGATGCCGTAAATGCCGAGTTTGAACAGACCATCCAGGATTGTCCCAATATACTGACCTGTCATAACACCACCGGCGCAGCGGATTTTTTATTGCAGGTTGTCGCCAAAGATCTGGATGACTACAGCCATTTTCTGGAAGAGGTATTACGGAAAATTCCGGGGGTTGCCAGCATTCATTCCAACCTGTCGCTGCGTGAAGTGAAATCCTCACACCATCTTCCCGTTGGTTAGTCTTTCTTTAAAACAGGGTGTTACAGATGAAGTGAATATTCACTTCATCTGTTCTTTGCTGCTTTAAACGGGGGCACTGCGAAAAATCCGGGAACATCAAACGGCATCATGGTGGTGACCATCTTAAAAGGTGCCAGCGCATCCGGCGGATAAAACATCTGGTCCAGTGATGCCTGTTGCTGATACCGCTGGTACAGCTGATCAATCTCATCTTTAAGCTGCCGGATACTCTGCTGACTGAATAACCGGCTGGTTGAATAAAACGGATAATCACCGTCATGCTCCTGACCAATTGCGCGGCCGATAAACGCCTGATTAACACTCACCAGCGTTTTATGCAGGGGGCCGTCCAAACGCCAGCGCACCGGCATATTCACCAGTAAATGAACCGAATCCTTCATCCCGAGGCGCACCAGCTGTAATTTTTCCAGTTCACGCAAGTACAAATACACATCGGCAGATGATAGCTGGTTGTAATGGGCGATCGCCCGGGCATCGAATCCACTGAGCAGCAATACCAGACAACTGAACAGCCCTGGTTGCTCAGCCAGCGCCTGCTCGGTTTCAAAGGGCAATTCCGACGGCTCTGCAGGCGCCTGATCGGCCAGCCTCATCAGGTCGCTGAAGCTGACCCCCAATGCTTCACAAATATCCAGCAGGCGGCTCATCTTGCAATCCTGCTCCTGGAATAACCGTTTAATCGTCACTTCAGATGTGTTCAGCATGGCGGCAAGATCCCGGTAACGGATTCCCTGCGCCTTAAGAATCTGTTTTAACGCACTGAATAACCCACCTAATTCCTGTTCCGGTGACACTGCCTGATCCTCCTACAGAACAAAAGCATCATTATTTGATACTTAACCACAAACAAATTGCTATAAAGATACATATAAATATCCTGAATAGCACGGCCGTTACACAACCCATTCAGCAATCAATAGTAAAGAGGCATCTATGCAAACCATCAGGATCAGCCAAATCATCAGTACCGGACTGCTGGCAGGCATCAGTTTAACGGCCAGCGCAGACAACCATTTTCAGACACCGTTATGGCAACTGCAGGCATTCGATCAGCCAGAATCCGTCGTTGCTGACCCGGACAGCCCCTGGTTATACGTATCTAATATAAATGGCGCACCGACGGAGCTGAACGGTAAAGGCTATATAAGCCGGGTAAGCAAACAAGGTAAACAACTGACCCGCCACTGGCTTACTGGGCTGGACGCCCCGAAAGGCCTGACGATCAGTGACGGTAAGCTATACGCGGCAGACATGCAGAGCCTGCACGTCATCAGCTTATCCACAGGCTCTGTTTTGCAAAGCTATACACAAGCAGACGCTAAAATGCTCAACGATGTCACCGCCGGACCCGATGGCAGTATCTATGTTTCAGATATGCTCGGCGGAGGTGTTTATCGGCTGAAGGATGGCCAGTTCTCTCTGTGGATAACCCCGGATAAGATCTCCCATCCCAATGGATTGCTGTGGGAAAACAACCAGTTACTCATCGCCAGCTGGGGCACCGAAATACAACCTGATTTCACGACGAAAGTCCCCGGCAGCCTTTACCGGGTAAATCCGGCAGACAAAACCTTACGGCCGGTATCTACCGGCTATGAACTGGGGAATCTGGACGGGGTGATCCGCCATAACAATGCTCTGTACATCAGTGACTGGATAAGCGGCGAACTTTATCGGCTGGAAGACAATCAGCGCGAACGGATGCTGCGCAGCACACCTGGGCTGGCAGATATCGGCGCAGAAGGTGACACGCTTTATGCCCCTATGATGATGGATAACAGCCTTATTGCCTGGCAACTTCCTTAAATGAGCCGGCAGGCATGACACGCGTCATGCCTGCCAAAATTGACACTGGGTGTTACTGTATATGTAAAAATGACACCACAAATCGTCTCAGCAACCATTCACCCGTTACCGTCAAAGAGTGGTGCCTGCCGGCGCACATAGCCGGACAACCGGACTCATCCACTCACCCGGCTGCAGTCTCTTTACGGCGACGGTATCAACGGTTAATACTGGTGACGACACCGGTGAACCGGCCAATCCGGATAATACATTGCGCAGAGCGAACGAGCTCCACCTCGGATGTACCACTGGAAATGAGATAACCCTGCTTATTAAACTGCCAGCTCTTCCACCAGCGAGGCAACCCGGGTCAGCAGAGGGCTTTGCTGACGGTTCTTAAGATAACTGAACAGCACCCGCACCGGTTTTTCAATCTCTTCCAGCAACTCAATCTCGCCGTTATCAGCAGCCGGTTCTGCCGTTGCAGCATGCAGCAACCCTATACCGACACCGCCGGCAACCAGCTTTTTGGTTATCTGTTCCCGGTCGATGCTGATAATCCGCGCCGGGCGTATACCCTGTTGCTCAAACAATGCTTCAGCAGCCCGGCCACAGCAGGTACCGGACGCCGGACAGACAATCCAGGGAAGGCGCTCCAGCGCAGCCCAGTCGGTTACCTCTGAAGCAGGTACCAGCCCGGGAGGAGCCGTGAGATAAATACCAAAGCGAGCCACTTCAGTCTCTCTGAAAGCCGGCTCAGCCGCTGCCGCTGTATTATAAAAACCGGCATCCAGCTCTCCGCCACGAATCTTCTCCAGAATGGCGTCTGAATGACCATGAATAAGGGTGACTTCAACCTCCGGATAGTGCGCTGCCAGCCGGGTCAGCAGGCTACCCAGCAGATCACTGCAACCATCACCGCCCATACCCAGACGTAGCTGGCCGGATATCTGTCCCCGAATCCGGCTGGCTTCTTCCAGCACGGCCCGGTGAGCCACCAATACCTGTTCAGCTTTAACCAGTAACTGCCGCCCGTCAGCCGTCAGCTTCATGCCCTTAGACGTACGGGCAAACAACGTCAGCCCGAGAAGATCTTCCACAGACTTAATATGCGCACTGACTGCCGGCTGGCTCAGATATAAACGCTCTGCTGCCCGCGTAATACTGCCTTCACTGGCAACGGTCACAAAGGTCTTCAGCTGATGAATGTCCATCCCATACTCTCTAAATGCTGCCGATTACCTGCCACCATAACAGACTGAGCGGGGTTAAGATCAGCAAAGTAACCGTAAACAGTAGCAGGCATAACAGGCTGATTCTGCCCAGCGGTAGTTTGCCCAGCTGCATAGCAGCCACTAACGGCGGCGCCTGATAGGGTAAAAACACATTAGAAAACGCCAGCACCTGGATCATTAAGACTGTGCCCAGTGAAAGGCCGGTCATACCGGCCATATCCGCTGCCAGCGGGGTCATCACAGCTGGCACACCCGGCAAGTTGGTCAACATAGCCACCAGCGTCGAAATGCCCGTCAGAGCCAGCAGATTGCTGAACCCGCCATCCGGTGAAAATGTGACATACCGGCTCAACATTTCAACTGCTGCAGCTCCCAGCCCCACATGGGAAATCACCGCGCCTAAACCAATCATAGCGGCAATAAAAATCAGGGGCGCAAATTTAACAGACTCATGAATACAGTCTTTTGCGGTCAGTCCTGCATACGGCCAGAGACATACCAGCGCCGCAGCCAGCCCAACCCAGCCAGGGGCTATCTGATGCAGGCTATCGGTTATCCACAGGCACAGGCATACGCCAGTTAGCAGTATCAGCCGCCACTCTGCACGGCTGAGCGGAGTGGTATTCCCGGTCACCACCGCATCCGGAGCACGGTCAGGAAACAGACGCTGAATCAGCCACACCAGCAGAATCGCTTTGCCGGCCCCGAGCACCGGAAAATGCATCAGCAGATATTCCCAGTACGCCAGCCGGACGCCATACAAAGACTCAGCCATACCCGACAGCATCATGTTCGGCAGGTTTGAAGGCAAAATAGTAAATGCCGGCAGCCAGGTGCCAAACGCAGCCGCCGCCACCATACCGGTCCGGCCGTTACTGCCGGCGGCATATCCCATGCTGTCTGCAAGTACGATCACCAGTGGCACCAGTAAGGCAATCCGCCCCATAGAAGAAGGCATGATAAATGCCAGCGCGAGCCCAAAGGCCGTAATTCCCGCCAGTGTACCGGCATAAGAACGCCCGGTCATCCGGTACAGCATCGTACCGGCACGGCTACCCAGACCGGTGTGCCGGATTGCGGCTCCCAGAATGACACCACTGAACAGTAACCAGAATCCTGAGGCATAAAATCCGGAAAATGTAACCTCAGCCGGTGCCAGCTGCAGCGCACTGACCACCAGAAAAAAGACCAGAGCCGGCCAGTATTCAGGCAAAGCCGATGTTGCCCACAGGCCAATGCAGAAAATACTCAGCCCGGCGACAATCGCCATATTCACGGATAACGCGGCCGACAGGGCATAACCGGCACCGACCGCCAGACAAATAATCAGCGTGATTTGCCAGGGTTTCCTGAACAGCCAGCCCAAAGGGCGGGCTGGTGCTGCCACCGGCGGAGAAACAGACTGATTCATGGTGATACCTTACCTGTTATAGGGTTACTGAACAGTGTAAATGTGCCACCAAAGCAGACGCGAAAGCTATTCGTTTCTGCGGAACACAATCCTCAGATATTCTGAGGGCAAGCCCCGGAACAAGAGAGAACTATAACGTGAATTTCCCAATCAGCCGCTCCAGCACTTTCGCCTGAGCATGCAGCTCAAGACACAGGGCGGAGGACTGTTGCATCGTATCCCGGGTGTTATCCGCCGTATCTGAAATAACCACAACGGTGCGGTTTATTTCCTCCGTGGCCAGTGACTGTTCCTGCGTAGCAATGGCAATCTGGCTGTTCATGTCTGTCAGGCTGACAATCTCTTCACTGATATTCAGCAGGGTATGACCGGTTTCAGAGAGCCGTTCAGCAGTCTGGCGGGTACTCTCGCTGCCAGACTGAATCGCATCCACCGCACCGGCAGCTTTCGCCTTGAGGTTCACCACCATGGTATTAATCTGCTCTGTGGATTCGGACGTCCGCTGCGCCAAAGTACGCACCTCATCCGCCACCACTGCAAAACCACGGCCCTGTTCACCGGCTCTGGCGGCTTCGATCGCTGCATTCAGCGCCAACAGGTTAGTCTGCTCAGAAATCCCCTTGATGACTTCCAGCACACCAGTGATGGATTCAATTTCTTCCGCCAACTGATTCACCGACAATACAGAGTGACCGATAGAATGCTCCAGATCGCTCATCTGACCGATGGTATCATTCACGTATTCATTGCCCTGTAGCAACGTCGCCTGGCTGGTCTTAGCCACGTCTGACGCCTGTCCGGCGTTGTCCGCAATGCCTTTCACTGTCTGTTCCATTTCGGTCACCGCGGCGGCAACGGTCTGGGTACTGAAAGACTGCTTTTCCGATAGCTCCGACGCACTGCCAGCCTGGCCCGTCACCTGTCCGGCAATGATTTTCACCTGATCAGCGGTATCTGAAACCTGCAGGAACATTTCGTGCAACTGCTGTAAAAACAGATTGAATTCAGCGGCCAGAGTGCCGATCTCATTCTGTTCTTTTATCGGCAGGCGGGCGGTCAGGTCACCGTTATTGGCGGTCAGATCTTTAACTGCAATGCTGATTTGCTCGATGGGTCTGAATATCTGATTCACTAACAGCCTGGCGCCCAGCAGTGCTAACACGGCAATCAGTATGCCCACCATTACACTTTGTGAAACCGCACCATTCACCGCAGCAAACAATTCATCTTTCGGGGTTTCTGCCACCAGATGCCAGTCCAGCGACTGCAGAGGCGTACTGGCCATCATAAAGATTCTGCCATTCCGGGAAACCTCATCCACGGCCCCGTCACGGAGGGTATCCAGCGCGACAGTTTTTCCAATCATATAGGGGTTTGGATGCAGCTTAACCACACCTCCGGCATCTGTCAGATAGACAAACCCGGAAGCACCTATCTTATAGGCTTCAATCAGTGCAACCATTGAATCCAGCGAACGGCCAACCCCACCCACAGCAACCCGTTGACCGTCGACGTGAATAGCGTAATTAATAAATACCGCCGCTTTATTGAGCGTTTTTTCCACATCCAGCGCCAGTTCAAACGGAATATCTGCCCGGAGGAAGTTATAAAACCACTGATCCGTATCCGGACTGATTTGTCGGCTTAGACCCGCATCAGAATAATAATTACGGCTTATGTCAGACACGATAAATGCCGACAACGCCTGATTTTTATCCTTAACATTACGCAGATATGCATCTATCTTCGGGTAAAGCCCGGTGTCTTCACCGGCCTGAATCCAGTCCCGGATAAAGGTATTTTCCGCCAGCGCCTTAGAGGCCAGCAAAGGACCGGACAGTTCCAGTTCAATGGCGTTACGCACCTCCTGAAGAGCAGTGGGCAGATCTTCCGCCACCAGCTTTTCAGTAGCGTGCTGTTTTATATTGGTTGAAAAAATGAAGGTGGAAATTGCCAACGGGAGCACAATGGCAAGGATCAAACTGAGGTATAACGTCTTCTTTAACTGCATAAATTACCCGCCTGTTTACGACATCCAGCAGGTATAAATAACAAAAACACAATGCTTAATACAAAAATACAGTTTTCTGTATACAAAAAATCAGACAAAAAACGATGACTCGCTGAGTAGCAGCCCTACAACACCTGCTGTAATTGCTCAGCGTCAGTGATGCTGTGTACCGCTTCCGCGGCAGCGTCATCCACACGACCCTCGCAGATTGCGTCCACCAGTGCACGGTGACTGCTGCCAACAACCGCCGGATCAAAGCTCTGATTAGACACCGAAATGTAGCTGAGCAACTGATTTTCAATTAACTGATACTGCCTGGCCAGACGGCCATGTCCGGACAAATCAACAATGGCTTTATGCAAGGCCAGATCTGCCCGGGTAATGGCATTGAAATCCTCTCCGGCACAGCATTCAAGCAAATCCGCATAGACAGCCTTTAACTGCTCAGCCCCGGCAGCCGTGATATGCTCCGCCGCCAACCGGGCGGCCATACCTTCAAGGGTCGTTCTCAGGGTAGACAGCTCCCAGAGGTCCTGGCCGGTCAGCTGTGCTACCGACCAGCCCGCATAAGGCACCTGGGTAATCAGGCTTTCCGTTCCCAACTGATGCAGGGCAATCCGGATCGTTCCTCTGGACAAGCCATATTCTTTTGCCAGTGACGTTTCCACCAGCCGGGTACCGGGTGTCAGTTCACCGTTAACAATGTCTTCGCGGATCAGATCCGCCGCCTGATCTTCCAGGCTGCGTTTGTTAATAAGTGCCGACTTATTCATCCCAGTTTTTTCCTGTCACTGATTGTCCGACAATCTTACCTGAATCCACCTGACACCGGTATTGCCATACTCTAACGTCATACTCTAACTGCGCACCGGTTCCTGAATCAGCGACATACTTTCTTCCGCAAAACCAAAACCGGCTTCAGTGAAGAAGTTAAATACCTTATCAATGCCGGCATCGTGCAGCTGCTGGTGCTCATCCTGATAACGGGCGATGGCAGCCACCTTGCCTTCAAACGAGCAGTGCTTAAGCTGCAGAACAATATTTCGGCTGTCTTCAATGGAGGGTAATGCCAGCAGAACCAGTTTTACCCGGGATAAATTCAGCTGTTCCCAGAAATCGGCATCCTCACCGTCGCCGGGGCATACATTCATGCCTTCTTTGCGCATCCGGCTCACCCGCGTCCGGTCAGCATCAATGCCCCATACCCGGTCACCGGCCATGGTATGCAACGCATGATAGGCACCGGAACCCACCCGGCCCAGCCCGATAACCAGAATTTCAGCCTCCTCCGGTTGCACCATTACATCAACTTTCAGACGGTCCGGCGTTTCATAGCGCTTGATCATGTCTTTATTATCGCTATAGATTTCGTGGGCCCGCTTATAAATTGTGCTGGTGAAAACAAAGGAAATAGAGACCGTCAGGGAAATAATCACCAACCATTGTTCAGTGATCCAGCCGGTATCCACCGCCAATGCCGCGACAATTAAGCCAAACTCACTGACATTGCTCAGGGTCAGGGCACTCAGATACGCAGTACGCCCACGTAATTTAAGCCGGGTAAACAGGGCGAAGAAAAGGAAAAACTTAACCGGCAACAGAACCGCCAGCAGCAGGGCAGTGAAGAACATCGGCCAGTCTGGCAGAGCGGTAAAACCAATCGATAAAAAGAAGCCAATCAGGAACAAATCTTTAAAGTTCAGCAGGGTTTTCGACAGCTCCGTCGCTTTCGGGCTAGTGCTTAGCACAGCCCCGACAATCAGCGCACCAAGGTCGCCTTTAATGCCTACCAGCTCAAACAGCTCGTAGCCTCCCAGCGCCATAAAGAACCCTGCCAGAGGCAGCAGTTCGCCATGACCGGACTTACTGAGCAGCAAATCAAACAACGGCCGTAAAAACACCAGAGCAATCAGCCCGAACGCCCAGACAGTCGGCTCTTTACCGGTGGCCACCGCCATGAAAAGTACCGCTACCAGATCCTGCATAACCAGTACACCGATGGCCAGCTTACCGTGCCGGGTTTTCATTTCACCGCTTTCTTCCAGCAATTTAACCACACAGACCGTGCTGCTAAAGCTCAGCAGGAAGGCCAGTAATGCCGCGCTCTGCCAGGTAAGATCAGAAAAGAACGGCAGTGCTACGGCCCCAAGGCCAAGGGCAATGCCAAAAAACAGTATGATCCAGATTCCCATATGGGACAGTGCACCCACCCAGACCTCTGGCTTGAGCAAACTGCGGATATCCAGCTTCAGGCCGATGGTGAACAGCATCAGGGTAATTCCCAGATCCGCCAGCGTATTCAGGGTATCGTCGGGCGTCACCCCGGCAAAATGCAAGATAAAACCGGCTAACAGATAACCGATCAGAGGCGGCAGGGAGATTAACTTCATGCCCAGGCCACACATAAAAGCGAATAAAATCCAAATAAAATCCATGCTATTCCGGTCTGTTTATAGTTTGCTGATGGTTAATGCTACGTATGACAGATGACAATCCGTCGGTGCCACCGGGTCAGATATCTTCCAGCGGCAGCTGCGTGGAATTCTTTACCTCGGTCATAGCAATGTTGCTCTGTGCCTCCTGAATATGAGGCAGTTGTAACAGCCGGCGGCGCAAGAACTGCTCATAAGTCGAAATATCCCGGGACACCACCCGAAGGGTATAATCCATCCCCCCGGAAATGGTCCAGCATTCCAGCACTTCAGGGAAGCTGACAATGGCTTCTTCAAACTCATTCAGCATGTTCCAGCCATGAGCTGACAGCTTAATATTGACGAATACCACCAGGCTGAGCCCCAGTTTTTGTCGGTCCAGCAGGGCAACACGGTGCTTTATGTAACCTTCTTCCTGCAAACGGTTTATCCGTCGCCAGCAAGGGGACTGAGACAGGTTTACCTGCTCCGCCAACTCGGACGCCGACAAATGAGCATCCTGTTGCAATAACTTAAGGATTTGCCGGTCTGTATTATCCAAACTTATCGTCATTGAAAAATTCTTTATCTGTTAAATAACAATATAAAGAATATTTTATGCGTGCCATGGTGAATTAGCGACCATAAGCAACCCAAAAAGAGAGGTAAGTCTGCCAGCAACAAAAAAAGGGGAGGGAATTGAAGGGAGCTGAAGGGAATGGATGGCAATAGAAAGCAATATTTAAGGAAAAGCAGGCAGCATCGCTACCTGCTTAATCAAACACTCAGGACTGCAGGGCGAAGAACTGATCCAGCAATTCAAAGAACTCATCGATTTCAGCCGCAGTGTTGTAGTGCATACACCCCACCCGAATGACTCCGCCAATATCCGTCAGACCCAGCTGTTCATACAGGCCCTGCGCATAAAAGTTACCGTCCCAGATACACACCTGGTTCGCACCAAAAAACTCAGACACAGCCCGGGGCTCAATATGATGAATCCGAAACGCAAACGTCGGCGTTCTCTGATCACTGGCAGCGGCATCACTGATGCCATACATCCGCACCTGCGGATAGCTCGCCAGCCGGCCGATAAACTGTTCACTCAGCGTCTGCTCATGCAGGACAATCTTCCGGTAACTGTCTGTCAGCTGATCACGACGGCTTAAACTTTTGTCATCCGACAGAGAGGCCAGATAATCAATGGCAGCAATGAATCCCGCCAGTGCTTCATAGTTCTGGGTACCGGTTTCCCAACGGTTCGGATTCAGGTCTTTGGCAGGAGCCACCTTATATGGCCGCAGCTGTTCCAGCACTTCACTTTTAGCAAACAGAACCCCCAGATGCGGGCCAAAATACTTATAGGCCGACGTCACCAGAAAATCACACCCCAGTGCCTGAACATCTATCAGCTGATGGGGCGCGTAATGTACCGCATCAATATAGACCCGTGCATCACAGCTGGCCTTAACCGTACGGATCACCCGTTGCATATCCACAATGGAACCCGTGGTATTGGATGCATAGGTGCAGGCCACCAGACGGGTTTTACCGCTGAGCAGGCTCTGCAGATGATCGTAATCCAGCGTACAGTCCGCTTCACTGACCTGAACCTGATGCACCACCACACCTTTTTCTTCAGCAGCCAGTACCCAGGGGGAGACATTGGAGTAATGATCCAGCGCCGTGACAATAATTTCATCCCCGGCCTGCCAGTCTCTGGCAATCGCCCGGCTAAAACTGAAGGTCAGGGTGGTAGCATTTGCACCGAAGATAATCTCATCTGCACTGCCGGCATTATAAAAATCTGCACCGGCCTGACGGGCAGCAACCATTAGCTCTCCGGTCTTATGACTGGAAAAGTATGCACCGCCCAGATTAGCGTTATAACGGCCTAAATAACCGGTCATAGCATCCAGTACTGACTGGCTTACCTGCGCACCGCCGGGGCCATCAAAAAACACCGGCGTACGGCCGTTTACCTGCTGCTGTAAGGCAGGAAACTGGCCACGCAGCTGCTCAACATTTAAATCCGTCATTATCTGTCCTCAGGCAGTCAGAACAAAGACGTCCATATAGGCGTCCTCATCACAGGTCGCTTCCAAACCGGTAGCACTGTGCCAAAAGCGCTGATCATTCAGCACCACGAATTCACCCTTATCAAAGGTATGGCTGATAAAAGGGGCGCTGTCTTTAGCTGTATGCACCTGAATTTCACCGCCTTTAATGTTACTGCGCTCGATCACTACAACCGCCAGGCTCTTAAAACCGTCCTGATGAACACCTTCAGGGGCAGCTTCTGTCAGCGCATCATTTTTAGCAATAATACGCATCTGGTGCACTTCAACCGGCTGTTCATCACTGACACCGGCTTTGTCTTTGAAGCTATTCAACATGCCCTTAAATGCAGCAGTTTCAACGACATCATCTTCGATCTCCGGATAAACACGCTCAACGCTGCCCTGAAAGGTATTAATGTCACTGCTTTGTATGAAGGCTTTGGTTGGCAGCCGGGTCAGTTTGCCCTGCTGAATACTGAAATGTGAGAAACGTCTCAGTCGATAAGCACCATCCAGATAGGTACTGGGTGGCAGCGCCTTAAAGGAAGGTGCCAGACACCGCACACTTTGCTCTGCCAGCTGGCCAAGCTCCAATAAAAACTCTTCTGAATGAATCATACCGCTATACCTCATTAACTGACGCGAACGCTTAACCCGGAACGGATATATATACGTCATTCGGGCCCGCGTGTTTATACGCAATATATTAACGGGGAAAGCCGGAATACATTTTGCTTTATATGCAGGGTTTAACGGTATTCCCAGATTATTTATTCACAGAAACGACATAAAGAAGATAAATTATGCGCACGCAGCTAAACCAACACTGGCCTGTTCGTCATTCAGGAAAATCACCGCTGATGAATCGTGAATAACCGGTCAGTATCTTGAAAAAGAAAAGGGCAGACGCAGAGGATATCAGACAGGAGGTTTAAAGACCGTCAATGACGCCAGGGGCTCTGTTAGCGTGCAGACAGTTCGGCAATATACTCTTCCCGGATAGCTTTCATCCGACCCTCAGCTTTCATATCCTGCAGGACTTCCGTCAGCAGCGGCACCAAACGAGCATGTTTCTTATGAAGGTAGTGGTAAAGCGGATAGACCTGTAACACGCTTTGATAAAGAGAGACTTTATTACGTTTCGCAAAATCCAGTACCAGAGGAATACTGGTCAGGCGGGCAATAATAATGACATTACACCGTTGCTTACCAAGCATATCGAATAGCTGACTGTTCGAATTCACAACCGTCGCTTTAAGATCACCAATGCCTTTTTCAGCAAACTTTACCCCGTTGCGTATACAGACAAGCTGATCAGCCAGTTCATGCCAGCCTCTCAGGGACAGATCACTTTGCGCGGTAATCCCCATGCCTTCCATCACACCTACCGATACAGGCACCATCATCAGGTTTTTATATTTCAGATGTACATCTTTTATCCGGTACAGTTCACCGTCCGACACACCGGAATTCGCATTATGTATGGCCCTCTGAGCAGGCTCACCGCTGACCCGGATATCAATGCCTAACCGGCCATAAGCCTCTTTTAACACCCGTTCACTGATAACAGCATAAGACGACTTTTCAATCGTCGTAAACTCCATCACATTTTGGGCAAACAGCATGCCAGGAAAAAAACAGATATAAAAAACAGCAAACTTGATTATTTTCATCTGATTGACAGCCTCTGACTACATAACCCAATAACTGCCTCAGTTATTGTCGGACAACGGCACATGTAACATCAGCAGACTCAATGCCTGCTTACCAGAAAATAGCAGCTGATGCTTCCCCCGTCATCAGTCTGACCTCCCATAAGCAGCATCAAAAAACTCCCGTTCTAAATGCATGGCAGTTTCAAAGCTGGCTCTAGCCTGCTGTTGCTGTTCATGACTGAGATCAGCCCAGACCTTATCCAGCTGGCCCCGCAGGTATTCCACCACACCGCTGAAGCCAGGACCGGAATGCAGATCAATCCATTCAGAGAACCAGAACGGCAAATCAACCGGGTAATCAGGGTAACGCTCTGCCCAGGTCAGATATGTCCATTCCGCCGCCACTAACACCGCCATCATCTGTTCGTACCGGCCAGACTCACGGGCACTGTCCATCAGCTGCAGAAATGCCAGGGTCTCAGGTGCCGGCGGCACAGCCTGCTCCTCAGCACTCATCTCCAGCGCCACAAACGACCGCTGAAAATAGGTATTCTCCGGGCCCGTCACCAGTGCCAGAAACTGCGCAGCCGGAATGCTGTCTTCCAGGCTGGGGGCTTGGGCAATAGCAGACGCCAGCAAACGCACAAATGACCCGATAAACTGATAATCCTGCGCCAGATACCACTTCATTTTACTCAGGGGCAATTCACCCGATGCCAATTCCCGGCAAAAAGGATGATCCGTCGCAGCAAGCCAGTCATCCTGGCAGCCAATACACAATTGTTCAGTCGGTTTCATTAAAAACTCCCTTACCCCGGCGACTCCGGATCAGTCAGACAGGTACATTTCAGCGAACCCAAACTGTAGCAAAAAACAACCGGAGGTTGGACGGCCAAAACGCGGTAAAACAAACTTATTACGCTGGCTGGCACACCGGCTTCTTAAAACGTTTAGCCCTGACAACAAAAAACAGCCAAAAGGCTGATTTTTAAACTACTTACGCTGAAAAACCCATCAGAAATCCAAATGGGATACGCTCAGAGCGTTGGTTCCTTCACATACAATCGTCGACGGCAGCACTGTACGCCCTGTTCAAAATTTCTTTGATAACCTGCTATCCGAAGAAGCAGCCCGCCAGCTGATTGTCGAATCTCATATAGCGTGAAATGGTGACGACAGGAAACATGGGGCCGTTTCATCCTATCTGAGATTTCTGCAGTAAGGAAAATCTCATAAGTAGTGAAACCGTTCGCAACTTATCTCAAATAGGGTGAAATGATGAATATAGTCTGAGCAACAGACTTGAGAGAGATAGTTATTTAATGAAACCACAAATCTACTTTCATAAAAATTTTTCAGCAAAAGCGCGCTTTCCCCTAGGTTCAGTATATGTAGCCTGCTTTTTTGCTTGATAGAAAAAACCTGAGACATACAGGTCGTGATCACCAATTACAACTTGAACCGACAGCTCATGACCATCACCCCACGTATCACGAATATTAGCCCTGCAAGTTTCACCACGTAATTCAAAATCAAACTTTTCGCTCTCGCCATCCCAACTATTCACAGCAGCTCTGATGAGAGTTTCACAAATAGTGTCTCTCTTCTTTTTTGACAGCATTTCAAGTGAAGACTCTTTAATTGGGCCAAACATACCGCTGTTATTGAACGCTTCTAGAATTTTTCGCATATGAGCACCTGAGTGCTGATTCACAAACAAAGAAGAGCGAGATCCATGAGGACTGCCAAGAATTAATGAACGGATATTCCACCAAGTTTCGGCAACTTGTGAACTCCAAACATTATTGAGTAAGTGCTGTGAAAACCAAATTAATGCATCTCGGCTACGAATGGTACCGTCAGCTTCTAACTCAACCGAGTATGCTTCTACAACTACAGGATAAGCGTTATCTGCATACAATGGCTGATTCAGTTTATATGCACGGAGCTCATCTAACTTCTCTACTGCTTCAATAAGACGATCTGCTTTTTCTTCAGTATAAGGGCATGTCACAAACCCCCGTACAAAGAGCACCGTATGATCAATAGTTTTATAAGCATCCAATCCATTTAACCCATAAATCTCTTCAGTTGAGCCTTTCGCAGGAATAGTCAATATCGGATGCCAATCTGGAAAAGTTTCAACGACGCTTCCTAATTCATTTATAAGGCCATTTAAAACCATTCTTCCTGCACTTGGATCTTCAAGATTTTCCGTGAGGTAGCTGGCAGCACGCATGGTTTGTTCTGTAGCAACTGAAGGTGCTCGAAATTCCATATTTGTTCCTCAAACATAAGTGAAAACTCATAGATCACAATCTAACGTAAAGATGCAACTTACGCAAATAATAAAGTTAGGGAGAACTTTGAAGCTTTAGAAGTGATGCTACAGTTTGTGACTGTTAGGAGACTTCAGGTGCCCACTAGAAAAACGCCTCTAGGCATTTACGGGCGCTACTATCGAACTTTGATCAATGCATGTGCAGTCAACACTTACATCATAAGTAGACTAGGGTTACTATTTTTAACTCTACAGGCGATTTCAATGATGTACGTCTACTCCGCTGAACATCAGGAAAAAGGAAATAGTCTGTGTTGTTCGAAGAAAAAGAACGAAAATTTCTAGGCCCTAAAAGTCGTTCCGAGTTGGAATTTGATTATTTAGACCGCTCAGGCACCCAAGAGGCTAAAAAAGTAAGAGAATTTCTTGAAAAATCTTTGAGGAATATCCTGAAGAAGAAAAGAAAGATATTCGCTCACGAATACAATCCAAAAGAAATATAGACTTTAAGTCAGCTGCATTTGAGATGATTCTTTTCGCATCAATCAGAGCGCTAGGATGCACTCTCATATCTCATCCAGAGCTAAATAATGGCTCACCTAAAAAGCCCGACTTCCTTGTCACTACCCCAGAGGGAGACGAATTTTATTTAGAAGCAATTGTTGTAACTGAACAAGATCTAGTACCTGGAGCAGAAGCTCACAAAAATGCAGTTTTAGATGCATTAGATAAACTGGAGTCACCTAACTTCTTTTTGGCAATTGATGCTGACGGCCAACCTAACTCTAGACCTAGCAGTAAAAAACTGAGAACTTCAGTAGCCCAATGGCTGGAATCATTAAATCCAGATGAGATCTCCCAGAAAATTCAGCTTAGCGGTATATCAACGCTACCAAAATTAGAGTGGCAACATGATGGCTGGGATGTTGAGTTCTTAGCAATTCCAAAGAATGAGGACTGTCGCAAGGCCAGCGAGAGGTTGATATGTATGAACATGCCAGAGATTCGACCTCTTGATACCGGACGACAACTTAAAAAAGCTATTAAAACCAAAGGCAACAGATATGGGGAACTGAGTAAACCATTAATTATCGCCATTGGCGTAGACTCTAAGCATGTTGATAAATTCACAGCTATAAATGCACTTTTTGGAGATACAACAATAACTATCGATATAAGTTCGGGTGAACTTAGTGGGAGTAAAAGAGAACCGAATGGTGCTTGGTTTTCTAGGGGAGGTCCTCAATATACCAGGGTCAGTGTAGTGGTCAACTAATTCCGGACAGTAAGTTAAGCTTTTCTTCTGCTCGCGTTGGAGTTAACCCGTTGTTGTATTG